>JBCDIX010000185.1:0-1742 GCA_038748405.1 Cyanobacteria bacterium P01_H01_bin.21 | reverse complement strand
ACCACCGGCTGGAATCGGACCATCGACGCTGAAATTAAAGCTAAAGGGTGTGCCCTCGCTTTCAATCAGAGTATCGGTGCTAATGCTAAAGTTGACCGTCTCAAAATTGCCAGGATAGGTCGCCTGCAGCTGCTCAGAGAAAATCAGCGGCGTCTGAATCTGGCCAATCTGAGTCTCAAGGTGCCAGTTTTGCTGACTATCGACACGACCGACCCGTTGTTCAGAAGCGGCAATATTTGCCCCCGTAAACTGGTGTAGTTGCTGCAAAAAGAGATAGCCCTTGACTCCCTGGGCAACCTGACAACCGTAAATTAAAATATCACCGCCCTTAAGCACGTCAGCCCATTTCTTGAGCTGGCTCGCATCACGACTGAGACTCTCGAAGCTAAGCTGAGTGTTGCCTAGATTTAAACAACCTGGGGAACCGTGGGAAACAATATGCAGACTTGAAACTGATTGACGTGCCGTTAACGCAGCGGTGATTTGGGCAAGACCATCGCTCTGGGGATCTAGAACCAGCAAATCTGCAGAGGATAGATCTGTCGCTAGTAGCGGCAAATAATCCACACCGGCATCTAGAATGACCAGAGTTTTATTATCTGAATAGTTAAGGGTCGACTGCGCTGAAATGGATGACGTCAGAAGCATGAAGTTAAATCCTTTTTTAGTGTGGTGTTACTAAGCCGAATGATGAAAATATGCGTCCCCTGATTTTTGTAATGGCGAACATTCAATCCGCCTAACTACCTCAAGAAGAATCAACCCGAACAACCCCCAAAGACCAGTCGCGATGATGGGTAACGACCTTCGCTAACGCCTGGAAAAGTATATAGACAGGTGAAAGCAGACTGTAATACAGCAGGGTTAGTTCACACTGAACAACGAGCGAAGGCGTTTTTGAATACTGTGTTAGATAGTAGAGTAGCCAGCGGCGCAGATCGTTGAGACCATAGGCTGCGATCGCAAACGGTCTTTGCCATCGTTGAAACCGCACCATCCGCGTGTGATATCGGCTAAGACCCACCCCTCGAAAGAGATTGAGTAAATAGCCAGCGGTCATACGCTCTTTGCCAATCGCATGCTCAATCTGCATCTGTGGATTATGCCAAACTTGCCAGCCTGCTTTTCTTATATAAGAGAGCGTTTCAATATCCTCCCCTTTACTCATCAAATCTTTAGCTAAAACACCTGATAAACGGGGTTTTTCAGATACATGATCCTGCCAAACCTGTTTTCGCACCACCAGCCCAGCCCCGGCCGGAAACAGCCAGCGGTCAAGTAAGTCATAACGAAAGGGTTGATGTCCCCGATCAATCACCGCCAAAAAACAAGCAATTCGCTCAAAGTCTTGGGGAGGCTCCACCTCATAGGCTCCGACAATTTGACTACCGTAGGCCCCAGCCTCGGGATGCTGCTGACCAAAATCGTATACCGCCTGCACCCACGATAAACTAGGCAAGTTGTCATCATCTAAGAAGGCTAGTAGCCCACCCTGCGCTGCTCGGACGCCACAACGACGAGCAAACGCCAATCCCTGTTTTGGCTCGAACTCATAGTGCAGTTTATTCGCAAAAGCGGGTAAGGCCTGGTAGCCTCGGACAACCTGAGCCGTCTGATCCCAGCTATTGTTATCTACAACAATTATGTCCCAAGTTACCGAAGCCTCAAACACCTGAGAGGCTAATCGATCAAAAACATCAGGTAGACATGAAGCCCCATTGTACGTACAGATAACAACCGTT
>JBCDIX010000184.1:0-1815 GCA_038748405.1 Cyanobacteria bacterium P01_H01_bin.21 | reverse complement strand
ATGGAACAGCATGCCCTGCTGGGTGGGAGAGAGTTCGTAAATATCCACAACATCCATAGCTACGTCCTCCCCTTTGCAGCCAGCTTATCCATCAGCTGGCTTAGCTGTTGCGAGTCCACACGGGCTGTCGTAAGGCTTGCTGCAGGCTGGCGAGAATTACCGCTGCTATGACAGTGGGCAATCAGCGACCTGAGATTAGCTAAGTATCGTTGGGAAAGCTGTTCTAAGGTACTGCTGTGGTAGCATTGCTGGCCATAGCGCCAAGAGAGTTTTAGCTCCTCTCCTCTTGCTTTATTTGGCTGAACAAATGCCACCATTTCCATGGGATAACGGCACGGTGTCTCCGGATGGCGCATGGCCGTTACTGACTCCGGTGCTAAGCCTTGAATTAAGCCCTGGGTCTCTTCAATAGTCAACCGGCCAAGGTAGTTAAAACTAATTTGGGCAGGAGAGTTCAGTGTGGGCTCTGGGGCCGAGCCTGCCCGCAATACTCCGTAGCCCACACCATGGCTAGGAACCTGAGCCATGGTATTCTGCACATGGCTAATTTGTTCATCTAGAGACCCCAGCGGCAACGATAGCCTAACGGGAAAAAGAGCAGTAAACCAGCCAACGGTGCGCGACAGGTCAATACCCTCACTCCAGCTATGGCGGCCGTGATCTTCCATGTCAAAAACCAGGGTTTTATTACGGCTCCACTGTCTTAAGGTTTGGGCTAGGGCTGTGACTAGCAGTATGTCAACGGACTGTTTTAGTGATTTTAGCAACGCTGTCTGGTGTGCATCTAAGCCAATGGAAACTTCTCTCTGCTGTGCAACGGTATTACAGCCGTCACGCTTATCCACTGGTAGAGGCGAGACCGGCTCACAAACCTTGGACCAATAGAAAAGTTCAGATTTAAATGACCGAGTTCGAAGATGGTGAGACCAATGACCAAAGGCCGTAGTTTTCTGCGGTAAGGTAGGTATCTGTTGGTCTTCTAGCTGGGAGTAAGCCGTGAGTAAATCTGTTAAAAGAATACGCCAGGACACCCCATCAACAATCAGATGATGGGCCGCTAGAAATAATCGACTGCCACCTGTTTGCAAGTGCAGCAGAGCCGCTCTAAATACCGGGCCTGTGGTGATGTTAAGGCTACCCTGAAGTTTAGAAACAGTCTCGTTTAAATGATGCTTGTCCGTTATCTCAATAACATCGAATGGAATCTCTACAGCAGGACCATAATACTGCTGCCATGGAGATTGATCTGACTCTTTTTTAAACCTCAGTCGAAAAGCATCGTGGTGCTTGGCCAGCAGCTGTAATGCAGTTTGTAAAGGTTCAACAGCGACCTCAGGTTGAACCACCACCATAACGGACTGATTGTAGTGGTGAGGTGTCGGTAGTGCCTGGTTAAAGAAGTCCCATTGGATTGGTGCCAAAGGTGCTTCACCCACTGCAGGTGCTGGGGATAGTGAAATAGTACTTTGAGTTGCAACAGCAGCCTGGGTGGCAATGGTCTGATGCTCAAATAGCTGAGTTGGCGTCAGCGATAGTCCCTGCTGCTGGGCCTTAGATACAATCTGCATCGCTGAGATTGAATCTCCCCCTAGCTCAAAAAAGTTGTCCTGGGTGCCAATGGCCTGACTGCTTAAAATCTGTTGCCAGATATCTAATAAAATCTCTTCTTTGTCTGTCTGCGGTAAGACCTGTGTCCGAATATTTTCAGCTATCTCCGGTGAGGGTAGTGCCGCCCGGTCAACTTTGCCATTGCTCGATAGGGGCAAATGCTCCAATGCCACAAACTGGGTGGGCACCATGTAGGCAGGCAACGCT
>JBCDIX010000183.1:0-2427 GCA_038748405.1 Cyanobacteria bacterium P01_H01_bin.21 | reverse complement strand
TTTCAGCTTGCGCTGTAGATCGAGTTTGGGGTCGTTCCATGGTCGTGTCAGATTACACTGCTCCCACAAACAGAGCACGTCGCTTTGGTCGGAAATTTCGAACTCGCGTACAAGCATAGATTTTCGCTGCTGAGTCTTGTTGGCCTGTTGGGTGGGTGAGAGAAAACATCATGGTTTTTCTGCCTTGCCACAAAGAATAGCTGGAACTCTAAAGAGTTTAAAGCTAATTTTCAGATCACTCTTGAGAAAGGCAATGGCAGTCTATTAAACAGTTTCAATTTGAACATCAACGGATTAATTTCAAATAACGGCTACGACTTGGCAACAGCAGGGCATCTTTTGACATCCGATATCGTGTTAAACTGCACGCCGATCCAGCCTGCTTCGAAAGCAGCTAAAGCTGAAAATATCCGCTTTGCTAAAGGATAAATCGTCTTCTTGCTAACTCATGTACCAGCGTCATTTAGCGAGATTGGTCGATCTGCCCCACCCCAAACGTTATAAGGCTGGGCAATGAACAAAGCGATATCCAGCATCATATTGTCTTTGCTGGCGTAGGTACCCATATTTTCTATCCCATCTACCGCTTGCTAAGTCTTCGTTTAAATGAGATAGGCCACCATTTAGCTCATGCTCATCAATCTTACTAAACGAAGAGATACCACTACGAATACCACTATCCAAGTATAGTTCTGGTCGTGCCCAACCAACTGCTGCAAATGAGTCTGACAAGTCATTTGGCAAAGGAAAAGGAACCACATGCACCATACTATTTGAAATTGTTTGAAGCTCCCGTACCAATTTGGGAATTGGCAAAAATGTAGATTCAACATCTTTAACAAACGAGGGAAAATACTCGGTCAACCAAAAGTGAGCAATCATCATTGGATCGTAGGTGAAGAACACCATTTGCCCATTACCTACAATTCTGTGAATCTCGGTCAATGCTTGTCGATAATCTGAGAAATGGTGAAAAGCAAGCATAATAATAGCTGCGTCCACTGCCTGGTCGGACAATGGCAAGCTCTCAGCATATCCATCGATCCATTCAATCGCGGGATGAGAAATCGCTTGATTTCTCATAGTGGCTGAAGGTTCAATCGCCAAAACACGATACCCACGCTCCGCTAGAGCAAGTGCATAAGAGCCTGTACCAGCACCAATATCTGCAACAGCAGAAACCTGTGGGGGTGTCAAAATCTCTAACAACTTTTCAACAATGCGCGAGTCAGTTTTTCTCGTTTGAGCATAGGTCTTCCCAATTACGTCATAGAGTGCCATTCTGTTTCCTCAAATCGTTTCCGATGAATGGATAGATTACTGGTTCTGATTATGCCTGCACCCAGCTTGTAGCCAAAAAGTTATCGATATCGGCTTTGAAGGCTGCTAAACAGCCCTCATCAAGATAAAACAGACCGGCTTCGTAACCCTCTTCACTTTCGCCGCCAAGCGCCAGCATAATCTGCTCTGCTGAGCCGGTCTGGACAACCGCCGCATTCGGTTCAGAGTCTGCCGTCGGTTCGGTCGTGCCAGACCCACAACCGATTAAAACTTGCCCTGTTAACAGCAATCCCCAGGACCAAAAAGAAACTTTCATTGGTAAATGCATTGCCTAATACTGTCGATCAGCTGCGGTGACCAACAAGGTGTGTCATAACGCTGAACGTTACCACCGACTTTGGGGTGAAACAATGCAAGGGGGGAGGGATAATCACCGATAGAAAATGCAGGGGTGTATATTATGTAATCTCAATGCTCAATATCGGCCTAACAGAAAAATGGGGGGACGTCAGAAAACCCTCTAACCATCTCGCCCCATAGAGTTTTCTCACTGTCAGGCAACAACAGCAGTGAGAAATAACAACGTTACCAATTGTATCAGAAGAGAGATTTTGAAACTCTGTAGGACTATGCTGTACCCATGAGTTGAAAAGCTCATAGCCGCTACGCAAGGAGGTCTAACGATAGATATCTCGATAGAATCATCTGAAGGTTCAAAGCCAGCACCCAAACACATCACTGATAGTTCTTCTTACTTGCACTAGAGAGCCCTGTTTTTAGTAGGTCCGCCTGATATAAAACAACTCTAAACAGTTTTGTTTATCTTAGAAGAGTCCCTCAGTATGTTGTTTTGGGTGCTGCTGCACTTTACTTTACTCAACTAAGCCGCTACGATTGGGCGGCAGTGCACAATATTTAAACCGAAGCCCCCATGAGCCTTAGCGTTCGTGGGGGCTTCTTGTATTAAACTGAGCGATTGCGGTGCTTATTTTGAATTGATGGCTAACCCTATCGCTGTGGAATTAATACCGTATCGATTGCATGGATAACACCGTTGTTTGCAGTGATATCCGCTGTTCTAACAGTGGCACTATTTACTGTAACCTGTTGCCCCACGCTCACCTGTAACGGCAATCCATTTTTACT
>JBCDIX010000182.1:0-2473 GCA_038748405.1 Cyanobacteria bacterium P01_H01_bin.21 | reverse complement strand
CGGTTATTTTACAAAATCAGTTTCAGCGACTGCGGGATGGCGATCGCTTTTATTTTGAAAATACATCCTCTGATCCGGAAATTGCAGCCATTCAAGACACCACACTTTCGGATATTATTCGCCGCAATACAGATACAACTATCATTCAGGACAATGCCTTTACCCTGATTAATAATGGCACCGCTGGTGATGATGTCTTGCGGGGTGGCCTAGGGGAAGACCAAATCTTTGCCGGATCAGGCGATGATGAGTTGTTTGGTGAATACGCCGACGATCAGCTCTATGGAGAATCGGGCAATGACCTGATTTTAGGTGGCAGCGGCAATGATATTGCTACCGGCGGCGGCGGCAATGACATTTTAGTGGGTGTGGATATTCCCATGAATCGAGGCCAGGGAGAGGTGGATATTCTGACTGGCGGCAGCGGTTCAGATGCGTTTTTCCTAGGGGATGAGGAGGGTGTTTTCTATGACGATGGCTACAATAATCTCAGGGGGAATGGCGACTATGCCCTGATAACAGATCTAAATGTGGCTGAAGATTTGATCCTTCTCCACGGTAGTGTCAGTCAGTATAGGTTGAACGCTACTGGAGCAGGACTGGAGGTGTTATATCGCGGCTCTGGCAGTTCCGAACTGATTGCCACCATTACTAATGCGCCATCAAATCTGTCTTTGAGTAATGAGGTCTTTGCCTTTGTTTAGGAAACCATAGTCTATGAGCAGGGACGACTCATCACTAAGCGACCATCGGCACTGTGGTAAATGCCCACAGGTTCAAGGATAGAACTGCGACCTGTTTCAACATCTGGAACTTGCACAGTGCCTGTATTGTAAGCCGTAGGCTGGTTAGCACTGTTAGCCAGGCCAGCACCGGTAACCACAAAGGTGCCACCTGCTTCTTGATTTCGTGCAACACAGCTATTGGCCACAAGGACTTCTGGGTTAACAAGATTATCCGGCAGGTCAGTCAGATCGCTTTGGATAAAACTGGTGTCGGGGGCATTGAGGGCCACCACACCACTGACGCCGCGATCTGAGCTGGCGGTAATGTCGCTGAGGTCAGTTAGAAATGGCCGAACTTCAATACCAAACACACCGTCAGCCGTAATATTGACCTGTCCACCAGAACCTTCGAAAGCATTGGTAGGGCAAACGCATACTCAATTAGCCAAGATCCCTAAGAGATAATCGTTATCCCATCCAGCTTTGAGACGTTTTGCTTTGGTTCCAGCTTTGGTTGAGATGTCTTGCCTTAAGAGGTTCAGAGCAATATGACGAATCAGGGCTAAATTCTCGGGTGCATGGTCCTTACGAATACGCGAGGCATCTTCATTAAAGGCCACATCGAGCACCCAGTGCACTTGATTTTCAATTCCCCAATGACTGCGAACAGCATTGGCAAAGCGTTCTATCCCGCCGTCAAGACTCAGCAAATAATAGCGTTGTTCGAGACTAGGAGGCTGAGCGTTGACGCGTCGTTCAGCCTCCACTACCCCTACGCGTTTTAAGCCTGGCCATCGGTCGGCATCAATCAGATGGGCGACGTCCTCAAGCAACCAGTGTCGGCGGATTTCAATGCGACCATGACCGCTATCAAGCGTTTGGTAAAACTCATGAGGGACGTCCTTGAAATCGATTTTACGGGTCCAGTCAAACAGTTGAGCAACATCCTCATGAATGTTGCCTTGGTTGCCTTTGAGACTCAAAACATAGTCTCCTCCCTGCTCAATAATTTGTTGGGCGATAGCCGTTTGAGCCCCCATCGCATCAATGGTGACAATACAACCGTGCAACGCTAGCATCTTGAGTAACTTAGGAATGGCGGTAATCTCATTCGATTTGGTATCCACCTTAACCTGGCCTAAGACCAAGCGATTTTGGCTCGCCCAGGCGCTAACCATATGAATGGCTCCTTTGCCTGAACCGCTATCGTAGGAGTGGCGAAGTGTTTTTCCATCAATCGCGACAATTTCTCCTGCACTCAACTGCGCCACTGAGCGGACCCAATCGAGAAAGCACGTCTGTAACTGTTCTGGGTCCAAAGCTGCGAATAAGCGGGCAATCGTATCGTGAGACGGAATCCCATTGGGTAAGTCTAAAAAGCTCCTCAACCACTCCTCTTTGGCGTTTCCGTAGAGTTCAATGTCGACCCAACTATCGGCTCCACAAATCACTGCACAAATCGTCAGACCGATAATATCCAGAAGACGATGCTCCACTAGATAGTCAACACGTGGATCGTCAAGGTCTCTAAAGTGCTCAAACAGAGGACTTAAAGGCTTATCGGGGGCAGACATGGGGATGACCTAATGCGCAAAACCCCTTGATATTCCCATTCCGAGTATGCGTTTGCCCTAACTGGAGGGGTAATCGTGCAGGTGGGATGGGCCTAGTGCGGGTAGAATATTGTTTTTTGACATCTAGTGAAGTCGGGTTTATGCTCCACCCATGAGCTCATACATAGCATTTTG
>JBCDIX010000181.1:0-2751 GCA_038748405.1 Cyanobacteria bacterium P01_H01_bin.21 | reverse complement strand
GGTTACGACTCAGCAGAGAGAGTGAGATAAAACGGATATACCAAACTACGCCGATGGTGACTCTCCCGAATACGGTAGTTGACAGTAATGTTGAGGCTGGCAGCATCTGGTGTAGGTACCGCTGTCACGGCTTCGACGGTAACCCTGGGCTCCCACTTTTGAATCGCTTCACGGGCATAAATCTGAGCCAAAAGCAATGTGTCATCGCTGAGGGATGCAAAGACTAGCTCGTGGAGTCGAGACCCAAAATCAGGTCGATACACTCTCTCTCCAAGCCGAGTACTCAGAATGATGACAATCGATTCTTCAAGATTTCGATAGATATTACTGAGCTGTAGTCCACCCTGCAGGGTTAACCGCATTGGAAACCCCCAACCCTGTCCTAAAACCTCTTGATTAGTCACCAATATGCTTACTACCTAACGTTGTTGTCAACTTTTTTTGTTATGTTAGCGATTTCAAAATTAGAAAACTTCCGTAATTCTAGCGATTCCCCCAGGTGAAAGATTTAGAGTAAAAAGGTGCATACAGATGAACTTTAGTTGATTAGATCCCGTTAATTAGTGAGCAAACTATGGCAAGAGAACAGGTTGTCAAACTTTATCGCGAAGCTCAAACAGATCCAAGCCTACGCGATACCTTGAACACAGCCCCTAACCCAGAGTCTTTTGTGGCAATGGCTAACCAAAAAGGATTCTCCTTTACCATTAAAGAATGGCGAGAAATGACAAATTTTTCCGTAGAAGAATTAGACTGTGAACTTTCTGAAATTCCAGGAATTTAACTCGAATTTTAGAAAGTTTACCCAGAAGATAGCCTCAAACAGTCAACGATTAGGAAAACCTTCTCAAGAAGCACAGTTAGCTTTGGCATAATCCTACTAGTGGAATTATGCCAAAGCTGTTTTATTGCTTGAGAATTTGCCGTTCCTGTACGCGCTCAGGAGTGTTGAATTTCAGCAGCTTTATGGTTGTTCTTCCTTCTGAAGAGTATCCCAGAATTTTACTAAGACTTTCGTAAAAATGCTTTTCCCAAACTTGGGTACGCGGATTAAACAAAAAACAAAACTCTTGAGTATCTGGATCAAACGATCCTAAATCACTACCTTTATATCGATTGCATCGCCAGCATGCATAGGCCAGATTTGATTCAGCAGTCTGTCCACCATGTTTCAAAGCAATCACATGATCCACTTCGTGGGAATAAAAACTTACTCCAGAAGGAATTCGACAATATTCACAACGATTTTGAGCCCGACTGATAACCTGCTGGCGTAGTGATTCAGAAATACGACTCATGTTGTTAAATGAGGCAAATTACCCGCTTTTACCATAATAATTAAATGCTCAATGCGCTCATATTCGTCCAGTTCCTGCTGTTCACGAGGAGATAATTTACCTGCTTGGTTTTTCAAGAGCAAATACTGCATCCGTGTTTGCATGTCTGCTGTAGGTCGAAAATTAGCAATTTGCTCCGGAGTCGGTTGACTGGCCAAAAAATCGAGCACATATCGATAAACTTGAGCAGGCAGTGTTAAAGGATGTAAACACTGCCGTAGTAAATCAGGTAGCTGTTCCTGAATAGGTGTCAACTGCTCCATCAGATCGTCAGGTATTTCAATGGTCAACCTTGCCATTAGCAGTTTTTCGTGAGTGTCTTAGGTTGCTTTAGTGTAGCAAAGACGATTAACTCCGGGCACAGGTTAACATGGGCAGGCTCGTCCAGCCTGACGCTGACGATTACAGCCATCCCTTGACTTCTGCATCCGTCAACGGTCGCTCTAGCTTTAAATATTCTCGCTTAGCTGCCTGCAAAAGATGTTTCATCATCACAGGTTCATTAGCTGCTGCTGCTATAAATGCTGCATTGAGGGCAATGTTGCGAATATTACCTCCGGCAATGCTCAACTTGGCCAAACGCTCATAGACCAACCCTTCTGTAGGGGTATGAGTGGGAAATACCCGCCGCCAAATTTCAGCACGCTGTTTGATATCAGGAAAGGGAAACTGCACCACAAAGCGTAGGCGACGTAAAAAAGCCTGATCCATTGAGTTTTTCAAGTTTGTGGTCAAAATAGCCAACCCACGATAGGACTCCATTCGCTGTAAGAGATAGCTGACTTCCATGTTGGCATAGCGATCTTTTGAATCATTGACATCGCTACGTTTCCCAAATAAAGCATCGGCTTCGTCAAACAACAAAATCACACCGCCCCCTTCAGCCGCATCAAAAATATGTCGCAGGTTTTTCTCGGTTTCACCAATATATTTACTCACCACAGCACTGAGATCAATCCGATAAAGATCTAGATTAAGATCCCGCGAAATTACTTCGGCGGCAGTCGTTTTACCCGTGCCGCTAGCACCGGAAAATAGGGCGCTAATGCCCAGCCCCCGACTGCTACGACCCCCAAACCCCCAGTCTTCATAGACTCGCGATCGCTGGGCCACATGGGCAGAAATCTCTTGAATGATATGTTGTTCTTTCTCTGGTAAAACCAAACTATCCCAGGTAGCACGGGCTTCAATCCGTTGGGCTAATTCATCCAGCCGGGGTCGGGCTTGGATGCGGCACAGGTTCCAGAGAGTGCTGGCGGCCTGACCCTGTAAGCAAACGGTGTGGATAGCACTGGGGCTCAGGTTAAACTGAGAAACCAAAGCATTAATGGTGCCTTGCCAAGTCTCGGCTTGATCTCCTAGGCCAGATTGCCATAGATGGCGCTGTTCTATGGATGTGGGTTGGTTAACCTCT
>JBCDIX010000180.1:0-2853 GCA_038748405.1 Cyanobacteria bacterium P01_H01_bin.21 | reverse complement strand
GGGTGGTGCCAACACCTGCCGCCAGTGCCAAATATTGAGCTTTGTAGTCATGCCCAGAAGGGCGTGAGAATTAAAGTACCGCTAACCCATTCGCCACGTCAAGCCAAAAATATTGCAGTTGATTACGCAGCCAACGGACTCTGCACACCATGCACATGACATCAGGATAGAACATATGTATTGTATTGTTTTGTTTATGTCTATCGGTTTCAACTATGTTCGGAGGATAACTATACTGATACTTTCCATATATATCTAATATGAACGCACTAAATTAGCAGCTCGTAGTATGGTAGGCCAATTTGGGTGGATAGACTGCAAGTCCGCAGCATAGTATACCGATAAAGAGAGATAAACTGAAAAAGCCAGTCTAATCAATGGTTATGCCTCATCTGATGCTTAACGAAAGCATGAATATCAAAAATCTCAAAACCAATAAATCGAGATAAGTATACTCAAATGGTTAATGATTTAACGCCAAAGGAGATGTTTGAAATTGTCTCACTTCAGATGGAGCGAGAAGTCAATTTATCCCATAAAAGAATGACCTGGTTACTCACTTTTCAGGGATTTCTATTTACTGCGTTTTCTATAGCAATTCGATCACCAACAGATCCAATTCTAAAGTACTCAGTTTTGGTAATGATCCCCATTGCTGGAGTGCGTGTAGCTAATCTTGGATTGGGAGGGCTAGTAGCTTCACAAAAAATGCGGGATGATCTAAAGCAGTTTTGGGAAAAGCAGCCATACTGGTTGCAACTTCCCCGCTTCTATTCAGAACCTAATGTTAGCACCCAGGGGAGATCGACTTCTTTAGGTATTGTACGTATTATCAGAGTGATATGGATCGTTTTCCTGGCTATCGCGATTTGCCAGATAGCAATATCATTGGCAACTTAGCTCCTAATACATAGGAGAGCTTTTAATCCCTAAGCTCATACTTGAAGCAAGTGATCTCAGCTTAAAATAATCCTGAGGGTTATGTGGCCAGGCCAGGGGGAGGTTGCCACATAACCTCACGCAGGAGCGGACAGAGTGTGAAATTCAGGTAGCGATATCAAATACCGACCGCCGCTCAGCTCCACTGTGAGGCCGTTACTTCTGGCTGGGGACAAGCCTGTTTGTTTGCATCTAACATTAGAATTCTGTTGTTTTATGTGGAAGTAGGCAGCATGATTTCGCCAGAGCTTTACTCAGTGATTGAAGGACACTATTCAGTTGGGAGCATTCAGAATACAGCTGCTTTAACGGGTGGAGAATGGAACCAAGTCTTTCGCCTAGATTGCGATAAAAGTGCTTTTGTCCTGCACATCAGTCATCCGACTAATACCGCAGCATCGCTTGCCTACGAACATCGGCTACTGCAATTTATAAACCGACGGGTTCCAGAAGTCCCAGCCCCGATTGTGACCCATGACGGTTCGACTTATCTTCAGCATCATGATTTGCTGATTACCCTATTCCCCTTCATGCCAGGGCGAATGCTTGACGATAACAATGAAGCAGAGTGCTTAGCTGCGGCTCGAATGCTCGCTCGGTTGCAACAGATTGGGTTAGAGTATCCAGATTTAAGCCCGAGACCCAATAAGCGACGGTTCTGTAAGCTAGATTGGGAGAATAATGATTGGTGGCGATGGAATGAGGTTGAAGATCTATTGTTTCATCGGGCAGAAGTATTCCTTGAAACAGTCAGTGATCCAGATAATCGAGCCCTTGCTGAGCAGATTTTCGCTAAACAGACGTTCATTGCTCAGGAAAGAGAGCGATTGCGAGATTGGGTCGCTACGTTGCGAGATTCGCAGCGATCGCCACTATTTGCCCCAACTCATTGTGACTACTGGTGTAACAATATTTTGATCAAAGATGGTCAGATCAGTGCAGTAGTAGACTGGGATGACTGTAAAGCTGAGTGGCTATTCTATGCCCTGGGTCGAGCGACCTGGGATTTTAGCAAGGACAAGGGGCAGCATCGGCTAAATTACCAAAAGGCAGTGAGATTTCTGCAAGCCTATCAAGCAGCTGGTGGTCCTGTCCCGTCAACAGATTTTACACTGCTGATTCCAGTCATGCGATGCGTTTGTATTATAGAGGTCTTGATTGGGTTACAAGAAGCAGAAGAATTTGGCTTAAATAAGCATATACTGCACCATCTCCTGTCACTGGAAAACTTTCGGGATGCTGAATTGGTTCTTTAAGCAGTTGCTTCATGGTATTTAAAGTACTCTTACTGTGAAGGCTGGTAGCTGTGGTGTCTTCAAAAACAGGCAATCACCGTAAACAATTCAAATAAAGCAGACGCTTGAAAGCTGCTAGTGCTACGTTAGATTGTTGTCTGCCGCCGTTGAGTTGAGTCGTTCAGACTTTTATTATGGATCTTGAAAAATATCCAAATACGGCATAGGAGAGAATACATGATTACGCTTTTGTCCGATTATTTATTTTAGAAGCTCTAACTCACGTAGATCCTTAGTTGAGGCGTTGGCATTGGGATAAGACAAATCTGTCATTTCTTCAACATTGTCTACCTTAAAATCGGTTTGAAATAGATACCTTACCCAACAAAAAGGAATACAGGTAGAAGAGAAATGACTAAATCAAAAAGGCGTGAGCGTCTTAGATACATCAATACAGCTAGCTAGGGACGCATTAGTTTTGATAGCTTGAGCATCAAGATGAGTCCGTGTAGCACGATAGCCCCCCTGACATAACACCTCAATCAATCGATCTCTAGCGGGAATATCCATCTGCCCTCGACGACCAATTTCTGCTAGTGGATAATAGTAAGGAGGCATAGTCGCCTCTTTTTCCATCACGGCCAGTAACCGCTGTATTTTCTGCGGCCACTGCCACTGG
>JBCDIX010000179.1:0-3131 GCA_038748405.1 Cyanobacteria bacterium P01_H01_bin.21 | reverse complement strand
GTCATCAACTTTGTTAGTGTCATAATCCATAATGACTTAACCTCTTACTCTAATTAGCGTCGTTGCGAGTGCCATCACCAGGCAATAAGCAACAAACGATTATCTGTTTCAATATAGTTATTATACGGTTTCAATTGCCTGGTGATAGGGCAGGGCCGCCTGGCTATGGCTCCCACTCGTCTGGTGGGAATTTGGCGAAAGACTCAATGTGGGTATCGATAACTTGCCAAGGGGCCTTATAGTCCTCGAATATCTGAAGTCGAGGTGTTATACCTGGATCGTCATCGAGTGTGCCTGCTGGGATACACACTTCATCATCGTCTTCGTTCGGAACGTTGGAGCCACAGTGTTTACAGAAGTTACGAATGTGATTAGGCGATGACTAATAACGCTGAACATTTTCTTCGCCGCAAATCCAGCGGAACTTCCCAATTTCGATGTGAGCAAATGTGCCGTAAGACGAGCCCAAGATTTTTCGACACATCGCACAATGACAGAGGTTCATAATCTCTGGTCGTTCGCTGAGTTCGTAAGCAATGGCTCCACACAGACAACTGCCTTTGATCATCTGAGCCTTCCTTAGGTCGCCTAACATAGAGTTGTGCCGTCATGCAGCACTTTTCAATCTTAGCCAATAGTTTTTGCTAAGACCGCTCCTTAGCGATTGTTGAGTTAGGGGATAACCCGGTCTAGCATCATTGTTATGTATTGAGTTAGATGTTTTGGGTGGGCTTTAGTCAAAGACACTGAGTCACATTTTTGAAAATGACAGAATTGTATGATGGCGTCTACAAATGCAGCAATGACTAAATCTTCATCGAAATTATGGTGTTCAAAATGGAGTGATTTAACCTCTAAATGGTTGTTTTTTCGATGGGCTTTACAATCCATCCGCCCAATAAATTCGTCGCGGTAAAGGAGTGGTAAGCAAAAGTAGCCATACTGACGTTTTGCTGCGGGCACATAACACTCTAATCGGTAATCGTATTGAAACAATGCTTTGAGTCGTTCTCGCTGAATGACACTATTGTCAAATGGCGAGAGAATCAACATGCGGTTGTTCAACCGAGGAAGAGAGCGTTCCAATGCACCTGTTTCCAATAAAAACACTTCGCCATTATTCACCTGTACTTGTTCTAACGTGCGCTCTGCCAACCTTGCGTTGACTAAAGCTTTTACAGCCTTGCGTAGGTCAGCATTGCGGCGCTGGTAGGTCAGCCCTTTGAGCGAAACCAACCCATGACAGCGCAACTGTTGGTCCACAATATGCGCCGCAAATTCTTCTATGCTAGGCATTTGTAAATTTACGTGGGATGGCAGTACTCGCTCGGTCAGATCATATGTTTTCTGGAAACCTTCGCGGGAGCTGACCATTAGGTCGCCTTCCATATATAACTGTTCGAGTGCTTTTTTAGCTGGCTTCCAATCCCACCAGCCTGCACGTTTTGTGGTGTTAGTTTCGATATCTCGAGAGCGTATTGGACCATCTGAACGGATGCGGGCCAACAGTTCATCCATAAGCTTTGTATCACGGTTCTATACCAATGGGTTTGGCCGCTTTTAATGGCGTGTTTGTAGGGTAAGGAGAAACGAAAATCGGCCATGGGAAGAAAAGCTGCTGCGTGGGCCCAGTACTCAAAAATGTCTCTATTGAGCAGCATTTGATCGGTCATGGCAGGTTTAAACTTAGGCACCCTAGAGTAGAAAACATGATGGTGTGCCCGTTCTACCACCGATATAGTGTCGATCTGTACATAACCCAGGTGGTTAATCGCTTTACGGGCCCCCGCCAAACCACGGCCATAGGGCTGAGCCTGTAACAAACCTTGTGCAGCCAGGGCAAGGCGGCGTAAACGTGCCTGCTCTCGTGGATGTTTAATTTCAATCATGGTCACACTTGTCGCATAACGTTGCCTATCATCCTCGGCTGCCAATACGATTTCAGCAAAGAACGAGGGGCCAGAATCCTCCGGCCCCTGATTACATCCGTAGTGCGTTTATCTTTTCATTTTGTCGGTTGACTTATCTTTCTAACCCGTAAACTGCCAGACGATGGGTTCCCAACCATAGGCATCTGCCTGAGGTCTCACATGGCCCAGCCCTGGAAAGGGCACATGGGGCACCAACAACAGACGGCGCTCTGCTGTAACCGTTTCAAGCAGATTACGACGAGCGATTACACCCTGCTCAGGATCCCCATCAAAGGCAACTTCCCAGTCCGGATTTTCCAAATTGAGAGGATCGCTAAAGAAAACATCGCCTGTGGCTAATAAGCTTTCTTCACCAGAGGTAATTAAATACGAAGCCTGCCCTGGCGTATGTCCCGCAGAATCAACCGCTTGGATATGGGGAATTACCTCGTCGCCCATGGTAAATAGGGTGGTGCGATCGCGAATCGCCATCAGGTTCCCCTTTGCTGTTGCCATCAACCCAGCCTTGGTCTCTTCATCTAATAGAGATTTTGGCAGCTCTACGGTGTCCGCTGTCCAAAAGTCAGATTCTGCCTGGGAGATGTAAAACTGCGCATTAGGCAAACGTAGTTGACCATCAGCGTCTAAAATGCCGCCAATGTGGTCCGGGTGGGCATGGGTCAAAATAACCGTGTCAATATCTGTGACAGCCACACCTGCCGCTTGCAGATTTTCTAACAGATGACCAGCGGTAGGACCAAATGCATCCCCTGAACCAGTATCAATCAGCACCTGATGTTCATCGGTTTCAAGGTACAAAGCATTGACGTGGGCAAAAACATCTTCTGTTGAAAGAAAATGGTCTGTCAGTACTGCTGTCACTGCATTGGGGTCAGCCTTAGGGACAAAAAAGCTAGCTGGAAAGGATAGGGTACCGTCACTCACCACCATGGCCTTAAAATCGCCCACCTTGAAGTGGTAGACAGCGGCGTTCGTGGGAGCTGTTTCGGAGACAGCCTCAATGCCAGCTTCAATAGAATTGGGTTGTGACAGTGCGCTGTTACCCAACAGCACCAGGCTAAGGCTTAAACAAGCCGATAGTACAAGTAACTGACCGCGAGAAAGATAATTTGTGAGTCTTCTCAATAGATCACTATACCCGTGTTGAACTCTCATATCTGTTCCTATCTATTTTCTGAGCACGTTTGTAATTCGCTTAGT
>JBCDIX010000178.1:0-3133 GCA_038748405.1 Cyanobacteria bacterium P01_H01_bin.21 | reverse complement strand
GAAGCGTTGCTGTGCCAGCATCCCCAGATTGACCAGGCTGTAGTGCTGCCAAATAAAGCCCACGGGCGTGAAGTTTTGGTAGCTTATGTGGTGGTCACGGCAAGCGCCGATCGCGAGCTGGCCGCTCCCGCCCAGTCACTGGTTGCTGATCTACGGCACCACGCCTCTCAAGCGTTGCCTGCCTACATGGTGCCCACCCAGTTTGTGGAATTGGAGCATTTGCCCCTAACAAGCAATGGCAAAGTTGACCGTGCAGCGCTACCCTCACCGGAAATAGCTGAAAATATTCAGACACAGGTCTTACCGCAGACAGACAAAGAAGAGATTTTATTAGATATCTGGCAACAGATTTTAGGTAGTCAGGCCATTGGCACCCAGGACAACTTTTTTGAGCTAGGGGGAGATTCAATCTCAGCGATGCAGATTGTATCTAAAGCCCAGCAGCAGGGACTATCGCTGACGCCAGCTCAGCTATTTGAGCATCAGACCATTGCCGCCCAGGCCACAGTTGCGACTCAAAGCGCTATTTCACTATCCCCAACACCTGCAGTGGGTGAAGCACCTTTGGCACCAATCCAATGGGACTTCTTTAACCAAGAATTACCGACACCTCACCACTACAATCAGTCCATTATGGTGGTGGTTCGACCTGAGATCTCTGTTAAACACTTACAAACTGCGTTACAGTTGCTGACCGAGCACCACGATGCTTTTCGACTAAGGTTTAAAGAGGAGTCAGATCAATCTCCACCATGGCAGCAGTATTATGGCCCTGCTGTAGAGGTGCCATTAGATGTTACCGAGATAACGGACAAGCCTCATTTAAACAAAACTATTGCCAAACTTCAGAGTAGCCTTAACATCATCACAGGCCCTATATTTAGCGCTACTCTGCTGCACTTGCAAACAGGGGGCAGTCGATTATTTCTAGCGGCCCATCATCTGATTGTTGATGGGGTATCCTGGCGTATTCTCTTGACAGATTTACTCACGGCTTACTCCCAGCTAGAAGCCCAGCAGATACCCATCTTGCCGCAGAAAACTACGGCCTTTGGCCATTGGTCTCACCATCTTCAAGGGCGATCATTTAAATCTGAACTTGCCTATTGGTCAAAGGTTTGTACGTCGGTCTCACCTCTACCGGTGGATAAACTTAACGGCTGTAATACCGTTGCGCAGCAGAGGGAAATTTCTATTAGCTTAGATGCACACCACACAACGCTGCTAAGCTCACTTAAGCATCCCGTTGATGTGCTGCTAGTCACAGCCCTAGCCCAAACCTTAAGCCAGTGGAGCCGTAATAAAACCCTGGTTTTTGACATGGAAGATCACGGTCGCCATAGCTGGAGTGAGGATATTGATCTGTCGCGCACCGTTGGCTGGTTTACTGCTCTTTTTCCCGTCAGGTTATCGCTGCCGCTGGGGTCTCTAGATGAGCAAGTTAGCCATGTGCAGGACACCATAGCCCAGGTCCCTAACCATGGTATGGGCTACGGAGCACTGCGGGCAGGGCAAGCCCCAGATCCCACACTAAACTCTCCTGCCCAGATTAGTTTTAACTACCTTGGCCGGTTGACTATTGATGAGGCCCAGGGCTTAATTCAAGGCTTAGCACCGGAGTCAGTAACGGCTATGCGCCATCCGGATACACCATGCCGTTACCCCATGGAAATGGTTGCATTCGTTCAGCCAAATAAAGCAAGAAGAGAGGAATTAAAACTCTCCTGGCGCTATGGTCAGCAATGCTACCACAGCAACACCTTAGAACAGCTTTCTCAACGATACTTAGCTAATCTCAGGTCGCTGATTGCCCACTGTCATAGCAGCAGCAATTCTCACCAGCCTATAGCACCTAGCTTTACGGCAGCCCGTGTGGACTCGAAACAGCTAAGTCAGTTGATGAACAAGCTGGCTGCAAAGGGGAGGACATAGACATGGATGTTGTGGATATTTATGAACTCTCTCCCACCCAGCAGGGCATGCTGTTCCATACGGTGTATGCCCCTGAAACTGGCATGTATTTTGAGCAGCGTCACTGTTTATTGCAGGGAGATTTAGATAGAAAAGCCTTTAAACAGGCATGGCAGCAGGTGGTCAACCGCCACAGCGTATTGCGTACAGAATTTCACTGGCAAGACACGGATAAACCCCTCCAGGTAGTTTATGACACGGTGGCACTGCCTTGGTTAGAAGCAGATTGGCAAGATTTTACGGCTGTACAGCAAGCGGGAAAACTAGAAACGTTTTTAACCCGAGAGCGCGTCAAGGGGTTTCAATTGGATCAGGCACCGTTGATGCGCTGTGCTTTGTTTATCTTGGGAGAGCAAAAGCACCGATTTGTCTGGAGCTATCATCATCTGCTGATGGACGGATGGTGCAATGGTGTGTTAATCAAGGAAGTGTTAACCCTCTATCAGGGGCAGGTCAGCCTGTCACATTTACCGACACCAAAACCATATCGCACGTACATTGAGTGGCTACAGCAGCATGACCAGGGCCAGGCTCAAGCCTATTGGCAACAAACACTGCAGGGGGTTAGCGCCCCTACCCCCCTAGGTATTTCCCGCCAGCGCCAACACAGCCATAGTCTTCAGGATGAAGCTGCCCACAGAGAACATCAGGCTTGGCTATCAACGGTACTTTCAACCGACCTGAAAACATTTTCTCAGCAGGCTCGCCTGACTTTGAATACTCTATTTCAGGGGGCTTGGGCTGTATTGCTCAGTCGCTACAGCGGTCTTACCGATGTGGTCTTTGGCATTACGGTGGCCGGGCGTCCGCCGCAGATGTCGGGGGTGGAGTCGATGGTGGGGCTGTTTATTAATACGGTACCGTTGCGATCGAACCTTCCCCACGACACCATCCTCTTACCCTGGTTACAGCAGTTGCAAAAGGACCAGCGAGATCGCGAAACCTATGGCTACAGCGCCCTCACCGACCTGCAAACTTGGAGCGATGTATCCAGGGGAACCCCACTGTTCGAGAGTCTGTTGGTCTTTGAGAATTATCCTGTCTCCATTGAAACCGCCACCCAGGGCATGGCAGGGCTTTCACTTCAAGATGGTCAGGGCTATGAGCGCACTAACTATCCCCTGACGCTAGTCGTAATTCCAGGGGATACAATTCAACTGAG
>JBCDIX010000177.1:0-3158 GCA_038748405.1 Cyanobacteria bacterium P01_H01_bin.21 | reverse complement strand
GATCGCCATGGACGAACAGGAATGTTTGGAATCGCTGTTGATTGGGGCGGTGAAACGAACGAACACAGGGCAGGTGTCATCGTCAATCTTGAAGCAATACCAGCATCTGAAAGATGGGGGCGTGTGGTTCCCCGGCTGGTCGGTGAAGCATGGCTACAGTGAGCCATGGGGGGTGCTGAAACCGATTACAGCGAAACCAGATAAGAGTGGGAAATTACGCAAGTATGAGACTCCACCAAAATGGCCATGGTTGGATATCCCTGTATTCTTGCCTCAACCAACCCCTGCCTTAGAAAAGCGCATCAGAGCACGGCAAGGAAACTTAAATCCCCATTTACCTTGGGATGAGTGGTTAATGGCTTCAGATACGCCGCTGGCGGTGGTAGAGGGCGCAAAGAAGGCGATGGCGGTACTGGCTCAGGGGTTGCCTTGCATCGGCATCTATTCGATGTGGGCATTTAGCGATAAACATTACGACGGTAACAAGGCTGTAAAAACATTAAAGCCAGAGTTTAAGCCATTCGCTGAAAGCCGAAAAGAAATTTACTTTATTGCTGACAATGATACAGGAGATAAGCAGCGTCGTTTATGCGAGCTTGCAGTGATGAGTTTAAGCCAGCTTTTGGGTGAATTAGATTGTGATCTGAAGGTGATAGATTATGCGGCAGATTACTGTGAAAAAGGGATAGATGATGCTATTGCAGCGGCAGAGAATTTAGGAGAGTCTGGTTATTCTATTCTGTGCTCATTGGTGAAGAAATCTCAAGACTCTGTAAGCTGGCTTCAGTATCGCAAGGCAAATCGTAGACACTTCAAGCCGGATTATTACCTGAACGAAAAATACTTAAGCTGGCCATCAATTCAACAGGAGCTAACAGAAACCGAGAGAATTGTTGGCATTAAGTCAGCAAAGGGTACAGGTAAAACAGAAGTGATTACCAAGCTGGTAGCTGAGAATAAAGCCAAGCGGAAGCAAACGATTCTGATCACGCATAGGGAAAGCCTGAGTAGAGCAAATGGTCGTCGCTGCGGGCTTCCATATTGGCGGGATAGTCGTAGAGAGCTGCTGCGCTATGGCTTTGCACTTTGCATAGATTCAGTCAGGAAATTTAGTGAATTTGGTTTTTATCCTGAGGTCTATACTGGTCAGGATGTTGTGATAGATGAAATCGATCAGGTCATAAAACACTTACTGGAATCTTCCACTTGTCGTGAGCATCGGGTGCAAATCTTTGAAGATTTTAAGAAACTACTGCAAGTTTGCGATCGCCTGTTCGTTCTGGATGCAGACTTAAGCGCTAATAGTCTTCAGTTACTGGAAGATTTAAGCGGTAAGAAATCAATGGTGTTTGAGAACCGTTGGATGGGTAATGGTTACCCGATTGAGATTGATAGTAGTTCTAACCCTTATAACCTTGTTGGGGATGCTCTCCAGCAAGCAGCTAACGGCTCTAAATTGCTGATTCTCTGTGATTCGATGAAAGCAAAAAGCAAGTACGGAACGACTTGTTTAGAGTCCCTGTTTAAGGCAAAGTTTCCCGATTTGCGAGTGCTGAGGATTGATAGCAGCTCACTAGCTGATCCATATTCAGATGCCTATGGGTGTCTGTCTGGGTTGAATACCAACTTGCAAAAGTACGATGTGGTGATCGCTTCACCAAGTATTGGGACAGGGGTATCGATTGACTTGCGCGGCCATTTTGACTGCTGCTATGCCATTCTGTGGGGCGTGTTATCTCCCAGCGGTAACCGTCAGTTTTTAGCCCGGCTACGGGATACATCAGTGCCTCGAAAAGTATGGACTGCTCGGATGGGGCTATCAGGGTATGGCAACGGTAGCGATCGCCCGGAAATTTTAGCGGCAGTGAATACGCGAAAATTTAATGCCACCTTGAGACGGTTGGGGATGAGCAATGTGTGGGAGACAGATGGCGATCGCCTGTGCTCGGAATATACGGCAGCGTTTTATCGCATTGCAGCTTTGCGGAATTACGAACGGTATCACTATCGAGAATTATTTCGGTCTGGCTTGCAATTAGAGGGTTGTGAAATTTCAGGGTTTATCTACAGTCATCAGTACGAAAAAAGAGAATTATTAGACTTGATTGCTGAGAATAGAGAGGTTGTCTACTGTAGTGCTAGGCAGCGAGAAATAGAAGCTGAAGATATTAGCGAAAAGCAGTTTAAGCAGCTTGAGAAAGCCGACACGTTAGACTTAGATGAACAGGCGAAGTTATCAAGATTTAAGCGTAAGAGTAAATACTGTATAGATGTTACTGACGAGCTGATTGAGGCGGATGATAAAGGGTTGTATGGCCGTCTGCGTCTACTGTATCTGATGCGACTGACTCAGAAGTCAGATGTTGTTGACAAGGAAAAGTTAGACAAGAAAAAGGAAGGGACTGTCTTTTTGCCGGATATTGGGAGGGGTTTGTTTAAGCTGCGTATCTCTCTATTTGAGCATTTGGGTTTGGGTCATTTCCTTGTTGACTCTGAGAATGATGCAGATATCTACTCAAATGATGATGAGCTGGTTCAAAAAGTAGCTAAATGCTGTCGGGATAACTATCAAAGTATTCGGAATATATTTAATACGAAAATCGATCTTGGAGGGTCTGATATCCGCATCATCTCGCATATGCTGAAGCGTTGTGTAGGAGTCGGCTTGCGGTATGAGTCTTTATCAAAGGGTAGTGGTTATCGTCCTCGTCGCTATGCGTCGGCGTTGATACCTGCGCTGTACCACGACATTATGGCCGCGTGGCGCAAGAGGGACGAAGAGAAGGATAAACAGCCAGCCGAACCAAAAGCGAGCAGCTCGGAGCCGGGAGAGGGCGATCGCCACGTACCTGAGTTTGTCCAGTTAGATTTCATTAGACAACGGGAGGTGAGCATATATACACATAGCTGAAAGCCGTATTCTTGATCACAGACACTAGCAGTGTCTGGAGTAGCATCACCGATCACCCGTAAAGAGTCAACGAAAAAGAACAATGATTAACTAACTTTTGCATATATTGTTTGTAAGTATTGCTATTGAGGTATGTATGCAGTTGATGGTTGTTCTAATTTGTCATGAGAAATCGTAAATAAGAGAGTAATTTATGTTAGTTGCTATTCTGTCTATTGCTGTTTATACTCGGAATTAATCACTGGCT
>JBCDIX010000176.1:0-3165 GCA_038748405.1 Cyanobacteria bacterium P01_H01_bin.21 | reverse complement strand
TTTCTGACAGAGAGCGGTAGTAGCGCTGCATCTGTGTTTCTATTTCTTCTGGATACGGGGCTACCATAGCAACAATAAGAACGCTGTCTTGCTAGCTTATCTACTTTCAGCAAGCTTGGACGTTATAAAATCCTTATTCCTAAGAATCGACCAACTAGTGTTTCCTTCTTATATTGAGCTAGATTTTGATACTGACCTAAGGTTGTAATATTGTCTGTTTGTAGCTGTGAGCCTACTAACTGTAACTCAATGGGGCGTATCTCCCCTAAGCTTCCTGCTAAATCATCCACTAGTACTTCTATTAAATCTGGATGTAGATGAAAAGAAGTTTGATTAGTCACTAACTCAATAACTTGTTTAGCTTCTTCTTTAGAAAGACTACCTATATAGTAGAGGATTTCTTTGTCTAGAATGTTGTTATTGATAACCTCCAAGTTTACTAGACGATTAAGTTCTAAAAGATGATGTAGATATCCCTCTTGCAAAGACAAGATTATTTTAATGAATGGAGTATTTAAGCACTCTTGAAAGAAGTCGTAGAAAAGCCTGCGTTGTGATGAGTCTTTGCAAACAAAGAAAAAATCTTCAAACTGGTCGAATATCAAGACTGTTAGTAAATCTCGTTGTGAATTTTGATGCAGTGCTGTCACAATGTCAGAAATTGTCTCTAAGTTGTCCAAATTTTGATCGGGGTCAACAGTTTTTAATGCACTTTGAAATGCCTGACGAAAACTCGTTACCCAATCTGTGTAAACTTGTTGCAGTACTACAAAAATCCGTCTCGCGTCTATTACTTGAGAGTTGATTGATGGTATGAGACCTGCCTGTATCATGGAACTTTTTCCCACCCCAGATTGACCATAAATTACTGTCAATTTAGAGTCTACGCGTCCTATTCGCTCAACGATGCGCTCTACATCTTGTTGTCGTCCTGAAGCTGCTATCTCTGGAGTAACTTGTACTTTCTGAGAGATAATTTTACCAGGACGCAGTGATGTTTTTTGAGACTCTAACCTTCCTGCTCCTACAAAGGCTCGTAAGCCATATTGTCGCTCAATTGAGCGAGACTGTTGCCTCATGTCAAATGCAGATAAGTAATTTTTTTGCTTAAAATGAAGTGCCCGCAAATGTTGCAAAATTTGGATATAAAGCAAGGTATTAGACGACAATTATTTTGACGGGTCGCGTCAATTAGATTGGCGGGTAGTACAAAGACTCGTCATGACCCAGTAATCAGCCTTGAGGCCGTTGGCCCTGACAATCACTCCAACCCATCAGTGGAAGTGATTTCAGGTGTCGATAGAACCGTCTCAAGCCAAGGTGTATATGAACGCGCGAGCAACCGGAACAAACCAGCGTCAGGCCGCGACTATTGCCGGAATATCTGAACGCAGTGGTCAACGAATCGAGGCAGGAGCCCATCAACCGGGTCGAGCCCGTAAACGAGACTGGCGGACCCGCTCAGATCCATTGGCTCAGGTGTGGGAGAGTGAACTGGAACCGATGCTACGTCAGGAACCTCGGCTGCAACCGACCACGTTGTATGAATATCTAGAAAAGCACTATCCCGGTCAGTATGGGTCGGTGTTGCGCACCCTTCAACGCCGTGTGAGTGAATGGAAAGCCCACCACGGCCCAGCGAAAGATGTGATGTTTGAATTACGCCATGAGCCAGGGGGGATGGGTCTGTCTGATTTCACCGAACTCAAGGATGTGACGATAACCATTGAGGGTGAGCCATTTAAGCATCTGATTTATCACTATCGATTGGCCTACAGCGGTTGGCGCTATGCCCAGATCATTCAAGGGGGCGAAAGTTATGTCGCCCTATCAGAGGGACTCCAGAATGCCCTCTCTGCCAGTGGTGGAGTGCCTCGTCAGCATCGAACGGATAGTTTGAGTGCGGCCTATCGAAATGCTGGCAGTCACCACAAGCGGTTAACCCAACTCTATGAGCAGCTGTGTACCCAGTATCGTTTGGAAGCCACTCGCAACAACAAAGGTATTGCCCATGAAAATGGGTCGATTGAATCTCCCCATGGGCACCTCAAAAATCGGTTGACCCAGCAGCTATACCTAAGAGGGAGTGTTGACTTTGCCAGTGTGGCCGACTATCAAGCGCTGATAGACCAGGTGGTGACCACCCTGAATCACCGCTGTGCTGACAAGTTTCAACGTGAACAGCCCTATCTACAGCCATTGCCCAAGTATCGGGTGCCGGATTATGAACTCCTCACGGTGCGGGTGAGTTCTCGTAGCACCATTACCGTGCGTCGCATTCTCTACACAGTGCCCTCTCGCCTGGTGGGACGACAGCTGGAAATTCATCTCTACCATGACCGATTGCGCGGGTATCTGGACCATAAATGTGTGGTGAAATTACCGCGTATTCGAGTCACCCATGGCGGGCGGCGGCGTGGGCGCTGTATCAACTACCGCCACGTCATTGAAGCCCTGCATCGAAAGCCCAGAGCCCTCATCCATTGCACCTGGCAAACGGAACTGTTACCCAATGCCTTGTATCGAGACCTTTGGGCACAGATGAAGCATGACTTTGACTTGGATAAAGCCGCCGTCCTCATGGTCGAAGCTTTGTACATTGCGGCGACCCAGGACAAAGAAACCTCTGTTGGCGAGTATCTCGAAGACCAATTAACTGCTGGCACTCTCAGCCTCAGTGCTCTACGCCAGCAGTTTCAGGTGCTCTGCGAGATCACCCGCCCCACCTTTAGCTATCATCAACATTCCCTCGACACTTATGATCACCTCCTCAACTACGCCGGAGACCACCACCCCATATCAGAGCCTGAGCATTCATCTCAAAAGTCTGCGCCTCTCCCACATGCTGACTCAGTGGGAAACCATTGAACATCAGGCGATGCAGGAGAAATGGTCCTATGCTCAATTTCTATTAGCGTTGTGTGAACTTGAAGTCGATAGACGCTGGACACAGCGCTTGAAACGAGCCCTCAAAGAGGCTCTATGGGGTGACAATTAGATAGACCGCTAATTACCCCACAATGCCAACTATGTAGGGGTGCTGCAAGCGTAGCTGCAACGAAGTGCCATAAGCGCAGTGCTGCCTCCAAAACACCGAAAATAGGGGGCAGTTTTATAAGTTTGGCGGCTACCAATTTAAGCCGGGACAGGCAGTCTGGCAGGGAT
>JBCDIX010000175.1:0-3175 GCA_038748405.1 Cyanobacteria bacterium P01_H01_bin.21 | reverse complement strand
GGACAGGAGGTTCGATGCAATAATCATCCTGCGGTCGGCAGCTTCCAGCGGTGATGGTTATTGTGGCTGTGATGTGCGATTTTGGAGATTTTTTAGTGCGGTAAATAGCGATCACCAGTGACAGCGATTACAGACTAGTGTCCTGTCAAGCTTGTTTGGGTAAATAGAATGGGTCAATCTAGGCTCGATCATGACCTATCAATAACGTTGGAGAAATCAATGGTGCGGGGGCGATCGGTCAGCCTGGGTGAGGGCCGTTAAGAAGTAAGCAACTTTCGTTAGGCGGCAGTGAGGTTGGTAGCACAGGCTGAATTCATGGCGTTCTGGAGGGCAAATCGTTGACTGATTTCAGCCGAGTGTCTAAAAAGCCTTGTTTGGCTACGGGTATGCTTCACTACTTTTCAAATGTCCTTTTGCCCTCCGGGCATGAGCTTTGCTGGTGAAGTGATTTATCAACTCCGTGAACGTCAGTGATGTCGAAGCCGGCACGACTTTGGGCCAATTCAGCAAACAATCGCTCAACTTCTTGCTCAGCGTTGATTACAGAGCCCCTTAAGATGGCCTTGATAAATTAGCTTCAAGAGGAGAGGGAGTTAGTCCAATACAGGTGGCGAATAGCCCTCTTAAGTAAGGAACAGCGACAGCGGGAAAGCCTCCTGCTACAGCGCAAACACACGGAATTGGCATTAATTGCTAGAAAGACTTTTGCGACCAGCCTTTTAATTTCGCATCCTGCGTTCCGCTACATAAGTGCAGGAAAAAAGGAATCACGAGCAGATTCCAAGCACAGTTGATTTCACAAAAAATTCTTCAGTTAATGAAAAATTGTTATTCTGTCGAATAGTGTATTTATTTCCATAAGTCACTGTTTGATTGTTGTCCTAATTTAATTTATTTAGTAATGAGTCTTCAGTCCGCTGTCAGGCGTTCGCAGAGTTCCAGTAATTGCTTAGGAACTAGAAACGATAGATGTTACAACTTTATCGATCCGTCAGAGGACGATAAAGATGCTGTTAATGCCCAGCGATCCTCGCATCAAATTCTGTTGACTAAACTACGCTAATAATGTTTCCCTCTAAAATCGTCCCTGTAGATTCACAATGGTTATTGATCCTCAAAAAATGTTGTTAGTTGACGACGATCCCAATGATGTTGAGCTGGTTCAACTCGCTATTCAAGAGCTAAGGGTTATTCGTACTATAGACGTCGTAACCGATGGTGCTCAGGCAGTAGAGTACCTGCTGGGCTCTAGTGCTCAAGCGCCAGTAGCAACCCTGCCGCGATTTGTACTGATGGACTTGAAGCTGCCAAGACTAAATGGGATTGAAGTTTTGCGGGCTATTCGCCAAGACAGTAGAACTCAATTTTTGCCGGTTGTTATCATGACATCGTCATCAGAAGAGCGCGATCTCAATGATTGTTACAATCTGGGTGTTAATAGCTACGTAGTGAAACCGTTAGATTTTCAACGCTTTCAAGAATTTGCCAGGCTGGTCGGCAATTACTGGATGGCCATTAATCTTCCCCTTAGCGTTTTAGCATCATGACGGGAATTATGAAATAGACTTGGGGCTCTTCGCATCCATGGTTAATCGCTTTCTCTCTAGTAAGGGAGTCATTACCGATATTTCCAGTGTCAACGAGCTGATTGTGGCTTCAGCCCCGCTGCACTTGCTTGTAGTCGAAGATGTTCAAGAAGATGTTGAACTCATAGAAATGGCGTTGATCTCAGTCGGTATCGATTGTGAGATTGCGGTGGCCGATTCTTTAGAGCAGTGTCGATGCCTCTTGTCCAACCATACTTTTGATGCCGTACTTGCCGACTATCGCTTACCTGGCGTACAAGCACCTGATGTGTTTCGAGCAGTTAATGAGCAATTTCCCCTGCTGCCATTTATTTTGGTGACAGGAAGTTTGGGCGAAGAGGCTGCTGTCGAGTGCATCAAAACCGGAATGACCGACTATGTACTCAAAGATCGACTGTATCGGTTACCAACGGTCTTGGGGCGAGCACTGGAGGAGGCCCATCTCAAACGTCAGCAGCAGGCGGCTTTAGCTCAAATCGAGCAGCAAGCTTGGCGCGAGTCAGTTTTAAATCAAATTTTTCAGGCTATTCGCGAAACGCTTATTCTCGAAGAGGTTTTGCAAAAAACGGTTGATCAACTACAAATAGCTTTGAAAGTTGATTACTGTATGGTGATTCAGCCAACTGCCGACCACCAAATGCTAGTGGGCTATGTCAGTTCAAATGACTCGAAGACTCAAAAGCTCCTTTGTGGACAACATTGTGACTTATGCGTCCAGCTTGAAGAGCAGTTTAAGGCTGGAGAGCAAATCTCGCTGTATGCACCTGATCCTGAAATTACGCAGGTAGCTATTCCGTTGCTAAAGGATCGCAATTTACGGTCTTTTCTGGCAACACCGCTCAACTATCATCAAGAATATTTTGGCGTATTGGTGCTATACCAAGTCAGTTCTCGGCGCGAGTGGGAACCCGCTGAAGTATCGCTAGTCAAAGCTGTTACTGAGCAGTGTGCGATCGCTATTTACCAGGCCAACCTATATATGCAGGCCCAATATGAGCTGGAGCAACGACGGCGCATTGAAGATCAACTGCGCCATGATGCTTTTCATGATGGGCTCACCGGCCTACCAAACCGCGCCCTGTTTTTAGATCGTCTCAACCACGCACGCCAGATTGCTTACCGTAACTACAGCGGCGGCAACCGGAGCATACTGGGGAATTTTGCCGTACTGTTTTTAGATCTAGATGACTTTCGCATCGTCAACGATAGCCTAGGGCACCATGCTGGAGATTTTTTGTTAAAGATTGTCGCTGATCGACTGGGCAAGTGCCTGCGTGTGGGGGATACCTTGGCTCGTATCAGCGGTGATGAATTTGCCATTTTGCTTGAAGATATCGAGAGCATCGAAGACATTCTGGCCGTAGTCGAAAACATTCAGTCTGTTTTACAGCAGTCCATCACGCTAGAAACCCAAGAAATTTTTATTAGCTCCTGCATCGGTATTGTCATTGACGCGCCCAGTTATAACGATGCCTCTCAGCTTTTGCGAGATGCTGACACGGCAATGTATCAGGCAAAGGAAAAGGGGCGCAACAGCTATCAAATTTTTAACTGGACCATGCATACAGAGGTCAAACAACGCCTGCAGC
>JBCDIX010000174.1:0-3462 GCA_038748405.1 Cyanobacteria bacterium P01_H01_bin.21 | reverse complement strand
TCATGGCGACGCACGATATCATTGAGACTCTGGGTGAATGCTGCCACATCCAAAAAACCCTCTACTTCAATGGCCATGGGCAGGTTATACACCGCTGCATCGGGCTGCATTTGGTGAAGGAACCACAGGCGCTGTTGGGCAAAGGAGAGGGGTAAGGGCCCGGTCCGGGCTGCAGGTAGAATGGCCGCCGCCGCGGATTGGCCCTGAACCTGCCGTAAAAAGGCAATAATTTCTGACTTACGCGCTTTTATGCCAGCGTTAAAACTGTCGGTCAATAAGTCTTCTGGGCCGCTGCAGCGTAGTTTTTCACCATCTAGCCACAGTTTAATGTCCTGATGGGCAAGATTGGCTAAAAAGGTCTCGATGGGTAAATTGCGATCTCTGCTCATAGCTCAATCTCCTTGTGGCCAGTGGGTGACTCGGCGGGCTTAGCGGCAATGCGCAGGGCATCGATATGGACAGCCAGTGTCTCAATGGTGGGGTATTCAAAGACGCTGTGGAGCGGTAGATCTAGCTGAAACTGTTTTCGCAGTCGGATATTGATGCGCGTGGCGGTGAGGGAATGACCGCCAAGATTAAAAAAGTTGTCGTTAATACTGACGGTGTCGATTTGGAGAACGGTTTGCCAGATGGTTGCGATCGCACTTTCCGTCGAATTTCTAGGCAAGACTTTTTTCCGGCTAATCGGTTTTTCTGGCTGAGGCAGCGCCCGTCGATCTAACTTGCCGTTGGATGTAAGCGGCAGCGACGGCAGCGGCACAAACACCGTGGGTACCATAGCCTCAGTGAGACGCTGTTTAAGCAATGGTGTCAGGGCACTTTTAATATCGGCGCTGGACTTTGTAGCCAGGGAACCAACCAGGTAGGCAACTAGCATAGGTCCTCCTGGCATATCCTCCCGCAGCAGCACCGCAGATTGCTGCACTCCCGGATGAGTCTCCATGGCCGCTTCAATCTCTCCTAACTCAATGCGTATCCCTCGCAGCTTTACCTGGAAATCTCGTCGCCCCAGGTACTCGATAGCACCATCAGATCGGTAACGTGCCAAATCCCCTGTCTTATAAAGCCGGGAACTGCTGGCCTTTTTAGATGTCACAAAGGGATTCTCGACGAATTTCTCCTTTGTCAATTCCGGTTGATTTAGATATCCCCGTGCCACCCCCACACCGCCAATGTGCAGCTCTCCAGGAATGCCAACGGGAACCCGATGGTTATCTTGATCCAGCAGGTAAATCTCGGTATTGGCGATGGGATGGCCAATGGGCACCGTTGGTTCATCGGGCTGACACTGCCAGGCGGTCACATCAATGGCGGCTTCCGTTGGGCCATAGAGATTATGCAGTTCCACATTCGGTAGCTTGGAAAAAAACTGCTTTTGCAAGGCTGGAGACAGCGCTTCACCGCTGCAAATCACCCGTCGAAGCGACGTGCAGCTACCTACGTTTGGTTCTTCTAGAAAGGCGGCCAACATGCTGGGAACAAAATGCAGCGTTGTAATCTGTTGTTGACCAATGGTTTGTACCAGATAAGCACTGTCTTTATGACCTCCCGGCTCAGCGATCACCAGGGTCGCTCCATTAAGCAACGGCCAGAACAGCTCCCATACAGACACATCAAAGCTCAGGGGCGTCTTTTGAAGGATGCGATCTTGATCAGTTAGACCATAGGCTTGTTGCATCCAACACAGACGATTGACCAAACCTCGGTGAGTATTAATCACCCCCTTGGGCTGTCCCGTGGAGCCAGAGGTATAAATCACGTAGGCGCTGTTTTCCGAGATTAGCCTACACTGTGGCTCTGTAGCAGGCTGTTGTGCCCCATCGGCGATATCAATAATCTCTAGTCGAGATGGTTGGCTGAGCGAAGTCGAAGCCAACGGCGGTAAATTTAGCGTTTTATCTGTGAGCACCGCTGCGACATTGGCATCTTCTAGTATCCACTCCAGTCTTGCCGGAGGATAGTCTGGATCTAGAGGGACATAGGCCGCGCCTGCTTTAAGCACCGCTAAAATCGCCACCACCATACTCAGGGAGCGCTCAAAATAAATGGCCACGCGCTGCTCAGCGGTAATGCCCTGGGCTTGTAGGTGATGGGCCAGTTGATTAGCCCGCTGGTGCAGCTCTTGATACGTCAGGGATTTATCTTCAAAAGTAACCGCTGCGGCATGGGGGGACTGCTGGGCCTGCAGCGCTAATAAATCTGGCAGTACCCGATCTAGAGGGTAATCTGTTTCGGTTTGGTTCCACTCTGTTAGCTGCTGTTTTTCAGCAGTGGTCAGCAAAGAAATCTCCTGTAAATGTCTTTGGGGATTTTGAGCCAGAGCAACGATCAAAGTATGCAAATGCTCTAGCAGCCGAGCTACGGCCTCAGGAGAGATTTGCTCAGAACAATATTTGGCGGTAATGGTTAACTCATCTCCCTCAGAGACAAGCAGCGTCAGGGGAAAATGGGTCCATTCATTAAACTGAATATTGTCTAGCTTAAAGGACGTTTTTCCTTGGAACATATCTGTTGCCACCGGATAGCTCTCAAACACCAACAGACAGTCAAATAAAGAGCGTCCCTCGTTGACCCAGGCTTGCAGCTCTCTTAGGGATACATATTCGTAAGATAGAGTATCTGTTTGACGGGCACCTAAATCCTGTAGCCATTTGGCAACGGTTGCTTGAGTCTGCACCTGCACCCGCACTGGTAGCGTATTGATAAACAGCCCCACCATGGAGAGTGAGCCCGATAGCTGGGCAGGACGACCGGCATAGGTAGTCCCAAAAACAACATCGTGACCGTTGCTATAGCGGCTGAGCAATAGTCCTAGAGCTCCCTGTATCAGGGTATTAAACGTAATTTTATGGCGCTGAATAAAGTCTCGCAGCTGCTGGGTGATTTTGTGAGCAATTACATGCTGCTGCTGTCCAAGCGATGCTTGGACAGGCCGCTTAGGCCGCAAAATTGGTAACGCGGTTGGTCCCTGCCAGTCGCTTAAATAGATTTGCCAAAAGTTCTGAGCCGCTGTTTTATCTTGCTGATTTAGCCAGACAATGTAGTCTCCATACGGCTTAGAACCGGTGGCTGTTAGGGCTGGCAAAGAACCAGTCAGCACAAAGTACTGTTGAAAAACCTCCTTCAGCACCTGACTGGTGGACCATCCATCCAAAATTAAATGGTGATAGCACCAAATCAGGTAGTAGCGTTCCGAGCCTCCTTTACCCAAAGATACCCAGGTAAGGCGGAGCAACGGTGGTCGATTCAGGTTAAACGGCTGGTTGCGATTACAGCCTAGCAGTACCGAGAGTTTAGATTTCTGCTCAGTCACTGACAAATTAGACCAGTCTTGTTCTACCCAGGGTAGGGCCACCTGACGCTGCACCACCTGAAAGGGCTGGTCCCGCTGTTCCCAATAAAAGCCAGTGCGAAGAATACTATGGCGGGCAAGCAGGGTTGTCCATGCCTGGCGCAGCAGTT
>JBCDIX010000173.1:0-3696 GCA_038748405.1 Cyanobacteria bacterium P01_H01_bin.21 | reverse complement strand
CGGTAGCTTTGAAAAGAAGCCGACCAGCGCTAACGCTGTGGCAGAACCCGTCTGATCCCAGGCCCACAGGGTGAGGGCAAAAAATGTCATGTAGGTACCCAGGGTGGACACCAGCTGACCAAACCAGATAAGAGTAAAGGTGCGCATAGATAAAAAAGGGCAGCCATGAAAAAAGGTGGGACGATGCCCACCCTGTAAAAACATTAGCTAAAAAAGACTAACGTTTTTGGTGTAAGAAGCTTAGTTGTTTTGAGATAAGCACCGTTCCACATCTGTCAAAACCTGGTTGGCAGCCAGGATGCTGCGGCCACCGGCCCAGGTAGTGCTATCAACTTCACAGACGATACCCTGTTTAACAGCATTTAACCGTGACCACAGCGGATCGCTGACAAATTCCGTTCGAGCAATACTGCCTTCTAAGTTTTTTCGATACATTAAAAAGATAATATCACCATCAATGGCTGATAAATCCTCTTTAGATAATCGAACGCCATAGCGCTTGTCTTTGCCTTGAGCTGGATTACGCTTAAAGCCAAGATCCTGCAGAACCGAACCTGGAAAACTGTCAACGCTGTAAGCAACAACGCCACCGCTCCAGTTGGAAACAACGGAGACCGTCATGGTATGTATTGGCTGAGCTAGCTCAGATTGAAGTGCATTAACTCGCTGTTGATAAGCGTCTAGAAGTTCGTTGGCGTACTCAAGCTGACCCAGCGCATCCCCATAAAGCAGAAAATTGTCTTGCCAGCCGCCTTTACGCCCATTATCTCTGGTTAGCACAGTGGGTGCTATGCGCGACAATCTTTGATACTGTTGGCCTGCGCCAATCCTAGAGCCTAAAATTAGGTCTGGCTTTAGCTTTAGGATTGCCTCTAAACTGGGTCGAGTCCCCTCACTGACAATGGCGATATCATCTATGGTTTCTGGATAAATGGGAGACGTGGGTACTGTAATCCTGCCGATGGGTAAAACATTAAGTGCCAAAGCCGTGTCTAGAGGTGCATAATCTAAAACAACAACCCGCTCAGGTAAGACCGGCACCTGAGTTTCACCCATGGCATGCTCGATAGCACGCATAGGTACATCTGTTACAGGATTGGGGGCGTTCTGCTGACAGCTGGCCAGCAGACCACCCATGAGTAACCCTATTAAGCATTGACGCAAATCATTGGCCATAAAACTAGAAGCTAATCGAATAGCGCAGACTCACGGTAGTACCTGGAGGTGCAAAGCGGCGCTCTTCAAAACGACCGACACGCTCTTGGGACGTTAGGGGTAAATAGTCCGTGTTTAACAAGTTTTCTATTCCAAGGGTGAGCAGACCATCGCCGACTCTGAGGCTGCTGAGCAAATCTAAGGTGGCATAGCTATCAATGTCAAAGGCATCGACGCCATCGTCAAAGGCGCGATCGCGATCCCCTACGACCAAAAGCTGTAACCGATTAGTCCATCGGGGTGTCGTTTCGTTTTCCACATAGAGTCCTATTTTATAAGGAGGGACATTAAGCGAACCCAGCGCGTCAAAATCGCCATCGTCATCAGGGTCACTTTCTCCCTCGCTCCAGCTAAAGTAACCCCCCAGCTGCCAGACATTGCTAGGCTGCCAGTCTACAGATGCCTCTACACCATAGTTACGCTGGGGTGCCCGCAACAGCTCTGAAAAGCCAGTTTCTTGATTAAACCGAATAGAACTGCCCAGGTCAGATTCGCTATAAAACCCTGCCAGGCTGGCCTGCACCTGGCCAAATTCTGCCCGCACCCCTAGCTCAAAATTATCCACAGTCTGCGGTTCTAATAATAGGTCGTCATCAACACTAAAGGTGTCGGTGGTACCTGAAAAGACTGAGCCCAGGTTGGGAATGGAAAATCCTTGGGAAAAATTGGCAAACACACCGACTTCTGGAATGGGCTGGTAGAGTATACCAGCATTAAAGGAGACATCATCAGCACTGCCACTGCCGCCCTCGCGCTCACGGGGCGATCTAAACGCTAGCTCATAATCATCCACAGAATAGTCAAAGTTGTCGTAGCGCAATCCACCGCTGATCTGCCACTGGTCAGTAATGTCCCAGCTGGCTTGAGCAAACAGCCCCAAATTATCCAAATCGTATTGGGGGAACAAAGAAAACTCATCAAAAGCATTAACCTCTCGATTTGCTTCAAAAGCTTCACGGTCGATAAAGGCAGCTGCAACTTCATTGTCTTCTTGAGAATAGTCGACCCCCCAAAGCACACTGGCAGAATTACCTAGCGGGGTTTCGATTTGCAAACGGGCCCCTAGCTCTGAAATGTCACTCAGACTCTGATAGATTTCTGGAAAAAAGTCTTCAAAACCTCTATCACGTAAATCAATAAAGCTGCTAACAGACTCTTCATCAAGGTAGTAAAGCTGAGCATCTACTTGCGAACCCAACAGATCAGCATGACTGTAGGTAAGGTTGATAATGTGGTTAGTAACATCGGGCTCAACCTCGTAATCAAAACTCCCAACCCTGACCGCTCTGGCCGTTTGGGTACCTGGAATCTGAAAGATAGACAAATCTGTGCCAAATTCTGTGTTTGGTTCGCTGCGATAAAAGCTGTAGGTCAGTCCTAGCCGCTGTTGCTCATCAAGGTCGTAGCCCAGTTTGGCCAAAAGTCCCAGACGATCGTTCTCTCCTACACCCGTTGGGGGAATGCGATCGCCATCGGCATCAAATCGGGCATTGTCATTGTCATAGGTCAAAACAATACGACCGTCTGCCCTTTCATCGGCACCTGCCACACCAAGACGAAAATTATAGCTAAAACTATCGTCTTCAACTGAGGTGAGACCAACGCGGGTGCCAGCGCTGATGTCGTAGACAACTTCTCCTGGTTCCACTGGTGCCCGGGTAATGATGTTGATAATGCCGCCTGTGGCCCCATCACCATAAATGGCACTGGCCCCCGGTACCACTTCGATTCGTTCAATGGCATTGGGGGTAATGCCATTGAGGGCTCGCTGGGTGCTAGAGTTACCACCTTGGGGTACGCCGTCAACCAAAATCTGGGCATTGCGACCCCGTAGGGTAAAACCACGGGTCGTTGCCTGGAGTGGCGGTGGTGATAAACCCGGTACCAATTCACCTAAAATGTCGGGCAGATTATTGGTTAGCTCTAGCTGCTGTTCAATCTGTTCTCGGTCAATCACCGTGACTGAGCGGGGAACATCTAGCACATTTTCCTCTGTTCTCGTAGCTGTAACGACGATGCGCAGCGTGTCTTCAGCCGCATCACTTTCTGGCTCAGCATCACTCTCAGGTGCCTCTTCTGCAGGTGTCTGGGCAAGCGAGCCATCCGCTGCTGTGATATCTTCGGAGCTGTTTTCTAGAGGCAACTCCTGGGCCAGTGGAGTATTGGCCAAGCTCGGTTGGATAACGATTGCCAATATTAAGCCAGTCAGCAGATTACAGCCAACCAGTTTGTTTAAGATTGTCATGCTTCCTCACACTTTAATTTTGTCTTGAACACTAAACTCGCTAGAAGACTCTCCGCGACCTATGGGCGGAAGAGGTCTGCTATTTGCGATTAATGTCTTGAACTTCATCCGCGTGGCAGCCTGTAAATTTCCTCAATGGAAAATCAACTGCACGCGGGTCTATTTAAGAATTGTTCTCAATATAAAGGTGTCAGTAGACAGACTCCTAGGCGTTACTGTCTTTGAAAACTAGTGTT
>JBCDIX010000172.1:0-3701 GCA_038748405.1 Cyanobacteria bacterium P01_H01_bin.21 | reverse complement strand
GGTCCTTTTTCGACTCCAACTTTTGATGACGAGTCTCAACATCCCAAAATCCTTGTTGTCCCATGAAATGCCTCCTGCCGACCTTAATTCGCAACCATGATCTCATATTGAGACTCTATTTTTGAATTAATCGAGATGCCCTTTAGATACTTGTTCAGTCTTCTGATTACAGACATCTTGATAGGGATTATTTTCTAACAAAGACCAATGGTGGACTGGATCAGCTCGGCATCTAAAATGATGGGGGCCGTTAATCAAACGTGGGACTCGGCCAAACATCATGTTAACCAAAAGCTGGGCATTCAGGACGCAATCCATATTTTGCCCTACCGAGGCTACGGCACCGCTGCTCAGCTCTGGCTTAAGGGTCGTGTATTACAGAACGAAGACATTGCGCTGAGAGAAAAAGACGATCCTATTTGGAAAAATGCGCTGAATATGTACCGTCGGTTTGAAACTGACGAGATTCCTGGTGTGCAAATTCGGGCCAGCGTGGGCAATCAGCAATGTTGCATTACGACAAATAAGGAAGGATTTTTTGAAGTTGAGATTGACTTACAGCAGCGACCAGACTCTCTCTGGCAGCCTGTTCAGCTAGAAATTTTGACAGACGACTATCCTATCTCGTCTCAAAAGGTTCAGGGTGAAGCGATTATTGTTTCAGAGAAAACCAGGTTTGGTGTTATCAGCGACATTGACGACACTGTCGTGCGCACAGCTGCTACCGACTTGTTTAAGATGATCCGTATTGCCTATCTGGGTAATGAACAGACTCGTCAGCCATTTGCAGGGGTGGCGAGCTTTTACCATGCGTTGCAACGAGGCAGCACCGGACAGGCGAGCAACCCGATTTTTTATGTTTCCAGCAGTGCCTGGAACATGTATGACCTGTTTGATAAATTTATGTCGATTAACAACATTCCTAAAGGACCGATTTTGCTTAGGGATATTGAGCTATCACCTGAAAATTTACTTTCCTTTGAGCACAGCTCCCATAAGTTAGAGCAAATTTGCCCGGTCCTAGAGCAATTTTCTGAACTTCCGTTTATTCTGATTGGAGATACTGGGCAACAGGATGCTGAAATCTATCGCACCCTGGCCCAAAATTACCCCGATCGTATTTTGGCAATCTATCTGCGCGATGTGGTTCCAGACAATCGCGATCGCACTGCCCAACTTTCAGAAATCGGTGATTCTCTACAGCAGCAGGGCATTCCCTTTTTGGTTTTTGCCAAGACCTCAGCTGCAGTTGAGCACGCCGCTGATCATGGATGGGTTCTGCCTCGCTTACCTTTTGAATAAGCCACCAATGGTCGGATTGCCCAGTTTTGACATCGAAACCGTCTTTGCCCGTCTGCGTAACGTTATGCAGGACTATCCCCAGGCAGCCATGTTTCAGCTGGCTGATGAGGGCTACTGTTCGCCATTTGAGCAGCTGGTGTCCTGTATTATTTCTATCCGCACCTATGATGAGACCAGTTTGCCGGTGTCTCGACGGCTGTTTGCGCGGGCGAATACGCCACAGACTGTCAACGCCCTGAGCATCGCGGAGATTGAAACTCTGATTAGAGAAAGCACTTTTGCTGAGCGTAAGGCGGTACAGATTCATGAGATCGCAACCGAAATTGTCAACTGCCACAACGGAGAACTTCCCTGCGACCTGCAGGTGATGCTTGGCTTTAAGGGCGTCGGTCCCAAGTGCGCCCATTTAGCCCTGGGAATTGCCTGTAACCAGCCCCACATCAGCGTTGATATCCATGTTCATCGAGTCGTTAACCGCTGGGGACTGGTGGCGACCAAGACACCCGAGAAGACGACCCAAGCACTGATGGCCCAGCTGCCAGAGGCTTACTGGATCGAGGTCAATCAGCTACTGATGCCCTTTGGAAAATACATTTGTAAACAGCGGCCACAGTGCGATCGCTGCCCGATTGCAGATCACTGTGCAAAAGTAGGCGTCTAGCTACCGCAGAACCAGCCATAATCTCATTCCCAAGCTAGATCCTCAGCTAGCCCAAAATATAGTACTGTTTTCTCCAGCTGTTCAGGAGCATTCTGAAGGTGGGTAGTCTACTCGCACGTCTTTTTATAGGATTGCTATTTACGGTCTTCGGACTGCTTAACTATTGGGGCAATACGTCATACAACCCGATTACGGGCGAAGACCAACGGGTAGCACTATCGCCAGAGCAAGAAGTCGTATTAGGTCAACAGGGAAGTCAGGAGATCATCGCTCAAATGGGTGGCCTCTATCCTAGCCCAGAGCTACAGACCTATATCGACCGGGTAGGGCAGCAGGTTTTACAACGATCAAAAGCATCACAGTCCCCTTACCCATTTGAATTTCATCTGCTTAACGATCCAGAGACGATCAACGCCTTTGCCCTTCCCGGCGGGCAGATTTTTGTCACGGCAGGACTGCTTAAAGAACTAGATGCAGAATCACAGCTAGCTGGCGTTTTAGGTCATGAGATTGGTCACGTTGTGGCCCGCCACGGCGCAGAGCATCTGGCAAAACAACAGTTAGGGGCCATGCTCGTCAACGCCATTGGAATTGCCACCAGTGATGAGCAAGGAGGTGGTCGGCAGGCGGCGGTTATTGCTCAGGCAGTCAACCAGCTAGTAAGCCTCAACTACAGCCGTGAGGATGAGCTAGAAAGCGATCGCCTCGGATTTGCATTTATGACAGCCGCTGACTACAACCCTGAAGGGTTAGTCGAACTGATGCAAATCTTTGAGGCTGCGGAATCCCAAGGACGTCCGCCAGAGTTTCTTAGCACTCATCCTAATCCTGGTAACCGAGTTGCTCTGCTTGAAGACATTATTCAAGAAAGCTATCCTAGTGGCGTTCCCGCCGAGCTGATTGAAGGAGAACAAGAATTTTCTCAGATAGTCGACCCTAAGCTACCTCGATAGTATTTTTCACCAGCAATATCACGCCCATCGTTTTTCCATTCCAGAAGCCACACCAATCCTATGGATCTCACACTTTTGTACTGGATACTTGTTGCCATCATGCTACTTGGCGCCATTGGCGAACTGATTCCAGGTATGCCGGGAGCTAGCATTATTCTTGCGGCTATCTTAGTTTGGTCCTTGGCAACTCAGTTTGCCGGTATCGGCTGGCCCATTGTCGCTGTATTCGCCATTTTAATTCTCAGTGCTGCAGTTGAATTTATCGCCGCCTATTGGGGTGCCAAACAATTTGGCGCAAGCCGGTGGGGACAGTTTGGGGCAATTGTGGGTTTAGTGGTTGGCTTTTTGGGTCTGTTGCCAGCGTTACCCTTTGGTGGCCCCATTTTGGGTGTTTTAGTCGGTCCCTTTGTCGGCGCATTTATTGGAGAATATCTCTCTCGTCAGCCGCAACCAGGAGAATCTAAAATGCAAACAGCACTTAAAGCCAGTGTAGGTACAGTGGTGGGTTCAGTCATTGGCAATCTAATCGATGGAATGTTGGCAATCTTAGCAGTTATTGTTTTTATTCTAACAACCTGGCCAATTGTATCGACCCTATAAATAGGAGATGTAATCGCCATGGTTGCAGTAATTGATAGAGCACCTAGGGACTTGCCAAAAAATAGATTACCCGTATTTTAGAGACAGTCCCTCTATGACTGACTGCTTGTTTTGAGGCCCCCTTGATGCTTGATTCCCCTATAAAAGAGACCCTTCGAGATGCGGCTCAGAAACTGACAGGAGCG
>JBCDIX010000171.1:0-3966 GCA_038748405.1 Cyanobacteria bacterium P01_H01_bin.21 | reverse complement strand
CGATCGGCGACCACCGCTAGCTCGTGCCCCCTCAGTTCGTCAAACTCGGCCACGGCCACAGGTGCAACACTGTCTGGGTAAATCCAAATAAAGCCATACTTTTCTTCTGTCGCATAGGCCTGGAGTTTAGCCCCACGAGGAATGTGATCCTGGCAAGGAATATCCTGACATTGACCTGCGCCATCAAAGGCCCAGTGATGAAAGAAGCAACGCACTTGATTCTCGTCAACACTGCCAATACCCAGGTCGGTGCCCATGTGAGGGCAGTAGGCATCAAGGGCTCGTATTTGGCCATCCTGGCCCCGGAATATGGCAATGCGTTGACCGCAAATATCAAAGGAGTGAACGGTTTCTTTAGGAATATCTTTGGAGGCGGCTACCAGGTACCATCCTTTTGCAACAATATCCCAGTTGTTAAATAGGGTTGTCATTGTTGTTGATTTCCTAGTTGTTGATTTCCTAGTTGTTTATTTTCTAGAAATATTGCTAGCGCGTTTTTCTGCGTCTGCAAATACGTCTCAATCGAAGCTTTTTTCATAATGGTCATGGTACGATTGCTCGCCCATACGTAGTCCAACGGGTCTAGATAGGCTTGGTAAGAGGCCATGGCTTCTTGATGGGTTTGATAGCTACGGTGTAGACCGTCAGACTCTTGGGTAAAGCAGGCCTGCATCATGGCCTTTGCTTCGGCATCTTCCATTGAGAAGATATGCGATCGCAACAGCTCATACACCCTGGCATACAGTGCCGGATCGTGCCAAAAGATACCATTTACTGCAACCGAGAACCGCTGATGATCCTGCTGACAGCCTCGAATTCCCAGATTCGCTATCCATCTCTCAAGTCGGGTGGGCTTAGGCAAACAGTGAATCACATCACGGGAGAGTAGGGTAGAACTATTAAAGTGGAAACTCTCATCCATAAAGTGATAGAACGAGATTTTTGATGGAATAGGTGCATTGTCTGGAACGCTGTGGTTTTGATAATAGCGACTGAGCTGATGCTGCACCAGCTTGCCATTTAGGGTGCGTAAGCCTCGAACTGTAAAATACTGACATGCTAGAAAACTGTTGCAGGCTGAAATCAACCCAAATGCCTGGAGCTGTAGCTGTTTCCACCCTCGTTTGAACTGATTAGTATCAGCAAAAATCATCGTTTCAGTAAACGGTCCCCGCATAGGGTAGCTAAACAACCGCTTACCCATTAATGCCTGCTCCGTTTTTTCTGCCACTGTGCGAAAAGCACTGATATGGGAACGTTCTTGAGCCGACTCTAGATCCAGCATGTCGCAGATAGTGCGAAACCCATTGTGAGCATAGAGGGCAGCAGCACTGGTTTGATTGAAAAAGATCGTGGCGATCTCTGCGGAGATAATCTGTGAATAATAGGCCACCCAATAAAGCTGATTCAACACCGTTCGCTGGTAATCGCTGGCTTGCTCCCATAGCGGAGTGCCATACAGTAGCGAGAACGCCTCAGGATTCCAATAGCTGTCGCTGCATGCAGCATACCTAAAGGACTGACCGGCTTTATCTAATAGCTCTGTATGGTCTTGTTTTTGATTGCGTCGAAAGTTAATCTCTGAGCGTCGCCGCAAAGCATCACTCAGTGTTATCGCTTCGAAAGCCATCTTTTCTCCCTGCCCCCCTTGCTTCTTTTAGAACAGCAAAAAAATTTCTATCCATAACTAGCAGCCTCTTCTGCCTTTAGGGGCGTAAACAAACCTTGATCTTCTAGCTGACTAACAATTTCACAACTTGTGCCCGCCATGATTGCCCTCAGCAGCCCTAGTCGCTGATGACTGTGGGCAACAGTGTCTAACTGTTGAAGAATTTGGATACGCTGGGGGCGAGAGAGATGGCCTTTGGCGGTTGCGATCGCACCTACTACTCGCTGTGGCCCAACTCTTACCATTTGTAAAAACAACGCCAAGCATTCCACAATAGCGTTGTTACTTTTAGGCGATACATTAGCTTGGTCAAACAAGATCACCCCAGCACCGTGGTGTCGCGACTCCGCCTGTAGAAAACTCTGAAACAAATCTCTCAGTGGTCTATGAATACAGCTCTTGGCCAAGCTGCGGTAGTGAGTCAGTCCCCACCCTTCTAACACCACCTGTAAAACAAATAGAAGTGCGGTTTTATCAGAACTTTCTACAATTTCAGACAGTAATTGTAAAAAAGGATCGTCTAGCTTAGAGGACACTATATCTGATGAGACATGGCCTGATGAGATATGGCCCGATGAGACATAGGGCTGTAGCTGGGCCAAATGAGTCGTTTCATCTGCAGCGAATAAACTATAGAGCATACGTTCTTGGGTACTTTCGGCCATGAGTGTCATTTTTGTCATATAGCCCACCCCTGCCTGCTCAATACATAAAGACTCTTGCAATAGCGACTGATTGAGCTGTTGCAAAATTTGTTGCTGTTCTCGTACAGTTGCATCTTGAAAGATAGACACCCGATCTAAATCAAAATACTCTGCTTGCCAGTAGTTAGGTCTATCACTAGACGTGGGTAAATTTGTAATACTCCGTTCCCGCAGAGCAGAGGTTAAAATGCGATTTAATTTGTGGTCTGCTGCAAGCGTTGGCAGGTCAAAACCAGATACACGAATGTTGTTAGATTCTGTCATGCCACACTACTCCAATCGCCCCAGGTCAAGGCTTTTTGTCGATTTACATGGTGGGCAAACTGTACGATAGCCCGGTCTGCTTTTAAGGGAGTTTGAAAATCAAATCGGATTCCTTGAAATACTTGAATATCACCCGTGGCAAAGTAGGCAGCTACCTGTTGGGTGATCCAGAGAACAGCTGGATTTATCAGCTTTCCCACAAAGCGTTTTGGCGTGACCAATATTGTCCAACCTTCAGTTCTCCCCTCTGCTATCGGCCGGAGTGCAAACATAATGTGAAAGTGAAAAAAGTCTGGCCCCACGGTCACCGTGCCAGTGCTGCCATACCAGTAACACATCTTATAGGTCACTTCATTTTGGTAGAGAGGCCGGATCAGTTTTACAAACGTTGATGCGTCACCGCCACGGGTCGTATTGTTAACACAGAGGGCATTCTCGTTTAGAGATGCCGATCTAAACTGCACCTCTAAGGGTAGATTATGAACTGAGTTAAAGTGGTTGGCATCAATAGCGTTGATCATCAACACATTGGGATGGCAGTTTCTCTCAAAGCGATAGCTTAAAGTGGCATCGCAGTCTATGTCTGCTAATTCAGGCACATAGGGAGGATGATGATTCGGTGTGTCTCCTGTCCACACCCAAATCATGCCGTAGTGTTCAGCTGTGGGCCATGGGTGAGTTTTTGCGTCAGCCAAGACCTCCTGATGTTGGCCACAGGCAGGAATTTTTATACACTGCCCCCTATGGTTAAACTGCCAGTGATGCAGCGGGCAGCGAATAGTCTCACCGTCAACTTTGCCCTGGGCTAAGGCGGCTCCCATATGGGGGCAGTATCCATCTAGGGCGATAACCTGCTGCGATCGCGTGCGATAAAGAACAAGTTCTCGTCCCAGCAGATTGAGTGATTTTGCCTGTCCAGGCTTCAACTTGCAACTAGGCATGGCCCAATACCAGCCTTCAATAAATCGATCGGCTCGATTAAAGACCGGATTTTTCTGGTCATTTTTCTGGTCATTTTTCTGGCTGTCCATGCTGCACTATCATCTAGGCCACTAAAGTTTGACTACGGCTAAACCACATCCGTCGACCAGCAGCTGTGAGGTTTTCAGCACAGATTTCCGTTAGGCACACCAGTTCATCCCCTTTACTGTGTTCAGGATTCGCTTGCTCAAAAAAGCGAATGTGGGGATCTGAGCGCCGCTCTGGTGGCACTGTTCCTAAAATAGGCGAAAGCTTCTGAGGCTTAGCAAAACGTACAATCCCAGATTTTTGATCATAGGTACTCCCAAATTGTTGTTGTGCCAGATAATCCATTAATTGTTGTATCGG
>JBCDIX010000170.1:0-4292 GCA_038748405.1 Cyanobacteria bacterium P01_H01_bin.21 | reverse complement strand
GACCGTGCCCGAGATTAGATACATAAAAATCTGGGGTATCTGAGAGAAGAAGCCAAATAAAGCTAAATCTGTGGCGCGACCGGTCAGTTGCCAGACCCAGATTGACACGGCAAACCAGGTCATACTTGAACCAATCATGGAGATGAGTTGTCCAAACCAAACGAAGGCAAAGGTACGAAAGCTTTTTGGCTCTGAGTTTGCGGGCATCTTCAGTAATTCAGCATCAGGTGATAATCAAAAAGTTGTAAACGTCCCTTGTTCGCATTAGCGGCTCCCTCAGGGAGCAACGGAGTCGTTGGCTTTACCGCCTCAGTAGGGGCTAGGGGAGTCTTATAGCCCAAGGGGCATAGCTAGCGCTAGGGCTTTATAGCCCCAGAGGAGCTAGAGAGATGTTGGCTGAGCGGAGTCGAAGCTAACATTTCCCTAGGGGGTTCATTTGCGGAGCTTGCGCTTTGTGCAACGCAAAACTACTTCCTCTTTAAAGTTTGTCAGTTCAAAGCTTGCTGCCGAAATACTCAGAGAGTTCATCAATGAATTGATTGGCTCCGATTGGCCCGCCACTGGGATATTCAGTAATTATGTAAACTTGGTCATTACGAACCGCATTTAATTTAGCCCAAAGGGGTTGCTTAGCAAGAGATTCAAGTCCTTCAATAGAATCCTTTTGGTAAAGCTCTAAAAACAAAAAATCAGCATCCCAATCAGGCAATACCTCAATGCTCATATATAACTGTCCACCATCTTTTAGTGCTTTATAAGCCGGGATAAATTGTATCCCTGCTTCGCTCATTACCCTAGCGATAAAAAAGTACTCTGGTCCATGAACATGAAATTCTGAACCAGAGAACGTGAGTAAAGAAACTGTTTTGCTTTTGAGCTTTTCTCCAAACTTTTGCTGAAAGTTTTGAATGCGCTCATTGTACTCAAATAGAATACCTTCGGCCTGATCGCTCTTGCCTAAAAATTCTGCAAGTTGTCTAAAGTTTCGCTTAAAATCATTGCCTCCAGTGTAAGGGTTTACGATCACTGTAGGAGCAATTTCAGAGAGTTTTGAATAGAACGATTCTTGCCACTCATATCCTAAAATCAGGTCGGGTTTAAGCATCAGAATCTTCTCTAAAGAGGGTTGCTCATCAGTACCGACAGAGGGCAGATCACCCACAACGTCACTAAATGGATCTGAGTTTATACAATTAGAGCACCGAGCTAAACCGATGGGCTTGATGCCTAATGCCAATACACCATCCAGGAGAAATTCACTTGTAGCATCTAGGACAACAATGCGCTGAGGATGAAGTGGAATTTCAGTTTGACCAAGAATATGGTTAACCGTTTTTGTCGCAAGGGGTTTCTGCTCCGAGGGTATGGAAGGAGTTTGACCAGAGGTGGAATGATTTTTCCCCTGATCACTTATCAACGTCTTACTGTCGCAGGCTGTCATAGTGCAGATGAAGGTGGCGGTTAGTAAGAGGAAAAATACAATGATTTTCCGAATTGTTTTTTTACGCATTTTTAAGAGTTCTCCTCACGACCGTTAGAGGGTCTATCAAAACTCCCAACTAACGGAGCCAATGATTGTCAAAGGCTCCGATCGTTGGTTGTATATTCTGCCTCCGAAGTTGATTGAGGTGATGTAGTCTAGATCAAAGATATTACGGACGTTAATCGCCGCATTAAATTGATTGCGGCGGTAGTAGAGAGCGGCATCAGTGCGTAGATAGTCATCAACTTGGATCGAGTTGGCTAAATCCCCTTGCCGCTCACCGACGTAAAACAGTCCTAGGCCAAACCCTAGCCCTTGTAAATCACCTTCTTGAATTTCATAGGTTGTCCAGAGACTGGCCTGATGGAGGGGGACATTTTCAAGGCGATTGCCCTCATTGCTGGGAACCGAGTTGTCTACAGTGACAGCTGTATCGGTTAAGGCATAGGCAGCAATGATATTCCAGCCGGGTAAAATCTCACCCGTGACATCTAGCTCAATTCCGCGGCTACGTTGTTCCCCGACTTGCGTGCTGAAACCTTGCTGCGCCAGCACCGGATCAGAGTCAGGAGTTAGTACGTTTGTTTTTTTTAGGTAGTAGGTAGCTAAGGTAGCAGAAAGCCTGCCGTCCAGAAAATCAGTTTTAACCCCAACCTCATATTGTGTTCCTCGGGTGGGCTCAAACGGTTCATTATCTGGATTTTGTCCGAACTCAGAATTGAACGACCGAACATAACTCCCATATAGGGAGACGTTTTCGCTCGGTTGATAAATTAAACCAACTCGGGGGCTGAAGGCTTCATTACTTTGGGAGGGAACATCTTCATCACCACCAGGAACAACAAACCCGCTTTCGTCAGTTATCCAGTCATAGCGTCCACCAATCAGTAACTTCAAATTATCACTAAAGGCAATTTGGTCTTGCAGGTAAACACCATATGACCTTGTGTTATTCACAGAGGTGCCATCAAAAAAAAGTTCTGGTCTTTCCGTCAGGGCATCGTAGTCAGGGTTCGTAATATCCAAAACAGGTATTATGGTTGGGTCATAATTGCCAAAAAATAGGAAATCACTACTAATGGAGTTAAAATCAAAGCCAGCCAGAAAACGATGAGCAATAGAGCCAGTGTCAAACTCACCGACTAAGTTAACTCCTCCAACATAGTCATAGCTAGTAAATTCGCCACTGAAGGCACCAAAATCTAGAAAGCGATCGTCTGTGAGTGAATTATAGAAAATTTCATCGTTCGTGTTGTCTGTATAGGTGAAAATGAAATTATTGCGAACTTGCCAATTCTCATTAAACTCATGGGTCAAGGCATAGCCCACTTGATGACTTTGAAAATCAACTTCCTGAAAGTCGGGATAGCTCGGATATAAGTTTCGAGGCGGTAAGCTATCATCACTCAAAAGTGGAACACCCGATTGAAAAGGGCCGCCAAAATCTCGGTTGTATTGGTAGAAAACATTTAAATCTGTTCGTTCCCCAATGTTAAAGGCAAGGGAGGGGGCAATTAAAGTCTCCTCTGAATTGGAAAAATCTTGGTAGCTATCTCTGCGTTCGTAGGAAGCGATAAAGCGATAAAGCACATTTCTATCTGCTGTTAATGGGCCTGATAAGTCGATACTAGGTTTGTAATGCCCATAACTTCCAACTTCAAATCCCAGCTCATAGAACGGTTCATCCAGAGGCTTTTTGGTGACATAATTTATGACTCCACCAGGCTCTAGCGCACCCGTGATAACTGAGGCGGGTCCCTTCAGAACTTCTACCTGCTCAACGACTCCCAGAGGCAATAAAGCATTGTCGTCAAGAATTCCATCTCGCAACGTTATGCGTTGCCTAAATCCTCTGATTCTCCTATTACTATTGCCACTTGAGTTGTAAAACCTAAAGTCCTCAACCACACCACTGACGGTCTCTACGGCCTCGGTGATGGTTCTGACGTTGCGGTCTTCTAATACCTGTTGCGGCACGACTTGAATCGAGAAGGGAATATCCCGCAGCGGCGTATCCGTCCGGGTTGCTGTGGAGGCATTGGACGGGTTGTAGCCCTCATCGCCTTCCCCTGTCACCACCACCTGAATCGCGTCATCCTCGGCATCCGCGACCACCTCACCCAAGGTCACTGCTAAGCCCGTCGCCGTCAGCTCAGCAACGGGCGGCGCATCGGTGCCGGTGATGGCAATCCGCACCTGATTCTCTGCTGGAGAGGCTCCGCCAACGCCGGGTTCGTTGGTGACACTCACTAAGGCAATGCCATCAGCAGGTGCAAACTGTTCAAACAAGTCGCCCTCCGGCAGAGCCAGCACCGCATTGGGAATGTCCGCTATCAGCGCGTTACCAACGGTTTGGGTCGTGGGGGCAGCAAGTTCACCCTCAGCAGTTTCCAGCACAATTTGCAGGCCAGTGTCAGTCTCCTCCACTCGCACATCGACAATCTGCACCAGCGACGCCTCGATCTGTGCGACCCATTCTTCCACCGTGGTCGCAGGCTGCTCAAGGTCAGTGGTCGCCAGGGTCTCTACTTCAATGACTGTTGGGGATTGCTCGACCTCCGTGGGTTGCGGTGCAGCTAAGGTCTCTGTTTCGGCTAAGCCATCTTCAGCTTCAGTGACTTGCGCCCGTGCTGACAAGGATTGAGTCCCGACTAATCCGGTCACAATTAGCAGCAGCAATGCGCTGCGCCCCACCCAATTGCACCGCACCGCCATCATCCATAGGCGATCGCTCAGTCGCTGTTCATTGCCGCACATATCCACAACCCTCACACCAATCAAGATTCGTTCTCAATAAAGCTGAGGTTAG
>JBCDIX010000169.1:0-4527 GCA_038748405.1 Cyanobacteria bacterium P01_H01_bin.21 | reverse complement strand
TATCCTCTTCCTGCAATTGCATCCCCACAACCTGTAACTCAATGGGACGAACTTCACCAAATTCCTGTGCTAAGTCCTCTGTTAGCCGCTCAATTAATTCATTTTCCATATTGAATTGAGAACGGCGGGTTAAGCGTTGAATTAAGAGTTTCGTATTTGTGACTGAAAGATTACCTAAAGAATATCGATTTTGTCGTCCTAAAATATCGTTATTGATTGCATCGATTTCGAAGTCGTCGCATGCTAGCAAATAGTGCAGATAATCTTCTCTGAGGGCAAGGATGACTTTGACATACGCTAGATCTAAGCATTGCTTTAAGAACTTAAAGAACTCCTGTCGTTCCTCAGGTTTTGAACAATTAAAGAAGAACTCTTCAAACTGGTCAAAAATAATGACTGTCTGTAATCTGTTGTGTTCGTTATATTCCAACTGCTTGATCAGATTCTGAGGCTCAAAAGCTCGTTGTGATTTTGGCGATGCTACCTGAATATTTTGAGTTTTAAGAGAAGAACTTAGACAGTTTTTAAACTCCTGTCTCCAGTCTGAATAGTTTCTTAAGACAATGGGGATAACATTTCTGGCTTCAATGGGAGATTGTAGCAATGCAGGAACTAAGCCTGCGTTCACCATTGAGCTTTTCCCCACACCAGACTGGCCATGGAGAATGGTTAATTTATATTGTTTTCCCCTGATGCGCGTCATCAGATTAATTAAATCTTCTTCTCGCCCAGATGCAGAAATCTCCTGCGCTACACTCACTGACGAAAAGTCATTGTCTCCAAGTGGTTCTGGAGTTTGATTTGAGGTCAATGCAGGCGTGACTATTTGCCTCTCAGGGCGTAGACGACCAGCACCTACAAAAGCTTGTAGGCGATATTGCTGGCCGATAGATCTCTGTTGCTGCTTAGTGCGAAAGGCTTTGAGATATTCGCCTTGTTGAAAATAATATTGTCTTAGGGTCTCTAAAATTCTTACATAGAGCAGTGGATCATAGCCAGGTTTACAGTAATCTTTGGCTTGCTCTAGATTCTCAATGGCTGCCTGAAATAGATCAAGATTCCACTGTGCTTCAGCCAGTAGGAGCAAATATAAACTTTGATAGTGGTTTTGAGCCCAGCTTAGTTCTTGGTGCTGATGTTGAGCTTGTGCAGTTTCAAGAGGCTTCTGATGGTTTACATCAAGAGCTGTTTCAGCATATTGCTTGGCTAAATTCCAGTCTTGGTCAATTAGGGCAACTTCTGCCAGAAAGCCATAACTGTAAGCTAACCGGATAGGATCAAAATACGTTTTTTGGAGTTTAACAGCAGTCTCTGCGACGATTGATAACTCTCGCCATTGCTTTAATCGACAGAGCACTTCCCCTAAAGCAACAATAAATTTAGCTGCGAGGTCAGGGCGATGTTGTTTCTGTAACAGTTCTATACATCGTCGATAACACTCTCTTGCTTGGCTACAAGCCTGGATATATTCCGCTCGATGAAGTACCGCATATCTTCGCCACCATACTCCCGAATAAAATAGGACACAGCTTAATCGTTCAATGCGGAGTTGATAAGATGGATCAGAGTTAGGTAACTTTTGTTTGGCAAGGAGCTGTAGACTTTTTGTATATTGTGCCTTTGCCTGGTTCATTTGGTTGTTTGCATGGGCGTCCAATCCCCAAATGAATTGTAAACTCGCTGTCAAGATAGGGTCTGTCAGGTCTTGACCTTGCGTTTTCAAGTCTGCAAGAGCAGCTTGCAATTCCTGTCTCGGACAAAAAGAAGGACTGAGGTAAACAGCTGAACTGTGAGGAAATCGGCCTGCCCCAATTTCCATTGCCCTGACAAATACGGCATCTGTTAATGTGTGAATTCGTTGAACTAGAGTCTCAGTATCTAAGCCAAACTGTATGGGTACACTCGTCCAGCTATAAAAATCTGGCGCAAGTTTTCTAAACCTGCGTAAAATATCGTCGTTACACCACAGCACCAGCGGAAAAGCAAAGTGTTTGCGAAAAGAATCCCTGACCTGATTGGTGGCAGCAAGCAGGTCATCAATGGCCGTTACCGAGTCCAGACCTAAAATCATAAGAGCTGCAGGAGCCCTATCATTTAGTTCTTGTTTGATAACGGTATAGAGCGTTTTCGCCGATGATGGCAGAGTAATCTGCTCAACTGTGTTAGAGCAGGTTGTATTTAGCTGCTGGTAGACCTGCTGCCCCAGCTCTGCATAATTACACCGCACTAAAATCAGCGAAAAGGTTCCCTCAGAAAGAGTTATGGCACGCACCAAAACTTTGAAGGCTTGTTCGTTATGAGAGGTTATGTCTTGATTCTGCTGACCATTCATACCGTTATTAGGTAATGGGGTATTCGCAAGGTGTTAAGGATATCCTACCTGAGCCATTGATAATACCAAGGATGTCATTGAAGACAAGGCATCTAGTACTCTTTCTACGACTGCAAGAGTTATAGCAGATCGAGAAAATTACGTAATCAGTTGCTGTTGCCGGGTCCTAAATTCCTTGGTCATGGATAATGCGGGGTTGACGTCATACCAAGAACCTTTTGCGTCCTGATATTCAAAGATAAACATGCTGGGCAGCAACGTTTGATACTCCTGCTCTCCTTTGAGGACCTTGTGTTTGGCAACCTGCATAATCATGTCCCATTCTTCATCCTCAATAGTCCGCAGTAGACTGTCTTGATATTCTCTAATCACCTGAGTGATACACTTTCGGGAGATCGGTGGGTCATCATGCTGTAGGCAGGAGTGCAGCAGCGCGAGTAGCTTACGCACATGGCCGCCGCTGATATAGCAGAGGTAATTAAGGGTTTCTAGGCTATCGAACACTTGCTCGATTTCTTCGAGCCTCCGTTTAGCAGATAGCCCAGGAAAAGCCTTTGCTAGAACCATTTGTTGCAACAATGCCAGCCCTTGCCAATCGGGCTGGCCATTGCGTTGCTTTACAGGCACCATGGGGAGAACTTTGGGATCAACACCACCCCCTAGTCGCTGCTTTAATGTTTCACTCTGGTTGGAGAAAAGCAGCACCAGTGGAACGGTGTATACCAAATGACAATTTAGCTGGCTAAGTTGCCCGCCTCGTTGAATAAATAGATATTCCGTTTGTAAAAAGCCTGATTCATTGACCCTGGGATCAATCCGATCCAAATTATCTACAATTACGACTAACCCCTTTTTGCCGGATTGCTTTAATGACTCGGTTGCAGGCTGTAAAAGTTCGTTATTAATGGCTTCTAAAATTTTGCTGGTGCGAGGTTCCAAGTATTGACGCATCCGGCTGCGCAGGTTGGGGCTATTCTTTGCTTTTGCGGTGATTGAGGCAATTCCCATTGGCAGGGAAAACTTAAGCCCTTCCCTATTGATGCCTAAGTGAGCGCCACTAGGGAGGGAAACTTCGGCTTCGAGTGATGATATTTGTAAAAAATTAGCCGTATCTTGCAGTAATTTTTTGAAGCCTCTGGGTTGAAGATGAACATTATTTCGTTCAAGGCTTTCACTGACTCGACGGGCAATGGCTAGCAGGATATCTGTGATGTCAACATCCGTCGTATCTAAATCGTCTGTGGCTTCAAAATAGACGACATGGAACCCTTCTTGCTGCAGTTCTGCCTTTAAACAGAGTAGCTCGGTTGATTTGCCACATCCGATATAACCGCTGAAGAGTTGGCAGCTGGGTTTATCGGCAAAGAAAATAGAGCGCTTTAGTCTACGAATAATGCTATTGCCACGCACTTTAGAGAAATCGATGTAATATGGTCGATCCTCAGGTTTTCCGATGTTAAGTGTTTTAGTTGGATTACAAGCCTGAAAAAACTGCCGAGTGTCTAGGCACATGATGCTGATTCCTTATAAAGATCCTCTTTCCTCACACCCAGGCGAAAAAGTACCTAGGTCACTGTGTGACAGCTTTATAGGAACTACATAAATAAGTGACACTTTTCTGAAAGATTGTCCTAACTTATGTCGAATTTTAAGGCATCAGCAAGATAAAATCACCCAGAGGGGTACTCTGAAGCGTCGTGATTGTTACGCGCTGTTTATCCGTAAAACTACTGTATGGGACTCTTGCGGAAAGTATCAAAGAGTTTTTGGGTAATTGGCAAACGGCAGTTGTGTAAAAGTGTAACTTCCCCTGACTCTATTTCTCACTGGCTGAAAAATAGTCCTTTTATCCAATCTTTGCCCTGGTCAACAACCTCAGCGCCTAAAAATATAATCGAGCCGACCAGGCCAACGGCGAGGGTGCAGATAGTGAGCCCTGCAAGGCTGATGGCACCGTCGTCATCTAGTAGACCAAAGCCGATGACAAAGATGCCGATGGCGGGCAGTGTGTTGGTGCCTGGAATTGGAATCATCATGCACATGGACATAAGCGAGATCGCACCCCCCAGCACCAATCGTCCAACCGGACTGGTACAAATTATCGATAGTCTTGGCCGTGACACCGCTTCAATTTTTTGCAGCCAGGGAAGTCCCTTAGTAATAAATCCAGCAACTTTGGTCCGCTCAAACCCCTT
>JBCDIX010000168.1:0-4623 GCA_038748405.1 Cyanobacteria bacterium P01_H01_bin.21 | reverse complement strand
TTTACCCGGTAGCCCCGACGATTCGCGTCTATTCCATGCCGATCCGTCCGATAAGATTTTGCTGTATCCGGCCCACATAGGTCAGGGCTATCGACAATACATTAAATTGCGGGATGACTTGATCCTCGTGATTATGAACTACGTGATTAATCACGAGGTCATTGTTAATTGGCCATCGGGTCAGGAAGTGACAACTAAATTTGAGTTCCCTGTGTCTGGTGCTTTTGGGCAGTACAGCCGTTTTATGCCAATCCTTGACACTAAGTCTTTGGGCGTAATCCCCATGGGCCAGCAGATCCTTGAAATTGAAATAGTTTTCAAAGGCTACCGCTCTACCTTGGCCCATATTCACGCTTGTATAGAACGTTTTCCGCTGCAAATGCAAAAGCAGATTGAGAAAACTATTCAGACTCTATGGCGTCTTCAGGGCAGACGTTCAAAGCTAGATATAGCCGCTGTCTTAATCCACCTGAACGCTTGGTCTGCTCAGGAATATGCTATTGCCGATTATGGCAATTTGATGGAGTCTGCTTTGCCAGATGAGCTCTATGCAGCCAACGTCGATCTCCAATACGCTAATCGTCGAGCCGTCACAACGCAGATGAAGACAATTATGGGAGAGATTCTAAGCTGCCCGTATCATGGGGAAACACGGCGGAAATATTTGGAGAAAAAGTCTTTGGATTTGGTGACATTGCGGATAGAGACAATTACGCAGCCGCAGCTGCATCCTGATGCTCTCGACTGTATCTATCAAGCTGCATCGATTTTAAGAAGCGAAATGGTCAACCCACCATCGGTGGAAGCATTGGCACGGCGGGTAAGTACCAATCGACTTAAGCTCAACCAGGGGTTTCATGAAGTCTATGGCACTACACCCTTTCAGTATCTGCGGGACTGCCGATTATTAACAGCACAGCGATTGCTGACAACGTCTACGATGTCTGTTGAGAATATTGCCAGGGCTGTAGGCTACCGTAGCCGTAACTATTTTGCCAGAGCGTTTCGGAAGCAAACAGGGTTGAATCCTAAACTATTCCAAATGCAGATTTGGCCCAACGCTAGCTAAGTATAAACCTTGTCCACGTCCAGAACTGTTGTTTCTCTGGCGGGGAAAGCTCCAGGTTTCAACTTGGACGTGGTTTATGAGCAGCTGGGCCAATCACTGCTTAAAAATCAACCGAAACGGAGGCCCGTACTGTTAGTGGGTCCCCTGGATAAATTCCTCTTGTCCTGCCGCCGTCTGCAGATTCGATGTAGTCAATGTCAAACAAGTTGTCTACATTTACCTGGAACCGCCAGTTATCGCGACGATAAAAGGCCGCTGCACTAGTAAGGAAATAATCATCCACCTCAAAACTATTGTTTAAATCTCCCCTTCGTTCCCCAACGTAATTAAGCCCCAAGCCAAATCCAAGTCCCTCCAGGTCACCAGATTGAATCCGGTAGGTCGTCCATAAACTACCACTATGTTGAGGAATACCCGATAATCTATTACCCACATTAAAGGTATTGTCCTCGGTGATTTCTGCATCGGTATAGGCGTACGAAGCAATGATGTTCCACCCTGGTAAAATCTCCCCAGTAAGATCCAGTTCCACACCACGGCTACGTTGTTCACCTGTTGCAATGGAAGCCTGCAAAAAGGGATCGTCCGGGTCAGCAGTGGCAACGTTTTGTCGAGTAATGTTGAAGTAGGCTAATGTGGCAGAAAGGCGATTGGGAATTAGGTCTGCTTTGACGCCCACTTCAAACCCATCCCCTGTTTCCGGTTCCAGTGGGGAACCATTGATATCAGTGCCACCATTGGGAGTGAAGGACTGGGCGTAGCTGCCATAGAGAGAAATGGTGTCAGTCGGCTGGTAAACAACCCCGATACGGGGCGTAACGGCATCATCGTTTTGCTCCGTTTCGGTTACGCTATTGACCCCGACGCTAGGAGCAAGGGTAGTACTGGTTGTTTCTTGTTCAACGGTGTCATACCGTAGTCCAGCCAGGACGATCAGATTATCTGTAAGGTAAATCTGGTCTTGTAAATAAATCCCCAAACGATCAGCGGTGGAATCATTGCGCAGGCTATCCGGGGCATCTTCTACCGTTGGCTTGATAAATGAGTAGTCTGGATTAAAAATATTGATCGTATTAAACCACTCTGGATTTACCAGAGGGCTAAAAGCAGCTTCGCCACCACCAAAATCTTCTTCGCGGGCTAAATCTACACCAAATAACAGATTGTGCTCAACGGAACCCGTGTCGAAGCTACCCTGAACGTTGGTGTACAGACTGTAGTTTTCGCGCTCATTAAACTGTCTGGCAAGTCCCCGAAACAAATTCCCGTTTGGAGCTACGTCACCAAAAGGTACTGCAATGACCCCATAGGTGTAGTCATCATAGACGTAGCGAAACTCGTTGCGAATCTTCCAGTTCTCACTAAACTCATGTTCTAGGGTGTAGCCCACCCTTAGGTATTCTTTTTCAATGGTGTCATCAGGGTTGCTAACAACCACTCGGTCAAAGGGAATATCGGCGATACTATCTCCAAAGGCAGGGAGGCCAAAATCGGCTGGGTCATTATCGTCTATGTATTCTAGACTGGCAGTTAAACTGGTGCGATCGCTAATATCCCAAGCAACTGTTGGGGCAACAAAAAAGCGCTCAAAGGCATTGTCTAAATCTCTAAAGCTCTCTTCTCGGCGGTAGAGGGCATTGAGTCGATAGCGCACATCACCATCGGCAGTAATCGGACCAGACAAATCAACGCTGGGACTAAAAAGTTCGCGGCTACCGGCTTGAAGCTGGAGATTATAGTAAGGCTCTGCCAGGGGCTTCTTTGTTACCAAGTTGATCAAGCCACCGGGGTCGGCTTCGCCATATAGCACCGAAGCCGGGCCTTTAAGCACTTCAATGCGCTCTATGTTGGCGATTTCTGGCGCTGCTGCGTTGTTACCAGTGTTAAACACCCGAAAGCCATCCCGCAAAATTGGAGAACCAGTGCCGCCAAAGCCACGAATATTGAATCGTGTGCCGCGACCATCATCATTGCCCTGGAAGTTCACCCCAGCAATATTGTCGAGCACATCTTCAATGCCGATGGCCTGTTCATCTTCGATAATCTGTCGCGGAATCACCTGAATCGATTGGGGAATATCGCTAAGTGGGCTATCCGTACGGGTGGCGGTAGTTGCCGCTGGCGTAAAGTAGTCACTTCCTTCTTCACCCGTCACTAGAAGCTGTAGCGGATCTTCTTCTGTTCCACCTGCTTGTGCGATTCCCGGTAAGGCACTCAAGGTCAGCCCTGCTGTAGTGCTAGTAATCTCTACAGTGGGAGGGGCATCTGCACCCGTCACAACAACCTGTATCCGTTCTCCAGGTAATTCTGTTACTTGGAGGACAGCAATGCCATCAGCGGGCTCAAACTCTATAAATTCATCACCTTCGAGCACTAACACCGCACTGAGAAACTCAATTACCAGAGCATTGCCGGATACCTCAGATGTGGGTGTGGGCAACTCACCAGCAGTTTCTAACTGTATTTGCAAACCGGTATCGCTGGGTTCTAGAGTTACTCCAGTTACCTGCACAGCGTTTGCTTGCGCCATGGCGAACGATGCTGGATTAACAGTGCCTGCCAGGGCAGCATTTGCAAATAGTAAGGCTGGCGCGATCGCAATCTGCCCACCCACCACAGCCAACGTTACAAAAAGATTCCAAGATTTTACAGAGTTTTTAGTCATATCCTTTTCACCACAAATCGACCCCATAGAGAAGCCTTAGATGGCCTGCATTACTGGCCCTGCTAGAAGTCTCTGGAGCTTAAAACAAATCGCTTTAGAGGCAGATTAAGACACTTGCAAATCAAGCACTAGACATTTTGGGTACTTGACGCATTTTTTAGTCAACGTATTTATTCGAGGCTCTACAACACGTTTTTTAGTCAGCTTGGCGGCTCGCTCTGAACAAACTCAGGATGGGCTCGTGGCATAATAATGAAAATAATTCTCATTAGACCTGTCTGGGTGCTAATTATTTGCTGATGCCGCCATGATGTCACCTCAACTGATCTCAAAACATGCCCTAGATTGGCTAGAGTCTGGCAGTTCAGACGATCCGCGCTTATCGCATTCAGCCCCAGATGACACTATCCGGCTTTATCCCTCTGGCCAGGGATATCGCCAAGAAATCACACTGCAGGATGACCTGTCTCTAGCCATTGTTGACTACACCCTGCGTCAGCATGTCCTGGTTGAAAATATAGAGAGTGACGATTGGCTCAAATTTGAATTCCAGCTCTCTGGACCAGACGCTGGATACAGCTTTTACAATTATCGACCTGGCAGTAAGGACTTTTGGTTTACTCCCCAGTGTGGGCATGTCTTTGAGTTGGAAATCATCTTGAAGCGACCGATGCTGGAGCAGTATGCCCAGGCAATTGTTGAAAGACTGCCTGAGCATGGCATCAGGCAGGTTTTGGAATATCTTTACAGCGGCACTGGGCGTCAGGGAGCAGGATTAACAATCGCTGAACTGCTCCATCGCCTTCGGCAACGTCAAACCGATGTTGAATCCAACCAGACATTGAACAATTACTTGCCTCGTTTCCTCTACGGGGAGTTTATGGATGTT
>JBCDIX010000167.1:0-4700 GCA_038748405.1 Cyanobacteria bacterium P01_H01_bin.21 | reverse complement strand
TGATCACAGCTTGTAGCTGATGGCGCTCATCGGGGGTTAGGCGGACAATGTACTTTTTCTGCATAGAATTTCGGTATGCTGTCTAGAGCTTACCAAAACACTCTCGTTAACCCTAATTCTTAGTCTTGACACTGCACTAGTGCTGTTTTACCAGGCTGCACATAACTCTGTGCAGTTCTGATAGCAGTTGCAACAGATCGGCTCACATTTGAACTCAGCCGCATTTTTTTACCTTGCTATCTACCTACTAGTAGATAAATACGTTTGTTCACTCTCAAAAAGAGGTCATTATGTCTCAGTCATTTGAAGGTCAAAAACTCATTGTGATCGGCGGTACTAGCGGCATGGGGAAAGCTGTCGCCCGTCTTGTTCTTAAAAATGGTGGTTCAGCTGTTTTGGTGGGTCGTCGTGCTGAAAAGTTACAGGCTGCTGTTGATGAGCTCAAAGTTTACGGTCCTGTTGTAGGGGAACGAGCTGATATTGTCCAATCTGAGAAACTTCAGGCTTTAATTGCAAAAATCAATCAGACCCATGCCGATGCTACTCTGCTAGTCAATGCGGCGGGAGTCTTTCTACCCAAACCCTTCTTAGACTATGAAACCGCTGACTATGACCTTTACCTAGACCTTAACAAGGCTACCTTTTTTATCACCCAGGCCATTGTTCGCAATATTGTTCAGCACAATAACAAAGGAGCCATTGTCAATGTCGGCTCCATGTGGGCCAAACAAGCTATTAAGGCAACACCGTCATCTGCTTACTCAATGGCAAAAGCGGGTTTACACTCATTCACCCAACATCTGGCAATGGAGCTGGCTGAGAACAATATTCGAGTTAATGCGGTCTCCCCTGCTGTAGTAGAAACACCCATTTATGAAGGGTTTATCCCTAAAGACAACGTTCACGAAATCTTACAGGGGTTCAACAGCTTTCATCCTATTGGTCGTATTGGTAAACCCGAAGATGTGGCAGATGCGATCGCATTTTTACTTTCTGACAAAGCCGCCTGGGTAACTGCGCTGTTTGGGATATCGACGGTGGTGTAATGGCTGGTCGCAATCAGTAATGTGCTGAATAATGCCCCGCGTACCCAAGAGGTACGCGGACTAAGACCTATGGGAGAATAAGCTCAGGTCTAGAAGAAAAAATCATCAGACAGGTTGTGCGCCTGGGTAAATTGTCTTCACAGATGAGTAAGGTTAACAGAGGTGCATTCCATGAAAATTTATGCCGACTTAAAAGAACGAGCCGTAGTGAATACCGCAGACCTACCCTGGGTTGATTCCCCTATGGCCGGTGTCCAACGGCGTATGCTCGAACGTGATGGCGAAGAAGTTGCCCGCGCCACCTCTATTGTTCGCTATGCTCCCAACAGCTATTTCTCTGCCCACACCCATGGCGGCGGTGAAGAGTTTTTTGTTTTAGAGGGTGTGTTTTCAGATGAGCATGGAGACTTTGGTCCAGGCACCTATGTGCGCAATCCTGTAGGCTCTAGCCATACGCCCTATAGCAAAGACGGCACAACAATCTTGGTTAAACTGCGACAAATGGACCCAGACGATCAGCAGCAGGTGACCATCAACACCCATAAAGCCGATTGGGCTCCTGGTTTAGTAACCGGTTTACGGGTATTGCCGTTACACAGCTACGCGACTGAACAAGTAGCGCTCGTAAAATGGGCACCGGGCACCCATTTTCAACAGCATCGTCACTGGGGTGGTGAAGAAATCTTTGTTCTAGAAGGCACATTTGCCGACGAACAAGGGGTATATCCAAAAGGCACCTGGCTACGAAATCCATCGGGCAGTGTTCACACGCCTTTTAGCAAAGAAGGCTGTCTTATCTATGTCAAAACAGGTCATCTGTCATAGACTATCGACAATTTTATTACCACTGTGTTTCTTGGCATTAACTCTCAGGTAGTGGAATAAACTCTGTTTCTTCTGGTACCTGACCAAACTTCCAATCTTTCCAATCCTGTTTTGCCTGTTCGATACGTTCTGGACGACTAGAAACAAAATTCCACCACTTATATCGTTTTCCCAGCGGTTCTCCACCAATAACAATACAGCGACCGGACTGACCTGAGGTAATTTCAACCGGCTGGTTAGGCTCTAGGGTCACCAAACAATGTTGCTCTACCGATTGCTCGTCAACCGTTAGTCCCTCAGTAACGCTGTAGACAGCCCGTTCGCTATAGTCGGTGGTTAAGGTGAAGCTGCCACCAGTTGGAAACTGCAGATCCAAATAAAGTATGGGTGAAAATGTTTTGACCGGAGAGCTGTGGCCATAGGCTTCACCGGCAATTAGTTTAACCGTGATACCGTCTGTCTCCCATGTGGGGATGTCAATGGCTGGATGATGGTGAAACCAAGGGTCAGTTTCTTCTGATGCTTCTGGCAGAGCCACCCAGGTTTGAATGCCGTGAAGTGTAGATTGTGAGTTGCGATCCGGCGATCGCTCCGAATGAGAAATTCCCTTACCCGCCGTCATCCAGTTGACCTCGCCGGGGCGAATTTCTTGAATAGTGCCTAAGCTATCGCGGTGAAGCAATGCTCCCTCAAACAAATACGTCACTGTTGCCAGATTGATATGGGGGTGGGGACGCACATCGACACCTTTACCCGGCGGAAAAACAGCCGGACCTAAATGGTCAAAAAAGATAAACGGCCCTACCATTGTACGTTCGTCACTTGGCAATAACCGTCTGGCACTAAATCCGCCAAGGTCTTGAACATGGGGCTGAATAATGGTCTGGATAGAGCTGCTCATAGATTTTGCTGACAACACCCGAATTGATAGGTAAGCGAATCAGAATCTTTGGAAGTTTTATACTAAAAAAGATTCTAATATACAGCTAAGAAACAAACTATTTTAGACATTAATCAAACGCAAAAATAGCAGGTTAAAACCATGCTTCCATAGCAGTAACAAAAGTATTACTCAGAAAACAACCACCCCTTAAACCAACGAGTCAAGCGAGGCATGATGACATAGGATAAGAGCGCTACCGTAATCGCCACATTTACAGCCATCTTGAGCAACCAGGGTAAAAAACTAAGGAGAGGGGCAATTAGAGGACTTACTCCTAAAGACACAATCATGACACCCACCCAGATTAAGATTGCCTGCTTGTATCGTTTTGGAGGTCTAGATGTAGGTTGTTTAGGTAGCTGGAACCAAGATTCTAACCCCGACAAAATCTGAATGTTTTCCTGTTCTTGAATCAGGGGTTTGACGCGCTCAATCCACCCATTTCGAATATCTGACTTAAGCCAGGCATTGAGATGACTACAGGTATCAAACTGCAGCACAATCACATAGTCCGACGGTGAGTCAGGCTGCGGTCGAAGAATACTGACCGCTAAGTGCCCATCAAATTCACGGGCTGCGGCTGAGATGCCCTTAATCCATTCTTCGTAACCGTCTTGTCGTCCGGCCCTAACTCGATGGGTAATAACTGCTGTAACATGCTGACTGGGTGAACGGGTTTGTTCAATATCACTCACAGATGTACTCATGGTTCAGATACATACCTGGTCAAGTCTAATATTAGGCCGCAGCTGTTTCTTAGTGAGGTATAAAGATTTGCTTTTGAATGCTTAACTTGAGCAAGAGCAACCACCAGAAGGCTCGTTTGGGCTGATTAATTTCAACAAAGATAAGACATGGGCAAGTTGCACTGTTCGCTCATGTCTTATCTAAAGTATGGACCTGGAATTTATTCCCCCTTAGTCCTTAGGCTCGTTCTGCTGCTGCAAATCCCGCTTTGGCATGAGCCCCATCGCAAAAGGGTTTATTGCCCGATGCGCCACAGCGACAAAGCGCAACCTGGTCTTGTTTGGGGTAGGGTTGCTTATCACCATCAATCACAGAAAAGTCACCCTTAACAATTAGCGGGCCATTATCTAAAACAGAAATTTCAACATTAGCCATGATTTTTATCCTCTCTATAGTCCAATAGACACCAAACCTGTAGTTTGAAATAGTCGCCTGGTGTCTACGATTTCTATTGTGTATTGACTCCTTTAAAAAGACAATACATTTTCTAGGAAACACATTGTCTCTTTTATAGATACAATTACTTCTCAAACGCGATTGTGGAAAAATAGTATTGGTGATGAGCACAGAGGTCATCACCGGTAGTGACGGTTAACTCCCATGAGTGTGATATTTATGACTATCAATCAGCGATTATGTAAAACAGTCATGGTTGTCGTGTTTATTTTTGCCAGCATGAGTTTGCCAATGTCAAGTTGGGCAGCAGAGCTGCAGGGTAGTCAGCAGATAGAACAAGTCGCCACTTTAGTCGGGCCACGCGCTAAGGCACCGATTCCTATTTATCTAAGACCTGCCCCTAATCAGCCGAATGTTGGCTATGGCATTAATGGTGATGTTGTTACTGTAATGGAACGGTTAGCTAGCTTTTTGCCGGAAGCTGATGAGAGTAGTGACTGGAACCATATCCGCTTAGAGCATGAACCCTACACTGAGGGATGGGTTCAAGGTAAATTTCTGTTGATGGAAAAATCTGATACGCGAGAATATGAAGAGAGCTCATATTGGTAGTCCTAAACAGGTAAGGACGCATTGTAATGGTGGATAAAGAGCCAAATCGCACCGATATGATTTTCCAACTTCTTCGAAAATGATAATGTCTTTCTCACCAGGCGCGATACTCGCTGCCGTAGGGTGCAGTT
>JBCDIX010000166.1:0-4862 GCA_038748405.1 Cyanobacteria bacterium P01_H01_bin.21 | reverse complement strand
TTGCCGGTATCGTAATCGGAGACGACGCTATGGCCTGCGTTGCAACTTAATTGCGGCTCTCTACAACTACCAGATCAGCCTTGCCTAACGTTTGCTATGAAGCTGCTGACCTAATACATCAGCATTTTTGCAAGAGGTCTATTAAAGGGGGGGCCAGACTGAGCAGCGTGTGAACAATAGACGCGAGAACAGAAAGGGTAACTTGTGGCCAGTGGGGTCTAGCGTAGCGGAGCAGACGTATAATAGGCTGATGCTGAATCATTCGTGTTTGAGGGCCAGAGTAAGTCCATCAGCAATAGATAGCATATTTAGGTCAACTCTTTGGTCTTGATGAAGGAATTGATTGAGCGATCGCAACGCTACCGTATCGTCGTCAGTTTCATCTGGGTCGGCCACGGCCCCACCCCACAATACATTATCAATGGCGATCAGTCCGCCAGGTCTCAACAGGTCTAGTGACTTCTCATAATACTCACGATAGCTGGTTTTATCGGCATCAATAAACACAAAGTCGAAGGTACCTGATTGGCCTGTGGAGATTAAGTTCTGTAGAGTATTGAGGGCAGGAGCAAGGCGTAGATCAATTTTGTCGGCAACGCCAGCAGCTTGCCAGTAACGTTGGGCGATTGCGGTATCCTCTTCTTCAATGTCGCAGGTTATCAAAGTCCCATCTTTAGGTAAAGCCAACGCCATCCATAGAGCGCTGTAACCGGTAAAAGTACCAATCTCTAGGACCTTTTTAGCGCCTATTAGCTGTAGCAGTAGAGCCATAAACTGTCCCTGGTCAGGGGAGATTTGCATATCACCATCGGGATATTGGTCAGTTTCCCGACGCAGCTGGGTGAGAATATCTGGTTCACGTAAGGAAACAGATAGCATGTAGTCGTAGAGATGTGACTGTAGCTTGCCAGCAGCATCGCTGATATCCAAGGTTTTGTTGGCCATGAAAAAAGTTCTCTTAAAAGGGATATGTAAGTTTGTGACGATCAGTCAAAACGCAATTCAGAATATGTGCGACAGCCTAAAGCTTGCTGCTGAAATACTCAGAGAGGTCATCAATAAATTGACTGGCTCCAATTGGCCCACCACTGGGATATTTAGTTATGATGTAAACTTGGTCATTGCGAACCGCTTTCAAGGTGAACCAAAGTGGCTGCTTAACAACAACAGATTCAAATTCTTCAAGAGAATCCTTTTGAAAAAGTTCCATAAACAAAAAATCAGCATCCCAATTCGGCAGAACCTCAATGCTCATATTTAACTGTCCACCATCTTTTAGCGCTTTATAAGCCGGAATAAACTGTATGCCTGCATCACTCATAACCCTAGCGATAAAAAGATATTCTGGTCCATGAACATGAAAACCTGAGCTAGAGAAAGTGAGTAAAGATACTGTCTTATTCCTTAGTTTTTCTCCAAACCGTTGTCGAAAGTTTTGAATCCGTTCATTGTACTCAGCCAAAATACTGTCAACTTCGTCGCTCTTACCCAGAATTTCAGCGAGCTGTCTAAAGTTTCGCTTAAAATCATTTCCTCCCGCATAAGGATTCACGATTACTGTGGGAGCAATTTCAGAGAGTTGTGAATAGAACGATTCTTGCCACTCATACCCTAAAATTAGATCGGGTTTGAGTTTAAGAATTCTCTCTAAAGACGGTTGCTCATCAGTACCAATATTGGGAAGTCCTCCTAGAATTTCACTAAACGGATCTGAGTTCATACAACTAGGACAACGCGTTAAACCAACTGGCTTAAGACCTAATGCCAATAACCCGTCCAGGAGAAATTCACTCGTAGCATCCAGTACAACAATTCGCTGAGGGTCGACTGGAATTTCAGTTTGGCCAAGAATATGGTTAACCGTTTTAGTGGCAACAGGTTGCTGTTCTGAATTTACAGGAGGAACCTGCTCAGAAGCTGAGTGAATTTCCCTCTGGTCACTTCTTAGTGCTCTACTGTCGCAGGCCGACATAGCACAGACAGCGGTAGCGGCTAGTAAGAGGAAAAATACAAGAATTTTTCGAGTCGTCTTTTTACGCATGATCAAAGGTACGCCTCTCTATCGTCAGAACACCTATCAAAACTCCCAACTAACGGAGCCAATGATTGTCAAAGGCTCTGATCGTTGGTTGTATATTCTGCCTCCGAAGTTGATTGAGGTGATGTAGTCTAGGTCAAAGAGATTACGGACGTTAATCGCCGCATTAAATTGATTGCGGTGGTAGTAGAGAGCGGCATCAGTGCGTAGATAGTCATCGACTTGGATCGAGTTGGCTAAATCCCCTTGCCGCTCACCGACGTAAAACAGTCCTAGGCCAAATCCCAGCCCTTGCAGATCCCCATCCTGGATTTCATAGGTTGTCCAGAGACTGGCTTGATGTAAGGGTACATTTTCAAGGCGATTACCCTCATTGCTAGGAACCGAGTTATCCTCGGTGACTGCTGTATCGGTTAAGGCGTAGGCAGCAGTGATATTCCAGCCGGGTAAAATCTCGCCGGTCACATCCAACTCCACGCCGCGACTGCGTTGTTCTCCAACTTGTTCGCTAAAACCTTGCTGCGCCCGCACTGGGTCAGAATCAGGAGTCAGGACGTTGGTTTTGGTCAAGTTGTAAGCAGCTAACGTCGCTGAAAGCCTGTCGTCGAGAAAATCAGTTCTAACGCCGACTTCATACTGCGTTCCTCGGGTGGGCTCAAAGGGCTCATTATCTGGGTTTTGTCCAAACTCAGTATTGAATGACCGAACATAGCTCCCATAGAGGGAGAGGTTTTCATTTGGTTGATAAACTAAACCAACCCGGGGGCTGAAGGCTTCATCACTTTGTGAGGGAAGGTCTTCGTCACTACCAGGAACAACAAACCCACTTTCGTCAGATATCCAGTCATAGCGCCCCCCAATCAATAACTTTAGGTTATCGCTAAAGGCAATTTGATCTTGAAGGTAAAGACCATAGCTTCTTGTATCATTCACAGAGGTGCCATCAAAAAAAAGTTCTGGTCTTTCCGTCAGGGCATCGTAATCAGGGTCTGTAATATCCAAAACAGGTATTATGTTTGGGTCATAATTGCCAAAAAATAGAAAATCACTATTACGGGAGTTAAAATCAAAGCCAGTCAGAAAACGATGAGCAATAGAGCCAGTGTCAAACTCACCGACTAAGCTAACTCCTCCAACATAGTCATAGCTAGTAAATTCGCCACTGAAGGCACCAAAATCTAGAAAGCGATCGTCTGTGAGTGAGTTATAGAAAATTTCATCGTTTGTATTGTCTGTATAGGTAAAAATGAAATTATTGAGAACTTGCCAATTATCATTAAACTCATGGGTCAAGGCATAGCCCACTTGATGACTTTGAAAATTAACTTCCTGAAAGTCGGGATAGCTCGGATATAAATTTCGAGGCGGTAAGCTATCATCACTCAAAAGTGGAACACCCGATTGAAAAGGATCGCCAAAATCTCGGTTATATTGGTAGAAAACGTTTAAATCTGTTAGCTCCCCAATATTAAAGGAAAGGGAAGGGGCAATTAAAGTCTCCTCTGAATTGGAAAAATCTTGGTAGCTATCTCTGCTTTCATAGGAAGCGATCAAGCGATACAGCACATTGCCATCTGCTGTTAATGGCCCTGATAAGTCGATACTAGGGTTGTAGTGTCCATAACTTCCAATTTCAAACCCCAGCTCGTAGAACGGTTCATCCAGAGGCTTTTTGGTGACATAATTTATGACTCCACCAGGCTCTAGTGCACCCGTTACAACTGAGGCAGGTCCCTTCAGAACTTCTACCTGCTCAACGACTCCCAGAGGCAATAAAGCATTGCTGTCACGCATTCCATCTCGCAACGTTATATTTTGACTAAATCCTCTGATTCTCCTATTACTATTGCCACTCGAGTTGTAATATCGAAAGTCCTCAACCACACCACTGACGGTTTCTACAGCCTCTGTGATAGTTCTGACGTTACGATCTTCTAATACCTGTTGTGGCACTACTTGAATCGAGAAGGGAGTATCCCGTATGGGCGTATCCGTTCGGGTTGCCGTTGATGCATTGGATGGGTTGTAGCCCTCATCTTCTTCACCGGTAACGACAATTCTCAATGCCTCATCAGCTTCACCCACTTGGGCGATCCCAGGGGCCACACTAAGGTTCAGGCCTATAGCATCCTGAGTAACATTGGCTGTAGGAACAGCATCCGCCCCAGTAATCGTTATCTGTACGCGATCCCCAGCCATGGCCGACACCTGCACCACAGCAATACCTTCGGCAGGCCCAAATTGCTCAAACGCTTCACCTACCAGTACGGCATTGGGTATCTCTAAAATCAGCGCATCACCCGATGTCGATGTAATAGGTGCAGGTAGCTCCCCGGTTGTTTCTAGCACTATCTGCAGACCCGTTTCGGTTTCGGCTAGCTGCACATCGGTAATCTCGACCAGTGACGCTTGCGCGAGTCCATCGGTCGCCGTGGCAGGTTGAGCAACGGTCTCACGAGCCTTGGCAGGCAAGGGCAGCCCTGCCAGGGCAACGGCAACACCCGCTAGCAAGAGGGGAGATCGCAACCCAAAAACCAACGCCCTGACCATCCAACCCGTCTGATAACCCTTATGCAGCTTTAACAGCCCCATATCCAAACACCTCGCATCAATCAAGAAATATTCTTAATAGGCTTGAGAATAGGCGGTAAAACTATGATGAATTTGCCCGATCGGGATCTTTTTTTGCAAAATGATGTCCACCTCGGCGGCGGAATGATATGCGCTTCGGCGGCACAATACTGCTCACCTCGGCACCCTAATCGCATACGCTTCGGCACCTGAGTGATGGTGCTTCGGCGGCGAAATCGCGTCACGTCGGCAG
>JBCDIX010000165.1:0-4863 GCA_038748405.1 Cyanobacteria bacterium P01_H01_bin.21 | reverse complement strand
TAATCCAGATTCTGAAGACAGCATTGCCAGGGCAGACTTTGTTAGCGATCCGCTCTGGTCAACGCTAAACGCGGTTAGACAAGGTGTCGTTTGTGAAGTGTCTAATAGGGTCTGGCTGGGTGGACGCAGTATCTTGGCCGCTAATCAAATCTTGACCGATATTGAAACGTGTCTAGAGTCAGGAGACCCGGAAACGGTTGAACGTGTTGACTAAATCAGACCTGTATCAGCCTGATCTATCAACATTATGCAGTCGTAATTTTGAGAATCATTGCCAATAGTGTCATAGTAGTCAGGGTATGATCAGTATCGGGCAATGACTAAAGTTCTGACAGGGCATGAGGCGGACGCAATCAGGAGAGAATGTTGTGCTAACGGTCAACTCATAGAATATCGGCATGGGGCCGAGCATTTGATCTACAGCCCTGCCGCCTTAGGTCAGGGATGGAGCCGTACTATACAGCTACGTCCAGGACTCACGCTTTTGATTATGAACGCCGTTGTAAATTTTACAACCATCAATGAAGTGTCACAACATTCTTTGAACATGCCGCTGACGTTTAAGTACTATTTGGCTGGTGGCTGGCGCGTAGATAATGACGGGTTATCTGGAGAAGTGGAGGAGGTTGCTGGGAAAAGCTATCTGTATCATCTCCCTAAGACAGGTGAAATTGAACAGCATATGTCGGGGAGACAATGTTTTCTTCATCTTCAGGTTTCACCGGAGCTGATGTACGGGCTGTGCGATCGCATCGACGAGTTTCCCAAGCCCCTTAGAAACATCCTAGACAACCCAACAGATTCAATTCTGCATCATTCCAGCTGTATTACCCCAGCTCAGCAACAGGTTCTACAACAGATTTTTGAATGGCCCTACCATGGACTAGCCCGTCACCTCTATCTTGAGGGTAAAGTCTTAGAGCTGATAGCACTGCACCTAGGTCAGGTGCTAAGCCAGGCACCTCAGCGCGCTAACTCAATACAGGACATCGACCGTATTTATGCCGCCAGGGATATCCTGATTCAAAATGCAGCAGCTCCCCCTTCGCTCACAGAGCTAGCCCAGCAGGTGGAGCTGAGTACGATTAGACTAACCCGAGGCTTTCGCCAGGTCTTTAACACCACCGTCTTTAACTATCTGCACAACTACCGAATGGAACGGGCCTGTCAGTTACTACAGACAGACAGCCTCAATATTCAAGAGGTCGCCCGCAGCATTGGCTACACTAGCCGCAGTGCCTTCTTTACAGCGTTCAAAAAGAAATTTAAGGTAGCTCCCAGCTTTTATCTAAAAAAATAAAATATGGCTTCTGGACCAGTCAACACAGCAGAGATCAGCTGAAGAACCAAATGCTAGCTCTCAAAGACGTTCTGGACTGGAAACTCATCCACCAAAATTTTATGATTTAGGTCAACTAACCTGCATTTATAAAGCAGTTATTTTTTACGGACAAATTCAGCTGCACAGGGGGCGTAAAGCAACAGTTGCAGCTGATGGATTTCTGTGCCCAATATCTGCCCAGCATAGTTTGACAGGTTTAGTGTGAATGCGCAATTAAGGTGTGAGGCATTATGACAACTTTAAATAAGCTGGTTAAGCCGCTAGCCGGTTTACTTTTGGCTAGCATTTTTCAACTGAGTTTAGCGAATAGCTTACTGGCCGAGACGTTAGCCCTAGACAATGATTCTAAGGACATGGTCGAGAGCCTGGCCCAAACGCCTGCAGAAGATGCCGCAGATGAGACTGATCGCGACGAAGACAGCAGCGATACTCTGCGAATTGTTGTCACCGCTACGCGCACAGAAGAAAATATTGTCGATGTGCCCCGAACTGTTCGGGTGATTGAACGAGAAGAGATTCAGCAGCAGCTAGAACTCAGTAATAATTTGAACAATGTCTTAGGACAGCTGCTGCCAGGCTTTTCGCCACCGCCGCTACGCAGTGGCACCCGTGGCTTTACCCTGCGTGGGCGTGGTCTTCAAGTCTTGATTGACGGTGTTCCTCAAAATGCCAATGGTTTTGTTTTTGGTGAATTGAATGCAATTTCTGCGGACTCCCTTGAGCGGATTGAAGTAGTGCCTGGAGCCAATGCCCTATACGGTGACGGGGCTACTGGCGGCACCATTAATTTGATTACCCGCGCTCCGGTGGAAGAGGGCATTGTTTATAGTGCTGACGTTGGCACCAGCGCAGTGTTAACTAACCTGAGCGACGACGGCACTTTTAGCTACACAGGCGGCTTTGGTGTGGCCGCTGCGGAGGAAGATGGTGACGCCCGCATTTCAATCAACTACGAGGCTAATAATGCTAGCTTTGACAGCGATGGCAATCGGATTATTCCTGTAGCTGGCCTGAATGAATTTGATCGCTTGGGAGTACTTGCCAAGCTAGGATACAACATAGATGACAATCAGCGCATCGGACTAACCTATAGCTTTTATCGGGACTCTGTTGACACTGAGTTTACGACCGACTCATCATCTGTTGCAGCCCCAGGTAACCAAACTGCGACACCGCTATTCCTAGGAGATTTTAATTATGAACAAGATCCTGAGAGGATTAATCATTTAATTAATCTCACCTATCGTCATGCTGATGTATTTGGCTCTCAGCTAGATGCTCAGATATTCTTCAATGATCTGGAATTTGCAGATGCCTTTGCAGACTTGCGCCCCACTGCTTCTCCGTTTTTCCCTGAGGTTACCCAAGGCTTTTTTGAACTTACCGAGATTGGTACTCGTGTGCAGGTCGATACGCCCTTGGGAAATTCTGCCAATGTGCTATGGGGGGCTGATTATTCTGAGCAAGATAATGAGAGCATTTCCACCTTTGTTGATCCGGTTGCCTTTGATGCCAATCGAGACATTAATATCATCGAAGAATTCCCCTCTACCTATGAGCTGAAAGAGCTAGGCTTGTTTGCCCAGGCGCGCTGGGATGTTAGCGACCAGTTTCAGATTAGTGGCGGTCTGCGCTACGACGATATCAGCTTCTCAGCCGATGACTTTCGCTCAGCTTTTATCTTTGCGCTACCTCGGGAGCGTGAGGGTGGCAGCGGCAGTTTTGATGATGTTTCATTTAATGCTGGGCTGCTTTATCGGCCCAGCCCAGAAGTGGGGCTGTTTGCCAATTTCTCCCAGGGGTTTTCAGTGCCCAATATACTTTTTGCTCTAGACGCTGGGCCTACGTTTAGTCCCGACAGTTTAGAACTGGAGCCCATATCGGTGGATAACTATGAGATTGGGGCGCGGGCCGAGTTTGATACCATTCAGGCCAGTATTGCCGGATTTTATAGCGAATCGGATCTAGGAGCGTTCTTTCAATTTGATCCTAATTCTGGCTTTACAGAATTGGAGCGTGCGCCCCAGCGGAACTACGGTGTAGAGGTTGCCGTAGACTGGCAGCCTAGCGATACCTGGCGGCTAGGTGGAAATTTTACCTGGTCCGAGGGTGACAGCGATCCTGATGATGATGGCGATTTTGACCCATTAACGTCTCTGAGCGTTTCTCCCCTGAAGCTGGGGCTGTATGTGGAAAATGAGACGACGCCTCGTTGGACCAATCGACTGCAGCTACTGTTTGTGGGCGATCGAGATCGCGCCTTTGATAAAGGTATCGATCTCTATGAGGTCGAGAGCTATTTCTCTCTAGATTTAATCAGCAGTTTGCAGATGGGGCCAGGTCGTCTTACCTTGGGGATTGAAAATCTGTTGAACAGTGACGAACTGGTGCTAAATTCGCAAGAACGGGTTGGTTTCTTTGAGGACAGACGTTTTGCTCGCCCTGGCATTACGGCAAGTCTACGCTACTCTATTGAGTTTTAAGAGTATCCGCGATGGGGACCATTAAAGTCCCCTCACGATTCATCCATGCATTCATCTAATCATACAGGACAGTATATTGAGAGTCATTACCAATAGTGTCATACTAAACGCAGGCGCGACGTTTGTTTGGTGATGGCTAAAATTCTGACATGGTGTGAAGTAAAGGCGATCATGCAGGCATGTCGTGCCAGCGGGCACCTTTCAGAATACAAAGAAGGATCAGAATACTTTGTTCGCCTGCCCAACACCTTAGGTCGAGGTTGTAAGCGGTCAATTCAGCTACGTCCGGGTTTGGCTCTGACTGTAAATGATGTTACGCATCATCAGACCCATGTTTATAAAATTCGACAGCATCCAGTTTCTATGCCGCTGATATTTAATTATCAACTAGCCGGTGGCTGTCGATTGGACAATGACGGTTTAGTAGGAGAAGTAGAAGAAGTCGCCGGTAAGAGCTATCTGTTTCGTCTGCCAAATACAGGAGAAATTGAAAAGCATCCAGCAGGTAAACATAAGTGTCTTCATATTCAAGTGGCACCAGAGCTGATTTATGGGTTTAGAGAGCGAATGGATGAATTGCCTACGGCCCTCAGAAACACATTAGAAAACCCAGCTGCAATTCTCTATCACCCTAGCCGCATTACATCGGCTCAAAGACAGGTGCTACAACAGATTTTTGAATGGCCCTACCAAGGCCTGGCCCGCCATCTCTACCTTGAGAGTAAAACCCTGGAGCTGATAGCGCTACATCTTGATCAGGTGCTGGACGGTTCGCCCCAGCGCGCCACCCCAATCAAGGATATGGACCGCATCCATGCCGCTAGGGATATTTTGATTCAAAATGCGATCGCACCGCCTTCCCTAACGGAACTTGCTCAGCAGGTAGGTCTGAGTGCGGTCAAACTCACCCGTGGCTTTCGGCAGGTGTTTGATACCACTGTCTTTAACTATCTACACAACTATCGGATGGAACAAGCCTGTCAGCTACTACAGACGGGCAACCTCAACATTCAGGAAATCGCCCATAGCGTTGGCTAC
>JBCDIX010000164.1:0-4863 GCA_038748405.1 Cyanobacteria bacterium P01_H01_bin.21 | reverse complement strand
CTCGTAAATCGGCATTACGTAGATCACAGCGCGGACACTGGCGAGTTTCTTGAAGTTTTTCGAGATCTTTTTGCTTAAAGGCATAACCAGGGAAGCTAGTGAATGCCAGTATGAGCGCTGTTAAACCGATAATTGAGCGTTTCATAACAAGAAATCTACATATAACCTAAGGTTCCCGGCCAGACCCCCGGATTCTCAGGGTGTGGTTAATCTATAGCAATATTGATTTGACTTAAGAATCCGGGGGTCTAAGTTGGGAAGTCGGGGATCTGGCGGTAAACCTGGGCACTCTACATTGACAAAGATTGATAAGTTATCATGCTGCTTCCATGGTTCAAGCATCTGATCCCTGGCGTTGCCGTTACTACAGCACTTGTCTCCATAGCCCCCACTCAGGCACAGCCGTCTTCCTTTGAGGCGCTGCCGGATGTGACCTATTGGACCGATCTGTGTCGGCTGCAGGCCAGTGCCAAAGACTATGAAAATGCTCTAACTGCCTGTGAGCAGGCGATTGCTCTAGAACCTGAGGATGCTGATATCTGGGCACAGCACAGTGGCATTTTGGTCAGTCTGGATGCGTTTCCAGATGCGATCGCATCTGCCAATCGTGCCCTCACCTTTGACCCCGAAAACTCCCTGGCCATTGCCTATCAGTGTGTGGCCTACACCTCCCTAGGCGAAAACGAAACCGCCCTCGACAAATGTAACGATGCCCTGCGGGTCAACGGCAACTGGGGTAGTGAGAACCCAGCCCTGGCCTGGTTTTATCGCGGTGAGATTTTAGCCCAGGCCCAACAGTATGAGCTAGCCCTGGTGGCCTACGAACGCACCTTATTATTAGAGCCTGAAAACTCTCTTGCCCTTACCCATCAATGCAAAGCCTATGGGGCTCTAGAGCGTTCTGAAGAGTCTGTAGATAGCTGTGAGTCAGCCTTGGCCATTGATCAAAACTGGGGAGAGAGTAGCCCTGCCCATGCCTGGACCTACCTAGGACAGGCCCACACCCAGCTAAGTGAGTATGATCAGGCTATTTTTGCCTACGATCAGGCCATTTCGTTAGATCCGAATAATGTTCTCACCTGGGCTGCTCAAGGGCAGGTTCTAGAGACCCTACGTCGTGACCAGGAGGCCCTAGTTTCGTATGATCGGGCCGTAGCAATCAAGGCTGACCATGCCCTGGCACTGCTGGGGCAGTGTACCTTACTCAACCGCTTGGGCAGCTATGAACCGGCACTGGCCGCCTGTGATGCAGCGATTGATGGCGATGGTGACTGGGGAAATCAAACTCTCGCCAACGCCTGGAATGAACGCAGCATCTCTCTCACCGGCACCCAACACTATGAGGAAGCTCTGGCCTCCATCAACCGGGCTGTCGGTATCCAGCCAGACTATGTAGCGGCCCATAATCACCGCAGCACTATCTTTTGGTACCTAAACCGCTATCCTGAAGCTCTCGCCGCTAACCAACAGGCCCTCTATCTAGATGATACCTACGCCCCGGCCTGGTTTACTCGCGGTCTCATCTTTCGCGCCACAGGAGAATATGGTCACGCCCTGGCCACCTACAATCAGGCCCTGGCCTTAAACCCATTTAATGACTGGGGCTGGACCAACCGCAGCTTAGTTCTCTGGCAGCTAGAACAATATGAAGAGGCTCTGGAGTCAGCAGAACGGGCAATTGCACTGAATTCGGAATCGGTCCAGGCTTGGTACAACAAAGGAGCGGCACTGTCGGCCTTGGGAGAATATGAGAGTGCGATCGCAACCTATGACAACGTTCTTACCCTCGATGCTACCCACGTCAATGCCCTCACCGGACGCGGTATTGCCTGGTTTCGTCTAGAGAACTATGGCGCTGCCACTGCTGATTTAGAAGCCGCTCTCGCCCTGAATCCTGATAACAGTTTGGCCCAAGATACCCTGACTACATTGGCAGAAACTCAGCCTATTGAGACCTTATCAGTACCACCTCTGCCTCCGCCGTTCTGACCGTTATTGATGATATCAGCTCTATTGCAGAAATATATCAGAACATCGTTTTGGTAAATTAATACATCGGAATTTATTATGGCTCGTAGCGATCGCACCTCTAAAAAGAAACAACAGTCATCCTTGTCCAAAAATACTACATTGCCATCATCACGTCCTTTTTTAGCAAATACTGACCCGTTAGAAACAGTTATTACACCAAAAACAGACACCTCTACCACTTCCTTTAATCTCAGTCAGATAGATATCGATGGGACTACAGCAAAGTCTCACCTCACAACAGATTTTGCACCCATCCAACCCAAACTCACCATTGGCGAACCAGGTGATAAATATGAGCAAGAAGCTGACAATGTAGCAAAAGTCGTTGTACAACAAATCAACAGCCCCCAGGCTCAGCGTGACGATGAGATTCAGCGTAGTTCTCCAACAATGAGTTCAATGACGTCATCAATTCAGCGTCAGGGCTCAATTTCAGGAGGAACGGCTAGTAATGAATTTGAGAGTCACTTAAACAGTGCTCGTAGCGGTGGCAGTGCCCTAGAGCCAACAATCAAAGGTCAAATGGAATCTGCCATGGGAGCAGATTTTAGTGGTGTTAAGATTCACACTGGTCACCAAGCTGATCAATTGAGTCGTTCAATTCAGGCAAAGGCCTTTACAACCGGACAAGATGTCTTCTTTAAGCAGGGGGAATATAACCCCAGTAGTCGTAGTGGACAGGAACTCTTAGCCCATGAACTCACCCATGTGGTGCAACAGTCTGGAAACTCACGAGTGCAGCGTCACTCAGATAAACAGGAAGCACCTGTGATTAGTGAGCAGGGCAAGTCTACAGTCATAAACAGAATAATCGACAAACAAGCAGACAAAATCATACAAAAGCTGTTTAAAGGGACCAAAGTGAAAATGATCAAAACCATGAAAATCAACGACATGAAAAAGTCTATCCTCGGGATTGCCAAAATGGTCCATCAGGATGAAGATGACCCTTACAAAACATTTATAAACGGTTTTTCAGAAGAAGAGTTTGAAAATGAGTGCAAGAGAATCAAAGAATCCACTGGTAACCCGACCAAAGAAATGGCCGATGATATCAGGGTGCCTCAAGGGTATTATCACGTATCTAAAAAGTTCGGTGATATTAATGGATTGATGACAGATGGGGCGGGAACTTGTACCTGTGTAGGTTTATCAGCTGTAAATACAGATGGTGAACCTGTGTACGCGATGACTCATATTGATAAAGAATGCGATATCCCAAAGGTTCTACAAGGTATGATCAAGGATATGGCAGCATTGATTGGCGGTATTGAGGGCGAAGTAAAAGCCTACACAGCTTCTGGTGGCATGACTCCCGATGGTATATTACAAGATACGCCTAAAGATGTTATTCCTGAGTTGCAAAAACTAGGCGTAAAAATCAAGCTACTTAAGACTAACGGAGATCTTAGAATCGGTGGAAAAACGAGTAAAAATGATCAGGTAAAAGTTGGCGACAATCAAATGGTTGATTTACAAAATAATGAGAAGAGTGTAGATGGATTAATTGCGCAAGTAAATGCTATGCCCAAGATGAAAAAGGGCCATAATAATTGGACGAAGTTAGAGGATAATGAAAGCTATTCAACTGGCAAGCATGATCCGATGGAATCACTCATCGACGTGACCTTGACCCGTGCTAGAAAGATTGAAAAAGCTAACGATCCGGAAATGGAACAAGGAATTATCAATCTTAAGGAAGCCATAAAATCCCTAGAGAATTGGTATAATACCTGGACAAACGGCAAAAAAATGGTGGAGTGGGCGCAACAAAAGAACAACTGATTATAAAAGTGTTGTTGCTTCTTATACGGCTATTTGATTTGACCTGAAGCCTAGAATAATTAACACATTGAGTCCTTGAGATGCGAATCTCTTTGTCTCTTTTGTTCGAACCAGCAGCTTAGGTTCAATATTTGTATTGAACCTAAGCTGTTTACTTTTATATAACTCTTACTCTTTTTAGCCTTTATTTTTATTTCGCTTTCGCTTTCTATCTCTATTTTTTTTCATCATCTTTTGTCTTCTTTTTTCGAGTTTATCTTTTTTCTTTTGGGCCTCTTCGTCAGTATGGTAAGCTTCGTTTGGATGTTTGTGCCACTTCATTGATGACCAACTATCATTTGTCTGACCGACATCCTCACCTATTTTTAGGTCCACTGAGCCTTTGTATAATACATTGCCTACAAATCTATGGTGGCCGTCCTTGACTTCTACCGTTTCTACCTGACTTTCATTGTCGTCATCGACTGTATTCACCTTTCTAGCTGTAGTGATTCCTCCTAGGTTGTTGGGATTCTCTTCTAGCCATTTGATGGTTTCCATATTTAGGAAGCTTTGACCCGCTTCAACTTTATAATTTTTGTCTTCGTTGTTGTCCCTAATATAAATATAGTCAGGTGGATTGCTAAAGACCGCTCCATTTTCTTCCATCTCTCCTAACTGGGGCTTAGGTGATGTCAAAGCCATCTCTTTCCTTTGCAGCCGTTCGCCACTTTTCTGTATTCCACCAATCAAGGCATTGGCTCTTTGCTCTTTACTAGAGTTTGCGCCATATGTACCCTGTTTGAGAAACATATTATTCGTTGTCGTTGCTTTTGTTTGAATTGGATGGTTGAGTTGAGCTAGTTGAGTGTTGGGAGGATTTTCTACCTTACTTAAGTCGGTATATAACGCTTGTGTCATTTTACCAGCGGTGCGGTCAGCTTCTTGTCCGTATTTCTTGTAAGCTTTTCCAAAGCTCAGCTTGGGCTGGATTACACTTACATCACCAAAATGAAAATTGGTTGATGTACCAATCGTTGGCTGCTTGGTACCACTAGTGCCATTTTT
>JBCDIX010000163.1:0-4871 GCA_038748405.1 Cyanobacteria bacterium P01_H01_bin.21 | reverse complement strand
CAGCGTCTGGCTGTTTTACAGAGAACTGTTGTTTTACACCTTTGACCCCATTGCGGCTCAGGTCGGTGGCATGGGGGTACGGTGGTATTACCTGGGCATCGTCACCGCTATTAGCCTCACAGTGGTTGCCAGCTTGCAAACCGTGGGGGCGTTACTGATGATTGCTATGCTGGAGGCTCCTGAGATGACAGCTTATCTGCTGGTTAAAGAGCTGCACCAGATGATGATTTTGGTCAGCTGTCTGGGGGTATTTGTCAGCATTACCGGGATGTATTTGAGCTACTACGTGGATATTCTTTCGGGGTCGGCCATCGTTTTAGTGGCCTTTGGCCTTTTTCTGCTGGCGTTCCTCTTCAGTCCATCCCAGGGGATTTTGACACAATCCGGCTTCGTGAAAAATATTCTCTTGAAGCCGTTTAGCAGTTCAAATTAAGCACTTAACTCTCAAAAATTGTTTCGTCGCTGAGAATTTTCTAAAGTTTTAGCGTATGTAACATTACGCTGAGCAGACTCATAAGCATTAGTCTGAGCCTGCCTGTCTTCGTAAATCCCATAAACTATGACAATTCCACCCAGCGCCAAAACAACACCAAGCCCAATCCAGGAGTTACGACTATACTTTTTAGTAGGTTTACTCAAAAGATTCTTAGCCTTGAACTCCGGCTTATCAGGCATAAGGGAACACACAACTCAGCACCCCCATTATCCACCCCCACCCCCGACCATCCAGGCAGCTTCATAAAGCTAGACCTTCGACCAGTGAGATCGCACTCTAAACGGTTTGAGTTACCCAACCACCCTGAGCGACTCGATATCTTGCTGAATAATAAAGACATTGTTTCGTATGGTGCCATGGATAGCCTTAAAAAGGCTTCTTTCTGGATTTTGTGGGGAGTAGTTGTCTTAGCCTTGCTGGGTGTAGCTGGCTTGGTGACAAAGTCTGACGAGGCAACTGATACGCCTGAGAAGCCACAACCAGCACTGACTGCCGCAGAACTGAATGAATTTGAGGAAGTCGTCCTTGACATGGACCCTGATCAACGGATGGTTACGAAGGTGGCCCAGTGGCAGAGCACCAGAATTGTCGATGTCACGGTCGGGGATAATTTTATTAGTATGAATCAAACTCAACAGGGAGAGATGGTCGTTTCAATGCGTAGTGACTTGAGCAAGATATGCAAGTGTAGCCCCTATCTGAGGTTCAACACCGAAGGCGGCCAGCGCATTGTTACGATTGGGCGGAAGCAACCAAAATTCAGGTAGCGACAGGCTGCGCGATTCAATGCCATAGTGATTTGAACAAGGTAAAGTATGGCAAAGATGCCTTTTTCTCGAAAAGTGGCTAGATTTAGAAATTATAGCTTGAGTTTAAGTTTGAACTGTGGCCACTATCCTGATTGTTGAAGATGAACCCCGAATCGCTTCCTTTGTATCAAAAGGATTGAGAAAAGCAGGCTATCAAACCCAGATAGCGTCAGATGGAAATCAAGCTCTTCCCTTAGCAATATCAGGAAATTTCGACCTGATATTGCTAGATTTAGGATTGCCTGGAATAGATGGCAGGGAAGTTTTAAAGGAAATCCGTGCGCAAGCAGTGCAGCCCCCTGTGATTGTTGTGACTGCTTTCAATCATGACGACGTTCGCGAAGAAGTCCTCTCCCTAGGGGCTCAAGCATTCATTACCAAGCCTTTCCGAGTTAGCAGTCTATTGGCATGCGTTCGTTCTCATATACAGTAAATGTAACTATTGCCAGATTAGGTTAGGAAATACTACAAGGGATTCATCTACCTTGATAGCGCCCAATGCCCAAGCCCTACGATTATGATCTGCGCCGTAAAGTGATTGAAGCCATCGAACTCAATTGGATGCAACGGTCTGAAGCTAGCGACTACTTTGGCATCAAGCATGGCCGTCATCTCATCGGCAATTAGGTAGCGGGTGTGACGATTGAGGACGCGCGAGATCGCAACTCGTTGCAGTTTTCCACCGCTCAGCTCATGGGGATAGCGGGTCATCCAACTGGGGTGAATACCCAATGCATCTAGATATTGCAGTTGAGGCGGATGTTTTTCTCGTAGGATGCAGTCGATGCGCCAGCGCGGGTTGACAGACAATTCAAGATTTTGAAAGATCAACTGCACAGTGCGATCACAGCTTTAAACTACAACAGCACCCAAAACGACCAACTGAGGGACTCTTCTACATTAAACAAGACTTCTCAGAGATGTTGTATATCAGGCAAACCTACTATAAACAGAACTCTCTAGCGCAAATAAAAAGAACTATCAGTGATGTGTTTGGGTGCTGTGTTTGAACTGTCGGATGATTCTATTGAAATATTTATCGTTACTGGCCAGTGCGAATTTCTTGTTGTGGATAAATCTTGAGGTATGCCAGGAATGCATTGATTCCTCGTGAAAATTGACAATTTTACTTACACAGACAAAGCAAAGATAGCATACCAATATACCTCTTATTTCTGATCCTCTTCTAAGCATTCAGGACAGTATCTAGATATTTTTGAGGGCAAGAGAATGAATGCTGAGATTAACTTTTCATGAATACTGAGCACTTTGAATACCAACAATACTTAAATATCAAGAACAGAACAATAAAAATAAAAATCTAGCAATCACCCCTGACATCACTGAAAAATCTGGAATAACATTCACAGTAAAAGTGCCAGATTTCACTTATCAGTATCCGTTATGCTATCCCTTTCCAGGCTATCTCCTTATTTGAGCAGCATCTCTTCAAAAACAGGAGAAAACAACCGAATTCTCTCACCCTGTGACGTCTGTGGAAGTTTTCATGCTACGCACGAGCATGTGATGGCAGAGATCGGTATGCCTCAGAATCCAGCAGATTTGATCGATGACTTGGTCAAGATGCGCCATTACCAGCCCAGTGCCATTGAGACCGCTGATTCGATTACTCAAGCAGAGCTGCGGACGGCACTATTTATCAGCATGGTGGGGCAGGGTAAACCTAAGCGCGAGCGTGTAGTTCGAGACTTAATTAAACTAGCGGGGGGGTTAGACCAGGCATTTGGTGCGGCTTTTGGTCCCAAGGCAGGGGAGTTTTTCACTGATGCCAAACGCATGAGTCAGGTAACCCGGCGCAAGTTTTTGCAGAATATTGCGGTGGGAGCAGCCCTGGTGAGTCTTGCAAACTGTGGGTCAGCAACAGAAGTTGCCGAAGATGTTGCCAATAATCCCATTGTGGGCGATCTTGAAAAAACAGACCTAAAAGTGGCCTTTCTTCCTATTACCTGTTCGACACCTATCATCATGTCTAAGCCCTTGGGCTTTTATAAGAAGTACGGTCTCAATGTTGATCTGATTAAATATCATAGTTGGTCGGTGGTCAGGGACGCAGCCATCGCAGGTGAGCTAGATGCCTATCACATGCTAGCTCCCATGCCCATTGCTATGTCTCTTGGACTCGGGTCAGCGCCGTTCCCCGTCAGACTAGCTAGCATTGAGAATAACAATGGCCAGGGTATCGCCGTCGCTAAAAAGCACCTGGGTAATATTAATGGACCAGCAGACTTTAGGGGAATGAACATTGGTATTCCCTATGATTTTTCCAATCATAATTTGCTAATACGCTACTATTTAGCTGGCGGTGGGTTAGATCCTGACAAGGATGTTAATTTGCTGATTTTGCCACCGCCGGATGCGATCTCAAAACTGGCATCTGGAGACATCGATGCCTTTATCCTGCCTGACAACTTTACCCAACGGGTGGTCCAAGACGACATTGGCTTTATCCATCTGCTCTCTAAGGATTTGTGGGAGGGGCATCCCTGCTGCGCCTTTGTAGCCACTCAAAATTGGATTAACGACAACCCCCAAACATTCCGAGCTTTAAACAAGGCTCTAATTGACGGGGCCAATTATGCAAGTGCTCCAGCTAACCGAAAAGAAATTGCTGCGGCCATTGCCCCTCAAGAATATCTCAATCAGCCCGTACCAGTGTTGGAAGCAGTGATGACAGGGCAATTCGAGGATGGTCAAGGAAACTCCTTTGATATTTCCGATCGTATTTACTTTGATCCCTATCCCTGGAAGAGTTTTGCAAGCTGGATTACCACCCAGCTTGTGCGATGGAGCTATGTTCCTGAAGGTAAGTCCACTGCAGGTTCAGAAGAGTTTTTCTTAACCGAATTGGCTAGAGAATTAGCGCTAGAGCTAGGAGTTGATGCTCCAGCAGAGTTATCTCGCATCGAAAAGATGCAGTTTGGTGATTTTGATCCAGCCCAGGCAGAAACTTATTTAAAACAACAGATTGACTCATTTGGTGTGTAATTAGGTGAACCTAATTAGTAAGACGGTCTAACTCGTAGATTCCCTTATGACTGCTATCAATCATGGCATCAACAATGGCCTCAGCAAGTTCATCTTCATAATCAAACATTCGAACCGCCAACTCATGAGTTTTTAGTTGATGCCACTGAGTTTCAATCAGATTCAATTCGGAACAATAAGGAGGCAAGAAAATGACAAACAGACCCTGTGCACTCCATTGCTCTCCAAGAATACCTTAATCAACCTCTGGCTTTACTAGAGTCTCTCATGACTGAGTATTTGAGATAAGCCACTAGCGACCTATCCGACGGGCAGCAACAGCGTGTATTTTTGCCCCGAGCGCTAGCCAAAGAAGCCGAACTCCTGATTCTGGATGAGCCTTTTACCGGAGTGGACCAGAAAACGGAATCTATCATGTTCGATATTTTCAGCGAGCTGAAGGCCCAGGCCAAAATCTTGCTTGTCATCAGCCATGACCTCAGCGAAACCCTCGATCATTACGATCAGCTGTTATTGCTGAACAAGCACGTTGTCGCCAAAGGCCCTCGCCACGAAGTCAT
>JBCDIX010000162.1:0-4871 GCA_038748405.1 Cyanobacteria bacterium P01_H01_bin.21 | reverse complement strand
ATATCTAAACGAGCTCCAAACCCAGTTAAAACCCTAGGTAAATCCATGACCACTTCTTTAACCGCAGACTGCGAATTTTGTTCTGTTATCTCTAAAGAAAATGGCGAAGACCCCATCGGCAGCGCCACCCAGACCGATAGCTGGTTAGTCATGGAGCTGCCCCTACCCTGGACCGAAGAACGCTTTCACAGCGACCCGTTACTCAAACCAATTCACGACTTATTTCACGAGCTATTTGCCAAAGGGATTCGAATATCTCCCATGGCCGTTGCTCCTGACCGAGAGTATTCTATTTCTGGCCAGTCTCACGTATTCTACTATCGTCGCCCCAACCAACACTTTTCTCGATTTGAGCGACAAACATTCCTACTACCCACCGAGCAGATTGTACCCCTCGCCAAAGCACTCACCTATGAGCCAGAAAACCTACAGCAGTTTTTAGCCTATCAACAGCCTGCTGATAATATTCGTGACATGATGGTCTGCACTCACGGCAACATCGATATTGCCTGTGCTCGCTTTGGGCAGCCCATCTATAGTCGATTGCGCAAACACTATGCAGCTAAATCCAATGGGCAACTGCGGGTGTGGCGCTGCTCTCATTTTGGAGGGCATCAGTTTGCCCCTACCCTGGTAGATTTTCCCACGGGCCAGGTGTGGGGCCACTTGGAAACAGATATGTTAGAAACTCTCATCCACCGCAGTCAGCCAGTTACCGAGCTACGCCAGTTTTATCGAGGCTGGTCGGGAGTAGACCGATACACTCAAATGGTAGAGCGTGAGATTTGGATGCAGCGAGGCTGGAAGTGGCTGCAGTATCAAAAATCGGGCCAGGTGCTAGAGCAAGACACAAACCATGAGCATGCCGACTGGGCCAAGGTATGTTTGGAGTTTGCTGCTCCTGACGGCACTACTGGAACGTACGAAGCAACCGTTGAGGCCTGTGGTTCTATCATGACGGCCTACAATTCGGGAGAAGAACCGACTCCGACTAAACAGTATCGAATTAGTCGTTTAGTGCAGACGGTCTAGGGTGATTTTAGGCTAAGGCTGAGGTGGATATTTAACTCTGAGCGATCACCAGACGCCTTGGCTAGATTAAAATATTGAGAATGACTCTTATTTAGTAATCGGCTCTTAAGCACCTATGGCAATCACACTAACTGATGAAGAATTCCTGGAGCTGGCAGAGACTAGTCACCCCCAAGACGAGCCCATAGGGCAGCCAAAGGAACAATGCCTAGAGTCAGATATGCAGTTGCCAATGCCGACTTGTTTGGGGGAAGGGAGTTTATGGACCCACACTTTACGGAATAGTCTAACGATTGACATCTATCGAGGGACCTTCAATCAGTCTTTACGATGCTTGCGTCAGCATCAGTCAGACTTTCCGCTAGTGTCAAAATTTTACCTGTCCGGCATGTCGCAGATGGAAAAATCCACTGGGCCAGAAGTCGACAGTCTCTATCAGGAAGTGGCAGGACACCACTATCTCTATCACCTGCCTGAGATAACTGAAATAGAAGAATGGAAAGCGGATAGTTCATTTCATATGGTGTCAGTGTATGCTAAGCCTGAGTGTTTTAGCGCGTTTAATGTGACTCAAAACACATTGCCAATACCCTTACAAACACTATTTGACGGCAATAGGCAACAACATTTTCATCAGCCCCTGGGTCGTATGAATACTTCCATACGGCAGTTGATACAGCAAATTTTGAACTGCCCCTACACAGGATTAATGCGACAGCTTTACCTGGAGAGCAAAGCGCTAGAACTGTTTGCCATTCAGTTTGCCATTTGGGCAGAAACACCCTCTAAAACTGCATCGATGGTGCTGAGTAACCATGATATTGAACAATTACACCAGGCTAAAGAGATTTTGCTTGAGCAGGCAACCCATCCACCATCCCTGACGGATTTAGCTCGCCATGTGGGTCTCAATGACCGCAAGCTAAATTATGGGTTTCGCCATCTGTTTGGCACAACGGTTTTTGGCTATCTTAAGGACTACCGTATGCAGCAAGCCAAAGCACTACTGCACCAGTCTGATCTTTCCATTGCTGGTGTTGCCGCTGCCGTTGGCTATACAAATCCTGAAGCGTTTAGTACCGCTTTTCGGCGGCAGTTTTCCATTAGCCCCAAAGCCTATCAGCTAAGTCGACGCTAGCTCACGGGCGTAAAAAATCGGTTTTACAAAGGAAAAAGTCGATTTCACAAAGATTGAGATCGCACTCCCCCCCTATGATGCTCTCACACAGCTAATAAGAAGTATTTGCATTAGCACATACTGGCTGGACTAGTGTTGTGGGTAATGGGCATGATGAGACAGGTCTGTGGCAAATCTTGGCAGCAGTCGTTAGGAGCGCTTCCCATAGGGATAGCCGCGATACTGTTAGCAACACCACCTGCCGTGGCAGATGTGAATGACGCATCGGTTCAACTGGCTCAGACAGCGGTTGTGGAGATTCTCAGCATTCAGGTGAATGAGACCGATAATGGCCTTCAGCTATTGCTAGAAACCAGTGGTGAGCTGTCCACACCGGTCACCTCAACCACATTGAATACCTTGAATACTGATATTCCCAATGCGGTTCTGTCAGAAAGCGATAACTTTTTGATCAGTGAGCCAGCTGCAGGAATCTCACAGATAGCAGCAACCAACCTACCCAATAACCAGGTACGGATTACCATTATCGGCACGGATGCACCACCCATAGTTGATATTCGCACAGGCATCTCTGGACTAACTGCAACTGTCACACCCGGCATCGCTCAAACACCGGGTACCCTAAGAATTGTAGTGACGGGAGAAGAGACCGATGATTATTTTGTTCCCAATGCCAGTACAGCAACCCGAACAGACACCTCGATCCTGGATACGCCAGCGTCAATCCAGATAATTCCCCGCCAGGTATTAGAAGACCAGCAAGTGACCCGCTTGGATGAAGCACTTAATAATGTCAGCGGAGTTACCTTTGGCGGCACCTTTGTTAACACAAGCCTCAACTTTAATATTCGTGGCTTTGATGCACCAACATTGCGAAACGGGTTTAGGGATTTTGGTGGTTTTACAGGCGTCAGCCCCAGCATCACTAACTTGGAAAGAGTTGAAGTATTAAAGGGACCTGCTTCTATCTTATATGGGGAGGTTCAGCCAGGAGGATTGATTAATCTGGTTACTAAACAACCCCTATCTACACCAACCTATGAAATTTCAGCACAGGTGGGCAACCGAGGAGTGTTTCAACCACAGATTGACTTTTCGGGACCGCTTGTATCAAATCAGCGGCTGCGCTATCGCCTGAATGCCTCATATTTTCATGATGATGGCTTTACTGACTTTGATCAAAATATTGAACGTACGTTTGTGGCTCCTGTCCTAGCTTGGCAGGTTAGCGATCGCACACACCTAACTATTAATGCCGAATACTTAAACGACCAGCAACCCTTTGAAACAGGGCTGGTTGCCTCTGGTGATGGCGTCGTGGATGTCCCCTTTAATCGCATCATTGCTGAACCCGATAACTTTACCGATAGTGAATTATTTCGTGTTGGCTATGACCTAGAGCATCAATTGAACGATCAGTGGCAAATTCGTAACGCGTTTGAATACTCCAATCGAGATTTGCTAAATGTCAGTGCGCTACCCCTTGATTTTGACGAAATAACGGGCTTTGTCACTCGGTTTCCATCAAAACAAGAACTAGATACCGAGAATTTCTCGTTACAAACCAATATCGTCGGTGAGTTTGACACTGGCTCCGTTAGCCATACCCTACTCGCGGGCGTAGATTTGAATCGAACCGAAGATAGCGAGGTTACAGGGTTTGACTTCTTTAACCCCTCATTTCTCGATATCTTTAACCCGATCTATGGTCTAACATCGATTGATGAAGATAATTTACCTCTGTTTAGAGATACAGATATTCAAACTGATCGGTTGGGGGTCTATCTGCAGGATCAAATCGATATTACGGATAATTTAATTTTGTTGGCAGGGGTGCGGTACGACACCGTAGAACAAAAAACCATCAACAACCCGACCGATGTAGACCCCACTGGTTCTGAGACCACTCAGAATGATGACGCCTGGACTCCCAGAGTGGGCATTGTTTATCAGCCAGTAGATTTTCTGTCGCTTTTTGCCAGCTATTCTCAATCCTTTACCCCCAACCTTGGCACCACCTCTGCTGGAGATCCCCTCGAACCTGAGGAAGGTGAAGGCTTTGAAATCGGTATTAAAGCTGAATTCTTGGAAGGGGATCTGTTTGCAACCCTGGCGTATTTTGATATTACTCGTCAAAATGTTGCCACCCCTGACCCTCTTAATGCATTTTCATCAGTGGCAACGGGTGAACAGCGCAGTCAAGGATTGGAGCTAGATGTGGTAGGAGAGATTCTACCCGGCTGGAATATGATTGCATCCTACGCCTACACCGATGCGAGGGTTACAGAAGATAATTTGATTCCTGATGGCAACGGAATTTTCAATATACCCGAGCACAGCGCTAGCCTGTGGACCACCTATGAAATTGCATCAGGTGATTTACAAGGTCTTGGATTTGGGATTGGATTTAACTTTGTAGGAGAACGAGATGGGGATTTAGAGAACAGTTTTCAGCTAGATGACTATTTCTTGACCAATGCTGGTATTTTTTATCGCCGTGACAACTGGCGGTTTGCCCTGAATGCCAAAAATCTCTTTGATATCGACTACATTGCAGCAAGCAACAATAGCCGCTCATCGGGCCTTGAACCAGGGGCTCCATTTACCATTGTGGGCTCAGTTTCAGTCAAATTTTAAGCTGACCCACTATTAGAGGAGTAGACTTAATTCATCCGTCATAGTATCTTTATTTCGCTACACT
>JBCDIX010000161.1:0-4907 GCA_038748405.1 Cyanobacteria bacterium P01_H01_bin.21 | reverse complement strand
TACCTGAGCCGGTAGCCCCAACAATACCGATGGTGGATTCAGCTGGGATATGGAGGGAGAATTGATTAAGGACCGGACTGCGTCCTTGGTAGGCAAAAGTAACCTGGTCAAACTGAACGTCTCCATGAACGGTCTCTTGTGACAGAGAAAGACCGCCATGGGAAATTGCAATGGGCGTATCGAGTAGATCCATCACCCGTCGCACTGAGGCCATGGCCCGCTGATACTCATCGACGATTTCACCCAGCTCGGTAAAGGGCCAGAGCAAACGCTGACTGATAAAGACCATAAAGCCATAGGTTCCGGCCGAGAGCCGTCCGTTGGCGACGGCTAGACCGCCTAAAAACAAGGTGGCGGTGAAGCCAATAAGAATCACAATCCGAATGATGGGGACAAAGGCAGCGCTGAGGGCAATGGCTTTGGTATTGCTGCGACGGTAGGCGTTGCTTTCAGTGGTGACGCGCTCTCGCTCGTATCGTTCTGCTGTAAAGCTTTTGATGGTGGCCATGCCGGAAAGATTGTTGGCGAGTCGACGGCTGACTAGACCATTTTTCTCTCGCACATCGGCATAGCGCGGCTCTAGCTTGGTTTGGAATATCATGACTCCCCAGAGGATAAAGGGAATGGGGGCCATGGTCCAGCCAGAGACGCCGGGAGCTAGGGCAATAAAGGTGCTGCCGATAATGAGAATCGTGGTGAAAAAATAGAGAATATCGTGGGCACCAAAGTTAAGAAATCGCTCTAGCTGGTTGATGTCGTCATTGAGGATGGACAATACCATACCGGTATTGCGGTCTTCGAGATAGCTGAGTTCTAGATCTTGTAGATGACCATAGGCATCGACTCGTAGCTCGTGTTGGAGGGTTTGGGCCAGGCTGCGCCACAGGCGGCTATAGCCATATTCTGTTAAAGATTCCAGGCTCCAGATTAGCAGTGTCAGACAGGAGACAAGGGCCAACTGGCCGGTAAGATTGGTGATGCCAAACTTGGTGAATAGAGAGCTGTCTGGTTTGACAACAATGTCAATGGCGATGCCGATGAGGTAGGGCGGAGCTAGATCAAAAATGGTGTTAAAGATAGAACAGGCTATGGCACCTGAGATTTGTAGCCGATAGGACTTACTGTATCGAAAAAGGCGCTCCAGAGGCTGGAAAATATAAACTGTCATTACACCTTAGTTTACAGTAACGAGATGCTCAAACAAGTCATCGAGAATGGCGTTTACGGCTAATACGCTCTCATCCACATACCAGTGACCTGCACTAACTCGAAACACCTTTTCATTTTTTACAGCATCAAGCTGCTGCCACAATGGACTTTCCCGTAGTTTTCCAAACGCTTCTTGATCCGACTCATCTGGCCAGGTGACAAAAATAAGAACATTCCCATCGATATCTGATAAGCTCTCTAACGAGACATCTTTATAAATAAAATCTCCTGTTTGTGAGGGCGGGCGTTGTAGACCTATATCAGCTAAAACACTACTCGCAAAATAATTGGGGCCATAGGTGTAGATGCCATTATCGTTCTGCACCGTGGCCATAGAAACCTGCAGGGTATCTTGAGCACCGTCTAGAGCTTTTTGCAGTTGTTCGACGCGCTGCTCGTATTTGTCAATTAACTGAGTCGCGGTGTCTTCTTTCTCTATGACTTTGCCTAGGTCTGAAAGCATCTTTTGCCAAGGTTCTTTATTATTCAGCGTAACCGTAGGGGCTATTTGAGAAAGCTGCTCGTAGAAAGGATCTAAGTATTGATTTGCGATAATCAAATCCGGTTTGAGGGTTAGAATCTTTTCTAAGTTTGGCTGGCTAGTTGAGCCGACATACTCAACCCCATCGGTTAACGCTTGCAGGTGCTGAGGAAAAGGCTCAACAATGTCCCATCCAGAACTAGCGGCAATGGGCTTTGTGTTCATCGCTAACATGTTAGCTAGGGAGTCCATATCCAGGGTCACTACTCGTTGAGGTAATGTTGGGATGCAGCTACTGCCATTGGCATGCTCTATAATCCGACACTCGTCTGCGACTGGCTCTGAACTGGCTAGATTTTGCTCAGCGGAACCATCACAGTTCGAAAGGGATATAGATATCAACAGTCCTAGAGTAGCAAGGCACCAGAAACTCCAGGAGGATTTTTTCTTAGGAAGCAGCAACATAACTATCAATCCTCAACGGGTAAAGATTTACAGCTGATTGGAGAACACTTGAGGGTGCTAGAACTGCCATCCAACAGAGCCAACAATTGTGAAGGGTTCACCCCGCTCAACGTTGGTGCCAAAGCCTGCATCAGCGTAGTCAATATCAAATAAGTTCTCAATATTAATAGCCGCGTTGAACTGATCCCTTCGATAATAAAGTGCTGCATCGACGCGTAGATAATCATCTAATTGCAAATCACTGCCTAGGTCGTTTGCCCTCTCACCGACGTAAAACAGTCCGAAGCCAAACCCTAATCCTCGATACTCTCCAGTTTGCAGCTCATAGGTTGTCCAGAGGCTGGCCTGGTTTTCTGGTGTATTCTTCAGCGGACTCCCTGTGGGAATATCATTGTCTTCGGTCACTTCTGCATCGGTGTAGGCATAGGAGGCAATAATGTTCCAACCGGGGAGAATTTCGCCTGAGACATCTAGCTCAATTCCCTGACTGCGCTGTTCACCAGTCTGAATAGTAAAAATAGGATTGCTAGGATCGGACGTTGTTACATTGGTCTTGGTTAAATAGTAGGCTGCTAAGTTAGTTGACAGTCTGCCATCCAGGAAGTCAGCTTTGACCCCTACCTCATACTGCGTTCCTTCTGTGGGCTCTAATGCACTACCATCGGCGTTCAAACCGGTACTTTGGCGAAACGAAGTGCTGTAACTGCCATAAATAGAAAGAATATTGTTGGGCTGATACACCAGTCCGATGCGGGGGCTAAAGGCACCATCGGTCAGGACAGGATCATCAACCGAGTTGCCAAAGGCCCCAAAGTCAGCTACTTCGTTTTCGTAGGAGACCCAGTCGTAACGACCGCCTACCAACAGCTTAAACTCGTCGCTAAATGTAATCTGGTCTTGTAGGTAGACCCCATATGTTTCAATCGTTTCGTTATTTTTAATAGATGGCTCATAGTCAGGTGAGGGTACATCGTAATTAGGGTCAAAAATATCTAAGAGGGGCAAGTCAGTGGCAAACTCACCCTGGAGATCCTGGTTGAAGTGGTTGTAGTCAAAGCCAGTCAGCAATTGGTGCTCAACTGAGCCGGTCTCAAACTCCCCTAGGATATCGATCTGTGCAAAGTAATTGTCGTTTGAATATTCAGCTGGATAAGCTTCGATCGCTAAAAATTGATTGTCAATAGCTGGTGAAAAAGAAAGAACCTGATTTTCGCTAGTGTCGCTTAGGGTAATAGCTAGGGCATTACGGACTTGCCAGTTGCTACTCAGTTCATGTTCGAGGGTGTAACCCACTCTTTGCGTTGTAATGTCTGCGAACGACAATTCAGGATAAGAGAGAAAAGTGTCTCGAGGACTCAGATCTCCGTTATCTAGAATCTGTGCATAGCTGAGCGGTGGGTCTCCTGAAAAGTCTAGATACTCATAGTAGACATCTAGCTCGGTGCTGTTGCCAATGTTGAATGTGAGCGATGGTGCAATTGTAGTTAGGTCACTACTGACAAATTCTTGAAAGCTATCATTATTTTGATAGCTGGCGATAAAACGGTAGAGTACATCTTCATCGGCTGTTAGCGGACCCGTCGCATCAACACTAGGCTGATAATAGCCATCGCTGCCTGCTTCAAGTTCTACACGGTAGGCAGGCTCGCTCTGGGGTTGCCGAGTAATTATGTTGACAATTCCCCCTGGCTCTACCTGACCAAATAACACCGAGGCGGGTCCTTTGAGCACTTCTACTCGCTCAACGGTAGACGTGCTCCCTGAAAGAGAGAATAGATCCACATCACGATAGCCGTTGCGGAAATTTCCAGGTTGCTCAAATCCTCTAATGGTAAATACTTGTGACGGAGCACCAAAGAAACTGCCTCGGCTGACTACACCACTAACGGTTTCAACCGCCTCAATCAAGGTGGTGGCATTGCGGTCTTCAATCACCTGCTGCGGCACAACCTGAATCGATTGGGGAATATCTCGTAAGGGGGTATCTGTGCGTGTTGCTGTACTTGCATTTGACGGATTATATCCTTCGTCCTCTTCCCCAGTGACCACAATTCTCAAAGGTTCACTAATATCTCCCGCTTGAGCAATTCCTGGTATGACGCTCAGCGTTAGTCCGGACGTATCCGTACTCACCTCTACCGTTGGAACCGCATCGGCCCCGGTGATCGCTACTTGTACCCGGTTATCCGCCATGGCTGAAACCTGTACCAAAGCAATGTCTTCTGTCGGTCCAAATTGCTCAAACGCTTCCCCAATCAGCACCGCATTATCAATTTCAACAATCAGAGCGTCTCCTGATACCGTAGTTGTCGGTGTTGATAGCTCCCCAGCGGCTGTTTCTAACACCACCTGCAGACCTGCGTCGGTTTCTTCTAACCGCACGTTGGTAATTTGCACTAAGGCAGTTTGGGCCAGGCGAACTCCATCTGGTTCTGTCCCCTGCGCCCAGGTAGGGAATGCTAGCACGCCACTACCGGACAAAAGCGCTATCAATGCCAACCTTACTGAACCCTGTCCCATCATTACACCTCACTCAAACACCACTGTTGCAAGCCACTCTTGATTGCAGTGAGGGTAGTGTACGGAAAGTGTCCTACGTGAATCTACTCAGATCCGGCCTTTGATCCGAATCCGGACCGAGTTAGGGGCTTATTTTTGGCCAAATTCTAAAATCTGAACAGGACTGAGGTTAAACTCTGGGACGATGGTGGATTTGATCGGGGTTTCGCCAGCATAAACCGTGTCTTCGTAC
>JBCDIX010000160.1:0-4920 GCA_038748405.1 Cyanobacteria bacterium P01_H01_bin.21 | reverse complement strand
TGCGGTCAAAATGACTCATGGGGACAACTTTGCCTTTACACATACCGTGAATATCGACAAAACTGGCCATGGCATACTTTACGCCCTGGTCTTGAAGGGACTGTTGAAGCGACTGTAATTTAGAAGAAAGGGGCTTAAGGTCTGGATACATGGTAAGCAGAGAGAATGGAGGAGAAAATACTGTAAGGGCTATGCCCTGCGCTAGGCGATTGGTTTCTAACGTTGCAAAATAGTTTGTTTGGGAACAGAATTTGGAAACACTGTTAGCCAGTGTTGAGCAACCTGTCCTGCAAATGTAGCAGCGCTTTCAGTATGGATGGTTATCTGTTCTTGTATTTGTTGATCTAAACTGGGATAGTGGGTATCAATCCAGTCACTTTTCGCCGCTAACCAATCTAGGATGATTCCTGGGGTGACTTCAAGATGAAACTGAAACCCATAGATGTTGGTGCCGATGCGATAGGCTTGATGCTTACAAATATCGTTGGTCATCAACAAGGTTGCTTGTTCAGGCAGCTCAAAGGTATCAAAGTGCCACTGCATAATGTGCAGATTTTTAGGGCAATTTTGTAGCCAGGGTTCTGTCGCAGATTCTACCACCACTTCCAATGGAGAAAATCCTAACTCTGGCCTACTGTGGGGAGATACTTGAGAACCAAAGGCACGGGCAACTAGCTGAGCGCCCAGACATACTCCCATGATGGGCTTATTTTTAGCATGGAATTGATGAATTAAGTCAACCACCTGTTTCAAATGTGGATATTTGTCATCCTCATGGGCATTCATATGCCCCCCTAAAATAATGAGTCCAGAAAACGTCCCTGCCGGTAAGTTAGGCTGCTGCTCTGGAAGCCAGGTGGTCAGTTCAGCACCATGACAGGTCAGATGGTCTCCTAAAATACCGATTGGATCTCGAACGCTGTTTTGAATAACTAGAATCTTCATTGCGATCGCAATCTTTAAAGTATAGGTTGATGCCAACAGGCGATTAACTAAAGGTCATGCTAGCGATATTATCCGTCTCAAACTGTCCTCAAGCTGACTAAATCACATACAAGTTGCAGTTGGTCATCTTTTTGCTAAGGCAAACCTACCGTGCGTGAATAAGGCTTAAGATATGTTGTTACATTTGTTATGACAAGCGGCTTCGATCCGTAATGGCTAAACCTTTGAAATAGCTGTGATTATTAGGTCTGGAGGTTTTATTCAATGGGATGCTCTATCAGATGGTAGCTACAGCTACAAAAGCGCTCTATTGGTGCTGTTTTACTGAGAAAGCATAGCCCCAAGGAATCCTAAGACTATGGTAGGAACGCTCACGCAAACACAAACACTGGTAGACAAGGCAAAAGAGCTAGGTATTAAATTCTTTCTGGTTTCCTATACTGATCTGCTAGGAGGCACTAGGGCCAAGCTGGTCCCGGCTACTAAGATCGCATCGGTGGAGCAAGATGGGGCATTCTTCTGTTCATTTGCTTCCAATTTAGGGCTAGGACCTGACGCGCCTGAAATTGCCGCTGTTCCAGATCCAGATTCTTTAATCCAGCTGCCTTGGGAGCCCACGGTTGGTTGGGTGGCGAGCGATGTTTATTTTGAGGGTAAGCCGTTTCCGGCTGCTCCCCGCATGATGCTCAACCGGGTGTTAGATCAGTGTACTGAGCTGGGCTACACCTACAAGGCCGGTGTGGAAGCCGAATTCTTTTTGCTTAAGAAAACAGAATCAGGCTACGCCATTGCTGATGATTTAGACACCGCAGAGCGCCCCTGCTACGACCAGATCAATTTAATGCGCCAGTTTGATCTGATTTCCACGCTGGTGGACTATATGGAACAGCTGGGCTGGGGGCCTTACCAATGCGACCATGAAGATGCTAACGGTCAGTTTGAGTTGAATTGGACCTATAGCGATGCTCGGACAACGTGCGATCGCCACGTATTTTTTAAATATATGGTCAAAACCCTCGCCGAACAGCGTGGGTACACAGCCACATTTATGCCCAAGCCGTTTAGCCATATTACCGGTAGCGGTGGTCACGTACACAACAGCCTTTGGCAAGGAACAACCAACAGTTTTGAGGAGGGCGCAGATGGAGGTGGTCTATCGCCTGTGGGGTACAACTTTCTTGGCGGCGTGCTTAACCATGCTAAAGGGTTGACAGCACTATTTGCCCCAACCGTTAACTCTTACCGACGCTTGGGTGCAAATATGACCGCATCGGGCAGCACCTGGTCACCACGCTACATTTCCTACGGAGGCAACAACCGCTCCCATCTGTTGCGTATTCCTGAACCAGGGCGCTTTGAGTGTCGCTTAATTGATGGGTCTGCCAACCTGTATCTGGCTCTAGCGGGGTTGCTCGCTGCCGGGGTAGACGGGATTAAAAATCAAACCTCTCCCGGCAAGCGTATTGATGAAAATCTATTTGCCCGTGGGTCTGAGTTTCCTGATTTAGAAACATTGCCCACTAATCTATATGAGGCGCTTGCAGCGTTGAAGCAAAACAAGCTACTGATGGAGACGTTAGGAGAGCTGGGAGCCAAGACCTTCTTTGAATTTAAATACAAGGAATGGAATGCATTTTGTTCTCAAGTTACTGACTGGGAGATGAACCAGTACATCAATATTTAATTCGAGGCGTTAGCCGGTTAACCCACCCCGTTGCCCCTCCCAGGAGGGGATGAAGTGTCGGATTGTTTAAATCCTTCATCATAATTCTTCTCCTGGGAGGGGTGTCCAGCGGACAGGGTGGGTTAAACATTTTGAGCCCCACCAACCGTTGCTATCTACTCTAAGCCCCATGTCCTCTACCATCAGTACCTACAACTTTCCAACCAAAATACAGTTTGGTCCAGGTTCCTGTCGTGAACTCACAGCAGAACTTTCTTCGTTAGGAATTCAGCGTCCACTGGTGGTAACCGATCGAGATGTGGCCAAGCTGCCTTGGTTTACGGCTATCGAAGATTCGCTGACTGATATGGCATCAGCTACATTTAGCGGCCTCTGGGGTAATCCGGTAGTCTCCCAAGTCACCGCTGGAGTCACTGCCTATCAACAACATAATGCCGACGGCATTGTAGCTGTGGGGGGCGGTGCGCCGATGGACGTGGCTAAGGCCATTGCCCTAATGGCGAATCATCCAGGTCATCTGTTTGACTATGAAGACGGTGCTAGCACCCGCCCCATCGACCAGCCAATACCGACCATCGTTGCCATTCCAACTACAGCAGGTACGGGTAGTGAGGTCGGTCGCAGTGCGGTTATTTCAGATGATGAGACCCATGCTAAAAAGATTATTTTTGACCCACAGTTGTTACCCAAAGTAGTCTTAGCCGATCCAGAATTGTTGCTGGGGCTGCCAGCCAAAATTACAGCTGCGACGGGGATGGATGCATTAACCCACCTAATTGAGGCGTATCTGGCTAAAGGGAGCAATCCGCTGTGTGACGGTATTGCCCTAGAGGGTATTTATCTGGTGTCACAGCATCTAAAAGACAGTGTAATGTTTGCCCGACAACAGGCTGCTGGAGAAACGGTGGATCAGGCAGCCCATCTACAAGCACGCTCAGGCATGTTGAACGCCTCAATGATGGGTGCGATCGCATTTCAAAAAGGTCTTGGCGTTACCCACTCCTGCGCCCATGCCCTTTCCACTTTATGCAACACTCACCATGGGTTGGCCAATGGCATTATGCTACCCGCCGCCATGCGATTTAACCTAGAGGCCGAGCCCGAAAAATTTTTACGGATGGCCCGGATAGTCAACCCCTATGCCCAAAATGGACAGATACTTATCGACTGGATTATGGAATTATCTAGCTCGATTGGCATTCCTGCTTCTCTGGGCACGCTCGGTATTTCGGTCGCTACTGTAAGCAAGCTGGTCAAACTTGCTATGGATGATGGCTGCCATCCCCTTAACCCGAGACCCGTCACCGAAGATGATTTTTACACTATTTACCAAGACGCGCTGGCCGCGTGAGGATACTCTATGACCGATATACTTTCTGTTATTAATCCTGCCACTGAGCAACTCATCAAAGAGATTCCTATTGACGATGGCTCTGCCATTACTAACAAGGTAAAACAGGCCCGTAGCGCCCAACCAGCCTGGGCCGCTAGACCATTGTCAGAAAAAATTGAAGCAGTTAAAAAGTTTAGAAACCTGCTGGTAGAACGAGTTGACTTTCTTGCCGCAACGCTAACTGCTGAGACCGGCAAACCAATCACACAAGCCAAAAATGAAATTCTAGCCACTCCCCAACGGATAGACTTTTTTATTGAAAATGTTGCTCAGGTGCTAGCACCACAGCGAGTGTATCAAGAACCCTGGCAGGCGATTCCCGGCACTGGTCAGTTAGAGGAGATTATTATCTACGATCCGCTAGGAGTGGTAGCCAATATCTCAGCCTGGAACTATCCCTATTTTGTTGGCACTAATGTGTTTATTCCGGCGCTACTAACAGGCAATGCTGTCGTATATAAGCCATCGGAGATTGCCGCGATGACGGGAAGTGCGATCGCAACTCTCCTCCACGAAGCCGGTATCCCCAAAGATATTTTTGTCCCCATCATCGGTACTGGGTTAGCTGGGGCCACCCTGCTAGAACAGCCTATCGACGGTGTGTTTTTTACAGGGTCTTATCCCACAGGACAAAAAATTGCCATGGCCGTAGCGCCTAAGCTAATCAAAGTGCAGCTAGAGCTAGGCGGCAAAGACCCGGCCTATGTGTGTAATGATGTCGATGTTGCCACAGTGGCAGCAGGGTTAGCCGATGGCGCTTTCTATAACAACGGCCAAAGCTGCTGTGCGGTCGAGAGAATTTATGTGCACACAGATATTTATGACGCTTTTGTTGATGAGTTTGTGCAGACAGTTCAGAGCTTTAAGCTGGGTGACCCGACTGATAGTGAGACTTATT
>JBCDIX010000159.1:0-5197 GCA_038748405.1 Cyanobacteria bacterium P01_H01_bin.21 | reverse complement strand
TTGGCCGCTGACGATCTCCAGCACGACTTTTGCCTTAAATTCGCTACTGTAGTTTCTATGCTTACTCGCCATATTCCTTCCCCTTATTGGACTCTAGCTTACGCTCTTTCAGCTCTGTCCTAATTTTGGGGGTCACTACACATTATTAAGTCTAGCTTGACGGAAATCAGCTCGATAAAGCTTAGCTTCTTCAAGAACAGCTTCATTAAGAGTAGCTCGATGAAAATTAGTGTTACGCAGATCAGCATGAGTAACACTCGCTTGACTAAGATTAGCTTCTATAAAAGTGGAATTTCTGAGATCCGCTCCAGTAAGAAAAGCTAGTCGCAGATCAGCATTGTCAAACCTTGCAAATCTTAGCTCAGAGCCACTGAAAAGAACTCCAAATAATTGAGCTTTACTAAGATTTGCATTATCAAAATTAGATTGAAAAGGCTTTGCCGATCTAAGGTTAGCTTCGCTGAGATCAGCTTGGCGAAAGTCAGCCCTATGAAGATCAGACCAACTCAGATCGGCATATCTAAGGTTAGCTTCTTTAAAGGAAACTCCCTTCAAGTAAGCACCTCTCAGTTGAGCGAAGGCAAGATTGACTCCCTCAAGCTGAGCACCGTTCAGAGAAATTATCGGTTGTTTATTTGAATTCAGATCTGTTGGTGCTGAGCCCTCCAACAAACCCATATGCCCCAGAAACGCAAGAATTTGACCTTTACGATGCTCATCAAGGTTGGGATCTTGCAATAAAGTGGTAGTGCTAGCTGTGAGCACTCCCCAAATACGTTGATTTTCTTCTGATGATAAATCACCATTTACATTGAGAAGAATCTCCGAAAGCTGACCAAAATAATTCTGTACAGTCTCTTGTTGTAAACGCTCATTCTCTTGTGCTTCTCTTTGATTTTCATATGCCTGCGATGCTAGATACAGGACTAAAGGAATTAGTAAAACCCCAATTGCTTCTAGTGCAGGACTCAGTCTATCAACAATATCAAAAACAGACCAGCGTTTAAGGTAGTTACTAAAAGGTTCTGCTAATTGCTTTTCTAATTTGATAAGCGGACGATTGCTAGCAAAGAGTAATGTCTTCCAAGGACTCTGAACAATCCTTTGTGCAGTAACCCAATCAGCATGTTCATTACCTTTTCTGCCAAGTAATATTCGATTCTGATAAAGCTCATAGGCTACTCGTTGAATATGCTGGTGTTGCTTCTCCCAACGACTTTTTTTAGGTGTAAAATTCACGTTAATATCAATGGCATTACTACTTACTAATATCGCAATCAGACGAAGTTTGCCTAAACAAGGAAAGCTTTGAAACGAAACTTTTACCAGCGCAATCGTTATCGATTATATCTATAATATTCTCTCACAACAATTTTAATCTAATTATTCAAATCATCCTAAGACATACACCTTATTGTTGCTATAAGTCACGTTAACTCATTCGCCGACAGCAACTCATTCAACATCTAATCCCTGTGAGCAACATGAGGTAGCATCGAATAAGCACCCAGCTTCTCACACATCCCTTAGAAAATTCACTCACCCAACAATCAAAAAGCTCTCTCGTCTCCTCAAAAATCCCCTCTTGATAAACTTGATCGTTTCCACCATTACAGCAAGCAACGTCCAAGAGTCCACACAACTTTCGTAAACCAACATCTCCTGAAAACGACAAAGCGCCTTAACCCAGGTATCCTTACACCTGCGATCGCAAAAAGCACCAATCTCCTCATCAAAATTCTCAGGCTGCAAGACAACAGCATCTTTCCACGAGTTTTAGGTGTCCGCATCTGGCCCTGCGTCTTACCTCCAGCAGCTTCATATCATCCAAGGTCTAGCATTAACTCAGATCTTGCACCAGTCTCGATACGCTCTGTGAGATAAAGATTGGACGACAATCTTAAATCCAAATTGAGCGGCGATATCGGTACTGTTGTGAATCTGTTTAAGTTGTTCGAACCATTGAACATAGGGAACTAATTTCTTTCGAGCTAATTGACAGGTGGCTTTCCAATCGGGCACACGAAACCAGGCCCATCGGTCAATCCAATGGGCTAAGAGATAGGCAATCAGCGACAGGATGAGCCATCGATAAACACCCAGCTTAGTGCCCTGTCCAAAACAGTGCAGGCCGAACTGATGTTTAGCGGTTTTGAAGAATCCCTCAATCGCCCATCGTTTACGCCCCAAGCGAATCAGATACACACCCGAATAGGGATAGGTGGATACCACAAACCGGAGTTCCCGTTTGCCATCGGCCCGTTTCAGCCAAAACCAGGAGAGCGTCACTGGATAGTCAAGGCGGGTTAATCTGACTTGTTGTCCCCGTTTGGCATGTCGATACAGGTCTTTGAGCGAGCGCCCATCCAGTAGTGTTCGATTGGCTCGCATGCCGACGACCGCTCGCCAGTGGCGCTGACGAACCGCATTCAGAAACTCAACGGTGCCAAACTCAGTATCACCTTGGACAATGACAGTCCGCTGCTTAACCAACGATGACGGGATGGTTGCCAGTAATTTACAGGCCAACTGCACCGGCGTCGCCTGTCCCTTGCCTCGCCAAATTCGAAAACTCCACGGCACTCGCCACTCCCCCACAACGAGATAGAGAATCACCAGATGTAATCCACGTTTACCATTGAGCATCCGTACCCAGAGGTCAGGGGCATCTGCGATATCGGTGGGAGTGCTCAGCTGCTTGAACTTGCCACACTTTTCTAGCGTCGTTAGATCAACCAACACGCGTACTGGAACACTTGGGTGCGGGGGATGCATCGCAATTTGCTCCAACATGGCTTGGCGAATGGTTCGAATCATTTTCCGAGTCGGCCAATCATAGCGATTGAGAAAGCGACTTAAGGCACTCGCTGATTTGACTGGGGTATGCTCGGGCAACGCCTGTCCTTGGGTCTCTAAAAATAGCCCGAACATGGCCGTGAGACTGGCTTTTTGATAGACGCTAGGCATCAGCTCTGAGAGGCTATACACTAACGCTTGGGCGTGTTGAAGAATCGTTTGCATAACCGGTTCTTGTTTTTGGTTACGCCCGTTTTTTCAGATTTTCGTCAACCTGGCAAGCCCTATTGAGACTGGTGCAAGATCTCAGTTAACCCATGAAGTAACGATCTCTAGTCGCCCGAATCACTAAAATTCACCCCCGTCGCCGTCGCACCCACATACCGGATAGCAGCCCATCGACCATTAGGCAATCTGTAATAGTCCGTGGTGCTATCCCGATAGGCCGGAAAACCAAACTCCTTGGAAATGGCGGTATAGCTCTGGGGAAATTGCAGATACAACAATCGGGTAATATCCATTTCACTTAGCTCACCGTCCACACCATAGGGTTGCAGACCTGGTGGCGGCGCTGCAGAAGGCTGTACCGCTTCAACCGATGTGGGACGCAGAAGTTCTAGTTCTGGGCAATTCGCGGTTGCGATCGCAATCCACAGCAACCCAACAATATTCCGTGTCATAACGCCCCCCTTCGCATCCAATGCCACATCCGGTGGCCGCAGGCAGCCAGCCGCAACGCGATGTACGATGCCTGTTCTATAACCGTTCGCTCAACGGTCAAATTAGGTATATCATTCATGGTGCAATCCTTACTTTGCAAGGGTTCTAGCTTCGTTTGCCTGCCGTTCAATTTAGTTCGACGAGTGTTCGAAGTCGCACAGAACAAATATACAAACAAAACATCAATTTTTCAACAAACAAAAGGCAAACAATTACATCAATTTTTCTAAAAAGCTATGGGAGCAATGTACGGGGAGGCAAACAGGTAATCAAATAAATGAGAAAACAGGACACAGATTTCCCAGTAGCTCAGCTGATGGAGCGGTATGACTTGGTGCGATCGCAAGTCTATGCCCGCATTAATGCTCTCAAAGCGAAAAACCCTGAATTGGCTCCGTTCAAGATTGGTGTAAAGTCCTACGTCAGTGAAACTGTTCTAGGCTGCCTCGATGAGATCCATCGGCTTATTAATGACGAAGGCATAACCACAGATGAAGCAGCAGATATCGTTGCTGGCCCTTCAGAAACCAATCTTGAGTTAACATCAAACAAATCATCAAACAGTGCTACCATACAAACCCAGGAGTTGTTTGGTCTGACCGACGTGTCCCCCAAAGAAGCCCCTATTATTGCTATCCGGCGAGCCCTGCAAACCGAGCCCCTGGCCCGCTACGAAATGCTGGATAAAATAGCCGACCGTGGCTGGCGATTACCCACCAGCGAGCTAACCATTCTGCTAGGTATGCAAACTCTAACTGGCGAGGCCTTTGAACGGTATGGATACCGATTTACCTGCGAGGGTAAGGATGATACCGAATCTATCTGGAGCGTAGAAAAACTTTAGATGGGGTGTCAGAAAACTAGCCGATTACCAGTTGAAACCTTCTCACAACAAGGTCTGAAGGGTGTCAGAAAACTCAGCAGAAACGCTCTAGAATAGAGTGTCAGAAAACTGAGGGCTAATAGCCTCAAACACTTATTTCATGAGCACTTGAGGGTGTCAGAAATCTAAAATTCGTAAGCTCGGCACCTTTACCCAACCCTGTAATATCAAAAACCACTCGCCAGGATTTCTGACACCCCTATTAAAAGTCAGCCCATAATGGGGCTATTCTCCATAATTAATACTTCTGTACTTATCAGTTCACACAATGCTCGAATCCGGCCAGGTAGTCCCCATCAAATTTAAGGATCGCGACTTCAGGGTTGTGATCATCGATCCCGACGGACTTGGCCCCGACCGTCCCACTATTGGCGTGGGGTATCGCACCATGAGTCGCCATACCAATGTACCGGCCCAAACCTTTGCTGATAGGGTGTCAGAAATCGAAGGGGTAAACTACCTTAAGCTCCCATCTGGCAAGCAGTTTAGGGTGTCAGAAATCAAGGCAAATGACGGCAACACCTACCGGGTAATCGAAGCCTCCGACTGGGTGGAACTGGTCAGCGACTGGGCAAAGAATCCTGGGAAGCTGCGGGCAAAGGCTAAAAACGGACTGATCGATTTCTTGGCCTGGTTTGCGGCTGAGGGGCTATATGCTGAAGCCTATACCTTTCTCAAGCAGACCTATACCCGTGAGGATAGCGAACGGATTCAGCAATGGCTTGTGGCTCGGCAGGCAGGCAAGCCTGCTAGAAAGGATTGGGCCTACGCCGTCGCCGAACAAGGGGGAAACAATCC
>JBCDIX010000158.1:0-5339 GCA_038748405.1 Cyanobacteria bacterium P01_H01_bin.21 | reverse complement strand
GCAGACCGCAGCTAGCAAATAGAGTCATCTGTAATGCCATGCCCGCTCCTGCACCTACTCCAAATGTATTACCTAACAGCCTAGCCAGCGGTTGTCCAGGCTGCATGGCAGGTTCAAATACATGATCGGCGAGGGGACCTGAGATCGCAGCCCCCAACGGTGTCGCCAACTGGGTCAACAAAAATCGCGTAGCAAATACCCGCCCCTGTACTTCAGGCTCTACTTTAGAGCGCCAGATCGCCTGGCTGCAGCTACCCGGAAACGGTGAACAAAAGCCACTCATCAGGGCTGTGCCAATTTTGGTGGAAACGGTTCGAGACAGGGCCAGCACGATCAGCCCCACTTTCCAAATTGCGCTAAAAATTAAGACACCATAGATGCGACGCTTGGGACCACCCCAGATACTGAGGGTTAATCCACCCAACAGTCCGCCGATACCAAAAAAGGAAAAGAGCGTTCCCAAAATGGTGGAGTTGTTCCCTAGACGTGCCAATATCATGGCGGGCAACAGAGTGAAGCTGGCGCTGTCAACAAAATTGCTGACTAGAAAAAAGCTTAGGAGTACTTTAAGACTAGGACGACGCCATAGGTACTGAATACCAAAAGTGAGCTGCTGCCAGACAGGTTCAGCAGTTTGAGCTGGCGTTGGCTGGGGGATAGTGACGGTGATGAGAGTTGCGATCGCAATACCAAACGTCACCAAATCAATTGTCAGAATACCGCTCAGACCCGTAACGGCATATATTGCTCCAGCAATAGCCGGTGCAATCACATAGCTGCCAGACATCTGCAATGACTCAAAGGCAGACGCACGGGCATAGTGCTGTTCTGCCACAATCAGCGACATAGAGGCCGAATGGGCCAATCCTTGGATATAGCCAAAGAGACCATTCACCGCACCAGAGATATAAAGATGCCAGATTTGTAAGTGATCGGTTAGGAATAAGGCCAGTAAGGCAATAGTGGAGAGTCCAGCGACGGTATCCCCTAAAAACATTAAATGTTTGCGATTAAACCGATCCACCCAGATACCGGCAAACGGTGAAATTAATAGTCTAGGGATTTGGGTAACAGCCAGGATAAACGAAAGCGGTGTAGCTTGCCCGGTCACCTCCCAGGCCCAGATAGTAATGGCAAAATTGGTCATTTCGGAGCCTAGCAGAGAGGCAAATTGACCCAGCCAAATAATTAGGAAGGTTTGCACGGTGGGAGAGACAAGGGAATGTAATCAATCTCACCAACTTTAGGTTAGTTGTGTAACATTTTTCCATGGGTTTTGGCTCCGAAACGCATTTTTTTCCACCTGGAACACATTTATTAACTGACTAAACACGTCAACCAATCATTAAGGATGATATTGACTGCAATGTAGCAACCAATCATCCACAAGAAAAGACGACGTTGACGGTTCATTGCTCGTCAAAACTCAATGGAGAATGAGCCAACAATCGTAAAGGGTTCTCCAGGATCAATGCCGCTTGTCCGAGTAGAGCCTGCCGCTTCAATGTAGTCAATATCAAACAAATTGCGAATATTGAACGCTGCCCGCCAATTATCACGTTTATAGGAAACAGTCGCATTGGTCAGAAAATAGTCATCAGCGGTAAAACTGTTAGCATCATCGCCAAAGCGCTCACTCACATAGTTAACCCCCAGTCCAAAGCCTAGACCTTCCAGCGGTCCGTCTTGAATATCATAGGTGGTCCACAGATTAATGTTGTGCTCGGGTATATTTCGTAGTCGGTTGCCTTGGTTGCCGTCTTCATCTTCGGTAATGTCGGCATCAATATAGGCATAGTTAGCGATAATATTCCACCCCGGCAATATCTCTCCGGCAATATCTAGTTCAATGCCTCGACTGCGCTGCTCGCCAGTGGCCACTGAGAAGAAAATATTGTCAGGATCGGTAGTGGCAACATTCTCTTTAGTCAGTTCGAACAAGGCTAAGTTAGCCGTTAATCGTCCTTCTAGCAGTTCGGCTCTGGCACCAATTTCAAATTGTTCACCCCGCTCTGGTTCAAGTAAGTTACCATCCACAGTCGTTGCTGTATTGGGCACAAATGAGGTGGTATAGCTGCCATAGAGTGAAAGCTCTTCGATGGGCTGGTAGACTAGCCCGATACGAGGCGTAAAGGCATCTTCATTCAGAGATGATTCAGAACTATTTGGATTCAGATCGGTTGGATTATTTATCACCTCTTGGTCAACTGTCTCGTAGCGAACCCCAGCTAGAAGTTTAAGATTGTCCAATAGGGTCACCTGGTCTTGAAGATAAACACCAAGGCCATCTGTTCGAGAGTCTGAAGAGACTAGAAGGGGAATATCCGCTTCATCGGGGCGAGAAACTGCGCCATAGACCGGATCAAAAATATTAAAAGGAATCGGTGAGAAAAAATCGATCCGAATCTCACGGTCCCTGAAATCGGCTCGAAAGAGATCAACCCCAAACAATACAGTATGCTCAACTGAACCCGTGTTGAATTCACCAATCACATTTGTTTGTAAATCATATGTCTCACGAATGTTACTATTTGTAGATGACAGTAAAACTCCATCTCCTGTTGTTTCATCGAATCCGCCCGCACTCAGTGCCGTAAGGCCTAAAGAGAAATCAATTTTGGAGTAGCTAAAACTGTTCCTCAACTTCCAGCGATCGCTAAAGCGGTGTTCAAATTGATAGGCCGCTCGCAAACGCTCGTCTTGAAGGGTATCATCTATCTCACCAATTACTCGATCAAACGGAATATCAGCCACGTCATCATCAATGGCAATCAAGCCATTATCTGCTGGCCGTTCATCATCAGTATATTCGAGATTGATGGTTAGATCGGTGCGATCGCTAATTTGCCAGCTAATAGTCGGTGCAATAAAGAATCGCTCAATTTCCGTATCAAAATCGCGAAAACTATCCTCAGTTCGGTAGAGAGCATTTAAGCGATAAAGCAAGCGACCATCGTCAGTGAGTGGCCCTGAAAAGTCAAGGCTGGGTGAAAGTAATTCGCGGTTGCCAGCCTGAAGTTCTAGAGCATAAAACGGTTCACTCAGGGGTTGCTTACTGACTAAATTGACCACACCCCCAGGCTCAACTGAGCCCACTAAAATGGAGGCCGGCCCTTTGAGAACTTCTATCGTTTCAAGATTAGCGAGTTCGGGAAATCCGAAACTCTCTCCCGAGAACGTGAGTCTAAATCCGTCCCGTAGAATCGAGGCATCCTCAAATCCACGGATAGCAAAGCGTTGTCCCCCAATAGAGCCTTGTGCCGTACTTACCACCCCACTCACGTTGCGGAGCGCATCACTGAGCCGAATCACCTGCTGATCTTCGAGCACCTCTCTGGGAATCACCTGAATCGATTGGGGAATATCGCGCAGGGGTGTGTCGGTGCGGGTGGCGGTGGCAGTATTTGGCTTAACATAGCGACTCCTCTCCTCACCCGTCACCACAATTCTCAGTGTCTCATCCGAATCGCCTTCCTGTTTGGGTTGATGTTGCGCTAATGTTGCCTCTGGGGCAACAACATGTTCACCAGCGACGAGTAAAAGGGTAAGCAAGCTTAAATTCGATAACGACTTTTTCAACATATTCCTCACACCAATGTTCAAGCTCAGCTGGTCGTCAGTTAGCTAACGTCATCAGTCACTGCTGTGAAATTGAACTTGAAGCTAATTGTTTTCAATTACGGTATAAGGTTTCTCTAATTTTTTTTTGTCCCAAACGCATTTTTTTGCACCCTTGACTGGTGGCACGTTAAATGTGCGATGGTTGATACGGTATTAACCTGCTGAGATCTGCGATCGCAAACGGTTACGGCTTTGGATCTGTAACGTTTTTGGATTGAGGCCAAACTTTTGGCGAAAAGCGCTGCTGAAGCTGCTAAGACTGTTATAACCAACCCTGTAGGCGATCTCTCCAACCGTTAATTCTGAGTTAAATAGGAGTTGTTGAGCCTTTTGTAAGCGACAGTTTCGTAAGTATTGAAAAGGTGGGATACCATAGATATGATGAAATCCCTCGTTGAGCTTTAATCGATTTAGCCCAACCTGTCGTGCTAATGCTTCAACTGACGGGGGATTATTGAGATACTGGGCTAAAATTTTGGCCGCTTGATAAATACCGTCTATGTCGCCTGTATTTAATGGGTATGACAGCGATCGCAATTGAGCAAGAACCTTGAGCTTCAGTGCAACTAATTCCAACGCTTTGCGCTCTAGATAGGTGCGCCGCACTCGTCCGCCGTAAGGGCAACTTAGAATTTGATCAACAACCTGGTGCATTTCCAACGTCATTGGTCTCCATAGACGGCCAAAGGCCAGAATTTCCGAACTTGCGAACGGCCAAGTTGAGGCTAAGAGCTGACGTGAAGGGATTGATCCACTCAAAATTTGGTTAAATGCGGCTTGAGGCGATGGGGCGGAGCAGCCATGCTGATGGCAATGAATCCAGTCAGCCAAATTGTAAAGTAGAGTCTGGTCCTGAGGGAAAAGGTGTTCGATAACTTTATGCGAGTAGGGCGCAAAGTTAGGCGGACTAAAGCCAACCTCGACCTTAAATTGACGCTGTTGAGTTGTCCAAACCCCTAGCATTTTCCAGCCAATTTGGGGATAGACAGCGCTTTGGCCGGATGCTGGCCCGGCTATGCGAAATTCAAACTCCAGAAACTGATTCCGCTCTGGTATATACCGCAAGATGGGGGTGTTGTGTATCACATAGTCAATAATGTTAAGGGATAGCCCCTCCCGTAGTGGGATTGTTTGTATGTATCCCTGTCCGATTTGGGGTGACCAGACTTGTACCTGATCAGATGAATCGGAATGAAATAGCCTGGCATCATTGGGGCTACCTGGATGGAGATAATCAGATTCTTGTTTGAGTAATTGGATTGCCATGGCGCTATCAGAGGTCCAGGGCAAGTTTAACTACCTGCTCTGAGCTTATTGATAATAATTTGCATTATTATGCCACGGGTTATTTCTCAGATGCTCAACTGAATAGGTAAGCAAACTATCGAATGGGAGCGGATCTTATAAACTCGTGTATCCATGCTTCAAAACTCAATGGAGAATGAGCCAACAATCGTAAAGGGTTCTCCAGGATCGATGCCGCTTGTCCGAGTAGAGCCTGCCGCTTCAATGTAGTCCACATCAAACAAGTTACGGATATTGAGCGCGGCTCGCCAATTATCTCGTTTATAGGAAACAGCCGCATTGGTCAGAAAATAATCATCAGCGGTAAAACTGTTAGCATTATCGCCAAAGCGTTCACTTACATAGTTAACCCCTAGCCCAAAGCCCAGTCCTTCCAGGGGCCCAGCTTGAATATCGTAGGAGGTCCACAAGTT
>JBCDIX010000157.1:0-5438 GCA_038748405.1 Cyanobacteria bacterium P01_H01_bin.21 | reverse complement strand
CGGTGAGATATGTGTATGGTTCAAAATTTGGCCGAGTGCCGCCTGGGGTGAATCAGCCCGATTACAAAACAGGCTGAAATAAGAGAGTTCAATAAATTTGTTAAACGAAGTCAAGGCCTGGGGCGATAGACGCTCAGCAATACGCTGATAATAGGTCACTAGGCTAGAAAGACCAAATATAATCTCGACCCTAAACTGATGCTGTTGGGCTGGCCAAACATCTAGGCTGGCAGGTCCAATATGGGGTTTGAAGCTACTTTGGTTTGGGATAGCTCCTGCTAGCTGAAATTCAAAATTTAGGGACGCCTTTTGTTGTCTTGGCAGGTTCATCAGCACAGTTTTGTGCATTGTGTAGTCAAGAATGGTGAGGGATAAGTCCTCCCGCAGTGGAATTTCCTGGATGTACCCCTGACCCACTTGGGGAGCCCAAACTTGAATCCGGTCGGATGTGTCAACATGAAACAACCTAGAATCTTGATGGCTCCCAGAGACAAGATGATCAGATATCTGATTGGAAAATCGGATCGCCATGTTGCTACCAGAAGTCCAGCATTGATGTTTCCATCGACACTGAGCTTAATGACAATTATTTTCATTATTATGCCATAGTCAGGACAGAGACGTGTCCCCCATGTCTCCGTGTCCGCCTTACCGAAAGCTTGACTTTTGACAGATTACTGGCTTCTGTGATCGGTTAAGAAAAACTGACGCAGCTGCTCCAAAATCAGCTCGGCACTGATGGGACCATTAAGTCCGTTCCATTTGTAAAAAGTGGCGAAGTAAACACGATTTTCTTGACTGGCAGTGAGAGATTGAGCAATGTCATTAACTTGCCAATCCTGCTGAATCGCTTTTGTCTGGTGAGTCTCCAGCAGATCTCCCATTGACATATCTGCTGATGAATCTGAGTTTTCTAATCCATCACTGATATCAAAATTCCAGCCCAATACAATAACGCTGTCAGCATCATTTAGCTCTGACAACGCCTCAATTGACATCAGTGAATTGGCGGCATTAACTGCAGCAGCAGGTGACGATATGAGCTGAAATCCGACTCCAGCCAACAGTTCTCCCAAATAGCTATTGGAATCAATAACAACAAAGCCCTCGTCCAAGCGACTAGCCCCCAACAGCAACAGTTTAGGATGGGCGATCACCACATCAACTAGGTCAGCACGGGCAGAGGCAATATCAGCCTTATATTACAGACTTCTGTTTCACCTAGATCAGGCTCAATCACGCGACAATCAGACGTTAGTGACTCGATGGTAGTACTGGCAGTGTAACTACCTTTCAAATCATCGCGAGTTGCCCAACTGCATCCGACACTGAGGCTCGTTGTTAAAACAGTTAGAATCAGCCATGTGTTTCCAAGTTAACATCAGTTAAATACCCAGACATACCCTATCCATTTATAGCAGGCATCAATGCTTCAAAACTCAATGGAGAAGGAGCCGGTGATGGTAAATTCTTCACCAGGGTAAACTGCAAGTCTATTGCCGGGAGTACTTTCGATATAGTCAACGTCAAACAAATTACGGATATTCAGACCGGCTCGCCAATTATCACGCCGATATGACATTGCTGCATTAGTCAAAAAGTAGCTGTCTAGCTCATAGCTATTGGCATTATCGCCAAAGCGTTCATCCACAAAGTTAAATCCCAGCCCAAATCCCAATCCTGTTAGCGGGCCGTCCTGAATGTCGTAGGTAGTCCACACATTAAAGTTGTGGTTAGGCACATTGAAGCGTCGATTGCCTTCAAGTCCTGTATTATCTTCTATAATTCTGGCATCGATGTAGGCATAGTTGGCCACCAGATTCCAGCCCGGTAAAATTTTGCCAATCACATCAAGCTCGACCCCTTGACTACGTTCCTCACCTGTAGCAACAGAAGAAAATAAATTATTTGGATCTACTGTCTGAACATTCTGTAAAGTAATGTCGAAATAGGCCAAGTTGATGGACAATAAATCTTCCAAAAGTTCTGCTTTAACTCCTACTTCAAACTGCTCACCCTCCTCAGGCTCAAGGATATCTCCGTCAATCGTTGTTCCAGTGTTGGGAGAAAAAGAACGACTGTAGCTAGCAAAGAGTGAAACGTCTTCGACAGGTTGATAGACCAGTCCGATTCGGGGGCTAAAGGCATCTCCAGTTTGCCTGGTTTCTGGGGATGTAATCGGAAAAAACGTTGAGCTGCTTGTAGTTTTTTGCTCAAAGGCCTCATAACGGAAGCCAGCTAATAGCTTCAGGTTATCTGAAAAGCTAACTTGATCTTGTAGGTAGACACCGAGGAAATCGGTTCGAGTCTCATTCTCAAAAACAGAGGGTAACGCATCAAAGTCTGGTCGAGCAGTCTGATTGTAGACTGGATCAAAAACATTTAAGGGAGGCAAGGGAGTAAAATCCACCTGCAAAGGATCATCCTCAACGTCTCTTCGAAAGAGATCAATTCCCGCTAGCAGCGTATGTTCGATTGAACCAGTTGTAAACTCACCTACCACATTGGTTTGTAGCTCATAGATATCCTGTTGACTTCCAAAAGCTTGGAAGTTTCGGAATAATTCGCCATTTGGGCCGACCACTCCACCTGTTAAATTAAGGCCAGCCGAAGTGAATTGCTCATCATAGTTAATATAATTAAAGCCATTACGAATTTTCCAGTTGTCACTAAAACGGTGCTCAAACCGATAGCCCGTCCTCAGAAATTCAGCAGTGAGACGATCTTCTGGTTCCCCAAGATTACGGTCAAACGGAACGTCTAACACGCCATCACCATCAGCAACTAACCCAAAGTCTGTAGGTCGCTCATCGTCGCTATATTCAAGGGAGAGAGTTAGATCGGTGCGATCACTAATTTGCCAACTGATTGTCGGTGCAATAAAAAATCGCTCAATATCGGTATCAAAATCTCGAAAGCTGTTTTCATTGCGATATAAGGCATTCAAACGGTACAGTAAGCGACCATCCTCGGTTAGTGGCCCTGAGAAATCCAGACTCGGCTCAATCAATCCTCGGTTTCCGGCTCGGAAACCAAGCTCATAAAACGGTTCTCTTAAGGGTTGCTCACTCACTAGGTTAATCACCCCCCCTGGTTCTACAGCACCAAACAAAATGGAGGCTGGCCCTTTTAGCACCTCGATCTGCTCAACATTTGCTAACTCTTGAAAGCCAATATTTTGACCCCCTATACCACTGATGCGAAATCCATCCCGCAACTGAGCAGTGTCATTGAAACCTCGCACATTAAACCGTTGCCCCCTCGGATCATTTCCAGACGGTACTACACCACTCACGTTGCGAAGCGCATCATTGAGCCGAATCACCTGCTGGTCTTCGAGCACCTCTTGGGGAATTACCTGAATCGACTGGGGAACATCTCGCAGTGGCGTATCGGTTCGCGTTCCGGTGGTGGCGTTGGGCTCTACGTAGCGATTAATCTCCTCGCCCGTGACCAAAATTCTTAGCGACTCATCTTCTTCGTCGCTCTCCCGAGCATGGCCAGGCATGGCCAGGGCTCCGACCACCGCTAAAGTCAACCAAAGATTCCAAGTTTGCAGCGACTTTCTCATTATTTTCTCTACACCATTGAGCCAGCTCAACTGCCAGGCACTAGCAATGCTACTGCTTAGCAATCAAGCTTGAAGCAAATAAGTTTCAACTAGATTAGGAGAAGGGCCGTTGGCCATGTCGCAATTTTGGTCCATCAACGCATTTTTATGCCCGCATTTTTTATGCTCGCTAACTGGCACAGCCCAACCGGCGCATTTGTGATATTTCCATCTGAAACGTTTTGGGATTAATGCCCACATATTTGCGAAAGGTTTGGGCAAAGCGACTACGGTGACGGTAGCCCACCGCAGCAGCCACGTCAACGACAGAAACATCCGACAGCATCAGCAGTCGCTGTGCCTGTCCCATACGATATTGGCGCAGGTAGTTGAATGGTGTAATGCTATAGACCTGATGAAATCCCTGATTAAGCTTTAGCCGATTGGTTCCTACCTGTCGGGCCAGCGCTTCCACCGTTGGCGGATTAGCAAACTGTTGCCTCAATATGGTGGCAGCCCGGTGAATACAGCTAAAATCGTAATCACTGAGACGGGGGTGGAGCATACTCTCTAGATACAGAGCCACTAGATGCAGAGCTTTTTCCTTTAGATAGGTACGGCGATTTTGTCTCTGGTAGGGACAACTTAAAATCTCTCCTATCACCTGCTGCATTACGGGCGTAATTGGACGGCGAGCGGCATAGCCTATGTCAATAGCTGCTGAGTAAAGGGTCTCATTCAAAAGCTCTTCAAACGTTGCATGGAGTTTAGAGAGCGTATTCTGTGACTGACCAGCAGACATAACCCGCTGCATAACATGGGTCAGCATGACAGCGGTGCTGGAGAGTGAATGCCCTTCCTGGTATCGATAAATTGCCTGGATAACTTGCTCCCCAATGGAGTATGTCTGTGGGGTTAGACACTCCATAAATGCCTGGCAGTAGGTTGTGCTGGCTGAGTGTTTGAATGCAACTTTGACCTTAAAGACCTTTGTCCGCGCTTCCTTAAGATGAAACTTCTTTAAACCAAAGTAGGGGACAAAAAAGACGTATCCCGTATTGTGACCTGTAACGATGAAGTCAAATTCAACTTGATTTTGCTCTCCTGGCAAATCGAATATTAAGTCATCATGGAGCGTGTAGTCATGGATGCAAAGGGATAGGTCATCTCGCAGTGGGATTTCCTGCATATAGCCTTGCCCCAGTTCAGATGGACAGACTAAAATGCGATCAGACTCCTCAGAATGGTGCAGCCGAGTATCGCTGAGACTGCCAGACTCAAGCCAATCTTCCCAGTGGTTTATGACCAGTCGCGTTGCCATGGTAACGGTAAATACAAGCTATTTAATGAGAATAGCTTGCATTATAAACCGCCGCTTGATCTTAAACATCTCCTACACAGATCGACGATCAGCAAACCTACAGCAGCAAAGAATTGGCGTTGCGTAATCACAATGGGCACCTATTCACCTAAGAAAAACTGACGCAGCTGCTCCAAAATCAACTCGGCACTAATGGGACCATTAAGTCCATTCCATTTATAGAAAGTGGCAAAGTAAACGCGGTTTTCTTTGCTGGCGGTGAGAGATTGGGCAATGTCATTAGCTTGCCAATTTTGTTGAATCGCTTGCACCTGATGTGACTCAATCCGCTGAGTTGCCGACGCATCAGCGGATTTTCCTAAATCTTCTAGCCCCTCACCGACATTGGCATTCCAACCCAGAACAATAATGATGTCAGCATCATTCAGGGTGGGCAACGATTCAATGGACATCAGTGGATTAGCCGAATCAAGGGCCGCAGGCGGCGGTGGGATCAGCTGAAATCCTACTTCACTCAATAATTCACCCAAATAACTATCAGGATTAACCACTAAAAAGCCTTCGCCT
>JBCDIX010000156.1:0-5539 GCA_038748405.1 Cyanobacteria bacterium P01_H01_bin.21 | reverse complement strand
GGCCAAGTGTCTACGTGACATTAAGCACTACATGCGTTTGGTGAGCTACAGCCTGATTGTAGGGGGTACTGGCCCTCTAGATGAGTGGGGTATTGCCGGTCAGCGTGAAGTGTATCGTGCACTAAACCTGCCCACTGCTCCTTATGTAGCGGCTCTAAGCTTTGCTCGTAACCGTGGTTGCGCCCCTCGTGATATGTCTCAGCAGGCATTAACTGAGTACAACGCGCTAATCGACTATGTAATCAACTCCCTATCTTAGGGATAGGGACCCTTTCCTAAGGTCCGATTACGATTAGTTGCTTGATGACGTACAGATCTGATTGCGATTATTTGTGACTACTTTTAGTTAGTCAAAACCTGGAGATTCGTAAGAATCTCCAGGTTTGTTGTCGTATAGTCTCGACTTCGCTCGACCATCGATAGTTTCCCGTTGGCTGAGCGAAGTCGAAGCCAATCATCTTTACAGTTTTGTTTTTTGCTCAACCGTCCTATGGATAATCGGTTTGCCAATATTTTTGGTTTAACAGAAGATCAGTGTATTGCTCTGATAGATACACCTCCGGAACAGGCCGCTGATGAAAGTGAGCGCTATATTGCCGCATCTCAGCTGGCAAATTATCCATCGGATGCTTCAATTGATGCGCTGATTCGAGCGATTAAGACGGCCCATGACTCGTTGGATAATCGCATCACTCGACGTAAGGCGGTGGAGTCGTTAGGGAAATTAAAGGCTACGCGTGCTTTAGATGTCATTCGCACCTGTTTAGCCGATGCGGATTGCTACACTGTGGAATCTGCTGTTTGGGCGATTGGTGAAATTGGCACAGACAATACTGAGATTTTAGAAGAGATTGCCCAGCTGTTGACCCAGCCCGATCAAACCTATCGGGTGATTATCCATACGCTAGTCAAGCTGGACTACGGAGCAGCCGTGGAGCGGGTGCGACCTTTTATGGATGCTGAGGATGAACCGACAGCGAGCGCTGCGATCGCAACTGTTTGTCGCTTTACCCGAGATTTTAGTTCTATTGACCGAGTTGTTGCATTTCTCCAAAGCGATAGCGTCAATGCCCGTCGAGCCTGTCTCGAAGATTTAATTAATTCACAGTATTACCCAGCTATTCCAGCCATTGCCCGCTGCCCCATTTCTTTGATGTTTCGTTTGCGGGCCGTGCGAGCCCTGGCTAAAAGCGGTATGGCAACCGAAGAGGTGTCGCTGGATGATGTTATGCTGGTGATCGAGCAAATTCTATGGGATCATCCCAAGGATCTGCAGCTGGTGCACGAGTACGACCAGCCGCCATCGCTGCAATTTTTAGTTCAAGAGCTGTATCAAACCGATTTTGGTCGCACCTATTTGGCGATTCAGACCGTTATTGAGCAGCAAATTGACACTGCTCCTGAGGCGCTATTTGCCACTTACAAATCCGAAGCCCATAACGATTATGGAGCCCACTATCACGTCATGAAGCTGATGGGCTGGCTAAAGCATCAACCTGCCTATGAGCTATTGCTAGAGGCCCTTAACAACACGGCTCCGCAATTTATGAAGTCTCGGGCTGCAGCCGCCCTGTCATTAGCAGAGCTAGGTGACCAGCGAGCGATTGTTTTATTACAGGCAAGCGCCCAGAGTAAAATTTGGATGCTGCAGTTTGCCTCGTTAATGGCTCTAGAAAAATTAGGCGACTACAGTCAGCATAAACTGTTACTAGAGGCCGATGACTGGGCGGTGCGAGCAAAGGCTCAGCGTTCGGTGCAAACGGCCCAGGTGTAAGGCTGGGCAGACCTGCCTGAGGAGTGTAGACATTGTTCGTACTACTCCAGCCAAAATCGTTTTTTAGTTAAGACCCTATCCATGGACTCTTTGTTTGAACAGCTAAAGCATCCCAATCCCCACATCCGTGAGCGGGCCATGGTGGATATTCTCGATAACCGCGATGAGACAACAATTTCTCGGCTGATGGATGCCCTTGATGCAGAAGATACTGTTTACCGTCGTGCTGCTGTGAAAACTTTAGGGGCTGTGGGAGCAGACGCGGTACCTGCCATTGTTGAGTCGTTAAAAAATAGCGACAATGTGACTGTGCGAGGGAGCTGTGCTAAGGCATTGGCCCAAGTAGCGCTAAACTACCCTGATGAGGCCTTTCCTGAGCTGGGGCTGCAGAGTCTAAAACAGTCTCTTAATGATCCTAACCCCGTTGTTCATATCGCGTCGGCTATGGCACTCGGAGAAATTGGTGATGCAGCCTTAGATATTTTGTTAGAGACGTTGCAAACCACCGATAACGTTGCGCTGGCGGTATCTATTGTGAATGCTCTAGCGTCTGTTGGAGGAGAGCAGGCAGTTGCGGTACTCACTAAACTATCTGAAGATGACTCAGCAGATATCTATGTTAAAGAAACAGCCGTCAGCGCCCTATCGCGGATGGAAATGGTGCAGAAGTACTCTCGGCCAAAGAGCTGAGGGTTTTTACGCTATTTAGCTAGCTCTAAAAAGGCTCCTAGGAATGATGCCTAGGCATTTCTAGGAGTCTAGCTGCTCTAAGACGTAGCGGGTATCTCTGAGTAGTGCCTGCCATTGATTAGGTGGGGTTCTTAAAAGAGATTTCCAATGACGAGCCGATTTTGCTTTCTCTTTTAGAGCTTGCATTTCACGGGTGTAGTGAAATCCACCCGTCTTTTTTAATTGCAAAACATTGTCAAGCTCTTGTCGATAGTTATTCATGATGTGTATCGCCTAATGCTTTGCACGGAATAAAGCAGGGCTATGGAGCCTTCAAAATTATATCCGAGCTGTCAGGCTGCATCAGGACAATTCGCTCTGCATAGTTAGCAATTGAGACAATTGTATCCTGTTGCAGCAGCAGTCGTTGACCCGTTTCTATCGACGGGCAGTGGATATCTAACCCATTGCAGCTAGTGTTCCATCTGAGTTCGCAGCTATTAATTTCGGTGATTTCACCCTTGAGGCTGTGTATCAGCTGGTTGATGGCCTTAAACTTTTGTAGCCATTCGGAGTTATTTAAGTCACTTTCTAACTGACTGCGCAGTGGGTTTTGAGGATCAGTCCCAGTCATCGTCAGCCAGCGATCTTTTTTGGATTTGGCTAATGGCCAGGTTATACACCGGCTTCAGACTGTCGTCAGCTTCCTTGGCCATGGCGGTCTGCAGCGCCTCAACAGTATTAGGCTGACCAATTTTCATAATGGCCAGTACCGCCGATTTGCGCGTTTCGGTGCTGGGATGTGCTAAAAGCGGTAACAAACTTGGTAAAGCTGGTTGATGCGCCAGGTTACCCAGTACCGCCGCCGCTTCACAACGAACGATCTCGGCTTGGTCGCTAAGGGCGTTGATTAAAATGTCAAAATTGCTGGAGTTGGTTTCTTCTTGAGCAACTTTTGCGATCGCACCCACCACCGCCGCCCGCACCGCTTCTGACTTAGAACTTAGCGCCTGTAGCAACAGATCCTTGGCCTCAGAGCCCATAAATGCCAGTGCCCAGGCTGCATGCCCCTTAATGGTTTCAGGATGAGTTGAATCCTCCAAAATCTTGAGCAATTCTGGCGCTGCCGGTCGTCCTGTTCTCGCCAGAGCCCCTACCGATGAACCCTGTACAACCGTATCGCTGTCGTTTAAGAAGGAGTTGACCAAGGTGGGAACTGCCGTTGGATCGGCAATTAGAGTTAGGGTTTTAGCACAGGCCCGGCGCACCACTTCATTAGGATGGTTGGCCAAGGCATCTACCAATACAGGCGTTGCCGGTTCACCGATCTGACCCAGGGTTTCAGCAATTCGCAGACGCATCAAGCCGCGTTTATCTGAGAAACTCTCCACCAGCTGTCGCAAGGTGCCCTGATCTAACTCATTAAATGAGAGCAAATCAATCTCTTCATTGACTTTTTGCACAAGAGCGTCGGTTGCCGCTTGTTGAGCTGCCTCACTGTTTATATCAGTATTCAAATTAGTACTCAAATTTGCCATTGCTGAGCGTGCCTATCCAAAAAAGTAAAAGACCACGAAATCACACCCCAGCGAGGTGTTTCTAATCAACCAGGCTAGTCAGCTGCTGGGTCAGACGTCAGTGTATCTAACTGCGCCCGCAGCTGTGTCAGGGCTGTCTCAATTTGAGCAAGCTCAGGCTCTAGCCGCGCCATTGTCTCTTTCTTGGACATTTTTGCTTTTTTAGCAGCGTCCAAAGTCTCATTCATCAGACGCTCACGATACTTTTCAAACTCAGCGATCAGCTCGTTAATTTCTTCAATAGTTACCTGGGCAGTAGCGGCGTCAGTAGAGTTAGTCATAGCAGCAATCCTTTTTAAAACCATATGATGTATATAGATCTATTTTCATAGCTGAGCTGTCGTTTGTCATTAGTTGAGCGTTTCTAAATTAGTTAAATGAGTTCTATGTAACGGAATGTTACTTTGTTCTCAATATTGAGGACTTTGAGAACGGCAATTTTTTATGTTTATTTCGTGGTAAACCGAACTGCTGTGGCGGTTACCCAAAAACTTCCAAAACGTTTTTAATCAAGGAGAGCTCAATGCTTGACGCTTTTTCTAGAGCGGTGGTATCCGCTGATGCCAGCACTGCACCTGTCGCTGACCTCGCGGCTCTGAAAGAATTTGTTGCGAACGGCAACCGTCGTCTAGATGCTGTAAACGCGATTGCATCCAACGCGAGCTGTATGGTGTCAGACGCCATTGCAGGGATGATTTGTGAGAACCAGGGGTTGATTCAAGCCGGTGGTAACTGCTACCCCAACCGTCGCATGGCTGCCTGCCTGCGCGATGGCGAAATCATCCTACGCTATGTCACGTATGCTCTTCTTGCAGGGGATGCCTCGGTTCTAGATGATCGTTGCTTGAACGGTCTAAAAGAGACCTACGCGGCTCTAGGCGTGCCCGCTACTTCCACAGTACGTGCCGTACAGATCATGAAGGCACAAGCGGCTGCTCACATTCAGGACACCCCCAGCGAAGCCCGTGCGGGTGCACGTCTGCGTAAGATGGGTGCCCCGGTGGTAGAAGATCGCTGCGCTTCCTTGGTGGCAGAAGCTTCTAGCTACTTTGATCGCGTTATCTCTGCTTTAGGTTAGTCATTGCTTGACACCTAAGCAAGAGAGTTGTGACTAAATTGACGATCAAATTAACTACTGGAGAAAAAACGAAATGAAATCTGTTGTTACTACTGTGATTGCGGCTGCAGATGCAGCGGGTCGTTTTCCATCTACATCTGACCTAGAGTCCGTACAAGGTAGCCTACAGCGTGCGGCAGCCCGTTTAGAAGCGGCTGAGAAGCTAGCGGGCAACCTGGATAACGTGGCGAAAGAAGCCTACGATGCGTGCATTGCTAAGTACCCCTACTTGAACAATTCTGGTGAGGCAAACTCTACTGATACGTTCAAGGCCAAGTGTCTACGTGACATTAAGCACTACATGCGTTTGGTGAGCTACAGCCTGATTGTAGGGGGTACTGGCCCTCTAGATGAGTGGGGTATTGCCGGTCAGCGTGAAGTGTATCGTGCACTAAACCTGCC
>JBCDIX010000155.1:0-5576 GCA_038748405.1 Cyanobacteria bacterium P01_H01_bin.21 | reverse complement strand
TTGATGAGCACTGCTGTAGGTGGAGTTTACCAACGGTATGGCCAATCTAGCTTAGCTGATATCCCCCTACAAACTGAGGCCGTTGAAGGATATCGTTGGGTAGGAGAAGACATCACCTTTGAACACCGTAACGGGCATCAGTTCAACGTTAGCTTCACTCTCCATCAAGGAGGCTCACCCACTGAACTCAAGTTACAAGATATTGACCTGAGTTTGATGATCCCCACAGTACCTGCCACAGCCCATGGCAATCAGGCCTTGACACAGTGGTTTTTGACGGAGCGTGAATTTAATCGACAACGGGTAATATTTGAGTCTGGGTCTCCTCATATTCAACTACCTACAGGGCTGGGGGACTATGCCCCTGAAAATATTTCTATTGCATTAACCAATAATTGCCTTGGTTCTGGCTACTGGGAATTAGCTATTTACAACCAAACAGAAACAGGCAACGAGAAAATCTATCAAGGATACTTTACGTTTTCGCGAGGAGCCTACGCCGGGCTAGTTAACCAACTCAACCCTACCAGTTACTGGCAACAAGCCCGCACTATGGAAGCCTGGCCTGGCTTTAAGTTTTTATCGGGGTTAAAGTTTGACCTATCAGCCCTGAGAACTGTGAAAGCCGAGCAAACTGTCCCAGTGCAGGATCTAAAATCAGAGCCTATTTTGGCGGCTAAGGAACAATTATCTAAAGCAGACTTGATTGTTTATGCTAATGGAGACACAGCTCACACATGGGAAGATCTACGGCAAATAGATCTAGCCTTTCAAAGTTTTGTTCCACCAGGCATTTATGATCCTGAGCGTTTATGGGCATCTGACTTTAGCCAACTAGCTGAAGTGATGCAAGCAACAGCGCGCCAGGTGGTGTCTCCGCTGGACCAAAAGCCTCTGAAAGAAATTCAGCTAGACTTTGCCAATACAGATGGTGAGTTACGGCAGTTGATTGTGAGTGGAATTGATCTTGAGCAAGTACCCCAGTTACAGCCTCAGGATTATTCTGATGGCATCTATATGCCTCTGGGGTTTGGCACACCTTTTACCCAGAATTATTCAGAACTACAAAAGAACCGCCCTGATGAGAGTTCCTTTTTTGCAGTACTACTGAATGGCGAAAATGAAATAATTGACTATCGCCAAGACATTGGTCTTAATGGCTTAGTTATGCATCGTGACAATAATGATGAAAACTTACTCCACATCTATCTAATGTCCTACGAGCGCATTACACTTGTAAGTCACTACAGTGTTGACCTTGGTGCTCTTTAAAGAAATTAGCTGGGCATGAGCTCAACAGCTCATGCCCAGCTAATGATTACGGCTATATAGCGCCGTATCGGCAAAGTCCTGGCTAGTAAGCTATTTCGCTGAACGACGTAGCCTAGAGCCTGCAAACGCCGCTGCAAATAAGCTAAGTACCATGGATGGTTCAGGTACATCCTTACTTTCGCGTTCATCAAAACTACTTAATAATGCAATGCCATCATTGGCACATTCCATTAACAGTGTGGCAACAAATTCTCCAGCTGGCAGTAAACTGCGATCAAAGCGAAAAGTATGGGTATTGTCACCACTTGCATCAAAATGCTCAAAATCTACGCCTTCGTCCATGGCTTCCTGATTCGACAGAAAATCAATATCTCCCATGTACGTGCCATCGCCGATGGAATTTAGCAACGGTTCTGTTTTTCCCATATAGTCATAGGCCTCTTGCTTGGTTGCTAAGTCTCCCATAGTGTCCTGGCGTTCCCAACCATAACGGTAGTACTGTTTCAGATGTTTGTAGCCGGCATTATCTAAAGCAACAGCCTGAGCACTCACATCTTTAAAGACGCCTACTTGAGCCACCCCTGCATCGTTACTCTCTGCAAAACGAACGCCAAATAGAGAGCCATTAGCGGAGTTGATGGTGTCACCAGTAAAATTAAATAGAAGATCTCCCCAGCCGATATTACCGTCTGCAGCATGGCGATAATCAGTGCCAGCTAGTGAACTACCACCACTGATAGAAATATAAATGTGCTCTTGAGTTTCTTTAGTGGCTAACCCCTTAATCTCATAGGCACTACCACCGGAACCATCTGTAAATGAGTCGATACTATAGTCCCAGCCATTGTGTAATGTGCCTGCATAGGCAGCGTGGGACATGGTGAGACCGCATACGGCAGAACTTAGTAAAAGAAATAAACGCTTCATGGCAATCGATTTTCAGAACGTCCAACTAAATGTAGCTTTTGTTACATACAGGTATATCTGGTTGAGGTGCGCAAAACCTTCGGCTAGATGACTGTAATATCTCTCGACTCTCTCTCGATAGGAGACTAGAGACCTTAAGTACAAATACGAGTTCGTCTAAATAAACATCAAGGCAGTTAAACAAACTTGCCCCTAATAAAAATGAGCTTGAGATCGTTTATGGGCCAACCGCGTTTATTTCTACAGACGACAACATAGTCCTCATCCGCATTCAGCCCATCGTCTCACCGATAACAGTTCAACTGTCCCCTAAGGCGGTAGATTGAGGCAGAGATGCCATGCTGGAAGTACTCTATGCAACGTAAATTGACCGAAGGTCCTGTGGGACCTCAACTGGTGAAGCTGACCCTGCCTATGGTGTGGGGACTGTTTGCCTTAATTGCCTTTAACCTAGTGGATACCTACTTTGTTGGGCAGCTGGGCACCGCCCAACTAGCGGCTATGAGTTTCACATTTCCAGTAGTATTGACCCTGGGAAATCTGGCCTTTGGATTAGGAGTGGGGGCCACATCGGTAATTTCACGGGCCATTGGTCAGGGGGACATGCGCCGGGTACAACGATTTACCACCAACAGCCTAACCCTAGCGCTAACAGCAGTTTTTCTGTTTGCCAGTGTGGGATTGTTCACTATCGATCCGCTGTTCAAGGCATTGGGAGCAGGGCCTGATACCTTGCCCTATATTCGTGAATACATGCGGATTTGGTACTTCGGCATTGTGTTCTTGGTGGTCCCCATGGTGGGAAACAGCGCCATCCGTGCAGCGGGTAATACCCTCACACCAAGCATTATTATGACAGTGGCAGCTGGCACCAACATTGTGTTAGATCCACTGCTCATCAACGGAGCCTTAGGATTTCCTCGATTGGAACTGCAGGGCGCCGCCCTGGCAACGGTGATTGCTCGGGCGGTTTCCCTAGTGGCCGCTTTGTTAGTCTTACGTTTCAAAGAGAATCTGCTCTCCACTCAAATCCCTAACTTAGAAGAAACCCTTTGGTGTTGGCGAGACATTTTGACCGTAGGGTTGCCCGCCGCTGCTGCCAGCATGATTACCCCCATATCCATTGGAGTTGTTACTAGTTTCTTAGCGGTACACGGGGCGGTAGCTGTGGCCGGCTTTGGCCTTGCTTCGCGGGTAGAGTCTCTAGCGTTGATTGCCATCATGGCATTGTCAGCCAGTATGGGGCCTTTTGTGGGGCAAAACTGGGGAGCTCAAAAAATCGATCGAGTCCGGCAGGCATTGAGCCAAGGCTATCGTTTTTGCCTTGGATGGGGATTACTTATGGCCTTAGGGTTGGGATTGACGGCCCCATTCATAGCAGCATTGTTTAATCCCAATCCAGCCGTTATTACTATTGCATCCCAATATCTGTGGATAGTCCCCATTAGCTATGGGGCAGCGGGCTTAATGCAGCTTACCAGCTCCGCATTTAATGCCATGGGTAAACCCACTCCCTCGATTACCATTACGGCAAGCCACATGGTGGGTTGTTATATTCCCTTAGCTTATGTAGGGAGTCAAATCGCTGGACCTTTGGGGATTTTTGTAGCCGCATCTGTTGCCAATCTGGTGGTTGGGTTTAGTGCCTACCTGTGGAACCGAAGAACCTGTTTGCAGAAGATGAAAACGGTCGAAACAACGGCCGAGGTATTGAATTCATAAATCTCGGTATTTCTGATTTTCTATATTGTGAAATCCCTCTGTATGTGTTTAGCGTCCTTGTACGGTTAGCAGTAAACCCGTTATGAGCCAGAGGTCTTAAGGTAAAAGTCTACCGACGTTAGCGAGTGACTTCCTTGAGCAATCTGTCACCCGCCCCAAGCCAGTATCGTCCGGAAGCCATCGACAGTGCCATAGAGCGGGTCATGGTTTTCGGACGACAGCTGTTGGTAGATGCCCCAGAACAGCTTCTGAAGATTGTGGAACGGCAAGCCCGTCAACTGTTGAAGCAACACTCAGAATTAACCACCTGTAACCAGCAATTAGTCCGTCTGCAGTGTGAGCTTGCAACCCTCAAAAAGACTCAAGTGACTGGCGGTGTAGCCCCATTCCGGATTGACGAAAAAAAGCGAGCCCAAACGCCGAAAAAGCCAGGACGCAAGCTAGGGCATCCGGGTGCGTGGCGACAAGCCCCTCCTCCATCAGCACACGATGAACACATAGACGTACCGCTATTGCACTGTCCAGACTGTGGTCATGACTTAGGGGCAGACACTCAACGACCGATAGAACAAACCATTATCGAAGCCCCGGTGGTGAAGCCTCGGATTATTCGATTACGAACCTATCGCAATCACTGCACTCAGTGCGACAAACCAGTGCGGTCTCATCATCCTCTACAAGTGTCGACAGCCACCGGTGCCGCTGGCACCCACCTGGGGCCTAGAGCCTTAGGATTGGCGGCCACCTTGAATAAAGATTTAAAGCTGACCATGCGTAAGAGCACTCAAGTGCTGAATCAGCTGTTGGGGTTGAAACTGAGTCCTGGAGGTCTGTCGCAAGCACTAGACCGAATCGCCCATCAGTTGAGTGATGACTACACCCAGACCTTAGAGGCCTTACGGCACAGTGAGGTCATTCATACCGATGAAACAGGGTGGTGGATTGGAGGGGGAGGCTATACCTTGTGGGTTTTCACCAATCAAGACAGCACCTACTATCAGGTGGTGGATAGCCGTAACCGGGCGACCGCTGAAGCGATATTGGGTGACACGTTCAACGGTGTTTTAGTCAGCGATTGCTTATCGGTGTATGACGGCATCGATGGCATCCAGCAAAAGTGCTATGCCCATCATCTCAAAGCCTTATCAACCGCATTGAAGCATGAGAATGGAAAAGGCTCAGCCTACCTTTTGGAACTCAGAGCATTGCTCCACACCGCCTTGGTGCTCAAGACCTTGCAAGATAGCTTGCCAGAGAATCAACGAAGAACGTTACGCCTATCCCTGGAGGCACGATTCAAACACCTCCTTTCTGAACCGAGACCTACCGATGGGCAAGGCCAGCAAGAGGAAAAGGTCCGCAACCGATTACGAAAGCAACAGGATCATCTATTTACATTCCTCGATTATCCGGCGGTGGATGCAACCAACAACCTGGCAGAGCGACAACTACGACCTGCCGTGATTAGTCGCAAGCTTTCGTGTGGCAATAAAACTCGAAACGGTGCACACACTTGGTCTATCTTGGCCTCACTAGCGGCCACTAGCCAACAGCGTGGCGACTCATTCATCGAACAAGTCGCTCACGCCATGGTGCTCAAAAACAGAATCGCTTAGTCACACGCTAAACACGTACGATACAAGTGTATCGGTAGC
>JBCDIX010000154.1:0-5790 GCA_038748405.1 Cyanobacteria bacterium P01_H01_bin.21 | reverse complement strand
GACTGGTGGGAGCGGTTTTGGGAGCGCTCCCGCGAACAGTTAGATATGAGTGAAGAAGAGGCCCGTGAGCTGTGGGAACGGCTGCGGGGAGATGATGCCCCCAGAGAAGAATCCGAATAGTCGGCTGGCCTGTTTGGCCCATCAGGTTCGGTATTTTCACCAAAAAACCGGCCTAAACTTTATGGACGCTCCCAGTTTCCCTTTTGTAAGCTAGTCAGTATACCCACTTACCGGTCAAGCCATCATGTCCGCCCTAGTGCCTTCTCAAAAAGTTCGCGATCGCAAAACAGCCAGCTACCTATTCTGGCTTGGAATTTTGTTTGGCATTGGCGGACTGCACCGACTTTACAATGGCAAAATCGGCTCTGGCATTTTGTACCTATTTACCTGGGGGTTGTTTGGCATTGGCCAGTTTGTCGATCTGATGCTGATTCCCGATATGGCCGAACATCGCCAGCGGCAGCTAACGGGCGATCAGCCATCCGCCTTTGACCTGCAGCCGGTCACCACCGAAATTACCAAGGACACCCTGCAGGTCAAACTGCTGCGCCTCGCCAAGCTCCACGGCGGTCAGATTACCGTTACCCAGGCGGTCATGGAAACGGGCCAAACCTTCGAAACCGTTGAAGACCATCTTAAAACCATGGTCAAATCCGGCTATGCGGATGTTACCAATCGTCCGGGGTCGGGCGTTGTAGTATATGAGTTTCCAGAGCTGATGTAACCGATTGCTTAACTGTCAGCGTAAGATTAAATTTTTCATATTGTTAGAGATATGATTGGCATATCCTTTGAATAAAGGTGACCGAAATAGTCCTAGATGCCCCTGTATATTATCCAGTGTGTATCTCTGATTAGGTTTCTATGGCAAACGTCTGTTCTCGCTCACAGTGTTTATAGGTAAGCAGCAGTGATGAAACTCAAAACTTGGAATTTCATAGCCGCATCAGCCGCCATTGTTGGGTTTACTTTGCCCGCGTTGGCCGCTGAGCCTAGCCATATCCGGCGTCTTTTTGCCACCAACGCCTGTAACTCCTGCGATTTACGCGGTGCCGATCTGCGGGGCGAAAACTTATCCAACGCTTCTCTTCAAGGCTCAAGTTTACGCAATGCCGACCTGCGTGGTGCAAATTTGTATGGTGCCGATCTGCGCGGCACCGATCTCTTTGGTGCCGATCTGCGGGGTGCTAATCTGAGGAATGTAGATGCGCGCGGTGCTCGTAATACAGAGTATATTATCCGGTAAGCCTGGTGGACTACGTTTATTGTTCTCTTCACAAGGTCAAGACTTTACAGACTGATATGTAAGGAACTTTGAGAGTCAAGAACAGTCACCCCCATGGGTGATTTTTTGTTTGTAGAGAATCTTTATCATGTATGTAGTATGAAATAATGATAGCGAGCCCAGCCACAGCGCACTTCTGTAGCTGTTTGAAGATTAGCCAGTTTGGTAACTACTTTTGAGGAAAAGAGACCATGACGTTCCCTCATCGACTACTAGCTTTCTCGACGTTGCTTTCTATCTATTTTACGTCCGGGGTGCTGGCTCAACACCCTGATAACGTACGGCGGTTGCTGAACACCAATGAATGCAGAGGCTGCGACTTAAGGGGTGCTAATTTGGAAGGAGCCAATTTGAGCGGTGCGATCTTAACGGGGGCAACTTTGAGCGGTGCTAACTTAAAGGGGGCAAATCTCAGTGGTGCTGACTTGAAGGGAGCAAATCTCCGTGGTGCTGATTTAACAGGAGCAAACTGTTCCGATGTAATGAGGGACGAGACCACGTTTATGCCAGCGTGTGGTACTGCTGCTGCGCAATAGTCTGTGGGTAAAGCAGCTCTATAAAGTTTGATGGGTTGCCTCTGCTATGGGCATAGCTTCCGTTCGTCTTTTTCAACGTTGGGATTGAAGGTTAGATAGTCGCTTAGCCAGTCACAGCTACGCCTGAGGAGATAATTATCTAGATACAGGTTCCACAGGATCACTCTGTTACCTGTAGCGGCTGCGATTGTTTTACCGTCTGGACTAAACCTGATCCCGTTTACAGTCTCTGTCCCAAATTGAAGGTTGGCTAGCATTTCCTCGCTTTCAGTATTCCACAGTCGAATATCTCCGTCGGCGCTAGATGCCGCCAGAATCTTCCCCTGATCATCCTGGAAGTCAATTCCGGTGATGGTGCTGGTGTGCCCGGTGAGTTCTTTGAGGCGGGTTCCATTAAGTGCATCCCAAATCCGGATGGTTGTATCTTGCCCCCCAGAGGCGACGAATCGACCGTCTGGGCTAAATCGAACGTGGGTAACTCTGTTTTCATGGGCTGCCCATTTCAAGATAGACTTGCCTTCAAGATCCCACAGTGCTAATGTGCCATCTTCATGGGCTGTTATCAAAGTTGGCTCGTTGGTATGAAAGCTAATATCAGTGATGGAGCTATCGCCGGTTTCAAACGGTGGTAAGGGAGCAGCCGCACTTGATGGATTCCAAAGGGTGACTAGTCCCCGCTGAGGTGATGTTTGGAAGGCCTCTTGGGTGACCTGCTCATTGTCAAACGTTATGGCTTCCTGTGCGATCGCAATATACTGGCTATCTGAGCTAAAACTAATACCTCTAATCTCAGTAATCTCAGTTTTATTGAGTTCTCCCGAATTTTGTGGAACCAGCTCATCAAGCGGTTCCCCACTCGAATCACGAAGAACAACTTTCCACTCCACTGAACTCGATGTGTCTCGTTCCCCAACCGAGTTAGTCCGTTGGGGAACGGCGTCCAGTTCTTTAACCGGGTTAGTAGATTGGTTGATGGATGCTTCTGCACTTGCAATTCTCTGGCCGTTGGGGCTAAAGCCAATGCTCAAAACACGACCCAGCGATAGAAACTCCTTTCGCTGTTCTGGTTTGGTTAGGTTCCATAAGATGATTTTTCCAGGGCGAGAACCTTCTTGATTGCTTTGCATATTCCCACCACTGACAAGCCCTGCTCCTGTGGGGTCAAACTCTACACTGTCAACTAGTTTGCTATGTCCCCTCAATGTAGGAGGCTCCATGGCCTTTAACCGAAAAAGCCTAATATCGTTATTGATGCCAGCCACAGCAAAGGTGTCATCGTCACTAGCCTCAAGAAATCGGATACTGGTCGCTTCTATATTCTCTAATACATCACCTCCAGCATATAGTCCGTCTGCACCTAGTCTCCAGAGTCTTAAAGTATTATCGTCACTGGCTGATATCAAAACTTGGCTACTGGGACTGAAGGCAAGGCTAGTAATCAGAGCTGTATGATCCTCGAGGGTTTGGACTAAATTACCATCAGAATCCCAGAGTTTTATCTTGTTGTCCAAGCCTCCTGAGGCAATAAATTGACCATCTGGGCTAAAGCTTACCGTGCTTACCTTGTTAGCATGGCTAACAACGTTCTCGTCAGACGATAAGTCTTCATCTCTAAACGTATTTAAGAGATTGCCGTCGTAGTCCCACAGCTTTACCTTGTTATCCCAACCAGCGGTTACAAGAACTTTTTTAGTATCAGGGTTGGGGTTAAAGCTTACGGCTCTAACTCGATCTGTATGCTCTATTTGAACGCCTTCTACACGTTTATATGTCTCTAAGTCCCAGAGCATAGCTGTGCCATCATCACTGGCGGAGGCAAGCAGATTACCATCGGGGCTGAAACTGAGACTATTAACAGGGGCTTTGTGAGCTCTTAAAACGGCTCGCTCTTTACCCGTCTTATTCCATAGTTTGATGGTCTTATCGGCACTTGCGGTAGCTAGAATTTCCCCATCGGGGCTGAAACGAACGCTGTTCACCCTACCGCTATGCTGAGGGGTAATATTTAAAGGCTTACCATCTCTGCTCCAGAGTTGAACTGTATTATCGTCACTAGCAGAGGCGATCATTCCATCCGGGCCAAAGCTCACGTCGTTAACCCAAGAACTGTGGCCTCCCTCAAGGCGGTTAAACTCTTTTATGCTGTATACGACTTTAGAAAACTGCTCGATAACTTGTAGTTTCAACTCCGATGCCAGCTGAGATTGTCGATGTACGTTATTTCCAACCTCAAGAGCTATTAAGAGGGCGTCGAGATTCTGACCAGAAGATGACATGGCAGCTGCCTGAGATATCATGGCCTCTAGCTCAGACTCTCTTGCTTGCTGAGCCTGTTTCCAGGCGAATGTGGCAAAACCTGCTGCGGTAATTGCTAAGAGACCAATTACACCGGCTAATGCCCTGATTCGCTGTCGCTGTTTTTGGGCGCGACTTAGTTTCTCATCAGTATTTTTTTGCTGTTCTTGTCGTAAAGCGATTTCTGCTGTAAGCTTCTCCTCCCTCGCTTCTGCTTCTATTCGCTGTCTCTCTTCTATTGCCTCCTTTAGCTCCTGTTCTTTTTGGATTAATTCATTTTCTTTCCGGAGCTGCTCGATTTCGGCTTCGTGTTGTGAAAGCTTTTCTAGTAAAGCAGGTTCCTTTTTTTGACGGATGAGTTCAACCAAGTAATCATGCACCAGCTGATATCTTGGCGGTGGAACCTCTTGCAATACCGGTGTTTCACGAAATAAGAGAACCAAAACCAGCCCGGACTCCACCAAGACTTCTAGGATTAGTTCTAAATGTTGAGAGGGCTCATCATCACCATCATCAGGCATCAGCTTAGCTACGGTTACACTCAGCTCATCCATCGTTTTCATGGGCCGGGTGCCCTTCTCATCGGTCAATAGCAGCAGCACCAGAGTGGCGATTTCTTCATTTTCAGGGCCACAGTCTCTGATTACCTGCTCTAAAAACTGACCGATGAGTGTTTCTTTAGGGTTTTTGCCCAGGGACGTGTATTTGGCTAGGGTGGTGATGTTTTTCTCCTGCAGCTGCATCCCCACAACCTGCAGCTCAATGGGACGAACTTCACCAAACTCTTTAGCTAGGTCGCCCGTTAGCCGATCAACTAACGCATCTTCTACCTTAAATTGGGACTGTTGGGTCAATCGCTGAATTAAAAGCTTGGTATTTTCAACGGAGAGATTGCCTAGGGGATATCGATTTTGGCGTCCTAAAATATCGTTGTTGATCGCTTCAATTTGAAAGTTGTCACATGTCAGCAGGTAGTGAAGATAATCTTCCCTCAGGGCCAGTATCACTTTTACATAGGCCAGATCCAAACACTGTCTCAGAAAATCAAAAAATGCCTTTTGCTTTTCAGGTGACGAACAATTAAAAAAGAATTCTTCAAACTGATCAAAAATAAGCACAGTTTGTAAGAATCGATGTTCATTTTGCTCCAGCTGCTCAATTAAGTATTGGGGCTCAAACGCCTGTCTAGATTTGAAGGAGTCTATTGGGATATTTCGATTCTCAAGGGCAGCTGCTAGACAACTGCCCAACTCTTGACACCAGTCTGAATAGTTTCTTGAAACAACCGGGATCACATTGCGGGCTTCGATAGGAGCCCTTTGCAAAGCGGGAACCAACCCTGCGTTGACCATGGAACTTTTACCCACGCCGGACTGACCGTGGAGAATGGTTAATTTGTATTGTTTGTTCCTGATGCGGTCCATCAGGTTGTCGAGATCCTGCTTGCGGCCAGAGGCAGAGATCTCTTGGGCTACATTGTTTGAATTTTCGGCAATGCTATCACGGTCATTCTTTTCAGATAGGTCATTTGGGCTCAGGGCCGGGGTGACAATTTGTCGTTCAGGGCGCAGACGACCGGCACCTACAAATGCCTGCAGACGATACTGCTGACCAATTGAGCGCTGCTGCTGTTTGGTTTGAAACGCCTTGAGGTATTCTTTTTGGTCAAAGTAG
>JBCDIX010000153.1:0-5914 GCA_038748405.1 Cyanobacteria bacterium P01_H01_bin.21 | reverse complement strand
GACCAGGTTGAGGTGCTTGAGGTGCATGACCGTACGTTTAAGCTGCACGAGGGTGGCAAAATCCGCATGGAGTGTAAGGCCCCGGTGCGTAGCCAGGAAGATTTGGCGATGGCCTATACCCCCGGTGTGGGTCGGGTATGTTCTGAAATTGCGCGGCATCCGGAACGGGTATACGACCTGACGATCAAGTCCAATACGGTGGCGATTGTCACCGATGGCAGCGCCGTTTTGGGGCTGGGGAATCTGGGTCCGGCGGGTGCCCTACCGGTGATGGAGGGCAAGGCCATGCTGTTTAAGGAGTTTGCTGGGTTAGATGGCTTTCCCATTTGCCTGGATACCCAGGATACGGATGAAATTGTGGAAACGGTAAAGCGGATTGCACCGGTCTTTGGTGGAATCAATTTAGAAGATATTAGCGCTCCCCGCTGTTTTGAAATTGAGGCACGGCTGCAGCAGGAGCTGGATATTCCAATTTTCCATGACGACCAGCATGGGACGGCCATTGTCAGTCTGGCGGCCCTGGTCAATGCCCTCAAGGTGGTGGGTAAAGCGCTGGGTGACATTAAGCTGGTGATCAATGGCGCGGGGGCAGCGGGGTTAGCCATGGCCCGACTGTTTAGAAAAGCCGGGGTGAACCACATTGTCGTGTGTGACTCCAAGGGGATAATTAGTTGCGATCGCACCGACCTGAATGCGCGCAAACAGGAATTTGCCGTGGTCCCAAGCGGTACCCTAGCCGATGCCATGGTAGGCGCAGACGTGTTTATGGGGGTGAGCGCCCCCGGTGTGGTCACCGTCGATATGGTCAAGGCGATGGCCCAGGACCCCATTGTCTTTGCCATGGCTAACCCGGTCCCCGAAATCCAGCCCGAGCTGCTGGATGGCACCGTGGCGGTAATGGCCACGGGCCGCAGTGACTATGCCAACCAAATCAACAACGTGCTCGCCTTTCCCGGTCTGCTGCGCGGGGCCATCGACTGTCGCGCCGAGGCGATTACCACGGGCATGTTTTTACAGGCGGCCCATGCGATCTCCACCCTGATTCCCGACAACGAGCTGCGCCCGGACCACATTGTGCCCTCGGTATTTGACCCGCGAGTCGCCACGGCAGTTGCAGCGGCGGTACAACAGGCCGCCCGCGATGAGGGTGTTGCTAGAAACTAAACGCAGCCGACCTTAAGCTAGCTAAAAGGCTGTTACACGCTAATCAGGCAGAATATCATTCCATGTTTAGATGACATTCTGCCTGGTTAGCGCGCAGGAAATGCAATCTCTAAGATATGTCAGCATGCCTCTTTTAGTCCGATCGATTAGAGGATAAGACTAACATCCATGGAGTGAATTGTTAAAGATTTGGACGTTACTCTGATAGCTCGGCACTGGTTCCGCCTGATGAGATGATTCGGCCAGAACGCTCATAATACAAGAAATATAGCCATTTTAGGAGGGGATCGCCAAAAGCCTCCTTATACGGACACTTCAGCCATTTTTTATCACACGGAACCAGTGCCGATAGCTCCATAACTCAGAGAACAAAATTGCCACGGTTCGGGGGGAGAAAATCGGAACTGAGAAAATGCCCTCGCTATTGTTATCCACAAGGAACCTGGATGTACCCTATTGTTGATCTTTGACGAAGAATGGACGACTCCACGGAACACTAGTGTAATCTACGATGCCTGCCCTCAAGTGTAGTCATTTGGCAGACGTCTCACATTCTTCTTCTGCACACTATGTTCAGCGATCATGAAGAAAGCTATCCAATCATTCTTCATAAGACTTAATCGGAATTAAGAAGGTATAAAACTGACTTAAAGCCTTATTCGGTAGGAATTTGGATGGCTTTTCGACAGCTCCTGAAATCCTTTTATAGCTGTCGCCACTAAGGTTTGAGCAAGAACTGTAAGCCTGTAACTAGTTCAGTCAGTTGCAATGTCCGGACCTATCTGGCGACGGATATACATCAAGGGCTCTACTATGTTCCGATTAAGTCTATAGATTAATCCTAATAGACTACATTTTGTAGCTCAATCGTTTTACTAAAATTACCTAAGTATTTTCTGAACTTCATAATCAATATCTCTTTTCAAGTAAAATCGATGTGTAGTGTGCATCGATTTTGATCCTGTAGTTATTTAAATGACTAATAATCCAAAAAACTCAAAAAGTCAATTTTCGCTAGAAACACTGTGGGAATCGGTTAATACTCAATTATTCAATGTTGGAATACCTGGTATTCTACTTGGGATATCTATTAGTCACGCGAAAGAGCGTGAATGGGGACAGGCGAAAATCTTTTGCCTACTTGCCGTAACAGCTTGGCTAGCGCTGAAATTTGCAAGTGTTATTGCTCCTAAGATAGACACAATAATCCAAAAGTTGGTTGATAATACAGAAAAGTCAATTACCCAAGATCGAAACTTTTCTGAAAAAAGATACTTAGAAGCGCTCAAGATCCGTTGCCACGAACTTGAGATCGAAGGCTTCAAAGGAGACCTGCCACTATTAGCTCTTGAAGATGTTTTTATACCTCTATATATCGATGCCAATCCTATAGATAATTGGGAGAAATTTATAATTAAAGATATCTGGACATTACTCCCTAAAGTCAGTCGAAAAAGAGGAAATTTTCCATATCGATGTATTGCTATCGTGGCAGATCCTGGATATGGAAAAACAACTTTGGTTCGCTATCTCACCCTAAACTATGCAAATTTCTCTTATAAAAAGCACCGAGCTCTAGCTTTAATGCCCATCCCTATATTTTTGCGCAGTATATATTTGTACATTGAAAGCGAAAGAGAACCACGCCTTCCAGATATTATTGTTGAACAGCTGGAAAGGCTACCTCAATTTCAGCCTATGCACCTTTCCTCAGCATGGTTTGAGGAACAACTTCAATCAGGAAGGTGTTTAGTCATGTTAGACGGATTAGATGAAGTTCCAGATGAAAAAAGGCATAAGGTAAGCCAGTGGATCAGTTGGCAAATGCACGCGTATCTGAAAAGCCAATTTCTGGTTACGTCAAGACCTCATGGGTATAATTCAGAAGAATTTCAGGGGGTGCAAAAAGTTGGCATTTATAGTTTTAATCAGACTCAGATAGACAGTTTTATTGATAAGTGGTATTTTGTTGTAAATCGACAAAAATGGAGAATCTTACTCTTAGAAAATCAAGAAAGAGAGGAAGAGAGTTATCGCTTATCAAAAGAATTTGTTGATTTACAAGTAAAATCAGAAGCCGCCGCTGCCGCAGCAGACTTGAAAAAGCAGATCACACAAATTCCTACTCTGAAAAAATTAGCTGCTAATCCTCTTCTTGTAACAATTATCGCAGCTACTCACCGAGCATTCGAATCTTTGCCAAAGCGTAGAGTACAGCTCTATAGAAAGGTTTTAAATTTATTGTTAGAGGATAGACCTAATCGAAGGGATACAAGACTCACTTTTTCATACGCACGAGATAATTTAGACTTGCTTAGGCCGATAGCATACAATTTGACCATAAAAAGCAAGCTTCAATTCACAGCTCAGGATGCAGAACTCTGGATTGGTAAAAGATTAAATAATCTAAATAGCAGCTCAGAAATTACTGTTAAGAGATTTTTACATGAAATTCAAACAATTGCAGGGTTAATCACTGGAGGTGAAAGCAATTTGTATCAGTTCTCACACAAAACTTTTCAAGAATATTTAACGGCTGTTGAAATCAATAATCGAGGTGAGGGGAAAGCTCTTATAAAGCACTTCGACTCACCAGCTTTAGAGGAAATTATTTGTTTTTATGCAGCAATAACAGATGCAACACCATTTGTTAAGGCTGCCCTAATAAAAAAGACTCAGCATAGGCTTAAGCTTGCCTATCGTCTGATACGAGAAGGCAGTCGAGTTGAGCCTCAGCTTAGATTTAAGCTGATTACGGCTTTAATGGAAGCTGACTTAGACGGTGAGTTACTTTCTGAAGTTCGATTAGAGTATCGTTTCAGTTCACTACTCCCTTTAGATGAAAACACTTCCATCACAACTGGAACAATCTCATGGGGAGAGTACAAACTTTTTATGGATGAGCAAATATCCATGAGGTTCTTCTCAACTGCTAAGAATATCACTATATCTTCGAAGGAGCTACATAAACCAGCTGTTGGTATATCTCAAGGTGATGCAAGATGGTTCTGTGCATGGCTATGTACACAATCAAATTTACAGTCAAGAAGTCATGTGTATGATTTTAGACTTCCTGCTAGTAAAGAGTTTGACCAGCTCATCTCAAATGAAGAAACAACCATTTCCTCTCGCGATCATGGGTTGAGTACCGTGAATGATGGTATTTTAGTGACAAGAACAAAACTACCGCAAGAATATAAAACACTGATAACTCACTTATCTAGTGGCTACTGGAGTCAGGCTGATAAAGAAACAGATAAACTCCTGTGGGAATTGATGGGTCACACCCCTGCAGGTTGGATAAGGTCTGATCAGTTAGAAAAGTTTCCTTGGGAACACCTAAGCATGATAGATCAACTCTGGACTAAGTTTAGTGGGGGAAAGTTCGGATTCAGTGTTCAAAGAAAAATTTATTCCGAGTTAGGCGGTAAGCCAGATGGGAAATATCCTGGGCACTCTATCTGGCATGCTTTTTGTCTTAGAACAGGTTGGATGCATGAAGACAAATATATAAGTTTAGATGATATGGATTTTAGTTTATTGTCTGCACGACAGGGGCATCTTCCAGTTTGTACCGGACGATTAACAAATGTCAGTGACTATGGGGCTATGGGACCTAAAAGCCAATGGACATTCTTACTAATTATCTTTTCTAGGATAGCAGTTCATTAGTTAACTGAAAAGTAGTACACAGCTCAATAAATTCGCACTACTTCTAAGAACTTCGCTTCCATCGGAATCCCTTCTCCTGCCTTGACATAGTTGAGTTCGTCTCATGGCACCTTCATCTATTTTTCCGTCAATCTAGCAGCATGACAAAAGGCTTGCTAAGGAGACCAAAATGACCACGACTAAAAAAATCACCACACCGACCAACCATACAACGGCTTGGATCGTTCAGACCTGGCTATCGTTTGTAGTTTCTATTTCGGCGACGGCTATCGGAATTTTTTATTTACCGGCTGATGCCTGGTTAAAGGGCTACTTAGGCATGGGGCTGCTCTTTTCTGTAGGTTCAACCACAAGTCTGTCTAAAACCATCCGCGATCAAGAAGAAGCCAAACGGATGCTCAGTCGCATTGACGAAGCCAAACTAGAGCGCCTGTTAGCAGAATACGATCCGTTTAAGCAATAAAGGAGGTGCACAAAAAAGAAAATACCAGTCTCATTTGGAGGAAAGGGTAAAGGGGTAAAGCGATACAGGTGGCACTTTATTATTCTCGAGTCCACCAATGCCAAATCCCATAGGGGCAACTTTCGTGGCTGTCTCTACGGGATGCGGACTAATCTCACCATGAAGAAGCCATCCATGTCCTGTTGGTGGGGCCAGACTGTGGCCCAGCCTTGGTCGGTGACAAAGGGGGCTACAGGAGAGTCTTGCGTGGGGGGATAAATCTGCCAGTTGGGATGGTCGGTGAGAAAAGATTGGATCAAATTCTGGTTTTCGTCGGGATGCAGCGTACAGGTGGAATAGACCAGCACACCGCCGGGTTTAATCCAGCTGATGGCGGCTTCGAGCAGTTCTCGCTGCAGGGTGGTGAGTCCGGCTATGGACTCCGGTGTTTGTCGCCAGCGGGCGTCGGCGTGGCGGTGCAGGGTGCCCAGACCAGAGCAGGGCACATCTAGCAGTACCCGGTCGGCGATGCCTTTAAAGGCGGGCTGTTCGCGGCTGTCGCCCATGGCGGTTTCGATGCTGGTGAGCCGCAGCCGTTTGATGTTTTGGCGGATTTTGTTCAGTCGGGAAGAGGTG
>JBCDIX010000152.1:0-6177 GCA_038748405.1 Cyanobacteria bacterium P01_H01_bin.21 | reverse complement strand
GATCTACGTCTTGCCCCTGCCCTCGAGACCTTGGATGATTTGCTTACAACAGGGCAGTCAGATACCTTTGACTTTGTTTTCATCGACGCAGATAAGACTAGCTACCATGACTACTATGAAAAGTCCTTAGAGCTGCTGAGATCTGGTGGGCTCATTGCCATTGATAACGTTCTCTGGGGTGGAGCCGTAGCCGATCCAGATGAAACTGATGCTGATACAGTGGCATTGCGAAACCTGAATCAAGCCCTTCATCACGATGACCGCATTGAGCTAAGTATGTTGCCCATTGCCGATGGCCTTACCCTGGCACTCAAGCACTCTTAGTACTGCAACCCAGCTCTAGTGAGCGAGTCCAGCTTGACTGCTAGTGTTTTTTAGTTAAGAATAAATCTCAATAGTAAGTCCTATCCTCAGCGCCAAGAGGATAGGGTTACCTGATTCTTGCTTTAGCCTAGCAATGCCCTTAGATCACACACGAGCCATTGATCAAATCGAGCATGATGAAATTTGTCAGCGTGCTGAGGAGAGCGGTGAAGGAGGCTACTGGCAGCAGATTGATACTGCTGAGAGCCGATGGTTAGCTCCTCAGCAGCTAGGACTGGGTGGGGAACGACGGATTAAACTGCAGCCGGGGCTAGAAATTTCCATTGAGACTGTTACGTATCGGCGATCGCTTCATTTGGATTCTCAGCGTTGTTTGGATGCTCAAACGGATAGCGTCAACGGCTTGAGTTTTAGTTTTTACTTAGCAGGCGGCAGCCGAATGATTAATCCAGGCATCCAGCTAGAGGAAGACCGGGAAGAAACAGCCGGTCAAGCCTGTGTCGCTTACCTGAAGGACGTACGGTTGATTGAGTATTTTCCCGCTGAACAACTAATTAAAATTATTAGTATCTCCATCGATCTTGAGCGTTTACAACTGTTTGGTCTTTTGGAAGAAACGGTTTCTCCGCTGCTTCAACCGTTAAAGCAAGGGAAATCATTGGAAAGATTCCATCAAACCTTAAACCCCATCACCCCAACGCTGCAACAGATTTTGAAACAGATTCTGGACTGTCCGTATCAGGGGGCCTTCAGACGTATGTATCTGGAGAGTAAGGCGCTGGAGCTGCTGTCACTGCAGTTTTATCAGCTAAGTGCAGGGCAATATTTATCTACCCCCAAGCTATGTTCGGCTGATGTGGAGCAGCTACGACTGGCGCGGGATATTTTGCAACAGCGGTTTGACCAGCCCCCATCGCTGCTGGAACTAGCCAGACAGGTTGGGCTTAACGACCATAAGCTCAAGCAGGGCTTTCGCCAGCTGTTTGACACGACAGTATTTGGCTATGTACAAACCTGTCGCATGGAACAAGCGCAGCGGCTACTCGAGGAACATGAGCTGAGTATTACCACTATTGCAGAGCGAGTGGGTCATGCCAGCCCCAGTCAGTTTTGCCATGCCTTTAAGCGCCATACAGGGATGACACCTAGCCAGTATCGTCGTCAGTTAGGTAATTGAAAAAACTCCGTCTGCAACAATAAAAACTCCGTTTGCAACAACGCTCAGATAGGCCAACCACCTATTCTTAGGCTTATTAAGAACATTTCTTGATTGGTGTGAGGTGTTTGGATATGGGTTTATCAAAGCTGCACAAGGGTTGTCAAGCGGGTTGGATGATCAGAGCGTGGGTTTTTGGGTTGAGATCGCCCCTCTTGCTAGCGGGTGTTGCCGTAGCTTTAACCGGGTTGCCCACCCAGGCTCGTGAGACCGTCGCCCCGCCTGCCGACTGGTTAGCCCAGGCGTCACTGATACAGATTACCGATGTGCAGCTAGCCGAAACCGAAACGGGTCTGCAGATAGTGCTAGAAACAACTGGTGAGCTGTCTGCGCCTGTGACATCAACGTCGGGTGATGCGCTGATTGTAGAGATACCCAATGCCGTACTAGTGGACGAATCGTTTGAGCAATTTGGGCCTGCTGAAGGCATTGCCGTAGTGCAGGTGTCGGCCATGGCTGGAGATCGCGTACAGATAACGATTACTGGGATGGATGCTGTCCCCACAGTCGAGGTAAGCACGGATGGGCTAACCTTTAGTGTGGCCCCTGGGATCGCCCAAGTGGGTGAAGCCGATGAAGCATTGAGAATAGTTGTTACCGGCGAAGAAGATGAGGGCTACAACCCATCCAATGCATCAACAGCAACCCGAACGGATACGCCCATCCGGGATACTCCCTTTTCGATTCAAGTGGTGCCGCAACAGGTACTAGAAGACCGCGATGTCAGAACCATTACAGAAGCCGTAGAAACCGTTAGTGGTGTGGTTGAAGACTTTGTGGATAACCAACCAAATACTGGCGCTAGAAGAATCAGAGGATTTCAGCAGTTTGGTTTCTTACGAAATGGACTTCGTGATAGCAATCTTGTAGTGCCTATCGGCGTAATTGAGCAGGTAGAAGTTCTAAAGGGACCCGCCTCATTTACAACGGGGGCGCTAGAGCCTGGTGGCATCATTAACTATGTCACCAAAAAACCTTTGGATGAGCCGTTTTATGAGCTCGGGCTTGAAGTCGGCAATTATGGACGGTACGAGCCTGGCGTTGACTTATCAGGCCCCCTGACCACAGATGGAAGTGTGCTTTACCGCTTCATTGCTTCATATGCAAGTCAAGATAACTTCCAAGATTTTGTCAACACAGAGGAGGTTGTAATTGCGCCCTCCTTTTCTTTCAACATTGGCGATCAGGCAGAGTTGGATATTTTTTATGAATACAGCCGCTATTCTGGCGATCCTTTTCAACTTCCTGTTCCGCTTTTGAGTGATGGCAGCTTACCTGATCGAGACTTCTATCCGAGCTACCCTGATTTTCAAAATCAGGATCTTTACTCTCATCGAGCTGGTTATGACTTGATCCATGAATTTAACGAGAACTGGCAAATTCGCAATAATTTTACTTTCAACTACAGCAAGAACAGCCGACAGCAATTCTTTCCAATTTCACTCACAGACGATCGCTTTCTAAACTTTCTTGGCTTTGATAGCAATACTATTGGCTATGCCTATACGGCAGGCGTTAACGTAGTTGGTGAGTTTGAAACTGGGTCTGTTGCTCATCGACTTGTGGCTGGCTTCGATTTTTACGACGATGATAATGAAGACGTTGAGGATGGCATCGATTTAGCAGATATTCCTCCCCTGGATATTCTTGACCCAGACTACGATGCCTTTACAGGACAACCAGACCTTGAGCCAACGGGTACTTTTGTATTTGGCACAGAAACATATGGTGTCTATCTGCAAGATCAGATTGCCTTTAGTGATCAGCTAAAGTTATTGATTGGCGGGCGCTACGACTGGATAACTGCAGAAAACGGGTTTATTAGTCCCGATGGTGACGAAGATATTTCCTCACAAAGTGATGAAGCCTTTAGTCCTCAGATTGGTCTCGTCTATCAGCCCAGCGACACCGTCTCGCTTTATGGGAGCTACAGTCGGTCGTTTAATCAATCGTTTGGACGCAATCCAGATAATGAGCCGTTCGAGCCTACCCAAGGCACACAATATGAGGTCGGTGTAAAAGCTGATTTTCTGGACGGCAGGCTCTCGGCGACTCTAGCCGCCTACAACTTGACCCAAACCAACGTCCTGACGCCTGATTCTGACCCGGTGCTGGCGCAGCAAGGCTTTAGTGAACAAGTTGGGGAACAGCGCAGTCGCGGCGTGGAGTTGGATGTGACCGGCGAGATTTTACCCGGCTGGAACATTGTTGCCTCCTATGCCCTGACCGATACCGAAGTCACTGAAGATAATTCCGACCCTAGCAATGAGGGTAATCAATTTGCCAACGTGCCCCTAAATCAAGCCAGTCTTTGGACAACCTATGAAATTCAGGAAGGCGACTTGGAAGGGTTGGGATTTGGTCTAGGACTGTTCTTTGTCGATGAGCGGCAAGGGGATTTAGCCAACACATTTGAAGTCGATGATTATCTGCGAACGGATGCGGCACTCTACTACCGTCGTAATCAGTTTAATGCGGCGCTCAACTTCCGCAATCTCTTTGACATTGACTATATCAGCTCAGTCAGTTTTGGGAACCGACTACAAGTTGAACGGGGTGACCCCTTCACCATTGTCGGCTCTGTTAGCTGGAAGTTTTGATAGGTCGTTTAACAATAGGAAGGAACATGCTTGATAATGCCTAAAAAAGCGACGCGAAAAATCATCGTATTTCTCCTCTTACTAACCGCTACCGTGGTTTGTACCATAACGGCTTGCAACAGCAGGGCGCTGAGGAGTGACCATAGGGAACTCCATTCACCCTCTGGTCAAGCTCCTCCCATCAGCTCAGAGCAGAAACCAGTAGCGACAAAAACGGTTAATCATGTTCTTGGCCAAACTGAGATTCCACTTCATCCCCAGCGAATTGTTGTCCTGGATGCGTATAGTGACTTTCTGCTGGATGGGGTATTGGCATTAGACATCAAGCCTATCGGTTTAGCTCGCTGTTCTAGCTGTATCAAGTCCGATCCGTTTAGTGATGTTGTGGGCGACCTGCCCTCTGTCGGTACTGGAGATCAACCGTCTTTGGAGAAAATTCTGATGCTTAAGCCTGATCTGATCTTGGGGTATGAGTGGCATGAATCGTTCTATCCACAACTCTCTGAAATCGCTCCTACAGTGATCGTAAATCCTTTCGCTGGAGGCAATAATTTTAAACGAAACTTTAGACAGCTCGCTGAAATTTTAGGGAAGAGCGACCAGGCTGAAAGGATTTTAGCTGATTACAATGAGCGGATTCAAAAATTCCAGCAGCAGTTTGGAGAAAAGCTCAAGAGTAAGACCGTCTCTTTGATTCTTTTCGACGAGTCAAAATTTCATGTGCGTGGGCCAGAATTTCTTCTTCTCGGTTGGGTTATGCGCGATGCAGGCATACAGTTTATTCCAGCTTATACAGCCTTGAAAGACGATATCATAGACAATATGAGCCTTGAGGTGTTGCCTGACTGGGATGCTGATTTTCTGTTTGTAGCACTTTACTCTCATGGCTCTCTTGAAGATCTTGAACCTGTCTTTAACCAACCCCTTTGGTCCACCTTGAAAGCGGTTCAAAACAAACAGGTATATATATTTCCGAAAAATCCCACTGGTGGGCCAATTGCAGCCACTCAATTGATAGATAAACTCTCGGAATATTTTAGTAGCAAGCTTTAGGTTGTCACACTTACTCTAATGCTTACTTTGACTGCTCGTCACAAACTTACATATCCCCATCTTAAGAGAACTTTTTTTCATGACTAACAAAACCTTGGATATCAGCGATGCTGCTGGTAAGCTACAGTCACAACTTTACGACTATGTGCTATCTGTCTCTTTACGTGAACCAGATATTCTCACTCAGCTGCGTCAGGAAACTGACCAATATCCTGAGGGTGACATGCAAGTCTCCCCTGACCAGGGACAGTTTATGGCTTTACTGCTGCGGTTAATGGGAGCTAAAAAGGTGTTAGAGATTGGTACATTTACCGGTTACAGTGCCTTATGGATGGCGTTAGCTTTGCCTGCAGATGGAACTTTGATAACCTGCGATATCGAGGAAGAGGATACCGTAATTGCCCAACGTTACTGGCAAGCTGCTGGCGTTGCCGACAAAATTGATCTACGCCTTGCTCCTGCCCTCAATACTCTGCAGAACTTAATCTCCACAGGCCAATCAGGTACCTTCGATTTTGTGTTTATTGATGCCGATAAAACTAGCTACCGTGAGTATTATGAAAAGTCCTTAGAGCTACTCAGACCTGGCGGACTCATCGCCATCGATAACGTTCTCTGGGGTGGAGCAGTGGCCAATCTAGACGAAACCGATGACGATACGGTGGCATTGCGATCGCTCAATAAATTCCTTCACCAAGACGAGAGAATTGAATTGAGTATGCTACCCATCGCAGATGGGCTAACCCTGGCACTCAAACGCTAATGATTCAGCATCAGCCTATTCTGCGTCTGTTACGCTACGCTAGACCTCACTGGCCGCAAGTTTCCCTCGCCATTCTTGCCTCCATCATTTACACCCTGCTCAGCCTGGCACCCTCTTTAATCATCGGCCTGGCTGTCGATACGATTGTTGAACAAGAAGCTTCTCTATTTGCTCGCCTGGGTATTCAAAATCCGCTTACCCAGCTAGCACTGCTGTCGGTG
>JBCDIX010000151.1:0-6180 GCA_038748405.1 Cyanobacteria bacterium P01_H01_bin.21 | reverse complement strand
CTGGTGATTTTAGATGAAGCCTCATCGCGTCTAGACCCGCTAACCGAACAGCTGATTGAACAGGCGGTAGATCGGCTGCTGCAGAATCGTACGGGCATTATTATTGCCCATCGGCTAAAGACCGTAGAACGAGCGAATCAGATCTTGATTTTGGAAAATGGACAACAGGTGGAATATGGCGATCGCAACTCTCTAACGCACGATCCTCACTCTCGATTTTCGCAACTGTTACAGATGAATTCAGCTGTAGCCAGACCTATGCTCTAACAGCGCAGCCTCATCGTTACGATAGCCAGCCGCCGCTTGACAACTCGTTAAACCTAGTTAAGAGTAATTCTTATTAGCTAGGTGTGTTTATGCCTGGTGCACTGTCGATTTGGTTCATCCCATGACCATCACCATTTCCCGTGCAGATTACGATATGCTTTGGCAACAAGCCAATCCGCAGCCTCAAGACCTGGGAGGTATCAGCTTCTCTGATATTCGGCGGATTGTTCCGGAACGGTTAGGTCAGGGATATATTCAGTCGATTCAGTGGGCTGGCATTGATCTCACTCTATTTCACTATCGGTTTCACGAGGATGTATATATCCTTAATAGAGCGAACAATGAGGATGCATACGCCTGTGAAATCGGCTTTCATCTATCGGGGAATCGACGAGGGAAATGCACAGGAGAAAACTTCATTGAATGGGGCAGCTATGACAATCCAGACAAGTGGGTTGACGTTACCTATGCCAATGAGCCCATTCTCAAAGCTGATATTCACTTGAAGTCTTCAAGCAGTCTCAGACAGATGATGGTAGATACTTTGCCAGACTTGCCAGTCAAGATTCGTCAGTGTCTTGAAGCCTCTGATGACAGCTGGCTGAGTGAAATCAATATGATTACGCCTGCGATGAGAGCGCCCCTGGAGCAAATTTTTAACTGCCCATTTCATGGGAAAACACGACAGATATATCTGGAAAGTAAGTGTTTAGAACTGGTTGCGCTGAAATTAGAACAGCTGAAAGAGAGCGATAAACGCCCAGGGGTATTCTGTTCCCTCAACCCGGATGATATTAATCGTATTCATCGTGCTAGAACAATCCTCAAGGTTAGCCTTGATAATCCACCCTCTCTGATGGAGTTGGCTCGTAAAGTTAGCCTCAATGATTACAAACTCAAAGTTGGGTTTCGTCAAGTATTTGGCACTACCGTGTTTGGCTACCTGCATCAGCACCGTATGGAAACGGCGCGTCAGCTACTGCAAGAGCAGCGCTTGAATGTGAAGGAAGTGGCGCGATCGGTGGGCTATGCCAGCCAAAGTCGCTTTGCGACTGCTTTCCGTAAAGAGTTTGGCATCAACCCTAAAGCCTACCTGCTGAGCAAAAAATCCGGCTAGGGCGCAAATCGATCCGGATGGGTGCGATCGCGGGTGCCTATATCCGTAAATTCTCTAGTATCTTTTTGAGAACAGTTCTTAGCAACAATACGTTGCGACTGATCTCAAACGGTGTGGGAAAAGAAATCTAATGGCTTTATTGAGCAAAGAGCGTCGGTTGACAGCGAAGCAACACCTGGGTGGGGTAACGCTTTGTCTATCCGGTTGTCTGCTGATGAATAGTCCCGTCAGCTGGGCGAGCACAAAACCAGAACTCAAAGCTACAGCAGCGCCGCTGCTCGATGCCACCACTGCAGATTCGACAATCCTAGCTTCGCTATTCCCCTACGCCACCACTGCGACTCCTCTGTTCTCTCATCTCGATCAACCTGTCTATAGGGCGTACATTGCTCAGTCTCAAGTTGTCATTACTGGAGTACGAGTAGAAGAGACAGAGACGGGCGCACAGATTGTTTTAGAGACAACCAATAGCGAATTAGCGACCTCCAGTCGTCAAACCATAGGTAATGCATTAATTGTTGATATTCAAAATGCAGTGTTAGCGCTACCGGGGGGCGGCGAGTTTCAGCAGACTAACCCGACAGAGAGTATTACCTCGGTGGCTGTAACCAACAGTGGTGCAGGGGTCCGGGTGGAAATGATAGGAATAGAGGCTCCGCCTACGGCTGAGGTTAGCACCACTGCCGAGAGTTTAACCTTGAGCATAGCAACTGATCTGGTTGAAGAGTCTGATGAAGGAGTGCTTCAGTTAGTGGTAACCGGAGAGCGAGATGAAGGCTACAACCCCTCCGGTGCCTCTACTGCAACCAGAACCGACACGCCCCTGCGGGATATTCCCCAGTCGATTCAGGTGGTGCCCCGGCAAGTGATCGAAGACCAGGGCATTACTCGGATTGGCGACGCCCTGCGCAACGTATCGGGGGTCACCCGTCAGCGCGATCGCAGCAACGCTAGCGATCGCTTTACGATTCGCGGATTCGATCAGTCTAGGATCTTGCGCAATGGGTTTCGAACAGGATCTACAGTTGGCGGCACACTAGCAACTGCACCAAACACAGTGGAACGGATTGAAGTGATTAAAGGTCCGGCTTCGGTGCTATACGGCCAAGTAGAGCCGGGAGGCGTGGTTAACTTTGTCACCGAGCAGCCCTCGCGAGATCCGTTTTATGACTTGGCGTTTACTGCCGGAAGCTTTGGCTATATCGAGCCCTCTATCGACCTTTCAGGGCCATTGACGGCTGATGAACGACTGACCTACCGTCTGAACACGTCTTATCAAAATAGCGATAGCTTCAGAGATTTTGTAGAGTCAGACAGAATCGTCGTTGCCCCGACGCTGCGCTACGAGTTTAGCGATGCCACCAGCCTGACTTTCGAATATGTGCATTTAGACTCTAGTCAAACCTACGACGAGGGTTTGCCGATTGACCCGATTGCGTTTGACCTACCCAGAGAGCGGACTTTAAGCGAACCAGACGATACCTATGAGAATACTACCAATAGTTTCTACCTAACCTTGGACCACCGATTCAACGACACGATTAGACTACGCAGCGGCTTTGGGGCAGAACTCTCTGATGTCGACGAAACTGCTTTTCGCTTAATCTTCGATGGATTTGATCCAGAAACGGGTAATAACAGTAGACAATATTCTGATAGAGAGATTGCTATTGACAACCTTTCTTGGCAAACAGATCTAATTAGTGAGTTCAACACTGGTTCAATAGAACACCAGCTATTAGCAGGATTCGAGTTAGCACGAACTGAGGGCTCAGAATCAAGAGCTGATTTGTTTGATCTCGAAAATATATTGACAATTAATGTATTCGATCCGCAATACGGTACGCTAGTTCCTGACTCAGATAATCGTAATGTTATTGGGGAGCTGGAGACTAGACTGAGTGTCTTGGGTTTGTATCTACAAAACCAAGTTGCGCTGCTACCCAATCTCAAACTACTGGTTGGAGGTCGATATGATTTTACCAGAATTGAAACTGAATCTGACCTTGTATTTGTTGGTGAGTCTTTTGTTGGCTCTAGTGAATTTAATGGTGAAGCGTTTTCTCCTCGCGTGGGTTTAGTTTACCAACCCATCGAACCCATTTCTCTCTACGCTAGCTACAGCCGTTCTTTTGTTCCTACTAGTGAGACCACGGTTGATGGCGATGTAATTGAACCTGAACGAGGGACGCAGTATGAAGTTGGGGTCAGAGGAGAGTTTGGTGATGTCTCTGTAAACCTAGCGGCTTACGATATCACCAAAACCAATATCGCTCGCACCGATCCTAACAATCCCAGTTTTTCTATTCCTGTTGGAGAAGTTAGAAGCCGCGGCATTGAATTAGATGTCGCCGGGAAGATAGTAGACGGCTGGAATATTATCGGCTCTCTATTCTTTAACGATGCGTTTATCTCTGAGGGGGATGATAATAATCCCGAAGATGACATCTTAATTAATGCACCTGACTCAGGCGCTAGTCTGTGGACAACCTACGAAATTCAAACAGGTGATTTACAGGGCTTAGGATTTGGAGCAGGACTGTTTTATGTGGGCGATCGCGAAGCAGAAATCCCCAATGATGTTGTTTTGCCATCCTATGTGCGTGGCGATGCCAGTATTTTTTACAATCGTGATAACTGGCAAGCTCAGCTTAATTTTCAGAATCTGTTTAACACAGACTATTTTGAATCGACTCAGAATACGGGTTTAATTTTTCCTGGCGCGCCATTTACCATTGTAGGTAGAATTTCAGTTCGATTTTAGGAATCTGCCTATCTAATATTTCATATTCGCAATTAAGGAAAGTCTATCCTGACAACGTTAAAGCGTGAGAACCCTATGCTTTTTTCAGCTCGCTCTGTGCGTCTAATCCTACTGACTATCATAAGCCTTTGGCTTGTATCAGCCTGTTATCAAAGGAGCGAGCAAAACACTGAATTCTCTCAGTCCTCCACAGAGAACTGTCAAATTATCCAACATGCATTGGGAGATATCTGTATTCCCCAAAATCCTCAGAGCTTTATCGCCCTTGATCCGGGTGCGTTAGGAAACGCTATCTCCCTTGGCGTTGAGCCCATAGGTAGTGTTGTGACGAATTACGATAATCAATTTCCTGACTATCTTAAAAGCAAAGCAGCCGAGATCGAATCAGTCGGTAATTGGGGCCAACCTAGTCTAGAACGGGTTGCTTTACTTCGACCCGATCTCATGATCGGTATAAAGCATAATTATGAGTCAATTTATCCGCAGCTTTCTAGTATTGCTCCCACAGCTTTGTACGACTGGAGAGCAAACATTAGCAATCAAGATAACTGGAAAGAATATTTTAACTTTGTCGCCAATGTGATGGGACAAGAAAACGCAGCGAAACAAGTATGGGGCCATTACAATCAGCGCATTGAGCAGTTAAAGACTACACTAGGCGATCGCTACAAAGATAAAACGATTTCCTTTATTAATTTTTGCTGTGGAGGTATTTACAGCCAGACAGTAAACTCTTTTACAGGGTCTGTCCTGGATGATTTAGGACTCCAACGCCCAGAGTCACAACGCCGTAGCACGCGAGAGGGGCTTGTCAGATATTCTAAAGAAACACTAAGGACGGCTGATGGGGATGTGATGTTTGTTGTTGCCTATGGTGGTGACCAAACTGGTAAGGAAGAGTTAAGTCGTCTCCAACAAACACCGCTTTGGCAAAAACTCAAAGCAGTTCAACAAAATCGTGTTTATTATGTTGATCCTACCGTTTGGATAGGCCGGACTCCGTTAGCGGCGGATACCTTGATCGATGACCTCTACACATATCTGGTCAACGACCCATAGGCCAATAAACAAATACCGATTAAAGTGGCGCGATCGCAACACCCTAGCCCGTGATCTTCACTCTCGATTTTCAACTCTGCTCCAGCTCAATTCGATAGTCTGAGCTAGAAAAGGCAACATCACTTGACTCTTCTCTTAATTTAGTTGAGAATGAATCTCAACTAAAAATCTGCTCTGGATAGATTGTTGATGTTATGGCCGTTACACTCTCGCAGCAAGAATACTGGGATTTAGTTAAGCAGCCCCAGCATGAAGCTTCTGATAAAGCAGATGCGTATGAAACTGTCTTCCAGTACCCGGCAGAGTTAGGGCAGGGGTATAACCGTTCCATCGAGCTGCGCGACGGGTTAGATCTTGGCATTGACCATTATCAGCTACATGAAAACGTGACTACACAAGCTCCCGAACGGCCTCATCCCATAGAATATGTCTTCCGTATTGCAGGCAAAGGGAATCAATTTGATGCACTCTCGGCCGGTCAATATGCCCTATATGGCAGTGGTACGGCTCCAGCTGAAACCTCTAAACATAGGCCTGATGAAGCGGTGTTAGAAATTAACGTTCATATTGAGCCGTCTGTATTCAATGCTTATTTGGGGGAGTCGTTTGACTTGACCAGTGAGGGTTTGGGCTATCTTGTGCAGCCGACTGAGCAGCTTTATTCTGAACGGACCGGTGTTACAACAGCTGCTATGCGTACCGCACTGCATCAGCTATTACACTGTCCGTTTACAGGCATTACCAAAAAAGTTTACTTAGAAAGCAAAGTGTGGGAGCTAATGGCGCTACTGCTCGACCAAGAACTAAATCGGCGAGAAGTTAAACACTGTGTAAATCAGCTGAAGCCCGATGATATTCAACGTGTTTATCATGCTCAAGAGATTCTTCTGCAGCAGCTTAATAACCCGCCATCTCTGCTTAACTTGGCCCGGCAGGTGGGGCTAAACGACTGTACCCTAAAGCGAGGCTTTCG
>JBCDIX010000150.1:0-6384 GCA_038748405.1 Cyanobacteria bacterium P01_H01_bin.21 | reverse complement strand
TTGCCGAACAGACGGGACTTGCGCCAGCTGAAATTGCTCGTCAGTGCATCGAGCTAGGAATTGTCGAGAAAAAACGCCAGATAGCAGACGCACTAGGCTATGAAAATAAACTGCTGATCAATCAAAAACTCAAACAACGTCAGTACGATATTTTGGCCCTGTTACAAGACCTACAAGACCAGAAACTAAGCCAAACTGCATCTCAGCTGTTGGAGCAGCTACAGCGACGACTAACAGATTAGCCAGAGACCAGACTGCATCTTGAGGCACTAGTCTAAACAGTTGCAAGTTAAGAGTTTCCGACCTCAACCACATGCAGAATTTTAGTTTTGAATAACTGCAATGATTCTTGACATATGCCGATTGGCATAGATTTGATGTCGCCTTTAAGAAGATAGATCGCTATATGTAGCTATTAAACAACTTGAAAGTCGCCTTTATTAATTGAATTAACTGAGTTTCAAGGGCTTCAGGAGAGTTGAATAATTTTGTTTGTGCTAGATTTTGCTTAGTTTCGTAGGAACTTTAAAAGCTGTGAATTCCAGTCACCGAAGAACACGAAACCCTAATGGGGCCGGAAGGCTTAGACGTGGTGAAGCTGCTTATGACAATCACACCGTTTTTCGTACTCGTATTCCCAATGAGTATGCAGATCGTATTGATGCTATGCCCGGTAGCCGCTATGCGAATGCGCGACGGTTGATCATTGAAGGGCTCAAGGCTGTTGAAGCCCAGAATCAAACGCCTACACAGTAAACAGCTCATCGTCTGTCTTTTCATGTAAAAACCCCTGATGTCTCTAGCATCAAGGGTTTCAAAAGAAAAGTTAGTTCAATGAAAAACTCACAGACCGCCAAGGAGCGGTTCAAATTCTCATGCAATCAATACTAACAAAATTGAATAAGACCAACAATACGAGGATCTCAAAGGCTCACATCACTATTTCCGTATTTGAAGGAGAACGGCGACGTCAGTCTGGAGGCGACCATGACTGAACAGCCAATCAACCGAGTGATATTGGACCGGATAAATCAGCATGGAGGGCTCACGTCTCTAAACATGCCAGGGAACTTACCTCCCCAGCCACCGTGGGAACGCACGCTGAGAAAGCTGACTCATCCAGGTCACTTATTTGATCCGGCCTGGGCAACAGAGCCTACAGGCTACAACCTGTTGATGTATTGTCATCGGCTCTGGATGCTAGACGCATTCATCACTCAAAAATGGGATAAGACGCGCAAACCCAGTCTCGAACTGCCCCATGGCTTCAAGCGAGCGTATCAACCCTTTGGAGAACTCTACAAATGGGTGGCCACCGCTTGTGAGCACGGGGTTGGTTGGGTTGTTCTAGATAGCGTCACGGATGCGACCGAATGGTTTGCTCAGGTGGTCGCTGAGAGGACTATCGAAGGCTTTGGCATTGAAGCGAATAAAAAAGGAGGTAAGAAACAGGGCTTAGCGGGATTTAGAAAACAAACTCAGCTCATCCGGTCTCACAAGAATCCATTTGATAGACAACGTTATCCCTACACATGGCACCTGATCGAAATCATGAACCACATGGGGAAGAAAGACCCCTGGTTCAACAAACAGGTTCGAGCTAATTTCTTAAAAGCCCGTTCTAGTCTGGCCACAGAGCTTGAGAGTGAAAAATGGGCAGCTCTCAAAGTTGACGACGGGACATGGGTCATCAAGCTACCAGGTAAGGGGAGAGCGACAAGAAAACTAGACAATATAAATTTGGACCCTCTGAAATGCTTTCTATGAAAGGGTTCTAGCCATTGGTGTCATCGCGACCAAAAACCATGTTTCTAAGCTTTTTTTAGCGCTATGGTTGATTCACAAGACTAATCGAAATCTTTCAACACCCACCCATCTTTGTCACCACGACTATGACTTAAATTTCGATTCTCTACAGACAACAACCCCCGATGGTGGGACATCGAGGGTCTAGGGAAAAGAGTTTAGTTCAATTAAAAACTCACAGACCGCTAAGGGCGGTTCAAATCGTCATGTCTGCAATTCTAACAAAACCGAATAAAGTCAGCAACACCCAAACCCATTTCACGATTGGAGTCAATACTCAGATTAGAGGAAAGTGTGATGCCGACAAACTTAGTTCTCCCAGTGCTTTTAAGCTAGAGGAGCATACGATGGCTAGCCTTGCTGAACACATTGGTAAAGGACATCCCTGGATGCCTGGACAACTGGGTGATGGCGGTAGGCGCAAAAAGAGCAATGTTGTTAGGGCTGACGTGCTAGCCATTGATGTGGATGATGGGTTCTCCATTGCCCAGGCCAAAAAACATTCATTTATCAAGGAACACTGTGGATTAGGGATAGAGAGTCATAATAGCCGTATCGTTTCTAAGAAGAACCCCGATGGACATGATAAATATAGGCTCGCTTTTCTGCTGGCAGCGCCTATCGAGGGTTCGGAACTCATTGAGAAATGCAATCAATATTTAGCCACCTTAATTACCGTCAAAGGTAAACCCATAGCCGATCCAGCCTGTAAGGATGCCTCACGGTTCTACTTTGGTGGAAAGGATCGTACTCCGTTCATTCTCAATGAAGACGTCCGGTTACCTGAGAGCTTCGTAGACGATGCGTTGGCATGGCATGACATCAATCAAGCATTCGATCTACTGGAATCTCAAGCCAAACGGCAACAGTGGGAAGAGACCCCCCATGAAGACTTAATCAAATTGGCAGCTGATGCCCTCTCTCACATTGCTCCCTATAGCCCTGGTGGAAACCGATACCCCGAACTCTTCGCGATGATCGCGGGTGTTCTCAATGACTTAGGGGTCGAAGGTGAAGACCTCCTGCGAGATTGGGATGCGGGGCAAGGGGAGTGGGGTGACGGTGGTTTTGATCGCATCCTACGCAGTGTGAGGGATTCTCAGACAAAGCGTAAGGCCACACTTGGTACGTTATTCTATTTAGCTAAAAATGAGGGCTGGGAGTTCCCCCCGAAGACTGTAAAAAAAGACCTTGACGATCCAACACTTGAAGACGCCATTAATGAACTGTTGGATCGGGGGCCGTCACAATCGGAAATTGAATTAACGGTTCCAGATTTAGCAGACGAGTACGCTACAGGTACCTATGATATTCGGCGAATTATCCAAACGATACAAAAAGAACAGGATGCCATTGAAGCGTTAGAAACAGTTGATATCGATGCCCTAGCAAACGCTGCTGAGACTCAACTGTCGTTAGATAAAGCTTTCCCCAAACAGCTAGCTAGAGCCATTTCGACAAAATGTAATTCCGACCGGTTAGATCCCATTCGTCCAGTGCAATCAGTGTTACCGGTGTTTGCATCTCAACTTGGATCCAGGGTTTGCATTGTCATCAAACCTGCTGCTCATAAGGCTGAAGAATGGAGAGAGTATCCCTTAGTTAGCTGTATTGACATTGGCAACCCATCTGAGAATAAATCCCAGTGCAACCGGACGATGACATCGCCATTGTCCGAGCAACAAAAAGAACTACACAGAGAATATCTTAAAGAACGCGATCTCTATAACGAATGTTGTCGGATAGCACGCAGACAGGGTAATGAATTGCCCCCAGAACCTAAGAAACCCCCAAAACTTTTCGTGACTAAGGGTACTGCTGAAGGCATTATGAAGCGTATTTCTGAATTACCACCCCGTTCAGGGATGCTCTATATATGTGATGAACTTGCAGGTCTGTTAGCGGGGGCGGACCAGTACAAAAATGGCAAGGGGAATTTCAAAAATACTCTGTTGACTACGATGACTTCCCCCATGACGGGCACGGAGGAACGCTCAAATAGTGACAATGGAGAGATCGTATTTAACGACCATACGCTATCGATATCTGGGAGCATTCAGTTATCTAGGATTAAGCACCTATTTGATCCTCAATATGATGAATCCGGTTTAGGATCACGTTTCTTGTGCGCCTACCCTGATCTCCCTGAGGACTTCGCTATCTGGTCAGAAACGAAAGTCAACATCTTTAATGAACTAGATGGGTTAATCAGGTACCTTCAAGACCAGGGAGATCCTGACTCTGAACCAGTCCGTTGCACAATGAATCGTGCTGCACGGCGACGATTTATCAAGCGATACGAAGCGTTTAGACGTACTCAGCAAGAAAATAGAGAGAATAACCCAGGATTAGCGGCATTCATTGGTAAATGTCCTGGACACCTGGGACGATTAATTTTAGTCTCTCACTGGATTGCCTGTTACTACAAGGAGGAAGACCCTGGTGAAATTACATTAGTGTCTTTCAACCGAGGGGCTTATTTGCTGGATTACTACATTAGCCAATTTCGTCTTCTACAAATCCATGTATCTGGTGGGGATGAAAATTACGGAAAACTCCATCTGTACATCCTGGAGCAGCTTAAACGTAAACCTGAGGTTACGGATCAATTAATCCGTAAGAGGTTTAACAGGGGCAAAAAACAGGGAAGTAAGACCAGCGAATATGAGGTTCGGCAAGCTTTCAAAGTCCTTGCAGACAATGGGGTCGGGACTCTATCAACCGATGGTAAATCCTTGATCACTGATCAGGCAAGTGCACAAATTGTGCCTATTTAGGCACACAAGGGGCACATTTTTTGTTCGCCTGAAACCATTGCCAGTAAAAGGATTCAGCGATTTTGGGGCACAAAAGGCACAAAAGGCACATTGCTTAGAAGAGAAGGGATAATGCAGCGTAAAGAATTTGAAGCACTGCGGGCCCGTGTAGAGAGACTAGAGCAGAATCAACGGGCATTAGGGTTACCAACTGAACCATGGGTATCACCTAACGATGCTGCAAGTCTGCTCAGCACCAGTCGGGCAACCATTATGGAAGAAATCAAGCGAGCTGAACATGCTCGTATACATGGTCTTAAATATGATGTTGTCTGGGATACTCACTACCGCAAGACTAGCTCTCACTGGCAGGTGAATCCAATGGAGTTGAGGAAAGTGATATTCCAGCCACCAGACAAACGCCCTTATATTGAATTACCTAATTGATTAGCCCGTCTCCAGATAGCCTCATGCTGTAACTGATTAATCGCAGCATGGTAGGTCTCAGCATGGACGGCTACGCTATGCCCCATCCAGCGGGCAGCAATACTATCAGGAACCCCCCTCACCGCTGAACGAATCGCCCAGGCGTGACGCAAGGCATACGGTGTATGGGGAATTTTTTTAACTTTCTGCTGACACAGGTTCTGACTAATGCGTTCCCCTAGTTCCTGATTATTGCGACCCTCAATCCTGATATTTGGAAAGACGACATTTTTCAGGTCAAACTGATAACGCCATTCGTCAGGCAGTGGCCATGCATCACGGGCTCCCGTCTTGGAATCATCCAGGATTGAGATTTTGCCGGTCTCTGAGGCAATACCTTTGTGATCAGCAATGCGAAATACTTCATGCGGTCTTAAGCCATAGGTGGCTAGCATTCCATAGATCCATCGCCAACCAGGTGACTTCAAAGACTCCCATATTGTCGGTATCTCATCATCAGATGGTAAAGCGGAAGATTTTACCGGTTTAGGTTTGTAACGCCCTTTGATATCGCTCAAATTGATAGTGAGGCCACTGTGTTTGGCTAATGCTTGATACACCATGCAATCGTTTCTACGGCCCCAACTATTGGCAGGGTGACGCGATAGGACTAGCGACCGGATCAATTCTTCAGTGAGTGGTTTATCTGGCAGTGCGGCTAGTGGCTCCCGGTAGTTTGCATCATAGGATTGAGGCTTTATGGTGCCTCGTTTTATTTCAGAAAATCGAGTTGCGATCGCAATTGCAGACTCAGCTTCACTACCGGGGGATGATGCATCCCATTCATTCCAGTCCCATCGCTCCAGGTTTAGATCACTCTCTGCCTTTTGTGCCCGTGCTAATGCTGTCTTTACCGTATCTGGACGAGCATAAATACCTAGTGCAATGTAACGACGCTTTGGTCGATGTTCACCTGGCTTAGGGGGAAATGTGCCCCGTATCGCAAGCTTAAGGGAGCGACGCTCAAGGCTAATTCGATTTAACTGCTTATTGGCCTTGGCTATAAGCTGATCCACTTTCTCAAAACTCATCAGCTCTATCTCCCCTTACGTACAGTAGGTGGATGAAAAAATGCTCTCATTCTTGAGCCGATATTGAGCCGATATTTATGCCAAATACAGTATTTGAGATATGAATAACTGCTTTATCTGAAATGGGAGCAGTACTCAGAATGACCGTGTAATCGCTGTATTGGAACGGAGAGGGGGGGATTCGAACCCCCGATGAACCGAAGCCCATAATAGATTTCGAGTCTACCGCATTCAACCACTCTGCCACCTCTCCAGGGGCTTATTTAGTCAGATCGCCCAAACTTTTGAGCTTGTTTATTCTACAC
>JBCDIX010000149.1:0-6419 GCA_038748405.1 Cyanobacteria bacterium P01_H01_bin.21 | reverse complement strand
TTTTGACAAACATCTAGTCAAGCAGGCATCACAGCTATCTTATCCGTTATTAATGCAGCATTACATCTAGCTATTATCTGCAAGGTATTCAAATAAATCGTCCAGAATCTGATTAATGCCAATAGGACCAGCAGAAAACCATACTTCATCATCAACCGCATAAATGCTATGGTCCTTCGCTGCCCTAAGCTGAGACCAAAGAGGAGTTTTCAAAAAAGATTTGGATATGTCGTCTGATTCATTGACGATAAAAATAACGTCTGCATCATATTGAACGAGGGTCTCTAAGCTCAACTCCAAAAAACGTTCTGTCTGATTTCTTTGCTTAGGAATACGCTTGATTCCCACATCTTCTAATACGTGATTAAAAGCCGCATCATTGTAAGAAAAGGACTTAATAGTTTGGCCTGTAAATCCAATAACCGCCACCTCAATTTTCTGTAGTTTTGGTTCTAAACGTTGCTTTAGCCTCTCAACTTTTTCTTGATATCGTGTCAAAACCTGCTCTGCCTTTTCTGAGCGACCGATGATATCAGCAATATAAAGAAGGTTTTCTTGAAAAGATGAAAATCCTTCCCAATCGATAAGAACTGTAGGGGCGACTTCAGAGAGTAGAGGATAAATATTTTCTTGATACTCACGCCCAATAATTAAATCAGGTTTTAGAGAAAGAATTTTTTCGATTGAGGGTTCAAATGCGCTACCTACTTGTGAAATTTTCTCCGTCATCTCATCTGGGATGCCACGAAATAAAATGTCTGTTTCTGGTGCATAGGTCGCTGCACCAATTGGTCGAATACCCAAGGAAAGAACAGGGTCAAGAATCGTAGAATCATGCAGGGTAACAATTTTCTCAGGAGTTACTGGAATTACAGTTTCGCCCATCACATGCTGAACGACACGTGTAGCTGTAGAAGAATCTTGCACAATAGAATCAGCTATATCTGGCTGATGTGCCCGACAGGCCCAAAGAGCAAAGATACAGACTAGGCTGACAAAAACTCGTTTACAAAATAGATGAGTCTTAATAACAGTTGCTCCTGATAAGAATCTTACTTGCACTGTCGATATCCTTTCACATTCAACGGTTGATTTACCAACTGACTCGATACCCTATTGACAGCATCCGGCCGCTTGCCAGCGTATTTAACGCTTCATCGAGCGGTGCGCCAATTTGGGAAAAAACAGAGGCATAGCGATTGTTCAGCAGGTTTTGGATACCAATTTCTAGTTCGCCTGGACCTGCCTTAAGACTACTAATCAGATCTATAACCACATAGTCGTCAACGCTTGCGAAATCACTGCCCGCCTCAAAACCGCGATCTCGATTTCCCACATAGAGAACCTGTAATCGATTACGCCAGCCAGGTGTGGTTTGATTTTCTACATAGGCAGTCACCTTGAGTGGCTGTACTTCAAACGTTCGTAAAGCATCAAAATCACCATCACCATCTTGATCATCTTCACCTTCTGTCCAACTCACAGTTGTCCCCAAGCTCCAATCTACCGATGGCTGCCAGTCTAGCGTTGCTTCCACACCATAGTTACGCTGAGGAGCTCGAACAAACTGAATGGTTCCATCTGGCTGACCACGGGATGATAAACCTAAATCAGAGTAGTTATAAAACCCGGCTAACGATGCCTGCACATCACCCCAATCGCCCCGCACGCCGATCTCATAGTTGTCGACTTTCTGGGGCTGAAGTCGACGCACGTCTTCGTCAATTGTGAAGCCTGAAGGTAAAAAGTTTAGGATTGAGAAAAGTCCCGGCACTGAATACCCCTGAGCAAAGTTAGCAAATACGTTCACCTCAGGCGTAATTTCATAAACGCTGCCAATATTGAATACAGCATCATCAAAATTGAGTTCACCAGCAGGCACAGACGGTCCTGTATAAGGAGAAAACGTATCATCAAATAAAGGCGTGAATTCCTGTACCTCAAAATCAAACCGCTCGTATCGAACTCCACCGCTGAGTAGCAGCCGCTCGCTAACATCCCACTGAGCTTGGGCAAAAAGCCCAAAACTATCTAGGTCAAACGCTGGGTAAAAAATGTTCTCACCTGTTTTACGGAGAATGCGTCGATTAGGACTGCTGTTGTCAAAAGCAACTGGATCAAATAGCTCTAGCAAAGCAGCATCTTCTTGTTGTTGTTCATAGTCTGCCCCCCACAGCAACGAAAAAGAAGGAGACAATGAAGAATCAATTTGGAGTCTGCCACCGATCGTGCTCTCACTACCGCGAAAGCGATTGATCGAATCAGCAAATCTACCACGGGCATCGCTAGCAACCCCAACTTCCTCTGACTCTCGATAGTAAGCTTGCGCCTGCAGCTCACTGCTGCCAAAAATCGCATCGTTTGAGTAGCTCAGATTTAGAGATGTACTAGTGATACGTGGATCACCTGTACCTTCATAGACCTGCTCTTCCCTAAGCGCCCGAGCTGTCTGAATACCGGGAATAGAGCGGGTAATCGGGTCAGCAATAAAATTAATATCTCGGGAATTATTGCCATGATTCACAAAGAACTGCAGGCGCTGATTTTCATCCAGATTAAACCCTAGCTTTCCCAGAAAGTTAAACGTTTCAGTATCTTCAGACGTAGCATTGTTGCTAGGCACTCGATCACCGTCAGCATCAAAAAATGCACCAACATCATTACGGGATATAGAGAATACATAATCGAACAGTTCATCCCGACCTGAAAAGCCGTACTGTTGGTAGTTGCTAAAGCTATCGCCTGCCAAAAACTCACCGCCTGCAGCTGCACTAACGCCAACTTGAGCGGTTGATGTTAATCCTTCACTAGCCGCTGCTCTTGTAATAATGTTGATAACGCCACCGGAGGCTCCTTGCCCATAAACAGCCGTTGGGCCACGAACAACCTCCACTCGCTCAATAGCATCCGGTGAAATATACTCTAGCTGAGTATTTACAAAAGAATTTCCTTGTTGGGGAACACCGTCAATTAAAATTGAAACTGGACGGCCTCTCAAGGTTTGAGCATTACCAGCTCTATTTAGGGAGTTCGGTGGTCCTAAGCCTGGCACAGTTCTTCCTAAAATATCACCCAGATCTTGTGTAATGGCTGACTGGGTTTCAATCTGTTCACGAGTAACAACGGTGATACTTCGAGGAACAGTAGAGATTTCTTCCTCTGTGCGGGTTGCACTAATAACTAGGCGTAATGGATCTGGCGTTGTTTCTGTAGCTAGCGCTTCATTTCCCAAAACAACGTTTAATATTAGCTCTGAACCACTGATTGAGGGTTCAACCGTCGGAGGTGCCTCTGTTCCAGTAATTGAAACTTCTACTCGGTTATCTGAAATGGCTGTCACCTGCACTACGGCAATTCCCTCAGTCGGTTCAAATTCTAGAAACTCATTGCTGTCTGGTAGGGCCAACACCGCATCAGGTATTTCAATAACCAGTGCATTACTTGTTGTTGAAGTGATCGGTGTTGCCACATCACCCTCAGCAGTTTCTAAAACGACTTGCAGCCCTGCTGCAGTTTCCTCAACTCGCACACCAGTAACTCGAACTAGCTCAGCTTGAGCGAGCCAATCTGCAGGCTGAGCTGAGAAGGATGAGCTAGAACTACCAACATCGGCTCTAGTTTCGATGACAGGTAGAGTAACCAGCAAAACACCGGTTACCATTAGCACTTGTTGCAGTCGATTTAGCATTCTTCCTCACACCCAGCGCATAGCGCCCTTATTGCAATAGATTCTTGATTAAGAGCCTATCAAAGGTAATTTCACTGAGCTAGCCCAGAATGAGCACCACACGGAGTATTTTTGAGCACTAACCGGAGTTTTTTCGCTGGCGGCGGTATTTGCTAGGAAAAACGCCAAACTTTTTACGAAACGCATTGGCAAAATAGCTGCGATTGGCAAACCCGACCCGACTGGCTGCTTCCGATACGTTCACCTCGCCTTCAATTAGCAACTGGCGAGCTCTTTCCATACGGTAGTTATGCAAATAGCCAAAAGCTGTGTCGCCAAACACCTGGCGGAACCCCTGCTTTAACGCATAGTCGTTAAGACCTACCTGCCGTGCTAAGCCCAGTAGCGAGGGGGGGTTATCCAAATGCGCTATAAGAATATCTCTGGCATGGTAAATGCATTCAATGTTTCTGACATTTAACTGGTTGGGCTTATGGTTAGCGTCTTTCTGCTGTAGTTCTTGGTCGATCAGAAGCGCCATCAATTCCCAAACCTTGCTTTCAAAATATACTTTTCGGGTGATTCCTTCAAAGGGACAGTGGAGAAACTGATGCAGCACCGTTTGCATGGTTATAGAAGTCACACTATACCGTTGAAAATAGAGCTGCTCAGTCGGACGAATCAGATGCGCTAGTCTAGCAGTAGTTAGATCAAAAGACTCTCCTAAAAAGGTTTGTAGTAAGGATGGTTCAATGTGAACATTGATCTTTAGGAAGGGTTCTTTAGCCGAACGTTCCCAGATTTCAACTGGGGCAGTACCACTGCCGCATAGCACATGTCGACCGGCTACTAAGCCATTGGGCTGTCGATGTTGACCGCTGATGCAAAACTCATACTCCACAGAATGCTCTCGTTCAGGCATTGGAATAACTACATCACTATGGAGTTGATAGTTCTTGATTGAAACGTCTATACCCTCGCGAAGCTCTATATGACGACAGTGTCCTTTACCCAGCTGATTGGGATAGGGCAAAACCGTTTCATAGGCATTGACTGAAGTGGTATCTGCCTCTAGTTGAGATGCATCCACCAAATCCCAATAGTCTCGCCGCGAGAGTGTAATGGTCATAACATCAGCATCTATTCTAAGATAAGCTTTCAATTGAGACTTATTCTCAACTAAATCTAGAAAGGAGTCAAGTAGCCTTATATGGCTGGGGCTGCTTTCTGAAGCAAAGACGAATATCGAGAATAGGGATCACAGGCTAGGGAATTGCGATCGCCATATTCTACTGACTGCCCATTTTCCAAAATCAAAATCTGATCGGCCCGCTCTACGGTCCTTAGGCGGTGGGCAATAATAATCCCCGTACGATTGCGCAGTAGCCGATTTACCGCCTGCTCAATCAGCTGTTCTGTAATCGGATCCAGACGTGAAGAAGCCTCATCTAAAATTACCAGTCCCGGATCTTTAAGAAACACTCGGGCAAATGCCAGCAGCTGTGCCTGCCCTGCAGAGAGACCACCGCTGTCGGCCCCGAGTTGGGTATCCAGGCCTTGGGGTAACCCCTCTAACCAGGGCATCAGCCCCAGCTCATCCAACGTTTCTAAAATTTGCTGATCTAAAACATGGGGATTAAAAAACGTCAGGTTGTTACGCACCGTTGTTTGAAATAGCTGCACATCCTGCGTGACTAAACCCACATGGTGCGGCAGCTCTCGCAGCGTCACCTGGGCCACATTTACCCCACCGAGCAAAATCTCGCCCTGCTGAATATCGTAGAGTCGTAGCAGCAGCCGAGCCACCGTACTTTTGCCACTGCCCGTACGCCCGAGAAGCCCCAAAACTTTTCCAGCTGGCAGATAAAAGGAGAGATTCTGTAAGGTATGAGAAGAAACAGTGACCCGGTGCCCCAGTGACACAGCGATAATATCTTCCCCCTTTCCCCCTTTCTCCTTTCTCCTTTCTCCCTCCCGATCCTCATACCCAAACCAAACCCCATTAAATGCAACGGACAGCATGCCCTGGGGCAGCACGGCCCGACCACCCGCCCGCTGCTGGCTGCAATAGCTGAGCAGCTCTTGAATACGCTGAAAGCTGGCAGCAGCCTGTTGAAACTGTTCAAGTTCTTCTCGGATGATTTCAATCGGTTCCTGCAGTTGTGTGGTGTAGTAAAACAACAGATAAACAGTACCGATAGTAATCGCGTCTTGATACCAGAGGTAAGCGCCCAAGGAAAGAGAAATAGCATTGCCTAAGGTAAACAAACCCACTGTACCCCCCCACAGGAGAGTGCTGGTAAATCGAGCGCGATGAAAGGCGGCTAGCCACCGACGCAGAATGCGATAACAACGAGTCATCACATAGCTGACGGCACCGTTGGCGCGAATATCTTCTAACCCGCTCAGATGTTCGGTGACAAAGCCATAAAATTCAGCACTAATTTCACGGTAGGTGCGCCAAGGGGCTACAGCAATGGCCTGCAAACGCATAAGCATCCCTAGAGAAACCAGGGCAAAGAGACTGAGCGCTATTCCAGCCCGCCAATCTTCAAACCATAGGACAGTCAAAATGCCCAGTACCAGAAGACAATTGCCAACAACTTGCAGAACAAACTGGGAGAAAAAACGCGATAGGGCATCCACGTCGCCGTCTACCCGCTCCACCAGTTCGCCAGGGGTGTGAGCTTTATGAAAAGCCAGATCTAAACTAAGGCAGTGGTGGGCTAAATCCAGACGCAGCTGGTTGGTA
>JBCDIX010000148.1:0-6437 GCA_038748405.1 Cyanobacteria bacterium P01_H01_bin.21 | reverse complement strand
TTGGTGCAAAGACGTGCTTACGGAGGCTCAGCATATATTACCTGGCGCGATAGTAATCGTTGAGGGTGTCTTCTCGAGTCGTGACGAGTTGGCTGCTAAATACGATTTTCGAATTTGGGTCGATTGCCCGCGCCAACTGCGGTTGAAGCGCGGGATCGAGCGGGATGGAGAATCGTATCGAGACCGTTGGGAGCAGGATTGGATGCCAAGCGAAGATCAGTACGTGGAAAACCACCAACCAATCGACCGAGCAGACTTCGTAGCTAGCGGAGAGGCCGGCTAACATTACATAGGAGCGGGCGGTCCAAATTAACTGGTTTTTATCGGTTCGGGTGACCGCCGCTCAACTTCATCGTTAGGCAGACAATATTGGCTGGTGTGAAATGCTAATTCGTCACGATATAGCTCCTGAAAATTATCTGGCTAACGAAGGAAAGTATCCTGCTGTCTTTCCTTTATCTGATAATGGAAAGATAAAGGAAGGGGTAGCTACACTCGTGCATAAGAAATGGGCTGTGACTGCTGCTCACTGTGCAGTGGATCTATACAAAGCAGATTTTGAAAATCATCCTTTTTTAGTGCGAATTGGCGGCAAAGAGAATATTGTTGATTGGGCGATAGCGCCTGAACAGGTTGGTTCCGTTACAGTAATTAGAGATCTCTCTGGCAAACTCAAGAAAGTCAAGGTGAAAGTTCGAGATGAGTCTTATGACATCGCTTTATTGAGGTTGAAGGATGAGGTAAAGCATGTTTCACCCATCTCGCTATATCAGAATGAGGATGAAGTTGGAAAGACAGTTCTGTTACTTGGCTGGGGAGATTTCAGTACAGGCGATCGCGGGCTTCCCAAATTTCAGGTTGTGAATGATGGCAAATTTCGCCTTGCAGAGAATAAAATCACCGGGGTAAATGGAAATTATTTGATGTTTCAATTTGATGGCAACAACTCGCAAGACGTATTGCCGCTTGAAGGCGTTAATGGTCCAGGCGATAGTGGTAGTCCAGCCTTAGTTCATACTGAGAATGGGATACAGCTAATCGGAGTTAGCTCTAGAGGTCGTTACAGAAGTATTGTTAGAACTATTGTTGATCGGCAAGGACGTTATGGTTGGCAGGAGTATTACATTCGCGCTTCAAAAATGTGTGACTGGATTAATCAAGTAATTCACGAAAGTAGTTAGTCTGCCTTGCCTAACAACGCCCGTGCACACCGACTGCCGAAAGTGGATCGGTATGATGCCGAGGTTATCTGCGGTGGGTGATGGGCAACGTTAGCCAAGTTAGATTTTTCGATTCTGGAATGACGACATGACAGACGAACACAATCCTCCTGTTCAATCTAACAGCATTGGTCAGCGAATCTTAATTATTGGCAACAGCTGCTCTGGTAAGAGCACTTTAGGTATTCAGCTGGCTGCTTCATTGAATGTGACCTTTGTTGAGTTAGATGCACTAAACTGGGAGCCGAATTGGGTTGGCTTAAACGACACCGATCCTGATGAGTTGATTCGACGTATACAAAAAGCCACAGTGGGTGATGCTTGGGTAGTCGCAGGTTCCTATACCAAATTCTCTCAACAAGTCTTTTGGCCTCGACTTGAAACAATCGTATGGCTTGACCTACCACTTTATCAGTTAGTTTGGCGTATGCTCAAACGCTCGTGGCATCGCTGGCGAACAAATGAATTGCTATGGGGAACGAACTATGAAAAGTTCTGGCCGCAGTTGATGGTTTGGCGCAAAGAAAAGTCTTTATTATGGTGGATTGTCACTCAATACCAACCCAAACGCCAAAAAATGCTTGCGTACTACGTAGACCCACGCTGGAGCCATATCCGGTTTATTCGCCTGTGCTCCAGCGATGAAATCAAAGAGTTTGCCCACTCGGTAGCGCCAACCGCACCCACTAAGGGCTCTGCGGCTAAATAATACCCCCAATCATCCGGTTTCGACTTCGCTCAACCTTCCAGCTTTGAGAGTTGAGCGGAGTCGAAACTCGCTCTACGGGTATTTCATTTTCGTGTCAGCTCAAACCCACGTTGGGTTCAAAACCCAACGTGGGTTTGAGGGCTGTCCACTAAAGGGACAAGATTGGCTGGGCAGCTCTAAATATGGAGCTTTTAGGGATTCTTTAACCGCTTGAGCGGTTTTGAACCAGTTAGCCTTGCGACTTGGAGTCCAAGGCGGGTTAATGGTTCCTTGCCAGGTGCAAGATTTCAGTTAATACCGTCAACTCAGCGCAGACCATGCCTGTTTAATTTTTTGAGCAGAGGGCATGATTAGGTTGGCGGCTGTATCTCGGAGCTGCCAACCAACACAATCACATTACTCACTTACCTTTGACAGTAGATAGATGATTGAGGTGAAAATGACTAGAATTCATAAGGTTTGCTTGGCAACACTAGGCCCTCTAATGGGTGTGTTGGGGTGTGCCATGCTAGAACCGATGGTCAGCTATTCTCAGCCTGTCGCCAACCAGGATCGAGGAGATTTAATTCTGTACTATGAGCGTCCTTTAGACGAAGACTTTAACGAAATCTACGGTATTTTACAAGAGACAGCATTTTTTGACGATCTAGTCGCAGAACTAAATAACACGTATCGCTTTCCCCGAGACATTGACATTGTGTTTGTTGAATGTGGCGAAGAAAATGCTTTTTACGATCCTGAAACTGTAGAAATTCACATGTGTTATGACCTGATTCAAAAATACGCAGATATTTTTGCAGAGGAGTATCAGGGAGACTATAGTGATGAAGTGATTTTAGCGGGGCATTTTACCCTTTTACATGAGTTGGGTCATGCTCTAGTCGACCAATATCAACTGCCGATTATCGGACGAGAAGAAGATGTAGTTGATTCTTTTGCAACTATTTTGTTGCTACAGACAGGAGAAGAGGACTCAGTAATCGCAGGGATTGAACAATTTGATGTAGATGCAGAAGAGGATGAAGAACTTAGTGAACTACCTTTCTGGGGTGAGCATAGCCTGAGCATTCAGCGAGTTTATAACATTGCCTGTTTAGCCTATGGTAGTGACCCTAGTGGGTATGCAGATTTTGTTGGAGATGATTTTTTGCCAGAAGAGCGGGCAGAAGGATGCCCTGATGAATATGAGCAGGCTTTTGAAGGGTGGCAAACGCTATTAGCGGACTTCATTAAGTAAGATACACAATCTTTTATTGCGATGGTGCAGGGGCACAGATAGCTGGCATCAGCCAGAATCTGTGCATTGTGAATATAGCGTGGCGCACATAGCCGTTGCTTGAGGTTCGTTTATTAGACGCTTAGGCTATCGGCGTCTGACCATAGGATGCTCAATTAAAACTGGACCTTCTGGCAAAAAGCGGGGAGGATAGTTAGATTTTTTACCTAATCCTTTCAAATTGCCGATAGGTAAAGGTTCTTTGAGTTTTTCTAAATCTTTGAGCAGCCAAAAAATTGCCCAGGTGGGTTTGTCTGTAGCCGTGGTCTCTGGTCGATGAATCGCTTTGCCAGGATAGCGCCCCCGGCGAGAATGGACTTGCTTAACGTAAGTTGCCCGCCACGTTGCGTGGGGATTTAAGCTGGGATTATCTGCATGGGATGCATAAATATAAACGTCGGCCATCCGCTCTTTGCGTAGGGCATCTGCTTGGCCAAATACTTCAAATGAACTGCTACCCAGGGCCACCATAGGTTGTGTGTCAATGGAATCATCATCTAGCTGGTGACTAATAGCCTCTAGCCCCGAAATTAGATGCTGTTCTGGCACAGGGGCCAAAATAGCAAAGTTTTTAGTATTCGTTGTTTCCACAGCCCTCTTTGGTTGATGCCAGCTGTCTAATTTAGCAAGTTCTGAGTGAGATCGTACAGAGCTGGGGATAAATCTTTTCCTTCAGTCTGTTGCCGAGGGGGCAGCAACGTACAATTGCGAGGAAAACTAACGCCCCGCTTATTTTTAGGCTCTTGTGCTATCGTCGAAATAGAGTCTCATCAAGTCGAGGCAGTCTGACAATGATTGGGCGTTTAGTGGTTAGTTTAGGACTCTTGGGCAGTATCTGGTCAACCGGTGCGTTACTGGCGAGGGCTGCCGAGCTGAATGTTGTTGATTCGGCTACTTTAGGGACTCACCGTAATTTACCTTGGTCGGAACCGGTTCAAATTGATGATCCGTTTGAGGGTAGCTTTGTTGGCGTATTTGACCGTCATTCCTTTAGCGATCGATTTCTCAATACAACGGCCCGAATTGAGGTGCAGAGTCTTTGGAGTCGTGATTTTATTCGGGTATTGTCGATTATTCGCGATCGCGACTGTCTCAGCGGGTCGTTTCGTGGAACCCCTGATTTAAGTTGTTCAGAATTTAGCAACGCTAGAAATATCATTCAACTTTTTATCAAGGTTAATGACGATGTGTTTAAGATTGATGGGCAGAACAATACGTTTCTGGTGAGCGATGAGTTAGCCCAAGCTCTGCAAAGTGCTTCAGAGTCCTCCATTGATATTCGCTTAGTGGCCGAAAGTGGTGAATCGATCGACAGTGAAATTGGCGAGGGTACTGTTGAAGCTTGGAAAACGATATATAACGCGAATGCTGCTCAGCAGCTTTAGGCTCGCCACGTGAGCCCTAACGTTAAATCAGCCCTGAGACAATTCTGTTCCGTTTGGGGTTCAAAATACTCCGGCTGAGGCTCCTTTAAAGCAAAAAACTTCGTTAAGCTACGCCTGGTATTAGGGGTGTGCTCATGGGGATATCTGGGCAGTCTTATGGAAAATTTTTGGTCACTTACCTTAGCGGTCAGCGTGGCCAGGTCGCCTGGCTAGGTGTCAGCCTGTTGGGCAGCATTGGTTTGCAGGTGCTCAATCCCCAGGTGCTGCGATACTTTATCGATACGGCGGTTGCAGGAGGGTCTCAGTCGCTATTGGTATGGGCGGCATTTGGGTTTATTGCGATCGCAACTCTACGTCAGGGACTTGCGATCGCCGCCACCTATTTTGGTGAAACCATTGCCTGGACTGCGACCAATCACCTCCGTTTAGATCTCGCTCAGCATTGCCTTTCGTTAGATTTAACCTTTCACAAAACCCACACACCCGGCGAACTTGTAGAGCGTGTTGATGGTGATGTCGATGCGCTCTCGCGTTTTTTCTCACAGTTTGTACTACAGGTGATTGGCAATACATTGCTAGTAGCGGGTGTTCTTATCGTGCTGTGGTTTGAAGATTGGCGAGCTGGGCTTGGGTTAAGCCTATTTGCCTTAATATCCTTAGGTGTTTTAGTTCGACTACAGACCCTGGCCGTAGGTCCCTGGCGTGTCTATCGTCAGCTCAGTGCTGAATTCTACGGATTTGTTACCGAACACCTGAGTGGATTGGAAGACATTCGAGCCAATGGCGCAGTTGGCTATGTGATGAATCGTCTTTATCGCATTCTGCGACAGTGGCTAGCGGCCTTTCACCGGGCTCGATTTACCAGCACAGTACTCTGGGGAACGACAGTTGGTCTGTTTACTCTCGGGAATGCCCTTGCCCTTGCCCTTGGTGCCTATCTTTGGAGCCGTAATGCGATTACGATTGGCACTGTTTATTTATTGTTTTACTATGCGAATCTGCTGCAGGAACCGATTGAGAGTATACGTGAAGAACTTGAACAGTTTCAGCAAGCAGCCGCTAGCTTTCAGCGGATTCAAAACCTGCTTGGTTATCGGTCACCGTTAAGTGCGGATGCTCAGGCCGTGTTGCCCCAGCAGGCACTGTCGGTAAAGTTTGAAAGGGTTTGGTTTGGATATGAAGCAGGAAAAGAAGAGAGAGAAAAAAAGAAAAATAGGAAGACGGAAAGTTTAGATGACGTCGCCCTATCACCGCGTCACCGTGTTCCCCCTTCTAGCTATACACTTCAGGATATTTCGTTTCAACTACCAGCTGGACAGGTTTTGGGACTGCTTGGTCGTACCGGAAGCGGCAAGAGTACGCTGGCACGACTGTTATTGCGGCTCTATGAGCCTCAGCGAGGTCATCTTTTTTTGGGTGATGTGGATGTTAAACAGGTACCCGTTGATCAGCTACCGCATCATGTGGGTCTAGTGACTCAGGATGTACAGCTGTTTCAAACAACGGTGCGTAACAATCTGACGTTTTTTAACCCTAGTATTTTAGATCGACAAATTTTAGCTACCTTAGATGAGCTGGGGCTAACACCCTGGTTAGACGGGTTGCCCCAGGGACTAGACACCCAACTCGGCGCTGATAGCGGCGGTCTCTCGGCAGGACAGGCTCAGCTGTTGGCATTTGCGCGAGTGTTTTTGAAAGACCCAGGGCTGGTGATTTTAGATGAAGCCTCATCGCGTCTAGACCCGCTAACCGAACAGCTGATTGAACAGGCGGTAGATCGGCTGCTGCAGAATCGTACGGGCATTATTATTGCCCATCGGCTAAAGACCGTAGAACGAGCGAATCAG
>JBCDIX010000147.1:0-6437 GCA_038748405.1 Cyanobacteria bacterium P01_H01_bin.21 | reverse complement strand
TTGTACCAAGTCAGCCCTTAACCGTGTCAGCACAGGTGTCATGGCAGTTCTGATGATAGATCTGGAGAGACGTTGCATGCAACGTCTGTACATCCTAATAATGGAGCTTAATTTTGTTTACTAAGGGTTTTATAAATGCGCCATCTCCTAAAGCTTTTTATCTGGTCAGTGCTGGTTGTTGTCACATGCCTAATTGTCATTGCCTGTCAGTCCGATGACTCTTCTGTGCGCATCACCAACTGTCGGTCGGTTCAGCATGCCATGGGAGAAACCTGTGTTCCCCAGACTCCTGAACGGATTGTGACGCTGACGCTGCCTGCTTTGGCCAACCTGATTGCCCTGGGTATTCAACCCGTTGGGACGGCTACCTATAATGCCTTTTACGGGATTACGGTGCCGCCCTATCTACAAGACAAAGTAGATGGAATTGACTGGGTCGGCAGTAATGATCAGCCCAATTTAGAAAAGCTGATACAGCTTAACCCTGATCTGATCCTGGGTATTAAAAAGCAACATGAACCCATTTATAAACAACTGTCTCAGATTGCCCCGACGGTACTGTTTGAATTGAGAGCTCGCAGCCAATGGCAACAGCTTGTTTTAGACATTGGTGCGGTCTTAGATCAGACGCCCGCCGCAGAAAAGCTCTTGCAGGTCTATGGTAAGCGCGTTAGTGAGTTGCGAGAACAGCTAGGGGAACAAGGTCTACAGCAGGAGGTTTCCATCGCCTATGTAATGGGAGGTGATATCTATTCAGAGGCTACTAACTCTTTCTCAGGCAGTATTTTGGCCGATGTGGGTCTACGTCGGCCACCAGCCCAAGAGAGCGTCGATCCAGATAATGACAGGCTGATTTTCTCGCAAGAGCGTATTGACACTATTGATGGAGATGTGATGTTTGTCCCTAAAAGTGGCAATCAGCTTGATCGAGATCAAGCTGCATTCATGCAGAAGCCGCTTTGGCAAACCCTAAACGCGGTACAGCAAGGGCGAGTGTATCGAGTCAATCTGTGGGACTGGACAGGTTTGGATATTTTGGCCGCCCATGAGGTATTGGATGATTTGTTCCAATATTTAGTCATTGACGAGTAGAAGAGTGTTGCTATGGTATTCACGAATCTCTTGTATTGATTATTCAGCCTCTTTCATTTTCAAAGTACGGGGCTTCACCCCATCTAGTCCTAATAACTGCTGATCATTCGTAATCAGTACTGCATCTACTACCAGATTACTGATCGCCACCATAATATCCGGTGTTTTGCTGCTGTTGGAGTGAGATGATCTGCCGACTAACGGCTTGGTCAAGGGAAAACGGATCGGTTAGCAAGTGATTTTTTAGTGTATCAGCACACCTCAAACGTTAGCCCAGCTGCTTTTACCAAACGTTCAATCAAGACATCACCAAACATCGACGCCGGGGTCCAAAAGCCTCCCGCTTTAGCAGATGGGGGAAAATCCTCCGCCAAACATAACCCCGCCTGGCCCAAAATCTTAGCTGTGGACCCATAGCCCGGATCGCGATCGCCCGTCACCTTAACCTGAATCGTTTGTCCCTCGGCAGTCGTCCCCCAAAACCGCAAATCATAAAACCCTTGCTCCTGGGCTGCCTGACTCGGTCCTTCCCCCGATTTAGGGATGATCGTATTCTCCAATAGCCAGCGTGTTGGCGAAAATGCCACAGCCGCTGCCACACCGACTAAACTAACACCAAGGCCCTGAGCTACTAGCCAGCCTGTGGCGTTAGGCCCGGTCAGTACCGCCTCGTCGTACTGAAACTGTTTGCCATAGGGATACGACTGCAACGCATTGGACCGCAGCACTATTCGGGTATTAATGGCCGCCATCACAAAAGGCGACACCCACCCTTGAAAATCCTGATCGTACTGTACCGGAACCATGATCGGGGGATGCTCCGGCAGCTGGCTGGGACAAAGGGAATAGGGATTATCCAGTTCTTGACGCAGGGCAGGATCAGCACTGATCTCTTTTGCCAAGTTGATGCCACTGGCAGCGGTCCCCCCTGAGAAACCACCTTGGGCAGCTATAAGACGCATTTTGATGCGATCGCAAACTCCCCCAAACCTCTCTTTTGCCTGCTGCTGCAGATAATGCACACCCAAATCAGACGGAATCGAGTCAAACCCACAGCAGTGAACAATCCGTGCCCCGGACTGCTCAGCAGTGGTACTGTAGCGCTGAATCATCCGACGAATCCACTGGGGCTCCCCGGTCAGATCACAATAGTCGGTGCCAGTCTCCGCACAAACCTTAACCAGTGGTTCACCATACAGGGCGTAGGGACCAACGGTGGAGATAACAACCTGGGTTTGGGCACACAGTTCCTGCAGACTAGCCTCATCCGAAACGTCTGCAATTATCTGGGGCAGGCTGTTGGCCCCCAGCGCCGACACAAGGTCGTTTAACTTAGCCTGAGAACGACCTGCGATCGCCCACTTAACCGAGCCGTTTACCCCAACGTGATCTAGCAAATACTGACAGAGAATACGGCCAACAAATCCGGTTGCGCCAAAAACAACCAAATTGTAGCGAGGAGTATGATGAACCATGAAAACTTCCGCCGTTATACTGCGTTTTGGTCACTCAAGAGTAGAGAACCTGCTTCACAATTATGACCTCTTCTTCCGCCATTACAACTGAGTTTATCCTCGCTGATGGTCTCACCTTTGAAGTTGATACCTGTGGCAATGGTTCAAAGCTAGCTCTCTGTCTCCACGGATTTCCCGAAAGCTGCTATTCCTGGCGGTATCAGCTGCCGTTACTGGGCCAACGCCTTCCAAAAGGTGCGGGGATGAAACAAAACACTAGGTGATTTGGCCATGTGGGCCACTTGCAGAAAATCGTCATGGATCTTTGTATCACTGTTAGCCGCTTGTACCACACGATCAAAATAACCTTGAATCTGTCGTGTAAACCAGTTAGGACGATCTCCGGTGGTCATTTCCCAGCGGAAGTCTTCGCCAGTGGCCATCATCCATGGCAATTCGATAGTTTTAGCCAATTTTCGCTGAAACTGAAGTGAGAATTTACTCGTTAAATTCTCCTTGGAAGAGACATTGTGCAAACAGTCTCCTAACAGCACGGCTCCCATCCCAGCAACCGTCATACCTTGACCATAGCTAGGGTTAAAGGCACACACCGCATCGCCTAAGGTGACCAGTCCAGCGGGCATCGCCTTTAGTTTTTCATAATGATGTAAGCAGTTGTCTGTGCTGCGGTGGCAATAGATAGAGGATACGGGCTTAGTCTTTTGAATAATTTGGTAGATAGCAGGGTCCCGCAGACTCTTGGCAAATTCCAAGAACTCGTCCTCGTTGTTGCTGGGATAGTCTTTTTCAAAGCCGCTGAGGGTAATCACATAGCGATTGTCTTCCACTGGGTAAACAACGCCACCTCGGCGGGTGGTGCCTGGCTTACTGGCGATAATCACTCCCTGAATAGGGTCTTCTGATGAAGCTTCATACCAGCGAGAGGCATAGCCTAAGAATGAGTTAACTTTTGTGGTCTCAACCGGGCCATAGCCTAGTTCTGTCAGCCATTCTGGTAGTTGCGAGCGGCGACCGGAGGCATCCACCACTAGGTCTGCCTGGAGAGTAGAAATACCGCTGGTTTTATTATCAATTACGACGTCAGTAATGCTATTTTGACTGTTAACCAGGGATTGTGCGTAAGTCTGGTCTTTAAGGATAAAACCTGGCCATTGCAATAGCTGTTGCCGCAGGTACCATTCCAGCAACAAGCGACTGCAAATGAGTCCCTTTAAGTTGGATTTATGCTTGGGCATCCAGGCCCACATGGTTAAAAATTTCCAGTCATTGGTCCAATCGAGGAGTTGCGCACCCTGGGCGGTGAGATCATTAGTGATGTGGGGAAACAGCGACTCTACCAAATGGTATCCATGGAGTAAGAGGGCATGGACGTGTTGAGCCTGGGGAACACCGGGTCTTATTTCAGGGCTATGGGGAAGCCGATCTCGTTCGAGGAGAGTAACGTGATCGAAGTGATCAAGAAGGACTCGGGCAGTAAGAAGGCCAGCAATACTGCCGCCGATGACGATAGCTTGGGACATAGGTAGATGACCAATTTGATTGGGCGTTGGGAGATTCGTAGGAGTACCCTGAGGGGAACACAGTGCTAGCAAAGGGGACTACACCATCATGATTTAAGATTCAGGATGGACTAACGAAGTTATCGCTCCTTCGCGTGCTCTATCCTGCTCTCCTTGCCTTCTCTCTGCTAATATTTATTTTTGCATCGCTCCCTAAGGTAACGTTTTCCCAGTTTGTGATCAAAACAAATAGGGCACCAAACGCTTTGTTCTCTGTCGATAGGTCTGATATTGCTCACCAAATTGGTCTAACATCATTTTCTCCTCATTACCTACCCGGAAAAAGTATAGGGTGCCAAAGGTAATGACCCCGGCAAGACCGGCAATCCAGTTGGTTAACAATAGCCCCTGAGCAATAACCCAGAGCCAGATGGCTGTATACATGGGATGGCGGATGGCCTGGTAGATGCCATTGGTAATCAACGTGTGCTCTTCTCGGACTTGTAATGTGGGTGACCAGTTTTGGCCAAGATCGCGGTGAGAACGCCAAAATAGGTAGAGTGCGATCGCAAATGTCGCAATCCCCAATACATTCGCCCAGATCGGCAATGAATAATTAGCAAAATTGAACAGTGGCGTAACAATATAAATCAGCGGCAAAACAAACATACCCAGAAAGACAAACGCCAGCAGGCCAGTTTCCTGAGGAGTTTTACGATTGTCGACGATGGTGTTTTTCTTAATCTCTCGCTGATAGGGTTTGCGAATAACCCCTGTCAATACAAAGCAAACCAGAAAGATGATTTTGAGAGTGAGTGTATCCATGTTGACCTCTCAATTAAGGTGCTTGCCAATAGTTGACCACCATCATAGCGAAGTTAAATGAGAATGGATTTCATTAATAACTTTCTTAATGTCAAAACGATGAACTCTGACGTAAGAGATAGCTGATAGCTAATACTGTTATCACAGCAAAACCAAAAGCAACTGCAAATACACCTCTATAGCCAATAGCTTCAGCAATTACACCACTGAAGGTTGCACCAACAATCCCGCTAATGTAGACCACAGAGGACTGTACCGTATAGTCAGTGCCTGCTGTTGCCGCCTCGCTATTATCCATCATGACAGTAAATAATGCAGTCATCGCCATGCCATTAATAAACTGGGCGATTGTCGCAACCAGGTAGAGTATGGGTAATTGTGTAAACCCTAAAGCGGGTAGGCAATAGGCAACAATGGCAATTCCCTGTAGGGCACTGAAGGTGACCAATGCTTGTTTGCGGCCCAGTCGAGAGATATTGAAACCCGCGACGACAGCACCCAGCAGCCCGGCACCATAGCTGACTACACCCAGTAACAGCCCAATCTCGCCCATGGATAGTCCCAGATCCACCAACAGTGGGCGAAACATCGTGAGGGCCATATATGGACCAATGCTGTAGAGGATCAAGATGAGTAGCCAGCGGCCCATGCCAGGACGGCGATAAACGCTAATCAGTCGTCTAAAGCTGGGTGGGGATGATGTTGTTGATTTTATAACCCGCTCACAGTGGCGAGCGATAGGGATTACGGCCAACAAAAGAACTGTTGCCATAACTAATAAGGTGGTACGCCACCCCCAATAGCTTAATAGAAGCAACATACCGCCGCCGCCAATAATAGCCCCAAGAGAGTTACCGCCTCGCTGAATGCCATTGCCAAAGCCTCGCTCTGCGGGAGAAAGTAGGCCAATAGTCAGGGCGTCGGTAGCAATATCCTGACTGGCACTGAGCAGACTCACTAGCAGAAGACCAAGCAGGAGAAAGGTGAACTGCTGGGTGATGTTGAGAAAGGCAAGGAGTGCGATCGCAACCCCTAAGCTTAGTTGAAAACAAAGAATCCAAAACCGATAGTGCCCCCAGCGAGTCACCCCATAGCGATCGATCAGCGGTGCCCACAAAAACTTAAACACCAGCGGTAGTGCCAACAGCTGCAGCAATCCCAATGTTCTCAGTGAGACATTCTGCTGCCTCAAAAACACTGGTATCGCATCATATACAAACGTTAGAGGAATATGTTGAGAAACATACAGGCTACCCAGCAGCCCTATTTTCTGCCAGATAGCACTTCTGAATTGAGTTAGCGACTTTTCCATCCTCTCTTCCTCATTTTCTAACGCTTAATAACCCGCTATCAGAATCTAGACCTCACCTGCACACCGATGGTGAAAGGATCGCCAAATGAGGCTAAATCTTGACCAGCGGCGGTTAGAGAGGCGGTAATATAGCGGCTATCAAAAATGTTGTTGGCAAACACATAAATGCCGGTACTGTCCCACTCATAACCCAGCTGAGCATTGACTAACCCAAAAGCATCTTGCTTTAACCGA
>JBCDIX010000146.1:0-6480 GCA_038748405.1 Cyanobacteria bacterium P01_H01_bin.21 | reverse complement strand
GCTGTTAATCAATGCTGTGATGTTTGTCGTCGAGTTTGGGGCCGGTATTCGAGCGGCGTCGCTGTCATTAACTGGGGACTCGTTGGATATGCTAGGAGATGCCCTGGTGTATGCCAGCAGTCTGTATGTGATTCATAAAAGTGCCAAAGCTCAGGCGGGGGCAGCGCTGCTCAAGGGCCTGATCATGTTTTTGTTTGCCATTGCCGTATTTGCCAGAGCCACCTATCAACTCTTTGCAGGAGCCAGCCCCGAAGGGTCCATCATGGGGGCAGTGGGCGTACTGGCGCTACTGGCAAACCTGTTGTGTTTGTTGCTGCTGACGCGGCATCGTAACGACAATCTAAACATGTCATCAGTATGGCTGTGTTCTCGCAACGACATCATTGCCAACACCTCTGTCCTAACTGCAGCCGTCTTAGTGCTACTAACCCATTCAATCTTGCCCGATCTGGCAGTTGGGTTATTGTTAACTGTTGTCTTTGCAAAATCAGCTGGAACCGTACTTTCACAATCTTGGAGAGAGCTGCAACAGACATAATGTTTGAGATCCCTGTTGCCCACTCACCATTGACCGCATCTGGCTAGCAATAGGGAGGGATCCGTGCCGGATTGAAGTCCAGCGCTATACCAGGGGTTTCCACGGTCAAGGGACACGTCACCTCGGCACCCCATCACTTAGGTTTACACTTGACTTCAATCTCAAAACTGCCCTCCGCCGATCCTTGAGCTAAAACCGGTAAGCCCGTCGACATGTTTCCTAGTAATACGGTTGTAGTGAAAACCGAGTTATATCCGCGTAAACTCTTAGTTTTTCCGATATAGTGCATCTAACCAGGGTTATTTAAACCATTGCTTCTATGTCGGTTTCCAACGCAATTTTTATTTCCTATCGACGCAGTGACAGCAACGACGTCACCGGGCGTATTTACGATTTTTTGAGCCAACATTTTGACGCTGATGTTGTGTTCAAGGATGTTGACTCTATTCCGCTGGGGATCGATTTTCGCACCCACCTAAACCAGACCGTTGGTCGCTGTCAGGTATTGGTAGCCGTCATGGGACCAACCTGGCTCAAGGTAATACAGGAGCGATTGAACCAGTCGGATGTAGATTGGGTGCGGGCAGAAATTGAAACTGCTCTAGAGCGTGGAATACCCGTTGTGCCTTTGTTGGTGGGTGGGGCAGATATGCCCAGCGCAGATGCTCTGCCAGAGGGTCTAGAGGATGTGGCGTATCGCAACGCCACATTGGCAAGGCCAGATCCTGACTTTAAACATGATATGGGTCGATTAATTCAGGGATTAGAAGCGATTGTAGGGGTGCCGACAGGATCAGAATCTACGAGTTCTGCAGAGAGTGTCGCACCATCTGCAACACCCGCCCAGTCGCTCACCATCAGTGGTGGTCAATTATCGAATGTCCAGATTGGGGGCCTTGCTGGACGGGACCTGACCGTGAATCAGTCTCAGCAAATTGGTGAAAGTACAGCTGAGAAATCATTAACCCCTGCCGATATTGCAAATCTACTAGATCAGCTGAAATCTGTCTTACAAGCGTCGAACTTGCCAGACAATGACAAAGCTAAAGCGATTCGCAGTGTAGAAACTGCCCAAGACGAGGTACAGGCGGATGAACCAGATAAGGAATTTGCGGCGAAGAATTTGCAGCGGGTCACCAAGGTGTTGAAAGATGTGGGGGAGACGGTGGATGCGGGGACGGGTCTCTGGCAAAAGGTGAAACCCATTTTGGAAGCAATGAGTCCGTGGTTGAATGTTGGTGCTAATTTCTTCTTGATATAAGGGAGCGTTATTGATGACTCAATCGTCCGATCAGCCCTTAGATCAAAATCTAAATATCTCGAATAGTGTGTTGGAGTCCGTCCAAATTGGCGGTATTGCCGGACGAGATCTGAATTTAACTCAGGTGCAGGGTGGGGTGGCCGCGATTAATGTTTTTGGCACTGTGTAGGTTGATCAAGCGCCAACTCAGGCAGTAAACACCCTCAGCCAGCAAGAATATCGATGGCGACAAACATTATTGAGTAAGGTCAAGCAGTTTTGGATTGAAGGCGTGCTGGAAAAGTCCCTCCACACCAAGGTTATGTTTGAATTAGGACTGGAAGAACGGAGTAGTCTGGTCCAAAAGCCATTGAGTGGGATGGAAGAATTTGCTGCCGATGAGGGACAAATGCTGCCAGAAGGCACAACAGCCAGCAAAGTCTTTGAAGATATCGGTACGGGTCGAACTCTTTTGATCTTGGGAGAGCCGGGGGCAGGCAAGACAGTTACTCTGCTCAAACTGGCTCAAAGCCTAATCACAAGATCCGAAAATGATCTCAGTCAGCCATTGCCCGTGGTGATGAACCTGTCCTTCTGGGCAGAGCAGCGGAAATCGATTGCAGATTGGTTGGTCCAAGAGTTAGGTGATGTCTATGGATCCAATAAGGCGTTAGGTAAAACCTGGGTAGAGCAAGAGCAGTTGATTCTGTTATTGGATGGTTTAGATGAGGTTGATGTCAAATATCGAAATGCCTGTGTCAAAGCGTTGAATCAGTTTATTGATACCCATGGCTTAACTGAAATTGTGGTGTGCAGCCGGATTCGAGACTATGAGGCACTATCCGAGCGTTTGAATTTGCGCAGTGCAATTTACGTGCGTCCGCTCACCACGCAACAGATTGATCAGTTTTTAGAAAGTGCTGGGAAGTCGTTGGTGGTTTTGAAAAGGGCGATTAAACAAAATGCTGATCTCAGAGAGCTGGCCTCTTCACCATTGATGCTGAGCATTGTAAGTTTGGCCTATCAGGACTGTACTGAGGAAGCATTGCCTGTAGTAGAAACACCTGAGAAACAGCGCCAGCAGTTGTTTAACACCTATGTTGAGCGCATGTTAATGCGTCGAGGCACCACACAACAATACACCCGAGACCAAATGCTGAACTGGTTGACATTTTTAGGGAAACGAATGGTTCAAACGTCTCAAACGGTTTTCTTGATTGAGCGTATGCAGCCTAGTTGGCTTCAGTTTCGGATTCAACGCATACGATTTTGTTTGGAAAGTGGATTGATTATTGGAGTGATTTATGAGCTTTTAAATAATGCTGCACTAAGAAGGTTTTGGCCGATAGTCTCCGATGGTCTGATATATCTTGGTAGGATTTCTATGCTGAGAGACATGGAGCTGATGAACGGGCTAACGTGGGGGCTCATTTACATTTCATTAACGTCAATCAGAGATATAAAGCCGTTCGAAAAGATGAGATGGTCTTGGTCATCTGCTAAGAATGCTTGCTATCTTTGGCTGATTTATGGGCTAGTGGTTGGGCTGATTTATGGGCTAGTGGTTGGGCTGATCTATGGCTTAAGTGGTGGCCTGAGTAATGGTTTCATTTCGGGCTTAATTGGGGGCCTGAGTAGGGGCCTGAGTAGTAGCTTAATTGGTGGCTTAATTGGTGGCTTAATTGGTGGTCTGGGTGCTGGAGTGATTGTGGGGGTTCAGATAGTAGACATAACCAAAAGATTTAAACCTAACCAAGGTATTTGGAAATCCATACAATATGCATTGGCTTTTATGCTGATTCTCACTCTAATTGTTGGATGGCATATTGCATTGTTTATTGGCTTAATTGGTGGCGGTTCAGCTAGTATTCGACATTTCACTCTACGATTCAGGCTTTACCGCATGGGTCATATCCCGTGGAACTACGCCCGTTTTCTCGACCACGCCGCCGATCGCCTCTTTCTACAAAAAGTTGGCGGTGGCTACATTTTCATCCACCGCATGCTGCTAGAGCACTTTGCCCAGATGGAGTTGAGTGAAGCAAAGAAATAACCTCTTGCCAAACAGGGATATCGTTTCCTCTCTTTGGAGAAGCTCCGCGGATGCTGGGAGAGGTCTTTGGCAAAAAGTGAAATCCATTTTCGAATCCGTGAGTCCGTGGTTGAATGTAGGTACTAATTTCTTTTTGATTTAGGGGGCATTATTGATGACTCAAGCATCCGATCAGCCCTTAGATCAAAAACTAAATATCTCAAATAGCGTGCTGGAGTCCGTCCAAATTGGTGGTATTGCTGGACGGGATCTGAATTTAACCCAGGTGCAGGGTGGGGTGGCCGCAATCAATGTTTTTGGCACTGTACAGGTTGACCAAGCGCCAACTCAGGCAGTAAACACCCTCAGCAAGCAAGAATATCGATGGCGACAAACATTATTAAGTAAGGTCAAACAGTTTTGGATTGAAGGCGTGCTGGAAAAGTCGCTCCACACCAAAGTTGTATTTGAGCTAGGTCTGGAAGAACGAAGCAACCTGGTTCAAAAGCCATTGAGTGGTATGGAGGAATTTGCCGAAGATGAGGGAGAAATTCTGCCAGAGGGTACAACAGCCAGCACAGTCTTTGACGATATTGGTACGGGTCGAACTCTTTTGATCTTGGGAGAGCCGGGGGCAGGCAAAACGGTTACTCTGCTCAAACTGGCTCAAAGTTTAATTACGAGATCCGAAAATGATCTCAGTCAACCTTTGCCTGTGGTAATGAACCTATCCTCCTGGGCAAAGCAGAGAAAATCCATTGCAGACTGGTTGGTCCAAGAGTTAAATACTGTCTACGGAGCCAGCAAGACATTAGCTAAAACCTGGGTAGAGCAAGAGCAATTGATTCTGTTATTGGATGGCTTGGATGAGGTTAATGCCCAGTATCGCAATGCTTGTGTCAAAGCGTTGAATCAGTTTATTGACACCCATGGGTTAACTGAAATTGTGGTGTGCAGCCGGATTCGAGACTATGAGGCACTATCCGAGCGCTTAAATTTGCGAAGTGCTCTTTATGTACGTCCGCTCACCACACAACAGATTGATCACTTTTTAGAAAGTGCTGGGAAGTCGTTAGTGCTCTTAAAAAGGACCATCAAACAAAACGCTGAACTCAGAGAACTGGCTGCTTCACCGTTGATGCTGAGCATTGTAAGTTTGGCCTATCAGGACTCTACTGAGGAGGCTCTACCTGAAGTAGAAACACTTGAGAAACAGCGCCAGCAGTTGTTTAACACATATGTTGACCGCATGTTAATGCGTCGAGGCGGCACACAACAGTACACCCCAGACCAAATGCTGAACTGGTTGAAGTTTCTGGGGAAACGGATGGTGCAAACATCTCAGACAGTCTTTTTAATTGAGCGCATACAGCCTAGTTGGCTTCAGTCTCAGAGCCAAAGATTGAGTTATCGTTTAGGCAATGCGCTGACTTTTGGGCTGGTTATTGGACTAAGTCTTGCGCTGAGTCTTGCGCTGAGTCTTGGGCAGCTGAGTGGTACTGCTATGATTTATGGACTGATCTCTGGGCTGAGTGTTGGGCTGTTTTTTTTATTTTTAGGAAAAGATATAGAACCTGTCGAAAGTCTGAGATGGTCCTGGCAAAAAGCCAAAACGGCTTGGTCTCGTGGGTGGATTTTTGGACTGATTATTGGGCTTGTCAGTTGGCTGAGTGTTGTGCTGAGTGGTGGGCTGAGTGGTGGGCTGGTTAGTGTGTTGGTTGATATGCTGATTCGCGGGCTGATTGGTGGGCTGATTGGTGGGCTGATTGGTGGGCTGATTGGTGGACTGAAAGGGCCAGAAATGGAGCAAAGATTTCAAGCCAATCAGGGTATTTGGAAATCGATTCAACATGCTTTAATTTTGACTCTGCTTGGCGGGCTGATTTTGACTCTACTTAGTGGGCTGAGTGCTGGGCTGTTTTTTGGGCTGATTGGTGGACTGAGTTTTGGGCTGATTGGCGGCGGTTCAGCTAGTATTCGACACTTTACTCTGCGACTAATGCTTTACCTCATGGGGCATATCCCCTGGAACTACGCCCGTTTTCTCGACCATGCAGCCGATCGTCTTTTCCTACAAAAGGTTGGCGGCGGCTACATTTTCATCCACCGCATGCTGCTAGAGCACTTTGCCCAGATGGAGTTGAGTGAAGAAAAGAAATAACCTCTTGCCAAACGGAGATAATTCTTCCCCTCTTGGGAGGAGCTCCGGGGTAGGTTGACCATTAGCGTAAGGTATCGAACCCACCTCGCCTGACCGGCAACCTTCCGAGAGGGAATGAATCGCAACAAAGCGCTATGGGGGGTAGTCAAGTCGGTTAGGGTGCGATGCATCGCACCGCTTCCAATCCACTCCGCCTCCTCACCGGCTCCCTTTTCGCCCCATATCCAATCCCTCTACCCAAAAATGTGGCCGCAAGGGTTGACCGTAAAATCCTTTATTTTTCCTACAGAATTAGCTCTGTTAAACCAGAACTATCATGCCTGTGGCAAGCTGTGGGTAGCGACTTTTATGCAGGCAAAATGGCATTTAGCAAAAACTATGCCTATTTTACTCCTGAGGGGCTTTGTTGCATGAATAAGGGTAGCTGCGGAGCTATAGGAGTCGGTAAAGTGTAGTTACCACACAAACACGGTACCGATGAAACGCACCTACAAACTCCGCAACTGGTC
>JBCDIX010000145.1:0-6647 GCA_038748405.1 Cyanobacteria bacterium P01_H01_bin.21 | reverse complement strand
AGAAAATTTAGGGTTGTTTGCCCAAGCACGCTGGGATATTAGCGATCAGTTTCAGATTAGCGGCGGTTTACGCTATGACGACGTTAACTTTGATGCCAATGATTTTATAGATTTATTTGTCGATGAAGATGAGCTACCTCGGGAACGACAGGGTGGCAGCGGCGGCTTTGATGATGTTTCATTTAACGCTGGTCTGCTCTATCGACCGATTCCAGAGCTCGGGCTGTTTGCCAATTTTTCCCAGGGGTTTTCAGTTCCCAACGTTGGCAGAGGCTTAAACAATGGCCCGACCTTTAATCCTGACAATATCCAGCTAGAACCGATCACGGTCGATAACTATGAGATTGGCGCGCGGGCTGAGTTTGATACGATTCAAGCTAGCATTGCCGGGTTTTATAGCGAATCCGATTTAGGGGCTTCTTTGCGATTTGACCCGGACACCAACCTTACAACACTGGATCGAGCTCCCCAGCGTAACTATGGTGTAGAAGTTGCCGTTGACTGGCAACCCAGCGATGTTTGGCGGCTAGGGGGAAACTTTACCTGGTCTGAAGGGGAAAATGATCGCAATGACGATGGTGATTTTGAGCCGTTGACATCTCTGAGCGTGCCTCCTATCAAGGTGGGATTTTATGTTGAAAACGAAACGACTCCCCGCTGGAGCAATCGGCTGCAGCTGCTGTTTGTGGGTGATCGCGATCGTGCTTTTGATGAGGGCGTAGACCGCTTTGAGGTCGAGAGCTATTTTTCCCTAGACTTTCTAAGCAGCTTACAAGTCGGTCCGGGGCGGCTCACTCTAGGTCTTGAGAATTTGCTAAACAGCGACGAGCTAGTGCTCAATGCGCAGGAACGCATTCGGTTTACTGAAGATCGACGCTTTGCCAGACCGGGTATTACGGCCAGCCTGCGCTATTCTGTTGAATTTTAAGAATGGTCAGCAGATTTCGTAGAGGGGTAATCGGGACACTGGTGGGTGGCTTATTGACAAGCTGCCAGCCAAATGTGCCGTCCTCTAATATTTCCGACGTGCCCATGCGCTCAATTGAGCATGCCATGGGCACCACCCAGATTCCCGTTTCGCCGAAGCGGGTTGTTGTCCTGGATTCCGCTCCTTTGACAAATGCATTCGCTCTGGGCATTACTCCCATTGGTCGACCAGGATCTGCAGACTCTTCCTTCTATCCAGAAGACAACAAAACCATCACATCCATAGGAATCGGCAGGACACCTAATTTGGAAACAGTACTAAACCTGAGGCCAGACCTGATTTTAGGCTCAATGCTTGCAGAGGAAGGCTTTTACGAAAACCTGTCACGCATAGCGCCCACCGTATTTGCTGAAGACAACGGCCGCTATGGCAACTGGCAAGAACACTTTCTTCTCCATGCAGACGCCCTGGGACAGCTAGAAAAAGCAGAGGAGCTTTTGGCCGCTTACCAACAGCGGGCGGATAGACTCAAGGCCAACCTGAGTCCATCGCCCCAAACCCTAACCGCATCGGTTATTTTTAATTGGCCCGGCGGCACTTCCGCTTACACGACCAGCAGTTTTTCAGGGGCGATCCTGCAGGATCTGGGCTTTAAGCGCAATCCAGTTCAGGACACCAGCGAGAACTATGCCATCCATCCATCAAAGGAAGACCTAGCGGCCATCGACGGCGATATCATCTTTCTAGCGTATAATTCACGCAATGAAGGAAGCATCACCAAAGCAGAGTTTGTCAGCGACCCGCTGTGGTCAACGCTAAATGCGGTTGAACGGGGCATAGTGTGTGAAGTGTCCAGTGCAATTTGGGCGGGTGGGCGCAGCCTTTTGGCAGCTGAGCAAATGCTGACTGATATTGAGCAGTGTCTAACTCAGCAAAGTTAATTCCCTCATATTAGAAATTTTAGCTTTGTTAAGCTGACGACTTTGAGTGTAGATGGTATCAAGCTCTCTTTTAGTCTAAATTTTTTCCTCTATGCGTACGTTTACCCTGATTTGGTTTGGTCAGTTGGTGTCCAATCTAGGCACTTACATGACATTTTTTGCCCTTACACTATGGCTTTGGGACCAGACTGAGTCAGTAACAACATTAGCATTGATGGGAATCTTCTCACGGCTGCCTGCGATAGCAGCAACCGTATTTGCAGGGCTGATTGTTGATCGATTTAATCGCAAGTATTTGATGTTGATGGGAGATGCGGTTGCAGCCTTAGCAACTGCATCTGTCGGTATTCTTTATCTCACGCAGCAGCTACAAATTTGGCATCTTTATTTGATTTTGATTATAGCTGGAGGATTTGGTCAAATCCAAACCTTGGCCTATCAGGCGTCTATATCTCTGATGGTTCCTCCTCAGCACTACACCCGCACTGGCAGCATGACCGCCATCGTTCGCTATGGCTCAAATATTGTAGGTCCATCCCTAGCCGCTATTCTTTATCCATTAATTGAGGTATCTGGCGTCATAGCGGTTGATTTAATCACTTTTGCTGTAGCCTTTGCCACACTGCTATCAGCATCTATCCCTCAACCAGAAAGAAAACTAAAGCCAGAAAAACAGATCAAAACTCAGAGTTGGATTAGTCAGTTTATCTTTGGTTTTCATCACATATGGAAACAGTCTAGTCTCAAAGCACTGTTGTTAGTTATGGTTCTGTTTACCTTTGCCCACGATTTAGCCGGAGCCGTCAGTAGTCCAATGATTTTAGCGAGAACCAATGGCAGTGCTCAGGCCCTGGCAAGTGTTTCTGCTATGGCCGGCATTAGTGGCGTGACAGGAGCCGTTATTGTAGGTGTTTGGGGCGGCCCCAAGCGTCGTATTCATGGTGTATTGGGAGGATATATTGGAGCGGGTCTTAGCAAAACTATTTTTGGCTTGGGACAATCTCTTACAATATGGATGCCTGCTCAGATGTGCTCATCGCTAAATTTTCCTTTGATAAGCAGTACGCGCACGGCCCTCTGGATGGATAAGATTTCTCCCGAAATTCAAGGCCGAGTCTTTGCTGCTAGGGATTTAGTTATTCAAATTGTTAGTACTGGAGCGATTTTAATCGCTGGACCTCTTGCAGATCAGCTGTTCGAGCCTGCTATGATGTCAGATAAACCCTTGTCAAATCTACTTGGCATTAGCTTTGGTATCGGTCCTGGTGCAGGTATGGCTGTTATCTATACCTTTTGTTCCTTAGTAATGATTTTGGCGGGATTAGGAGGATTTTTTATCCCAAGTCTTAAAGTTATTGATCTTGATACTCGCAGACATTAATGTTGCATCCAAGCTCAAACCATCTACCCATCTACCTATCCAACCGAACCTGCGGCTAGAGGTATGTTATTTTTGAACGCCCCCTTAGCGGATCTGAGAATTCACTCGTCAGTCTCTAAAGGGGCTTTGTTGCATGAATCAAAAATGAGGTAGAAATCCCCTACTAGGGTTATTCTCTAAGCTTCAACTGGGTAGCTATCTGGCATGCCTAGCTGTGTCATTTTGTTGAGCGCTTTGCACTCAATCATCAGCTCTGTCGTTTGCGTTTCAATCTGTCTCGCACACACCTCACCTGTGAAAATGGTCTTGAGTCGATACATCCCGGTTTCACTCAGCGAGCGACGGTGATAGTTAATCTCGTCTTTCCAAGTCGAGCGACCCACCTGTCGAATGCGTTTCAGGTTCTCATCACGAGGATGCGTGGGTCCTTTGCGGTTGCCATGCAACCAAATCTTGGCATCTTTGCGTGGCGGTATCGCAGCGGTCGCCTCACGCTCATCGATATAGTCATAGACGTAGCCACAGTCATACGCCCCATCTGCACTGACTTGCTCAATTTCATCGTCCATCGCATCGAGCATCTCGCTCAATACTTCACTATCCCCCGTTGAGTTGGGTGTGACAACGGCTGCTAGAATTTCGCCGGTTTCTTCATCAATACCGACGTGGAGTTTTAACCAGGTACGGCGCTGACTAACCCCATGCTTACGGGCTTTCCATTCGCCCTCTCCGTAGACTTTGATGCCTGTATTATCAATGACAACGTGGCGACTCCCCTGCGTTGGCGTCACTGACAGGTCGATATTCAATCGTTTAGCCCGACGGGACAGGGTGCTGTAGTGAGGCAGTTCCAACTCGACGGACATCAACGTAAACAGGGAACGGGCAAACCCGATTGTCTGACGCAGCTTCTGGCGATATACCGACTTCAGCGTCAGCAGCGTTTCGATGGCTAAGTCGCTGTACGTATTAGATGCACCCGGTTTGCCTGTCTTTTCTCTAGTCTTCCACGCAGCTAATACATCTTCGTCTAGCCATACGTGAAGGCTCCCCCGGCTAATTAATCCAGCGTTATAATTTGACCAGTTGCGGACTTTGTAGTGAGACGTCATTGGGTACGTTGTTTGTTGTGGTAACTGCAACTTACCAAACGCTCTTTACTCTCCGCAGCTACCTATCGACCTATTTATGCAACAAAGCCCTCTAAAGGGCATCGTTAGGCTGACAGGTTTATCCCAGTGTTCTACAGAACAGCATCAAACACCATTGGAATGCTAGTCTTTTAGGTAGTTCTATTTTATTACTGCACATGGCGGGGAAAGGTTACCGAACAATCGTTGTAAAAAAAACTACAAAAGTTACTCCCCATATGCAGAGGATCATTTTTACAGGCGATGATCTAGTTGATTTTCCAGACGAGCAAGAAGGTGGCTATGTAAAGTTGCTTTTTTCCCGGAATGGTCAAGCAATAAGTAAGAAAAGTCAGCTTAGAATTGGCCAGTACTTAGGGCGAATCTACACTATTCGGTCCTTTAATCGAGATAATAATGAGCTGGTCATTGAATTTTCTCTCTATAGGCGAAATGCTGGACTGGCCTCAAAATGGGCTGAATTGACTAAGCCTGGTGACAAGATCCTAATAGACAACCCTAAACTTATTAAACTTGTTGATGATAAATCTGATTGGTTTTTGTTAGCAGGCGATATGTCAGGGCTGCCGGCAATCTGCTGTAATCTAGAAAGGTTGCCGAGCCATGCCCAAGGCTATGTCATGATAGAGGTTGTCAGTGAGTCAGATAAGCAGGCTCTTAAAGTACCTGAGGGCATGGCTGTAAGCTGGATTATTAATGATAATCCTGGTAAAAATTCGGATGCTCTTTTAACAGGTATCAAGTCTCTTCCCTGGAAAGATGGCAATCCCTATGTTTGGATGGCCGGTGAGTTCGATAGCATAAATAAAATCAGATCCTACATAGAATCGTACAATCTTGACAAAGAGAATACTTATATAGCCAGCTTCTGGAAGCCTAGCTATGCAGAAGGAAATGATGGCATAGGTAAGCAAATTGACTTTGTATATAAAGCGATAGCCAAGATGTTGAAATTTTAATTTTCTTCTAAAGGCAGTGCAGAGTGATGGATTATTGAGGGGCCTGATTAAGTACCTATGATATCGATGTCATAGTTGAGATAGAGCTAATAGGAATGGCACTGACGTAAAAGGCAAAGAAAAGGCCCCAGGCCTTGTGATCTGAGAAGATCAAGACCTGGAAGTCCCAATATACTGCCTTTACTATGCCGAATCGTGCGGAGATCCTCAAGCAAAAGTATCAAGATAGTCTCGGTCTGCCCTTTGCCCAGGACCTGAGTGAGCGTGAGATTCAGCAAGTGCTAGATGACCAGACTGTGAGGTATCGTCAGGTTTTGTATACGCCGATAGTCGTGCTGTGGGCTTGGATATCTCAGGTGGTCGACCCGGACAAAAGTCTGAGTCATGCGGTCAAACGAATCACGACTTGGCTAGCGACCTCTGGAGAGACGATTCCATCCTCTGATACCGGTGGGTATAGTAAGGCAAGAAAACGATTGCCCTTTGCGGTTCTCCCGCCGCTCCTGGCGCACACGGCCAATGCCTTGCATGGGTCACTGCCCCCTGAGCAGTTGTGGTGTGGTCGATGAGTGAAAGCGTTTGATGGGACCGGGATCCAGATGAGCGATACGGCAGAGAATCAAGCAGAGTATCCCCAACTCAGCAGTCAGAAGCATGGGTATTAGACGACAATTACAGGCTCTTCCGAGCTTTTGGTGACGCCCAGAAACTGGTAGAAAACTGAGGATTTTCATTGCCTGTAGGCACTATGACGATGCAATTCTTCAAGGCTCTACTCCCCGATAATTCTCCACTCCAGCTGGATGACTACGACCTCGATTTAGACGCCCATCATTTGACCCTCAACGTTTCATCCACCCAAGCGATTGCTCAATGCCCTCTATGTGGCGGTTTCACTCAGCGCATTCATAGCCGATACGAGCGAACTCTGGCCGATTTACCATGTGTCGAGTTCAGTCTGACTTTGATTCTTACAGTGTGTAAGTTCTTTTGTCCCAATACAGCCTGCCACCGTCGCATTTTTACCGAACGTATTCCAACAGTGGCCATGCCATGGGCCAGGAAAACAGCTCGTCTAGTGCAGCGATTGACATCGGTGTGAAGTGAACCCCTAATTTTGGACAGTAAAATCAGATGACAACGAGTCTAGACTAACCTGTATCAATCTGAGACAGTCTACGCTTCCTGCCTCCACTTTTCCTCAAATTCGCTCGGTGTCAAATAGCCCAAAGACGAGTGAATTCTCTTCTTCATATACACCTCGTCTAAAAACTCTTCTATTCTGTT
>JBCDIX010000144.1:0-6901 GCA_038748405.1 Cyanobacteria bacterium P01_H01_bin.21 | reverse complement strand
GAATAATTTGAAATAATTTTGCTGGATCACAAACTGTCTCTGTATCGACAATAACGGTCTTTCCACCGGTCAACAGCGGACCTAAAAATTGCCAAACTGAAATATCAGACGATGCTGGTGCGCTTTGCAGGAAACTAAAATTATCATGTAAGGCTAATGCATCCAGCTGTGCGTAGATATGATTAACGGCTCCATCATGCCGAATAATTGCGCCCTTGGGTAATCCGGTGGAGCCAGACGTGTAGAGCATATAGGCTGGAGCAGTGCCCTGATTGCGTTGTTCTAGATTTTCTTGAGACAATGTTTGAAAATCTTGTGAGTCATATACTTTTGCATGGGCTAGCCCCGTTTGCTTAAAATCAGCGACTGTATCCAAACAAATAACATGTTCTAATTCTAAACAGGGCTCTACAAAATCATCCAATGGTTTAACGCATAGCCCATCGGTGAGCAAAAATCTAACGGCACTGTTGGCTAACATGTACTGAATTCTGTCTAAGGGGTAGCTGCTGTCTATGGGTACATAAGCCCCCCCTGCTTTATGAATAGCCAAAATAGCGATCAAGAAATTAATGTCTCGATGCTTGTAAATACCAACAAATTCTCCTGGGACCAGCCCCACTTGTCTTAAAAACCTGGCCAGCTGATTAGCTTTATTGTTTAGATCTTGATAGCTGAGCTTACCGACGGCATCGACAACAGCAATATTGTCCGGTGTTTGGACTACTTGTTTCTCAAATAGGTCACTGATGGTTTTTTCAACGGGATAAAGTCCATAGCTATCGTTAAAGTCCTCTAACAGGTGATGCTGGTCGGACACTGTTAGGAGCGTAATGTCTGATAGCTGAAGGCTGGGTTGCTGAACGACGCTTTTGAGAATATTGGTGTAGTAGTTTGCGATCGCATCAATCGTGCCATCAAAAAATAGCAAATCACTATAATCGATGGTCCCACGAATACCTTGATCCTCAATGGCAAACGAAATTGTCAGATCATTGTTAAGGTCTGAAATTTCATCATAGGCATGGATATTTTCCAATAAAATAACCACATCAAAAATTGAACAGCGATTGTGATGCTGTGGTAGCTCCAATAATTGAGCGATGGTGTTAATAGGGTAGCTTTGATGAACATAGGCATCAATTACCCGCTCTTTGACCTGAAGGAGAACATCCTTAAAGGTTAAATTGTTGTTGATACAAGTGCGCAGTGGCAAAATGCTATTGGCCAAAGTTTTAATATCTGCGCCGTTATCAAAAGCAGGTATCCCGACAATTAGATCGCTATTATTCGTATATTTTTCCAGTAAGATCTGGGCGGTGGCTACCAGAAACAGATACACCGAATTGGGAGAACCGTTACTAAGCTTCAGAATCCTCTGAGAAACGGCTTCGTCAAGTTGAAACTGCACCGTTTTATTCTTTTTACTGTACGTTCTAGGCCTCTTGTAGTCGGTAATTAGAGTACTCTCAGGGAGTTCGCCTGAAAGTTGATTCAGCCAATATACTTTCTCAGAAAATAGACTCTCAGAGATAGTCTTACCTGCTATTTCGGTTAGCATCACCGGTATCCTCCTTCAACAAACTATTACGCCATACGCTCAGTAAACGCCTGTTTAATTAGTGAACAGCCCCTTTTTAAGGTATCCATCTCAATGGATAGGGGAGGTAAAATTTTTAGAACAGTATCATTTCGGCCCACTCGTTCAATAATCAAACCCAGTTCAAAGCAGCGAGAAGCGATCGTTTTGGCTAGAGTCTCGTCTCCACAGTGGGTGAGATCAATGCCCCAAATCAAACCAATACCCCGGATGTCAATGCCTTCATGAATTGGTTTTATCTCCTGGTTTAGAAAATTTTCCAAAAAAGTAGCTTTAGCTTTGACATCCCGTTCGAGATCAGTATTTTCCCTAAACTCTAGGGCGGCGGTTCCCCCTACAAATGCCAGCTGATTTCCCCTAAACGTACCTGTATGTTCAGCCGGTGACCAAATGTCTAGATCTGGCTTGATCAGCAGCAGGGACATAGGAAATCCATAGCCACTGATCGATTTTGAAAGGATCACCATGTCAGGAACAATGCCAGCCCGTTCAAAGGAAAAGAAAGGTCCAGTTCTGCCACAGCCGACTTGGATATCATCGCAAATTAATAGAATGTCATGCTTGTCGCACAGGGCTCTAAGTTGTTGCATCCACTCAATGGGAGCAACAACAACGCCACCTTCGGCCTGAACAGTTTCAAAGATAATAGCCGCTGGTTTTTCAATACCAGAGCTACCGTCGCTCAGCACAGACTCTATGTAACCTATGGTGTCGATGGTTGACATAAAACCATGGGGATAGGGCATAAAGGAAACATTGCTGGATGTTCCCCATGTACCTGCACGTATAGACTTATTGCCAGTAATGGCTATACTTCCTAAAGTCATACCATGGTAGGCTCCCATAAAAGAAAATATGCCAGTTCTATGGTTGACTTTTCTAGCTAATTTTAGGGCTGCTTCTACTGCATTTGTTCCCGTTGGTCCGCAAAACTGAATACGATAATCCAGACCTTTCGGAGCAAGTACTTGTTCCGAAAACGTTGTCAAAAACTTTTCTTTGGCAGAAGTGTATAAATCTAAACCATGGGTGATAGCATCAGCATCCAAATAAAGCATTACCTGCTGCTTGATATAGTCATTGTTATGACCATAATTTAGAGCCCCAGCTCCAGCCAGAAAATCAATATACTCTTCACCCGACTCAGAATAAATAACAGAGTCTTTAGCACGATGAAACACAGCCGGGAAACTTCGACAATAGCTTCGCACATTTGATTCACGTTTTTCAAATATATTCATGGCAGTTATCTTGTCTTCAATACTGTTTGTGGGCCGAATCTGAGAATTTGAAATTGGACTCATAAAATTCAATTTAGGGAAACTATTTTTCTTTCCCCATGAAGAATTAATTAGTCCAGAGACATTTACACTGAATAGGTATGGTGTTTGCTTTGAGACGTTATAACTACTTATGATCGACTTAATTGCTTGTCTAATGTGACAAAGCCAAATCGAAATCAAATGTCATTTCTTTGACTAATGTTTGGCTGAGTTGATGCTGAGCTGGAGTCAATAGCAACAACTCTCGAAGCTTAACATTAGGATTTGTTACGATATTCTCAAATAATATCGTGAAATGATTCAACATGCTGCTAATAGTGGTGCTTTCGAATCGACGACAATCATAGTTGATCCCGAGTTTTAATTGCGAACCGGGATACCCGATGATGTTCAAAGGATAGTTGGTCTTATAAAATCCAGTGAAATTCTGAAATTCTAATGTTTCTTCTCCAGATATACTGGCCTGGGCCGATGGATAATTTTCAAATACAACAATGCTTTCAAACATGGGTAAGCCTCGTGGCACATTACTCCACCCTTGTACATCTACCAGCGGGCTATATTCATATTGACGCATCTCAACTAGCTGAGCCTGAAGCTGTTCGAGCCATGATATTAGAGACTGCTCAGGATCTACGTTAACGCGAACTGGCAATGTATTAATAAACACACCTACCATCGATTCTGTTCCATCTAAATCTACGGGACGACCAGACACTCCACACCCATAAACTATTTCCTCATGACAGCTATAGCGACTTAATAGTAGCGCCCAAGCACCTTGAAATAAGGTGTTGATGGTAAGTCGATGCTGTTGTGCTAAGGCCTGCAGCTGCTGGGTTTGCGTTATGGACAGTATAGTTGTTTCTTCGTCATACTTTTCTTCGTGGTTCGATAGAGCTTTATCTTCTATATAAGCTAAGGGGGTAGCCGTTTTGATATCCTTCAGGGTACGTCGCCAGTAAGCTTCTGCTTTAGATAGATCCTGCTTTCGCAACCAAGAGATATAGTTCTTGAAGGGAATACCTGGCTGAAAGGGAACTTCTGTTCTCTGACAAAATGCTTGATAAAGCTGGAAGAATTCTCCCATCACTAACGCCCCTGACCAACCATCTAAAATAATATGGTGTTTGCTCCAGACAATTTGGTAAGACCGATCGCTTAGACGAATTACCGTCATTCGTGTCAATGGGGCTTTTGAGAAGTCAAACCCACGCTGCCGATCGGCTATTAGGAAAGACTTTAATCGATCGGCATGCTGTTCTGGGGCAATACTACGCCAGTCTTCTTGCTCTAAGGGAACTGTTACTTGTTGATGGACAACCTGTAGCGGCTTATCAATCTCTTCCCAGAAAAAGTTAGTACGCAAAATAGCATGGCGAGCTACGAGCCGCTCCCATGCATACTTCATGGCCTCAATATTAAGATTTCCCTCCACAGCATAGCTAAATTGAATAAAATATAGCCCTTCTTCAGGGGCATATAAACCATGGAAAAGAATACCTTTTTGCAGTGGGGTTAGTTCGTAAATATCTTGAATGTCGTCTGTCATAAGTTCTCAAGATTTTCCTTTAAGTTTTGCCAGGAACTGATCGAGTTCTTGTTGGTCCAGATTGGCTTCTGAAAAGTCAGAAGGAGTATAACCGCCAGCCTCTGGAGACTGGCAGTGGGTAATTAGCGATCGCAACGCCTTAATAAAGTTTTTAGCCAATGTCTCAATGGTGGTTGGCTGATGCACAGCTTTACTATAGGTCCAGGTAACAGACAACTGTCCATCGGCGACAATGCCATCAATATCTATCAGATAGCAGCGAGTCCCCTTGAGACTCCGCCCTGCCCCGGTCGGTTCATGGGCAGAGGCAAACAAGGATGACTGTTGAAGCGCCTGGTCTGTCTGTCCGAGATAGTTAAATCGAAGCTCAGCCTGCTGCTGCCAGGTGATGGAGTCTTGACCACTCAAGTAGCGTAAAGCGCCATAGCCAATTCCCCGATTTGGAATTTCTCTTAGCTGTTCTTTGATAGTTTTAAGAGCATCTCCAGGGTTATCAGGCTGCTCAAGATTGAGTATGACAGGAAAAATGGTTGTAAACCAGCCTACGGTCCTTGAGAGATCGACATCTTCAAACAAATCTTCTCGACCGTGACCTTCTAAATCGATCAACAGACTGTATTTCCCAGTCCATTGGCCAAATGCTTGTACTATCGCTGTCAACAGCACATCGTTAATTTGAGTTTTGTAGGCAGTTGGTACTTCCTTTAGCAGTGCCTGGGTTTCTGTTTTGCTCAGGGTCACGCAAACAGTGTCAGCTTTGGCTAATGTGTTGTCACCTTCAGGAAAATCCACAGGCACAGCTGATTGATGGGACTTACTTAGCCAGTAGTCCAGCTCCTGCCGTAGAGTTTCCGACTGTCCATATTGGCATAGCTGTGCTGCCCAATACTGAAATGATGTGGTTTTAGGAGGCAGCTGTATGGCACTGCCCTGACTTAATTGCTGTTGAGCAATTTGCAGATCCTCTAGTAAAATTCGCCAAGATACTCCGTCAATCGCCAGGTGATGAATAATCAACAGCAGACGACCAGGCCTGTTTATTCCTAAATCAAAATAGGCTACGCAAATTAAGGGACCTGACGCTAAGCTTAGACTCGATTGTAGTTTGGCAGCCGCTTTTGATATGGCTGCGCTTTGTTCTGCTTCAGCAACCGCCGATAGGTCTATCTTTGTCAGTGGAGTTATCGGATCGGGGTCAGCTACGTACTGTTGCCAACCAGTGTCTTGATGTACAAATCGCAGACGTAGAACATCATGGTGTTCTAACAACAGCTGTACTGCTTGTTCCAGCTGCCTTAACTCTAAAGGCTGATGAACTTTTAACAGAATAGACTGGTTCCAGTGATGGGCATCGGGTAGCGCTTGCTCAAAAAACCAATGTTGGATTGGTGTGAGGGGGACATTCCCCACGACTAGACCCTGTTCAGCTTGAATCGCTTGGTGTGTATTGGCGACAGCTGCTAACTCTGCAACTGTTTGGTTCTCAAATACCTGCTTGGGGGTTAACTTGAGCCCTGCTTGATTGGCTCTAGCGACAATTTGAATGCTGAGGATGGAATCTCCCCCTAGCTCAAAAAAGTTATCGTGTATGCCAATCTTTTCAACACCTAGAGTCTCAGCCCAAATCTTAGCTAATGTCTGTTCTGCTTCAGTAATGGGAGCAACAAAGGGGCTTTCCCGCTCAGATTGTGTCAGCTCAGGTGCGGGTAGCGCTTGACGGTCTAGCTTACCGTTGGGAGTCAGAGGTAGAGTTTTTAGCAAAACAAAGGCTGCTGGCACCATATAGTCAGGTAGCCTTTCCTTCAACACATCACGGAGGGCACTAACTGTAAGATTTGACTGTTTCTTAGGAACAATATAGGCCACTAGACGATTGTTGCCTGATTGAGCAGTGCGAACAATCACCACCGCCTCTTGAACCATAGAATGCTGTCTAATGGCGCTTTCAATCTCGCCTAATTCAATACGATAGCCACGGATTTTGACTTGGTGATCTGCTCGTCCAAGAAAATCAACGGTACCATCCAGCCGGTAGCGAGCTAAGTCTCCGGTTTTATAAAGAGTAGCTCCTAACGGCATAGATTCGCTAAGAGTCTGCTCCCACTGCTGGCCAAATGGATTGGATAAAAATCGCTCTGCTGTTAGCTGTGGACGATTGAGGTAACCACGCGCTACACTCGCTCCTCCAATATAAAGTTCTCCAGGGACACCGATAGGTACGGGCTGCAGATCGGTGTTTAATAGATAAACTTGTGTATTAGCAATGGGATGGCCAATGGGTACGATTTCTTGCTGTGGTGGTTTGGTTTGAAGAGCAACTTGATTAATTGGATAGGTGAGGACGCCAACGGTGGTTTCTGTCGGCCCATAGTGATTAAAGATATGGCAGCTAGGAGTATAGCTGTAGATTTGTTCAATGAGTTGCCAACGACAGGCCTCGCCCCCCAAAACCAGACACTGCCGAGG
>JBCDIX010000143.1:0-6956 GCA_038748405.1 Cyanobacteria bacterium P01_H01_bin.21 | reverse complement strand
GGACGTAACAAAGGTGGTGCCAGTAAGCCAGCCGCCGACGGCCAAGAAGGCGCAGGGGAACAGCAGCAAACCGGACCAGCCGACGAAGACAAATCTATCGCGCTTGAGCCAGTCATCGACGACGTCGAAGACGCCTCGATTAGCTCCAGCACGGCCCATTGCAATGGTCATCTCAAATCCTCTTAATATGGCATCAAGTCCTAAGACTAAAGGGTTAGAAGGTTTATGATTAACCCTTTAAGGACGTGGGGATGTCACAAGCACCCACACACAGGATGGTCGTAACCACCATCAGGTAGGATCTTGGCTTGTACTTTATGATAAATAGACTTTCGTTTTTTTACAATCTGTCACGTACTTCTCAGATTGAATTATGTCTCAAGATGTCTGAAATTCAAGGGGAAAGACTGTTCTTAGAGAAAAATCTTGTAAACTTTTGTATCAATTCTTGAGGGTTTTTCCTCAGTTAGCCTGTATTTCTCTTTTTAGAAAACGAAAGACATCATAAATGCATCGCATTTTATAGTTTTTATCCGATTATCTTCGGTAGGGTACAGAGTAGTCACAGTGTGATGCTGACTTCGTTTATGTGTTGATGGTGACTTCTTAGTCAGTACCCTTATATATCCTGAACACTTCGCTCAGAATGATACGCTAGATGGACAATTGATTTCAGATAAGGGGTCAAACCACTGTCTGAAGGGCTAGGAGATACTTTAAAGTTCAGCGCATGTATAATTCGAGCGTCGTTGGCGGTAGCGTCAGTGTTTCTGGCAACCGTCTGTTTGTATACGAGGTTAAAGGGCTAAGCTCAGCAACCGGGGGCAGTGCACCCGTGCGTCAGAGCGGGAGCACTTTCATAACAGTTCCCTATATGCGTATGGCCGAAGAAACTCGGCGGATTATGCGTATGGGAGGCGAAATTGTCAGCATTCGTCCAGCAAACGGCAATATGCCAGCTGCTCCTGTGACTCAAACAGCACCTGCAGCAAAGAAACCCATGGCCGAAACTAAAGCTAAGAAACCCGGTGCTAATGTACCGATCAATATTTACAAGCCAAAGACTCCTTACCTGGGTGAATGCCTATCTAATGACCCTCTGGTAGCAGATGATGGCATTGGTGTCGTTCAACATATCAAATTTGATTTGTCTGAAGGTGACCTGGAGTATGTAGAAGGCCAAAGTATTGGCATTATTCCAGAGGGAACTGACGATAAAGGCAAGCCCCACAAGCTTCGTTTATACTCCATCGCATCGACCCGTCATGGTGATGATGTAGATGATAAGACTGTCTCGCTATGTGTGCGCCAGCTTACCTACAAGCATCCTGAATCTGGTGAAACAGTGAATGGTGTTTGTTCTACCTATCTGTGCAATCTAGAGCCTGGCACTAAGGTGAAAATCACAGGACCTGTGGGCAAGGAAATGTTGCTGCCCGAAGACCCTGATGCCAAAGTGATCATGATGGGTACGGGTACTGGTATTGCTCCTTTCCGTGCGTATCTGTGGCGTATGTTTAAGGATAATGAGCGCGAGGCAAACCCTGACTATCGCTTTAAGGGCCTTGCTTGGCTGTTCTTTGGTATTCCAAAAACACCTAATATCCTATACAAAGAGGAGCTGGAAGAACTTCAGGCGAAATATCCTGACAACTTCCGTCTGACCTATGCCATTAGCCGTGAGCAGCAGAACTCTGAGGGCGGTCGTATGTATATTCAGCATCGAATTGCTGAATATGCGGATGAGCTGTGGAGTCTAATCCAGGATGAAAAGACTCATGTCTATATCTGTGGACTGCGCGGTATGGAAGGCGGTATTGATGAAGCTTTAACAGCAGCGGCCGCTAAGACTGGCGTAACTTGGGAAGACTATCGTCGTGATATGAAGAAAGCTCATCGTTGGCACGTTGAGACTTACTAAGTATTACCGACTTGGTTAGTAGTTACACTCAAATGAATATTATGTAAAAGCCAGGTGAGTCTCAGGGTTCCCTGGCTTTTACAATAATTTGTGGTAAATCGAGCAGGACAGCACATTGGTTTTTAAGGTTGGATTATTGGGACTTGGCACGGTCGGCACAGGTACTGTCAAGATTTTGTTAGACGGTGAACAGCGTCACCCGTTGCTACAAACCTTAGAAATCCATAAGGTGGGTGTGCGCTCGTTAGATAAGCCTCGCGCAGTGGATTTACCCCCGGATTGTCTGACGACGGATCTTGAAGCAATTGTGACCGACCCTGATATTGATATTGTGGTCGAAGTTATTGGCGGACTAGAACCTGCTCGGTCGCTGATTTTGGAAGCAATTGAAGATGGCAAGCATGTGGTGACTGCTAATAAGGCTGTGATCTCTCGCTATGGGAATGAGATTGCTGAGGCGGCGAAAAAAGCAGGTGTGTATGTACTCTACGAAGCGGCTGTAGGTGGTGGTATTCCTGTTATTCAACCATTGCAGCAGGCTCTCGGAGTAAATCGTATTGATACAGTCACTGGCATTATTAATGGTACGACTAATTATATTTTGACTCGCATGCAGTCGGAGGGCGGAGACTTTGAGCCTATTTTGGCGGATGCTCAGATGCTGGGATATGCCGAAGCTGACCCAACCGCTGATGTAGATGGTCTAGATGCTGCTGACAAGATTGCTATTTTGGCGTCGATTGCATTTGGGGGCAAAATACGGCGCGAAGATGTGTTTACCGAAGGCATTCGCTATGTGAGTGCTGCAGATGTTGCTTACAGCAAGACATTGGGCTTTGTGATTAAGCTGCTTGCGATCGCAAAGCGCAATCCCCCAAAGGCAGACAACTCAGATACTATCCAGCTGCGTGTTCACCCTACACTGGTGCCGCTTAAGCATCCATTGGCCAGCGTTAACGATGTGAATAACGCAGTGCTTGTGGAAGGTGACCCCATCGGCCAAGTTATGCTCTATGGCCCTGGTGCAGGTGAAGGACCAACAGCCAGCGCTATTGTCTCGGATATAATGGCCATTGCTGCGACACTTCATATGGAGTCCCCAGCTGAAGAGAAATTGCCTAACCCATTGCTTAGCAATGCTTACAGCGACTACAAGACGATCAGCCCTATGGAGGAGTTGGAAAGCCGTTTTTATCTACGGCTGATGGTGAAAGATCGACCTGGGGTTATTGGTCATTTAGGTGAAATTTTTGGCAGGCATCACCTTAGCTTGGAGTCCATTGTGCAGATTGGTTTGCAGGACAACCTAGCAGAGTTGGTGATTGTGACCCATGGGGTCAAAGAAGGAGATTTCCAAAAGGCAGTGGTCGTGCTGAGAGAGTCGGATGATGTTGATTCAATCGCGAGCGTTTTACGGGTTTTAGGATAGAAAAGACGTTCCATGGAACGTCTGTACAGGGTAAATGGTGGAGAGACGTTCCATGGACATCTCTGAGATAAATGTTGTAGAGGCGTTCCATTGTACAGGGTAAATGGTGGAGAGACGTTCCATGGACATCTCTGAGATAAATGTTGTAGAGGCGTTCCATGGAACGCCTCAGAGCGTTGAATGATGGAAAGAAAAGGTTTTGAATTCTGAGTTTGTCCCTGGGGAGGCGCTGTATCAGTGGAGGATAAAAGCTCAGGCTGATGCTCAAAAAGCTGAGGTTCCTTTACATGAAGTGGATTGGTTTTTGCAAGGATTAAGCAGTTTAAGCCAGTCAGAGCTGAGGTTAGAGTTATATCGAGACCGGGTTGTACCCTTACAGCATCCGCTTACCTGGCTGACTCAGCAGTGGCAGCGTCGTTTGACTGATCGAGTGCCAGTGCAGTATCTGGTGGGTGAAACACCGTGGCGGGATTTGATGCTAACGGTGACACCTGATGTGCTCATACCTCGACCTGAAACAGAGCTGATTGTAGAGATTGTCCAGGCTTGGGTTGAGCGTCAAAAACACACATTAGAGCCGCAGGTATGGGCGGATTTAGGTACGGGAAGCGGGGCAATTGCGATCGCACTTGCCAAAATGTTTCCCCTCTCCAAAGGGCTAGCGGTTGATATTAGCCCAGAGGCGTTGGTTGTTGCCCGTCAAAATGCTCAGCGCAACGGTGTAGAAAACCTGGAGTTTTATCAGGGCAGCTGGTTTGAACCATTAATTAACTGGTATGGCAAGCTATCTGGTGTAGTTGCCAATCCGCCCTATATTCCTAGTCAGGTCGTGTTGGATTTAGACCCTGAAGTTACTAATCATGAGCCTCACCAGGCATTAGATGGCGGGAATGACGGGCTAGACGATATTCGTCTGCTGATTGATCAAGCTCCCAGATTTTTACAACCTGGTGGACTCTGGCTAACAGAGCATATGCAAGGTCAGGCTCAGGCTATTGCAGCGTTACTAGCTGATAAAAGAGTCTATAAAGATATTCAAATTCACGCAGATTTAGCCGGTATCAACCGTTTTGTATCAGCTATGTTTTATCCTGCAGAATAGAGGCTTTGAAACCAGCTAGCGTGTTGCAAGGCATCTGACGGTCCTGCCCAAGTTGAATGTTGGTCGATAATCCGCAATGACCTAGTGAGTTTGAGAGAATATGCTTCCACAGAAGCAATGGGACAGTTTGGATTCCATCCTGCGTCATCGCCTGTATCGTAGGGTTTCCCGCTAGAATGGACCCATTGCGGGCAGCCCATTACGGGCAACCGCTTTTGTGGTGTGAACTATGGTTTCGTTAGCCCGTAAAAACTTACTTAAAGATTTGCCCCGGTTTTTAGTCGCCCAGGCTGGCATTATGTTTGCTGTCAGTCTAGTCACTATTCAAACAGGCATTCTAAAAGGGTTTACTCGCTCCACAACATTGTTGATCGATAGCTCGGATGCCGATATTTGGGTTGCTTCAGAAAATATCGTTAACTTCGAGCTGACCGAACCATTTCCCTATGTCCAAGTACGGCGAGCTCAAGACATTGAAGGTGTTGCTCGGGCTGAAGCCCTAACGATTGGTTCAGGTCGTTGGTATTCAGACGGGAAACTAACGACACTGCGAGTATTTGGATTTGACCCCAATGGTGAGCTGTTTCGCCCGGGTCAAGTTTCTAATATGGCGATTCAAGCTCTAAATGCGCCCTACGCTGCCCTGATTGATCGCACCAATATGCGCTCTTTTCGCATTGATGGTGTGGGTGATACGGCCCGTATTCGCCAGCTGCCGGTTATGGTCGTTGGCTTTACCCGCGATACCCAGTCTTTGGTATCGAGTAAGTTTGTTTTTACCTCATTAGTCAATGCCAATGCTTATATTAGCTCTGGCTTTTCAGCGGGGTTAACCTGTCAGCTAGGTGAGGGTGATATTACCTGTGTGAATGCGTTTGAGCGCGATCCGGATACGGCGGCAGCGGATGTGGCCGAGCCAGAGCCGCTGAACGCAGATGCGCCCGTCACCTATATTTTGGTCAAAGCCGCGCCAGGAGAAAATCTCCAAATTCTCAAACAGCGCATAGAGTCTTCGCTGTCAGGCACCAAAGCATTTACCAAAAATGAGCTAATTGATACCACCCAAGCCTACTGGCAAAACCGTACTGGGATTGGTTTTATTCTGGGATTGGGAGCCATTGTTGGTGTCATGGTTGGCATGGTGGTGGTAGCCCAGATTCTATATACGTCAGTTTCTGAAAATCTGCGCGAATTTGGCACTCTTAAGGCGATGGGGGCGTCAGACTGGGATATCTACAGTGTAATTTTGGAGCAATCGCTGTGGATGGCAATTTTGGGCTATGTACCAGGACTGCTGCTTTGCTGGGGTGTAGGTACCTGGACAGCCGCGACTCAGGGAATTGTTGTGTTGATTACGCCCTTGAGCGCTGTGGGTGTTTTTGGCATTACCGTGGTGATGTGTGTTGGCTCTGCGGTGTTTGCTATTCAAAAAGTAACCCGTGTTGACCCCGGTATTGTCTTTAAGGCATAGCCTCCTAGGGTGTGGATATAGATGAAACTGTCTGAGGTGTGAGTTTAAGAATTAATGGTTGCGATCGCAGCACATAACATTCATATGTCCTTTAGGTCGGGTACCACAGAAATCGAGGTACTCAAGGGCATTGACCTGACCATCCCGTCTGGGCAGATCCGTTTAATGATGGGGCCTTCAGGATCAGGGAAAACGACGCTGCTATCGATTTTGGCAGGTATTTTAACGCCGACAGCTGGACACGTATCTTTACTTGGCCAAGAAATCACCGGGCTTTCGCGCAAAGAACTCACAGCTTTTCGCCGTGACCACATTGGGTTTATTTTTCAAAGCTTTAACCTGTTTCCTGCTCTGACGGCTCTAGAAAATGTTGAGCTAGCTCTTCAGCTCAAGGGTAAAAAAGGACCAGGTATGAAAGAACAGGCCTTTGATCTGCTTAAACAAGTTGGTTTAGGCGATAAGGCGAATAACTTACCAGCGGATCTATCAGGTGGGCAGAAGCAGCGTGTGGCCATTGCGCGTGCTCTGGCAGGCGAACCAGAATTAATCATGGCTGATGAACCCACAGCGGCTTTAGATTCTGCTACGGGTCGTGATGTGATCGAGCTGATGCAGTATTTAGCCAAGAATAAGGGCTGCACGGTGCTAATTATTACCCACGATCCACGCATTACTGATGCTGCGGATGAGATTACTTGCTTAGAAGATGGCATTTTGGCCAAGCAATCTAGCCTAGTGTCTGGTCTGCACTAATCAAAGCAATTCCATGGTGAAATTAGTTGCTGCTAATCAACTGCTTCATAATTTGAGTGACTTGGCAAAGCTGATTGTCACGACGAGTAGACAGGGTGAACTTATCAGAAACGTCGTACTCGTAGGTTTGTAAATCAGCTGGCTCTTTGGGATCTAGTATGCTGATGTAACGTTTGCCACATACATGAGTGATGGTTCCTCTACTCACTGAGCTGTTAGGCTTACCGGGTGTTGATGTTGAATCCTACGAAGACCTGGGAGACCGATTGATTCTCTCCGT
>JBCDIX010000142.1:0-7083 GCA_038748405.1 Cyanobacteria bacterium P01_H01_bin.21 | reverse complement strand
GATCGCCTACACCTGCCCAGTGTGGAAAAACTGTCTCCGAAATATAAGTCGAACTTATGAAACTGGCCCCTATTTTCGGCGTTTTGGAGGCAGCGCTGCTCTTATGGCACTTCGTTGCAGCTACGCTTGCAGCACCCCTTGTATAGCAAACGGCTGAATGCATGCGGTAGTTTGCTGCGCATATAGCTGTTGCCACCTAAAGCTTTCAGGGATTACATATGGCTTGAACTATGTGCGCCAAGCTATATCTACTCAGAAATTGCACCCAATGCACACAGCGTCGAGCGCTGTGCTGGAGTCAGTCCTCTAGCGCCAGTAATAACCATTCCTTCATAAGGGCGTTCTGCGCTTAAAACCTTCAGACACTCACCAGTTTTACTATCCCAAATCCGAATCGTGCCGTCTTCACTACAGCTGGCTATGGAGTCACCTTTATGATTAAACGTAACCATCCAGACAATCTGTTCATGCCCTTGCAAGGTTTGTAAACAGTTACCGGTGCTTACATCCCACCGTTTAACGCAGCGATCTTCACTGCCACTGGCCAAGGTTAGACCAGTGGGGCTAAATGTTAACGAACGTACCGCATGGGTATGACCCTCTAGGGTATTCAGACATTTTCCGGTTTTCAAATTCCAGAGTTTTATGGTGCGATCGCTACTTCCACTAGCCAAATATTGACCATCGGGACTGTAAACAACAGAGAGCACCCAGTCTGTATGTCCCTGTAATGTGTGCAAGCAGTTGCCGTTGCTAATGTCCCAGATTTTAACTGTGTGGTCATCACTGCCACTGGCAAGGGTTGTGCCCTGGGGGGCATAGGCCACAGTCTTGACCCGTTGATAATGTCCTGACAACGTGTGTAAGCACTTTCCTGAACGCACCTGCCACAGCTTTACAGTATGATCGCTGCTGCCGCTCACTAGGCGTTGACCATCGGGACTAAATGCGATCGCATGCACCCATCCCTCATGACCCCAGAGCGTGTTCACCCGTTCACCCATATTAGGATTCCATAGCTGGACTGTATAGTCATCACTGGCACTGGCTAAAATCTTTCCTGTAGCCTTTGGTTCCACCAAAGATGATTCTGCAGGACTGAATGCAGATGATTCTGCAGGACTGAATGCGACTGATGTCACCACATCGTTGTGCCCATGCAGTTGCTGGATACATTGCCCCGTTTCTACATCCCACAGCCGCAGCTGATGGTCCTTACTACCACTGGCCAGTGTGCGATCATCTGGACTAAAGGCAATAGCCGACACCCAATTACTGTGGGACTCAATGGTGGTTAAACAGCGACCGGAGGGTACCTCCCACAGCTTAATGGTTTGGTCTTCTCCACTGCTAACCAAGGTTTGCCCATCCGGACTAAATTTGACCAACCAAACTTCATGGGTATGGTCTTGCAAGGTTTTAAGACATTGGCGCGTTTCCACGTCCCACCAACGGATAATGTTATCGTTACCTCCCGTAGCCAGGAGTTTGCCATCCGGACTAAAATCTACACACCAAACCTTGGGTTGATAGTCTGACAGTGTCTCCAGGCGCTCCCCTGTCTCTAAGTCCCAAAATTTCACCATTTGGTTGTCACTACCGGTCACTAATATTTTTCCGTCCGGGCTTAACGCCGATGACAACAGCCAATTGACATGGGTTTCCATGGTCTGGAGACAGTCACCAGACGGCAGCTGCCAAACCCGAACGGTGTGATCATCACTGGTACTAACTAACGCCTGATTGTCAGGACTAAAGTGCAGGCCCAAGATGCGATCGTTATGTCCCTGCAGCGTTTTAACCTGTTGCCCAGTCTGCACGTCCCACAGCCATAGATCTGGCCCATGGCTACCGCTAGCTAGTTGACGACTATTCGGACTAAAGGCAATCGCCTGGATCCCACTCGTATGCCCCCGTAAAGTTTTCACCCATTGTCCGGTATGTACATCCCATAGCCGAATAGTCTGATCCTGACTACCGCTAGCCAGTAAGCTCCCATCGGGACTAAACGCCACACACCTCACCCAGGCCGCGTGCCCCTCAAAGGAGGCGATTTGTCGTCGCTCGGCAATATTCCACAACACAACCTGCTGATCAATGCCAGTGGCCAACAATGTGCCATCAGGGCTAAAGTCAACCGACAAGATATCCCCCAGGATTTGGGTAAACACCGATTTAGTCAGATCTGCATGGGCAAAGTTTACATGCTGTAGATTTACCCCCTGCAGGTAAACCTGTAGTACGGTCAAATTAGAAAAGTCATAGGCTTCTAAGTTCACTCCTGCTTGATGAAAAAGATTAAGTAGATTGCCAGCAGCATAGCCCAATGATGGACAAGAAAGAGATTTTAAACTGGATAAAGCTCGATCTAAACAGGCTTTGACAGTTTCACTATGTCCCAACGGCCGTTGCAATCTTTCTATAATGGGCTTAAGAATCAGGCGCTGCTGGATGATTCGTAAATAATCAGTTGTTTGTGCTTTGCTCAATGCGTGGCTATCAAGCAGACCGATATTACCTCGTACTAACTCTCCACATATCTGATTAATTAGTCGCTCTGTGACATATTCCATCACTACAGGTTGTTGCGTAAATGTAGTCGACTTTCGCGTTTGGGTTAATATTGTTGGTCCTACCAAATTAGGCACCACCTTTTCTATTAGCGAACGCTGTTGCAATGATTCCAGTGATTCTAGTAAATCTCTCTGAGAAGCCACGGGTGAAATATCTTCTCCTAAGCCAGCTAAAGATATTGGCTCTCGTGAGATCGCCAGCCAATACATAATCTGTTGTTCAAATTCCGTTAACCGGTTGAATTGATGCTCCAGTAAATCAGCAATATCCCCGTAGACTAACGTACCCTGTTCTAAGAACTGCAAAACATCTCCATCAAACAATTCCTGGATTGTTGTTGATACAATCTTTAGAGCAAGGGGATTGCCAGAGTATCGCTCAATTAGTTGCCATATCCCTGTTTCCAGATATACTAGTCCCTTTTCTCTTAGAATCTCCAGAGCATTCTCTGCGTCTAGGCCCGTTAAGCGTATCGAACGAATAGGTGACAGTTTGCTCGCTTTCGCAGTTATTCCCCTGGGTATTTCACGGCTGGTTAGTATTAAACAGCTTTGATGACGACTTTCACCTACTCTTTGAAAGAGATGACCATAAGCTTCATACCCGTCTCTATAAGAACCCGCTCTGTCACCTTCACACAAAATTGATTCCACATTATCTAACACCAACAGACAACGGGCCTTGCGCAAATATTCAATCAGTTGCTTAATTCGGTTTCCTAGTGTATTTGGTAAATCAACTTCATTCCGATCACAAAGAAAATCTAATATATCTGTTAGCAAATCCTGAAGCGGGGGTGCATTCTGTAGCGATCTCCAAATGATAAATTCAAAGTCTTTCTGATGTTTTTCTGCCAGTTTAATTGACAACACTGTTTTACCAATACCGCCTATGCCAATCAAGGTGATTAGACGGCAGTTATCCTGCGTTATCCAGCGTTCTAAAATTGACAGCTCTTCTGTCCGTCCGTAAAACTCAGAAATCTCCATAGCTTCACCCCAGTCGCATTTTGGGAGTAGAGAGGTATGGGATAGAGGAGGAAGAGAATCATCAGAAATTTGAGAATCTGAATTTTGAGGAAGTGTAATGTGGTAAACCGGTATAGGATCTGACAGTCCCTTCAAATACCGTTCTCCAATATAGTTGACAGGAATTGGCAGGTTCGCTTTGACTACGTTGTAAACTGCTTGAGAAATGCAAATACCACCAGGGGGTGATTCAGCTTGTAAACGGGATGCCAGAATGACATTATTGCCCTCAACGTCTTGAGCGCCATAAACAACATCCCCAAGGTTAATGCCAATTCGATGGAGCAAACTATCTTCGGAAGGGAGATGAAGGGCAGCTTCTGCAAGAGATTGTTGAATGGCAATAGAACAAAGGACAGCCTGCTCAGCACTATTAAAGTAGAGTAGTAATCCATCCCCTAGTTTTTTCAACATTTGTCCAGCAAACTGTTGGCAGAGGTTTTGTATCGTCTGAAAATCACGTTGCACAAGAGCTAGGGTATGATCTTCTGCGGTTGCCATTCGCTGGGTGAATGACACTACATCAGTAAAGACAATGGCCGCTAAAGTACGTTGACTCAGCGCAGCGTCTGACGCTTGCTCGAGATCTGTAACCTTATCAGGATCTAGACCAAGCCTCTCACATAGGTCTAGGAAGATTGCCCGATCGACGGGTTTACCGTTTAGAAAATTATTAACCGTAGCCAGGGCCACTTCTGCATTTTCTGCCAGCGCCCGCTGGCTAGAGAATCTACGCCGTACTGCGGACTTAGCGTCATTGATGTATGCCCGATGAAGCCTAAGCGACCTTGGCATAGTTGACCTCGAAGATGCTCCCTACGCCTACCTTACAACATTTCGAATATTTGAAAGCTCGACTATAAGACCTGTGCCCCCGCCCAAGCAAGTGCGAGACCGTAGTGCCAGCTTGCACCATCGTGCAGCAACTTCAGCAGAGGCCGTGCCCTATGACGCGCCGGTTGAGATGCGCATCTATGGCCCGAACATTGCTGAACTGCGACGTATTGGTATGGAAATCAGAGAGATAATGACAGCGATCCCTTTTTGCAGCCGTTGGCAATTGCGATCGCAGGAGGTATCGGAGGCTCCCCTATGCTGGCGCTATACTTTACCCCTGCTGCTTATCTGCTGGTAAAAAGGAACAAACCTATCAATGCAATAGTATTTCCTAAATCACCCCTGTTAGAAAATTAAGGAGAAATCGATGTATTTTCCCGTCTGGCAGTATCTTAACCAACCCCTTTTGGATAAGAAGCATCCACCTGTTCTAGATCCTGTTCAGTACTGGCATCAATACAAAATCAGTCGCCTCAATGACTGCTTTAAAAACGGTTTTCTAGAGCAGTGCTGGGCTGTGAACTATCAAGAGTTTGTTGATTATCATCAAGACTTTTGCGATCGCAACATCCTAGAAGAAGACCCCATCTGGTTAATTGAGCGATGCTGGCAGCAAAAGAATTACCGTCATCTTGAGCAACATCCCGAAAAATAAATGTTGCTGTGTCAGAATATCTTGTTATCGCTAGCTCAAGTCGCTCTGATCAGGCGTTTGGAAGCTGTACCACAAGCTACAGCGAGTTGGTGTTGAACTCCCATGACCTTTGTGAAATCTGTATAGACGTATAACAGACCTGATGGTCTCGAATTTGCTAATGTCTCCAAATGTAATGTGGAGCGTTAGGATACCTTGATATAGCAAACGGCTAAATGCATTCAACAGTTTGCTGAGCAGCCTTTGCTACCTAGAGCTTTTAGCGATTATGTATGGCCTGAACTATGTGTGCCAAGCTATAGGTCGAAAATCCGATTGCTCCCTAAACTCTCTGAGCTATTTCATCATTGATGGTGTTGATATCAGCCGTAGATGTATGGGGCCGCTATTATATCTCTCTTCTCTCTGAAGCTGAGGAGGATGAAATAAAATGTTTTGCTTTGATGTGAAAGATGAGAAAAAAATCATTGAATCTATTAGAAATTCTTAAATTCTGTTGGAGATAAGGCAATATTATTGCATGGGTTCATTGAGATTAGTTTATTTGCTTGATTTAGTGCATTCGTTTGACTGATCCGTAGCTACACTTTATATGTTGTTACAGTTCAGTAAGAGTGAATCGAAGGTTGTTCTCCAGTAGAGCCTTACTAAGCTTTTTAAGTTTTCTGTTTTACTGCGAGTAATCAAAAATACCATTTTTGTGTAAGACTGAATTCTTAGGGTGTTTGTCTTTTAGTCCAGAGTGTTTCTCATGCCACAAACTCTCGTACGCTATTCTAAAGTAATTGAGATCGTTGGCGATATCATTCGGGTTCAAGTGCCTGAGAGTGCTTATCTGAAAGATACCGGGCCACGCTATGGCGATTTAGCTGTGGTTGAAGGTGATGACGAGGATGGTCTGTCTCTGGCCCAGGTCATTAATATTAAGCATGATGTGGTCGCGCTCCAGGTGTTTGGTGGTACTAAAGGGGTGGCGACCAACTCATCTGTTCGCTTCTTAGGTCATCCGATGGAGGCCACCTATTCTGACAACATTCTGGGTCGGGTATTTCGCGGTACGGGGGAGCCCATTGATGGTAGACCCGATCTATCGCAGGATTCTAAAGTCCCGATTGGTGGACCGTCAGTGAATCCAATGCGGCGGGTGTTGGCATCTAAGATGATCCGCACCGATGTACCGATGATTGATGTATTTAATTGTCTAGTCGAAAGTCAGAAGATCCCAATTTTTTCCGTCGCTGGCGAACCATTTAACCCTTTTCTGGCGCGCATTGGTATTCAGGCTGATGCAGACATTGTTGTCTTTGGGGGGCTCGGTCTCATCTTTGACGATTATTATTCCTTTCGCACCACCTTTGAAGATGCCGGTGTGTTCTCTCGTACTGTGATGTTTGTTAATCTGGCCTCTGATCCCATTGTGGAACGCACCCTGATTCCCGACATGGCACTGGCGGTTGCAGAACGGTTTGCTGTGGAGCAAGGAAAGCGTGTACTGGTGTTGCTAACAGACATGACGGCCTATGCCGATGCCCTTAAAGAGATCGGTATTGCCATGGATCAGGTGCCATCAAATCGTGGCTACATGGGCGATCTATACTCCCAGCTGGCGCGACGGTATGAGAAAGCTTGTGATTATGCCCAGGGTGGTTCAGTGACGATTTTGACCGTGACTACAATGCCTGGGGATGATGTCACTCATCCAGTGCCAGACAATACTGGTTACATTACTGAGGGGCAATTTTATCTTCATGATGGGGTGATTGATCCGTTTGGGTCGTTGTCACGACTTAAGCAACATGTCATTGGCAAGGTGACTCGAGAAGATCATAGTCAAATTATGAATACGATGGTCCGTTTTTATTCCAATGCCAAAGATGCGGAGCAAAAGCAAGCGATGGCGTTTGAACTGTCTGATTTGGACCATAAGCTGTTGAAATTTGGTGAGTTATTCAAACAGCGCTTTATGGACATTAATGTGTCTATTCCCCT
>JBCDIX010000141.1:0-7435 GCA_038748405.1 Cyanobacteria bacterium P01_H01_bin.21 | reverse complement strand
GCTAAGAGTGAGCAAGTGGCCCATGCTGCTGGTCTACAGGAACGCTATGTACGGGAATGGCTAAATGTCATGGTGGTAGGTAAAATCCTTGACTATTCCGCTAGTGACAAGACCTATTCTTTGCCCCCTGAACATGCCGTATTACTCACTCGGGCGGCGGCATCTCCCACAAATATGGCGGCTATTGCTCAATATATTCCGGTAATCGCCTCAGCTGAAGATCAGATTGTTAGATGTTTTGCTGAGGGAAATGGAGTCCCCCCTAGCGAACTCCATCGCTTTTATGAAGTGGTGGCAGAAGATAATGCCCAGAGGGCTGTTGCGGCATTAGAAGACCACATATTACCTCTAGCACCAAATTTGTTAGAAGACTTGAGATTGGGGATTGATGTGCTGGATATCGGCTGTGGTCGAGGCTATGTCTTGAATAAACTGGCAAGGCTTTTTCCCAATAGCCAATTTACAGGTTATGACCTGAATGAAGATGCGATCGCATCTGCTATCCATAGAGCCCAATCCCAACAGTTGCATAATGTTCACTTTCAAGTCAGAGATCCGGCCCGTTTAGAAGAAATTGAAAACTACAATCTCATTACTAGCTTTGATGCTATGCAGGATCAGGCCGCTCCTGCTCAGTTGCTCAGGAATATTTACAATGCCCTACGCTCAGACGGTGTTTATCTGATGCAAGAAATCCATGCGGCTTCTGACGTCAGTGGCAATCTCAATCATCCCCTGGCCCCCTTGCTCTACACCGTCTCCTGTATGCACTGTATGACCACATCGCCAGTAGCGACCACAGCAGACGACCTAGAATTAGTAACTGGACGAGAAAAAGCGTCTGAGTTACTTCAAAAGGCTGGCTTTACCCACATCGAGATTAAACAATTGCCCCACGATGTTGTGAATGATTATTACATCGTTTGCAAGTAACAACACAAGCACTGCCTATATAGTCTCGACACATTGCGACTGTCTATTTCCCATTTTGAATAACTCTAACTAAGGAGAAACTCTTGATGTCGAATTATCTACTCTATGGTTCAGAGATGTCCTATTTTAGCGGCAAAGCACGGGCCTATCTACGTTGGAAAGGTATCGATTTTGAGGAGCGCAATAGTGACGAAAAATTCTACAATGAGGTCTGCATTCCACGCATTGGCTATCGAATGATCCCATTGGTGATCACCCCATACAATCAAACAATCCAGGATACGACACTGATTATGGATTATTTTGAACAATTGGAAGATGCCGGCCCCTCCCTAATCGCCTCTGGTCCTGTCCAACAATTAGTGGCCCGGCTAATAGAGCTTTATGCGGATGAATGGCTTCTCATTCCAGCCATGCACTATCGCTGGGAGTACGATGCGGATGCCACCATTACCGAGTTCGGCCTTGATATGCTGCCTGAGATGTCTATTGAGGAGCAGCAGAAAGCTGGGGCAGAGATGGCCTCCGTGTTTAGTGATTCTGGTCCAATTTTAGGTATTCATAAACATACCAAAGAAGCGGTAGAGCAATCGTGGCGTCAGTTGCTGAGTGAACTTGATACCCACTTCCGTCATCATCCTTATTTGCTAGGTAGCCGGCCATGTACGGGAGACTTTGCACTCGTTGGCGCACTGTATGCCCATTTTTATCGTGATGCGACCGCGGGTGCGCTCATGCGCAAAGAAGGAATCGCGGTTGCTCAATATGTCGAACGGATGATGTTTCCACGGGGCGGTTTAATTGGGGACTATTTACCGGAAGATACGATCCCAGAAACCTTGATTCCCGTGCTGAGTCGCATGATGAGAGAGCAGATGCCATGTGTTGATGTAACCGCAAGACAGTTGGCCACTTGGAAGTTGGAAAATCCTGACGTTGATATTCCACGGATGATTGGAGAGCATGAGTTCTGGCTAGAGGGGCTAGCGGCAAAGCGTGGTATTTTTCCCTACGCGACTTGGCTTTTCGGACGTGCACGTGAACTTTACGACATCATGGACGGCAATGCTCGTAAGGAAGCTGATCATCTACTGGGTCAATGCGGTGGTGAATTGTTCGGCAAGATTCCAATCAATGCACCCGTTAAGTTACAGGATTTTCAGTTGCAATGGGCTTAAAGACTGGAATTTATTCCAATGATATTTGAGATAACCCACTGTTTAATTACGCTAACGGCACATAGGCAACAGCATTGGTTACTGGGTGCATGATGAAACCAAAGTCTACTAGTATTATTGCTCTCCTTGTCAGTCTTGCCAGTGTTGTTTTGATTGTGGCGGGGCTAAAAGCGATATCAGGATTACTAAGTCCAATCCTGCTGGCGTTTTTTCTGGTACTAGTGACCTATCCCATGTTGACTTGGCTACAGCGAAAAGGGTTACCCAATTGGTTAGCCTACAGCTCGATTTTGCTGAGCGTTGTACTGATAGGACTATTTGTCCTGACCTTTTTGTATGGTTCTATCGAACAACTCTTGTCGGCACTACCCACCTACAGCGATCAGATTGAATCCCAGCTTACTCAGGGCTGGCAATGGTTGCAAAGCTTAGGAATTACCTCAGACGATATTGAATCTCTGTCCTGGTTTCAGCCAGAACGACTGCTGCAATTGTCCGTTGCCGTCACCACTTTATTGCTGGAGTCTGTATCCAAGATTGGCCTGACGCTGCTAATTTTCATTTACATGTTGGTAACAGCTCCCAGTTTTGCCAAGCAGCTACATATAAGTCTTGGCAACAATCCTCTGACGCTAGCGCGATTCCAAGGATTTGCCCGAAGCACCAGCACGTATTTGACCATTAAGAGCTGGTTGGGGGCCTTAACTGCTTTGGTTCAGATGCTGCTGATGTGGATTCTCGGCTTAGATTTTGCTGTCCTTTGGGGAGCACTGTCATTCTTCTTTAATTTTGTTCCCAGTGTTGGTCTATATATTGCGTTGATCCCACCAATGCTGTTGGCCATTGTGCAATTGGGCTGGGTTAAAACGCTGATATTTTTGGTCGGCTATCTGGGAATTAATAATTTTTTCGATATTGTCGTTGCTCCACGCTACTTAGCGAAAGGACTGGATTTATCGGCCTTGGTTACCTTCCTAGCGGTGATTATCTGGGCCTGGATTCTGGGACCCATTGGCGCATTTATTGCCCTGCCATTGACAGTTATGGTGAAAAAATTGTTGCTGGAAGCGTTTCCACAAACCCAAATAATTGCAACCTTGATTAGCGCGGGGGAATAAGAGCGAAAAACTTGATATAGAAATCAATTAACTCAACATAAGCTAAAGGTAAACAACTATGTCTAGATGCGTGGCTCTGATCGCCCACAACAGCAAAAAAGACGACATCGTCGCCCTAGCCAAAAAATATCGCTCTATCCTTGCTCGCTATCATCTGATCGCCACCGATGACACTGGGCAGCGCATTGAAGCAGCCACTGGACTAACCATCGAACGACTGGCCTCCGGTGCCCAGGGGGGTGAACTGCAAATTGCCGCTCGGGTTGTCTCTGGGGAAGTTGCGGGGGTTATCTTCCTCATGGATTCCCTCAGCCCCCAACTCCATGCCTCGGATGATCAGGCTTTGCTGCGGGTTTGTAACCTTTACGATGTTCCCCTCGCCACCAATGTTGCGACGGCTGAACTATCCATTCAGGGTGTCGCCAAGCGACGAGAAGCCTATTTAATCTTTAATCCCGTGGCAGGTCAGGGCAATCCCGATCGCGATTTAGCCATGATTCGTCAAATCTTGGAGCCCCAGGTCAATCTCCACACCATTTTTACCCAGCCTAATATTGATCCTGCTGAGCAAGCTAAAGATGCTATTACCGCCCTGCGCGCGCTCCAAGATAACGACGAACCAGGCTGTATTATTGCTTCGGGGGGAGATGGTACGGTGTCTGCGATCGCAGGTGTCACCATAGAAACCGGCATTCCCTTAGGAATCATTCCCCGAGGAACCGCCAACGCCTTTGCCGTGGCCTTGGGTTTACCGACCGATCTCAAACAAGCGTGTGAAACCATTGTAGCTGGGAATACACGCATGGTGGACGCTGCTTATTGTAACGATATTCCCATGGCACTATTGGCTGGCGTGGGGTTTGAAGCCGGGATGGTGAGTAACGCCAATCGAGAATTAAAAAACAACTTTGGCACCCTGGCCTATATTTTCTCCGCCGCACAACAGTTGTTTACCCAGGAGGATTTTAATGCCAAAATTGAGCTAGACGATCAGGTTTTAGAGTTTAGGACAGGAGCCGTAACCGTGGCTAATGCCGCTCCGCCCACATCGGTCATGGCCCAGGGCTTTGGCGAAGTCATCCCCAATGACGGTTTGCTAGACGTTACGATTCCCATTTCCAATACCCTGCTTGAGGACATCAATACATCGGCAAACCTGTTGGTTTCTGCTTTATCAAAATCTCAAATCGAAGGGGCTAATTTAGTCTGTCTGCGGACCAGTCGCCTTACCCTAACCACCGATCCGCCCCAGACTTTAGTGGTGGATGGTGAAATCCTAGAAGCCAATCCAATTGAATTTACCTGCACTCCTAATGGGTTAACAATTTTCTCTCCGTTATCCACGATTTAGCGATGTGATATCAAAGTTTGACATCAATCTGACTCTGTTACTTAATCAGTTTATCAAATTGACAATGTTGGAATGCTAGGATCAGGTTCATGAATCTCCAAATAGTCTTTTAGTTTAATTTCCATTAACAAATATGGCTAGCCGTTTTAGTGCGCGATGGCGAGATTCTTTTTTATCTAAGCGATTTTTACTTATCAGCTTATTAACCTGTGTGTTAGTGATTACATTCGCTACCCCAACATCAGCCCAAATACCTTCATTAGAGCTGAGTTCTGACAGCACGCTACGCCCGCCTGAGGTCAATCGTTATGGTAGCTTAGAAGTCACCTGGGTAACCTCTCCGCTAAGTGGAAAAAAGTTATTTCAAATTGCCGCACCTACGGTTTTCGATCGTAGCGATCTGAGCCAGATGCAAATGGCAGTAGAAGTACGAGCCAAGAATATTGAAAACTTGATATGGGTAGAGATCAAAAAATATCGAAAACAGGAACTTGCCCGCTTATTTAACCCAAAGGCCAACCTCACCCCACCACCCTCGGCTCGGGTCATCACCTCAACCCTGCGAAGTTTGCCAGTCATTCAACTTATGGCGGGTAACTCTCGCCCCTTAACCCTTGCAACTGTAACGCCCTCTGACGTTGATTTTTACAGTCAAACGCCGGAGCAAGTTGCCGAACAGTGGAGATCCACATTGCAAGCTGAAGCAACCAGTATTCAAGCGCTTCTTTCACCTTTGTCCTTGCGGCAGCGAATTCAGGAAACGGTTGGCATTGTACTAGGGCTCATTGTTTTGACCGCCGTTGTTTTTTTCATCCGATGGCAACTTTACAAAAAACAACGGGCGCTCAAAGATAAGCTCACAGCTGAAGCTGCCGAAGCTGTAAGCGAGAAACCTGACCTTGAAAAAACGCAAACGGCCTTATCAGAGATAGAGATAGCTCAATCTAAGCCAAAGCAGTTCGAGCCAGAGCAGCTTGAGAGAGATAAAACTACAATAAATCAGGTTGACGAAAAAGATACTGACGAACACCTGCAACCTACGTTCATCTCTGAGCAAGCTGATTTATTTGTCAAACAGCGGCTCAGAAAAGTGCGCTGGCTAGATATTTATAAGTCTATTCGGTGGATTTTACTATGGATGCTTATTTTAAGTTGGTATGTAAGCATCTACCTGATAACCACCCGGCTACCGAGTCTCATGCGATGGAGTGAAAAGGTATTAACGCAACCGCTGAGGCTGATTTTTATTTGGTTTTTGGTGAGCTTGGCGATACGAATTAGCAGCTTTTTGATTCAGAGATCGCTCAGAAGCTGGAATAAAATATCGTATTTAAGTGTTGACGATACGCAGCGGAGGGTAGTGCGATCTCACACCATCTCTACTGCTCTCCAAGATCTGACTGCTTTTATATTGTTCTCACTCGGTATTCTCCTCACACTTGTTGAATTTGGCCTGTCACCAACGTCTATTTTTGCAGGGAGCGCCATCATCGGTTTTGCCGTTTCCTTTGGCACTCAAAGCCTGGTCAAAGATTTAGTCAACGGGTGTGTTATTTTGCTTGAAGACCAGTTTGCGGTGGGCGACATTATTGCCGTCAATGGAGAATCTGGTGTGGTTGAACGGTTGGACCTGCGCCTAACTCAGCTTCGCAATCTAGACGGCGAACTGATCTCTATTCCCAACAGTACAATCACGATGGTGAAGAATAAAAGCAACAGCTGGGCGCGTGTCAATCTAGGTGTTAATGTTGCTTACGATACTGATTTGGATGATGCGATCGCCGTCATCAAAGCAGTCTCCACTCAAATGAGTCAGGACGCCGAATGGCAATCCCTAATCTTAGAACCGCCCGAGGTACTGGGTGTTGATAGCTTTAACGATAGTAGTATTACGATTCGTCTGCTGATGCGTACCGCGCCCGCACAGCAGTGGCTAGTCGCTCGTGAGCTACGCCGTCGCTTGAAGCAAGCACTCGACCAGGCAGACATCTCTATCCCGTTGCCACAGCGCTCAATCTGGCTCAGAGATACCAGGAAGGCACTATCGTCGACTAATACTGCAATAGAAAATCAAGACGCCGTCAATCAATGAGACTAATGCTACTTGGTTGTTTTGATGCAAAGGCACGACGTTTCATAAGGAAAGAATAATATATTTACAGCTTCATCGCATATGCTTGAACGACACAAGCTCCTCGTGAATTATATTTAGGCTGTAAATATATTATGCTCCCATTTGCTAATGCCTCCAAATGTGATTTAAGGAGTTAGGATACCTTGATATTTCAAAGATTCGAATTTATCCCTCAAATCTCTCAAACACCTTGCCATCAATGATTTTGATGCCTGATATAGACCTGCGAGCTGGTTATATGATATCTCTTCTTTCTGAAGCTGAGGAGGATGAAAGAAAATATCCAGCTTTGATGAGAAAGATGAGAGAAAAACCGTTGAATCTATTAGAAATCCTTAAATTCTGTTGGAGATAAGGCAATGTTATTGCATGAGTTTATTGAGATTAGTTTATTTGCTTGATTTAGTGCATTCGTTTTGCTGATCCGTGGTTACACTTTATTGTATTGTCATAATTTAGAAAGAGTAAAACAAGATTGTTCTCCCGTTAGGCTTGAGGATTACTAAGTTTTTTAAGTTTTCTGTTTTGCTTCGAGTAATCAAAAATACCATTCTTGTGTAAGACTGAGTTCTTAGGGTGTTTGTCTTTTCGTTCAGAGTATTTCCTTATGCCACAAACTCTCGTTCGTTATTCTAAAGTGATTGAGATCGTTGGCGACATCATGCGGGTTCAAGTACCTGAGAGTGCTTATCTGAAAGATACCGGGCCGCGCTATGGCGAT
>JBCDIX010000140.1:0-7539 GCA_038748405.1 Cyanobacteria bacterium P01_H01_bin.21 | reverse complement strand
CTACCACAGCTAAATGAGGCCGATTCAGTTATTCTTTTAGGAGACAATTTCAACAATATTAATCAACTTGACGATATGGATCGATTTGAAGATCATCAGCTGTTGCCATTAAAACAGGCCTGGGAGAAGCATGCTATTGCCCAGGTCCTCAATGCCAGCCAATCCGGACGAGTCCATTTTATTCCAGCTTACGTATGTGGACTTTTACCCGGCCCCATCGGCACAGAGCTTTACCTGGAAGAACTTAAGCAACAGCTATTAACCACTCAATAAAACGATTGATTGATTGACGTCAGCCAGCATTCCTCTACTCCGCTACACTAATGAGAATTAATCCTAGAAACTCAAGTTGAAATCTTGAGTTTCCTCGACAGAACTGTGATTCTAGATGTAAACGGGATTTAGGTTTAACGTTTCAAGGTCAAACCATTTATGGTAGTCAGATTAACGGACGACGATATTTGCGACTTATTAGATCAAGCTGAACAGCAGGGGGAATGTGTTCTACAGGCAACTGAGTTTGGTATTCAACGTAAAATACCAAAATGCCTTGGAGAAGGATATCGTCATTCTCTTTATTTGCGTGGTGGACTGACTATTCAGGTGTTTAATGGGCAATTTTGGCAACCCATCATCACCGAACAACAGCATGAAGAGACGTTTCCCATCACGGCCAAGTTCTACCTATCAGGTGGAATTGGGGTAAAAACAGACAACGTACCAGATATTGCAGCTGACTACGAGGAAGCTGAAGATCGCAACTATCTTTATTATTTGCCTGATTTAGCCGAATCAGAAGTATATCCATCAAATACGCCCATACAGACAATAATGGTTTATGCCAGTGCTGATTATTTCCAGGCACTTAACCCTACGGATAATGAATTACCTCAACCGTTGCAGCGCTTGATGCAGGCTAAACGGTTTCATCAACCACTGGGGCCAACCACCCCAGCCATGAATCAGATACTTCAGCAAATTATCCACTGTCCCTACCAGGGTGCTACTCAGCAGCTGTATTTAGAAAGTAAAGCTATAGAGCTATTGGCCCTCCAGTTTGCTTGTCTGGAAGCAGCCCCTGGAAAGTATACATTAAACAAGGCTGATCTAGAACAGGTGAGGTATGCCAGAGATATTTTAGTGAGTCGATTGTGCAATCCCCCATCCCTAACAGAGCTGGCTCGGTCGTGTGGATTGAACGATTTCAAGCTCAAACAAGGATTTCATCAAATGTTTGGTACTACGGTATTCGGCTATTTATACGATTATCGAATGAAGTACGCCCAAGAACTACTCCGTGACGATTATCTAAGTGTGGCAATTATCTCAGCTAAGGTTGGATACACCAGTCCGGAAGCTTTTAGCGTTGCGTTTCGACGCAAGTTTGCAATAGGTCCAAAGGCATATCAGCTTAGTCAGCGTGGCAAAGATTAAAAGATCCGGCTCACTAAGAAAAAGATCCGGCTCACTAAGAAAGTGATTTTCCCTTTCCCGTACCATATCCCCAACTAGTTAATAATAATTTTCATTAGCTAGCACTGTAGGTGTGTGGATAGCGGAACATGGTCAACCAGCTTTGGAGCAGATCTTTAACGACATTGGCAGGGATAGCGCTTTTAACGATGCCGCCTGCTGTTATGGCAAAAGAGACAGTAGCAATGCCGGAGATGCCAAGTGCAGAAAGTATTGCCCAAGCTATACCAGCAGAAATTACCAATGTTTTGATTGAGAAAACCGCTACGGGTTTTACGTTACGGCTTGTCACCGAGGGTGAATTAACCGCTCCTGACATCTTGATAATGGATAATGTTGCGATTGCCACTATTGCCAATGCGGTGCTGAAGCTGCCGGAGGAGTTTTTGGCCAGCAATCCAACGGATGGAATTGCTCTGATTAATGTCACGAATTTATCCAATAACCAGGTGCAAATTGCTATTACGGGCACCGATGTGCCGCCCGTCATCGATATTGTGGCCGAGACGTCTGGACTCACCGTCAGTGCTACCGTTGGAGATCCGACCGTTCCCCCAGATGACTCACTGCGAATTATGGTGACCGGTGAACAAGAGGGTTACCTGGCAACTGAAGCCAGCACCGCCACCCGCACCGATACGCCTCTAAGGGATATCCCCAATTCAATTCAGGTCATTCCGCGTCAGGTAATTGAAGACCAGCAGGCAATCGGTATCGAAGACGTGCTCGAAAACGCGGCTGGAGTCACCTTTCAAGGTAATGATGATGGTCGCGGTCTTGAATTTAGCATTCGGGGATTTACGCGTGTTCCGGTTTTGCGAGATGGCTTTCTTCTTCCTGGATTAAGCAGCGATGCGGCAGAGCCAGAAGTGGCCAATCTAGAGCGGGTGGAAGTGTTACGAGGCCCGGCATCGGTCCTATACGGTCAGGCAGAACCAGGAGGTGTGATTAATTTGGTGACAAAGCAGCCCCTGTCAGACCCCTATTACAATCTCCAGTTGCAAGGAGGTAACGACGGTTTTCTCAGCCCCAGTATCGATTTATCAGGTCCCCTCACCGAAGATGGACGGTTGCTTTATCGGCTTAATGCCCTTTATCGACAGGAAGATAGTTTTCGCGATTACGACAATAATTTTGAGCGCTTCTTTATTGCTCCCACACTCACCTGGTTAATCAGCGACAGTACCGATCTGACCATTAACTTGGAATACATTGAAGATGATGAACCCCATGACATTGGCACCCTTGCCCTTGGAGATGAGGTTGCTCCCATTCCCTTAGATCGAGTGACGAATGATCCCGATAGTACGCGTGAACAAGACTACTTGAACACAGGGTACACCCTGGAACATCGTTTCAGCGACAATTGGAAACTGCGTAATCAGTTTCGTTACACATCTAGCTCCTATAAAATAAATGTAACTTCTATTCCTTTTACGCTAGATGAATCGACTGGAATATTAACTAGCGATTTTGGTGCCCAGTCGAACGAAACAGAGACCTATTCTCTATACACGGATATCCAGGGCAAATTCAATACAGGTTCTTTACAACATACATTACTATTCGGGGTAGATTTAGCTCGTTCTGAGCTTGATGGCTTAACAAGATTTGATTTTTTCAATCCTGCTTCCCTTGATATCTTCGATCCAGACTATGCTGCCATTACCATCCCACCGGAAGAAAGCATCGATATTTTCTTTGACGACTTTACTAGGGCAGATCAACTGGGAATTTATGTGCAAGACCAGATTGACATTTTAGATAATCTTATTCTGGTAGCGGGGTTACGGTACAGCACGGTTGATCAAGAGTCCACCGATACTGGCTTCTTCCCTTCAAAATTGGAACAGTTTGATGACAAGTTGGTGCCCCGCGTTGGTATTGTTTATCAGCCAATTGAACCGATTTCCCTGTATGCCAACTACTCTCGCTCCTTTGTGCCCAACTTTGGGCTGTTAGATGCGGACGGTCAACCCCTGGTACCGGAAGAAGGTGAAGGGTTTGAAGTGGGTGTAAGAGGTGAGATTATTGAGAATCGTCTTGCTGCCACATTAGCCTATTTTGACATTACTAAGCAAAACGTAGCGACAGCCGATCCAAACGATCCCTTTGCGTCTATAGCGACTGGGGAACAACGGAGCCAAGGTGTTGACCTTAACCTGACTGGGGAGATCTTGCCGGGGTGGAATATTGTTGCTTCCTATGCCTACATTGATGCTGCCGTCACTGAAGACAACAACACCGACATTGTCGGCAATCGACTATTTGGTGTTCCGGAAAATAGCGCCAGCTTATGGACAAGCTACGAAATCCAGTCTGGAGATTTACAGGGATTAGGCTTTGGCTTAGGGTTTAACTTTGTTGGCGAGCAGCAGGGCGACTTAGACAATAGCTTTGAAATAGATAGCTATTTCCTCACCAATGCGGCAGTGTTCTACCGACAGGATGACTGGCAAGTGCAGCTTAATATTGATAACCTGTTTGATATCGATTATGTTGAAGCTGTCAGAAACAATCGCTTTAGACTCTATACGGGCGATCCACTCACTGTGAGAGCATCTGTTTCGTACACATTTTGACCCTCCGACTCCAAATCCTTGATTTTACTTAAGGGAAAATGACTGTGTCATCACAATGAGGGAGAATCAGGATAGCAAGCCCTGACAACGATGGAAAACGAGAACTCAAAACCGATGCGAACGAGCCTACTAGTCAGGCGTTGGGCCGTCAGGTTACTGGCAGCGATGGCAATATCATCTTGTCAGAGTCAAGCCAATCAGCCAGCTACGGCCCCATCGGTGGCTGATTGCCGTACCGTTACCCATGAAATGGGGAAAACCAAGATTTGCGGTATCCCCCAAAGAATTGTTGTCTTAGGTCCCTATGTGCTAGAGCCATTATTAGCCCTAAATATGCAGCCTGTTGGATATGCGGGTCATATTGCCTTTCACCAGGGAGATTACACCGAGCCCAGTCAACAAATTCCCTATTTAGGGAACCAAATTACTCAGCCGATAGCCAATGTGGGCCTTGCTTACACCCCTTCCATCGAAGCCCTTGTCAAGGCTGAGCCCGATTTGATTTTGGGCCTTGATGATATGAATGCAGAGCAGTACGAAACGCTCTCTAAACTTGCCCCGACACTCTTGTTTGATTATGAAAATACAGAGAGAACTTTAAAGACAATTGCTCAGACTCTTAACCGTCTTGAGCAGGCAGACCAGCTGTTAATCCAAACAGCCAAGCAGGTGGACGCCGCTCAAAAAGCCTTTGCTAACCTGGTAAAGACGTATCCCAAGGTAGCTTTGTTAGATATCTCAGAATCGCTGGACATCAGCTTATCCTATGATGATGGGTTATGTCGCTCGTTGATTGAAACTCTGGGCTTTCAAATAGTGATTCCACCTGGGCTGAATAAAGACGCTTCCAGTATCTCTGTACCGATTTCTCTCGAAGCCTTACCCCAATTCAATGATGCAGATTTGGTCATTTTGTTGGGGCACAATTTTAGCGACCTTAAACAGTTTGAGGGGATGGATCGCTTTGAAGAGAACCAGCTGTCGAAATTAAAGCAGGCGTGGGAGGAGAATGCGATCGCTCAATCTCTAAATGCCAGCAAAGCCGGACGAGTCTATTTTATTCCGGGTTACTTATGTGGGGGTTTACCCGGCTCCATTGGCACGGAGCTTTACTTGGAAGAACTCAAAGAGCAACTACTCTCACCAAATTAGCGGGGATATAGAGAACACTACAATGTCTAACAAGACAGGTAAGCTACCATCTCATCTTTATGACTACCTGCTCTCGGTTTCCCTGCGAGAGCCTGAAACCCTCACTCAGCTGCGTCAGAAAATTGCCCAACATCCCTATGGCCATATGCAAATCTTTCCCGACCAGGGACAATTTATGGCCTTGTTAGTGAAACTTATAGGTGCTAAAAAGATTTTAGAAATCGGCACCTTTACCGGCTACAGCGCTCTATGGATGGCCCTAGCTCTCTCCGCTGATGGCACCCTAATCACCTGTGATATCCGAGAAGAAGTGAGAGAATATGGACCATCCTACTGGCAAGCGGCTGACGTCGCAGATAAAATTGACCTGCGCATCGCCTTAGTTCTCGACACCTTAGAGAGTCTGTTAACAACAGGGCAGGCAAACACCTTTGACTTTGCCTTTATTGGTGCGCACAAAACAAACTATCGCCACTATTACGAAAAGTGCCTGGAACTGCTGCGATCGGGAGGGCTGATGACCATTGACGATGTGCTGTGGGGTGGAGCTGTAGCCGATCTAGAAATTACCGATGCTGATACGGTGGCGTTGAGAGCGCTAAATCAAACCCTCCACCAAGACCCGCGAATTGAATTGAGCATGCTACCCATTGCCGATGACCTTACGCTAGCCCTTAAACGACCTTAGCCAGCTCACGTGCTCACCTGGAGTTCCATAATCATACAGTGCTATATTAATTGTTGACAATTGCTTTCATTTGGGCAGCACTAACTGATCAAGCAAAATGGTGATCTCTTTCGAAGACTTCACAGAAATTCGAACCATTGCCCAGAAAAGGGGCGAGGCTGTTTATCGAAGAACGGACTTTGAAAACGAAAACGGTCTTCCCAGAAGTCTTGGCGAGGGCAGTGAACTTTGGATTAATCTGCGGGGTGGGTTAACCCTTCATATTCTCCAGGGGCAGCTGCAGCAAACGGTTAGGATGAAGCGCCAGCACGAGGCTGACTTTCCCCTGGTTTCTAAGTTTTACATATCCGGTTCTTCCAGAATCCAAACAAAAGGGTCAACAACGATTGCAGCGGATTATGCAGAGGTTGCAGGCTGCCAATATCTCTATCACCTACCGGACATCACAGAGATAGAAGAATGGCCATCCCATAAACCACATCACGTTGTAATGCTCCGCGCTCAGACAGACTACCTCCGCTCTTTTAGTGAAGGTAACCCACTCCTACCGTCAACATTAAGACAGTTATTTGATGGCAAAGCGCAGCGATTTCATCAGCCCCTAGGGCGTATGACTCCGATGATGAGTCGGGCATTACAGCAAATTATACGGGTTCCTTATCAGGGCGTAATGCAGCGTATGTATCTGGAAAGTAAAGCCCTGGAACTGTTGACGCTGCAGTTTGCTCACTGGGCAGAGGCATCATCTTCAAAGAAATCACGGCAGTTACCTTCCCATGAATTAGAACGACTTCATGCCGCCAAAGCTGTTTTGACCCGCAATATTGACAACCCTCCCGCTTTAAGCGAAATTGCTCAGCAGGTGGGACTCAATGAATATCGACTCAAACAAGGGTTTCGTCGGGTGTTTGGCACCACACCCTTTGGCTATTTGCACCATTGCCGCATGCAGCAGGCTCAGCATCTATTGCTGAGCTCTAATCTATCCATTGCTGGCGTCGCTCAGCGTATTGGCTATCGCAGCCCAGAAGCATTCAGCAACGCCTTTCGACGCCAGTTTATGATTAGCCCCAAGGCGTATCAGCTTGGCAAACACGGCTAAGCGTAGGGCACGTCATCTCATAAAGAAAAATTTCTCTATCGCGCAGAAAATTTCTCTATCACGCAGAAAATAACTGACCTCATCTTCTATCATCGCCTTACGCTTTCTTGAGAAACATTCTTATTTGGTGGTGTGAGGCAGAATATGAGCACAACGTTTAGGAGCTGGGGCGGCTGGTCAATTGGCCTGTGGTTATTGATTGGACAGGGGGCAATTGCTAATCCACACTCAGCAAAAGCAGCCTCGGCTAACGTTTCTCCAGCCAACCTTAATCTGTCAGAAACAACAGACAGATTAGCGCAGGTTGCACGCCCAGTCGAGATTACCGATATTCAAATTGCCGAAACTGCGGCAGGGTTTACGCTTCAGTTAGAAACCAATGGCGAGCTAGAGACTCCTGACTGCCTATTTGCATGGCTTCGGCAGAATGACGTCTACTTCGGCACCCCCACATTAAAAAGCGAGATCAGGGTCTACTGAGACAGGTAATAAAAGCATAATCTACCGTTGAAAAACTGAATGGGTAATGACCAGATCTCGAT
>JBCDIX010000139.1:0-7696 GCA_038748405.1 Cyanobacteria bacterium P01_H01_bin.21 | reverse complement strand
TGGAACGGTAGGTTTTACGGTCCATTCCCATTTCTGGCATCTCTGGATTCAGCTCAAACGGGTACCAAACCCGCTGAATTTCAATTTCAGAATCGAGTTGAGCAATTGCCTGATTCAGTCGAGTTTCTGCCACCAAACACCACGGACAAATAAAATCTGATGTGATCGCGATTGTGAGCGTCATAGCGATGGCCTCCAATTCAAGACTCTTTCACCATAGCTTCACTCATAGGTGATGTTAATATAGCTACTGAGCAAATGACTTTTGCAAATCACGCAAAAATAAGCTCGAATATGAATCAGTTTGCGGCGATGAAAGCTTTTGCCAAGGTGGTCGAAACGAGTGGTTTTTCTGAAGCCGCTCGACAGCTAGGAGTTGCTGTTTCTTCGGTTACTCGTCAGGTAAATGCGCTAGAAAACTCGTTGCGCACTCAATTACTCAACCGCTCTACTCGCAGCGTGACGCTCACTCCTCGAGGGCGCAAATACTACGATAAAGTGGTGCAAATTCTTCAGGATGTAGAAGCTGCTAACTTGTCAGTGGCAGAGCAGGATGAAATACCTAGAGGACTAGTGAGGGTGAGTTTACCCGTGACCTTTGGAAGACTTCATGTTACACCCATCATTCGAGATTTTTTACTGCAATATCCTGAAATACAGCTTGATCTGAAGCTGAGTGATGCATTATCGAATCTCGTTGAAGAAGAACTTGATGTCGTGATTCGATTGGGAAATCTAGAACGCTCTGGTCCCACTTGGCTAGTTCGCAAACTCGCTGCATATCAGCGTAAAGTTTGTGGCAGTCCCACCTATTTTCAAAAGCACGGTAGACCAAATCATCCCGATGAGCTGGCCCATCACAATTGCTTGCGCTTTAGCTACTCCACAGGATATGAAGTTTGGCGATTTAAGAGAGACAAAGAGATCTGTGATGTTAAGGTGAATGGCTCGCTGGTTGCTAATAATTCAGAAGTTCTGCGACAGATTTGTCTAGATGGAGCCGGTATAATTCTCATGCCAACCTGGTTAATTGGTAAAGATATTCGGGCTGGCAGATTAGAAGCTGTATTGAATGATTTTCAGTTCTATCCTCAAGCAGATACAGATATGGGTATTTACGCGCTCTATCTGCCCAATCGCCGTTATTCTCTGCGAGTACAAACATTTGTTGATTTCTTGATGCAAAGCTTGAGATATCTATCTGATTCAGAGGAAATTTAAGTGGTCGCATTCCACAGACAATTTTCAAGTTGCGCTCCGATAAATAACCCGCGCAGTTGAACGATCAAACTCAGCGGCTGCTAATCTCAAAGCGAAGCGGCGAGTTTGGCAGTCCGCTGGAGTGACTTGTCATATTGCTGCAACTGCTTCAACTTCCAGTTTCCATTTTGTCTCTAGGAGCTGACAGCAAATTACGGTTGATGACGGCTCATTGTTGCCTAAATATTTAATCCGCAATTTGACATTCGCTTCATCGTATTTAGGGCTAGCCAGATATGTTCTAAGCGAAATTATGTTTTCGTAGTCCATGTTTGCAGATTTGAGGATCTCACCCATGTGACCCCAGATTATTTCGCCTTGTTCTTCAAAAGATTCTGGCATTGTTTTCCCATCGGATAAATATCCATTGAGTCCACTGATAAATAAAAGCCGTGAATCACTAGTAATTTCTACAGCGTGGCTGTAATTTTTGTACTGCGGAAATAGAGTTTTGGGATTGTGGTTGATTATGGCCAAGCTATTTTCTCCCTAATTTGAGTGACAATATAACTCTTATTAGAGCGACGGTTGCTGTGTGTTTAGCCTAAACAGGGCGGACAGACTGATTCAAGGTAGAGGGGCAGAAACTCAGATCTAAGAGACGAAGCCCGTAACACCCAAGGATTTTAAAAAGTGAGGGATGAGGCGGTCGGCATAATTTAATGCATCACACCTTCGAACCTCTTGAAAGAGCCTTTCAAGATCCGCAATAGGCTATAAGGTCAATTTCAACATCTCCCTGTCCAGCCAAACCAATCACCCCAACAGTAGTGCGACTAGGACGACGCTCGGCAATGAAATATGAGGAAAAGACTTTGTTAACTTCATCATAATCCCGCAGATCAGTTAGGAAGAGGCGGGCCATAACAACTTGATCGAAACTCGAATGAGCACGTTCTAAAACGATTTTTAAGTTCTCCATCACGCGCTTCGTTTGCTCTACGAGCGAGCCTCGGCTAACCTCCCCAGTAATCGGATCTTCAGCCAGTTGCCCCGTAACAAATAAGAAATCTCCAGCGCGAACCGCGTGAGAATAAGGAGCCGGAGGAGGCAACAAGTTATCCGGCAGGGTGATGTATTCCAACATAGCTAAAAAGACCTTATCGTCATACCTTCTTTTTTAATTGCGGCCAGCTCGTCTTGAGTAAATTCATGGCTGGCGACCTCGTATTCGAGAAACCGTCGTAGCTCATTGCGAATTTTGCGTAATTCAGGAGTCTCAGGATTCCGCGGCCGTTCGGACGCTAATGGAATGACCTCCAGGATTCTGCCAGGACTGCTCGAAAAGAGCACAACTTGATCGGCTAACATGATGGCTTCTTCTAAGTCGTGAGTAACCATCACAATAGTCGTTGCGGTATGATGCCAGAGCGCTAGCAAATATCGCTGCATTACCGTTCTCGTTTGATAATCGAGAGACGAGAAGGGCTCATCCATCAAAAGTACTTGGGGATTGACTGCCAGGGCGCGCGCGATCGCAACTCGCTGTTTCATGCCTCCGCTAAGTTCTTTCGGCAGCTTTCTGGCATAATCAGCCAGTCCCACCTCCTTTAAAAGCTGCAGTCCTTTGGAGCGGCGCTGCTTTAAGGGCACTCCGGCGGCGTGAAGACCAAAGGCGACATTGTCTAACACGGTCAACCACTCAAACAGGTTATGGTTTTGAAAAACGATGGCAGTTTCGTCACCGGGTTGAACAACGGGCTGACCCGCAAGCGAGACTAGACCTCGGCTAGGTTTAGACAGTCCTGCAGCAATTTCTAGCAAGGTTGACTTGCCACATCCTGAGGGCCCAATCAACACCGTAAATGAACCGGATGGAATGGAGAGATCCACGTCTAAAATTGCCGGGGACTCGCCATAGTATTTCGAGATGCTCTCAAACTTAAGTTGCGCCACGCTCCCTCCACTGCCATCAAACTAGGACAAGTTCCACCACAGCAAGCGACGCTGAAGCAACAGCAGCAAGCGGTCGATGACAAAACCTAAGAGGCCAATAGTAATGACGCCAACCATCACTAGCTTCATATTGAACTGCTGCTGGCCCAAGACAATCAGCGCGCCTAAACCAGAATTGATGCCAGCCATTTCGCCCGCTAAAACTGCCATCCAGGCGGCAAAAAAGTTAACCCGAACAATCGTAATCAGACTAGGTGCAGCAGAGGGCAAAACCACCTTTGACCATAAAAAAAGTCTTCTAGCACCCAAACTTTTCGCCGTTTTAATCAGTTCCTTTGGCACATTGCCAATGGCTGCTGCCGTCGCCAGCGTCATGACCGCAAATACTCCCATAAAAACCACGAAGATAGCGGCTGAGTCACCGGTACCCACTAGCGCGATCGCCACTGGCACCCAGGCCACTGGCGCCACTGGGGCAATGGTTTGCACTAGCGGCATAACGAACTGACGACCCCAAGGCACCACCGCCAGCAGAGTGCCCAAGGGAACGGCTGCGGCAATGCCCAAAATCAGCCCCGTACTAACTCGCAGGAGAGTGCTCACAACAGCCTCGCCATAGCTCACCTGCTGCGGACCAATGCCGGCACTACCAGGACCTTGCAGAAAATAAGGAATCACCTCACTGGGCGGCGGCAAGATATCGGCATTGAGTATGCCCGTTACTGCCCCCAATTCCCAAAGGATGGCTAGAACAGCCCAGCTCGCTAGAAAAGAAAGGACGGGGATCACCTTTTGTAGCGGCTGCGATCGCCTCTGATGGAGACGATGCGGCGCTTTGAGCTTGGCTGATACGGGCTCAGGGCGAGCGGTTCTCATAGCATTTGATTGACTGAAACAACTCTCAAAGCAATCCCTGTTAGCTCAACTTCAGCGACTTCTCTTGAGCAGTCGCATCAAATACTTCATCAATGAGGTTGGTCTGATCTGGTTGCAAATACCCTAAGTCTGCCAAATACCCGACGCCATTCCTCAAGCTCTGAACTCCAGCCTCATCCATTACCGGTTGAGGTACCTGACGCTTAAGTGCAGGTGCTAAGACCTCTGGATCGCTGCCATAAACCGGCGCCAAGTCGGCGATCGCAGCTTCATAATCAGACTCCAATATCTCGGCTGATTGCTGAAGAACGGCTAAATATTCGGCCAGCATATTCGACTCTTTATCGGCAAACTCTGAAGTTGAGCTGATGACGCAGTCAGCAGCTTCAGGCCCCCAAGCACCGTTAGAGTCTCCCAGATAGGTTCCTCCCGATTCAGCAACGACACTTTGAGCGTAGGGCTGCGCTAAGGAACAGACGTCTACACTCTCCTGAATCAGAGCTTCCCCCATGCCGACCATGCTGGGAAAGAAGGTCATGTCAAAATCTTCGTAGCTAACGCCTAGCTTTTTCAAGTGACCAAACACCACTAGCTCCAGGGTATCGAGCTGCAGCGTGCCAATGCGCAACCCTTGGCCCGCTGCAGCCGCCAAATCTTCTAGGGAAGCGACAGAACCACTGCGAGCCACCAGTTCAATCCCGGCTTTTCCAGAACCAGAAATAATTCTGAGCTGGTCGGTGCCATCCGCATAGGCCGCCACGGTATTCGTCCAAGGATTATGAATAACGTCTTGAGCCCCAGCAACTAAGGCCTGCAAATTTTCTCCAGGCCCGTTGAACTGGGTGAGCTGAACGTTTAAGCCAGCCTCTTGAAATAACCCTCGCTTGTTTGCCAGCAGTAGATGAGAAACGCACCCGGCGGGTAGATGACCGACGCGCAAAATAGTGGTCGCAGAATCAGAGTCCGCTTCAGCTGTTGTCGAAGGGTCAGAACCAGCTGAACCAGAAGGCTCTTGGGCACAGCTCACACTTGCCCAAAAAGCGAGGGAGGCTAAACAACAGTTGCGAATAAAACCTCGCCGACCCACTGTAATTGGATGAGAATAACGATTAAAAACACTGTCATACCTAGACATAACGACCTCCTAAAACAAACTAGGCAATGTAGCCAGGAACGAGATCAGCTAAATATTTTGATGATTTACGAGTCAGGGAATACACAGCTTGTACGAGCAATCAATGCCTCTCTAGAAAAGGCGTCAAGACCGCCCATAAAATTTTCAACAGCTATGAAAATTGCTTTTGAGAGACACTTACCAGTTACGAAGATTGGCGAATTTTACGCCATCCTACTGAAATGCCCTCTTTAAATGTTGTCAACTAAGATACAAAATATGAAGACTGGTCTATTTATAATTTATGGCGATCGGTCTACAGCCTCTAAAAATCATAGTCTGCTTGTTTATCTAGTTTGTTTGGTTTGTCACAGCCTCTGAATTCGTAGTTTGTTTAGTTTGTCTTAGATGCAGCCTGAGTTGCAGAGCTTTCTTAGCAATAAAATTGAATATCTGACTTTAGATTTAAAGTCAGCTTAGCTGTATCGAATAAGTAAATGGGTGCGTCAGGATTTAATCGTTAGCCACTGTTAGCCATTGATGAAGCGCAATCGTTCACAACGAAAAGGACTAGACACAAAGTCTAGAATGATTGAAACTACAGTTTCTTTATTGGAATTGCAGGGATATCATGCCACTGGTTTAAATCAAATTCTTGAGCAAAGTTCGACCCCCAAGGGTTCGCTTTACTTTCATTTTCCTGGCGGCAAGCAAGAATTAGTCATTGAGGCAATTATTCGAGCTGGAGAGACTGTTAGAAGAAAGGTTGTAAAAGTTCTGCAGGAACAAAGCGATTTAGGAAAGGCAATTTCAGCCTTTGTTTTGACGATCGCTTGCGACTTAGAAAGCTCAGATTTTCGCAATGGATGCCCGGTTGCCAACGTTGCTGTAGAAGCTTCTGCGACCTATGACAGACTCCGGCTAGTCTGTGAAGAAGTGTACGAATCCTGGTTTCTGTTGGTCAAAGAGAGACTGCTAAAAGCCGGACTCGATGAGCCTACGGCAGAGTCCTGGACCGTTTTTATCTGGTCTGCCGTAGAGGGGGCTTTGCTACTCAGTCGCAATCGGCGTAGTGCTGAACCGCTTAATATTGTTGCCAGGCAATTATCAATCGTGCTGTCAGATTTAGAGGGGAGTTTTATGACTCAATCAGAAGTGCTGTGAGGATCGATTTCTAGATGCTACAAAGCCCAATAGTTGGAATTTTAGAGCATGAAAAAAAGAAAAACACTCGGTTTTATTGGCGCTGGTCGCATTACTTATATCTTGCTTGAAGGCTTACATAAAGCAGGTCAGCTACCTGCCGAAGTATGTGTCAGTGATGTAGATGAACATGCAGTGAAAAAGCTAGTTAGACGACTTCCATATCCTCAAATTAAATCTGGCAGTAATGCGACAGTTGCCGCAAAAGATATCGTCTTTATTGGAGTTCATCCACCGGCGATTAGTGACGTATTAAGTCAAATTCAACCTTCTTTAAGATCAGAAACGATATTGGTATCGCTAGCGCCAAAATTCACCATTGAAGATCTGTCTAAATTGCTAAACGGGTTTGAACGAATAGTTCGACTGATTCCTAACGCTCCTTCAATTATTGGTTCTGGTTTTAATCCTATCGTCTTCGCTAACCACTTTTCAGAGACTGAGAAATTCGAGCTAATCTCCCTGTTTACGGCTTGGGGAAAATGCCCAGAAGTTATAGAAAAAGACTTAGAAAAATACGTCCTGTTGACAGCCGTAGGGCCAACTTACTTTTGGTTTCAATGGATTGAACTGTGTAATATCCTTGAATCTTTAGGACTGTCTTCGGAAGATACTCATCAAGGTCTAAAGGAAATGATTTATGGTGCCAATAAAACGCTGTTTGAATCAGGGCTTTCGGCTGATACTGTGATGGACCTAGTGAAAATCAAGCCTCTAAAAAAGAACGAGCACGAGCTGCGTGTTACCTATCGCCAAGCTCTGACCAGTTTGTTTGATAAGTTATCGACTCAATCGACTCATCATTCCTAACGGATTTTGCACGGCTTATTTCTCAGTATTAGGAGGATTTTGATGGCCCATTATTGCCTGAAAGCAACGTGTGAGACGGTTCATTACGGTGGTTTTTCTGCCAGTATTCCACCTGCGATCGCGATTGATTCTGGCGATACTTTGGATGTTGAGACCTTTACTGGATTTGGCATTTACAAGCAGGCTCCTGAAGAGTTTTTGCCGCCTGAACTACTCGATATTTGCCTGGGATTGCCCCAGGAACGCCAGGTTGGCGATGGCCCCCATCTGATGACTGGCCCTATTTATGTCCATAATGCGCGGCCGGGTGATGTCTTAGAAGTTCAACTTATGGATATTCAGCCCCGAGTGCCGATGGGCTTTAATGCCATCCGTCCCGGTTGGGGAGCCCTGACGGAGCGATTTGGAGAAGGGCATCTGCGGTTTATTCCCCTTGACCTCAAGCAGGGTGTGGCGGAATTTCCAGAAGATAGCGGTATTGCCATTCCCATTAAGCCCATCTTCGGCATTATGGGAGTGGCTACTAGCGATGAACGC
>JBCDIX010000138.1:0-7950 GCA_038748405.1 Cyanobacteria bacterium P01_H01_bin.21 | reverse complement strand
TTGGGTCCAACGCCCCACCTTGATCCCCTATTTTCAGGCATTTATGGAGCGCCTGTCGCCTCAATCTCGACAGACTGCTGAGCGGATTGTGCAGTTGGTATATCGATACCAGGGAGGAGGTTCAAGCCGCACTCCCATCGGCATGCTCAACCAGATTTTCCACAACGCTAAGGCATCTGGCCATGCTTGCACCTTTGAACAAATGGCAACCGATAGTCTCTATGCTGATGCGATCGCACTCCTTGATGCCGCCCGCAATCCGATCACACCCACAATGGAAAAGGTGATTGAGCGAATTCTCAGTTGTTCGTATCAGGGTCAAACCCGTCGCACCTATCTAAAACGCCAAGCAATTGAGCTGGTAGCTCTTTACCTGGAAGCGATGGTACAGCGTCGTATTAGCGAGACCCAACTCGACTATATCTACCAGGCCGGTAAAATCTTACGAAAACAGCTGGTGAATCCGCCGACTATTGAGACATTGACTCGGCAGGTAGGGACTAATCGCTTTTATTTATATCAAGGGTTTCAAGAGATATATGGCACTACGCCCTTTGGCTATTTACGCAACTGCCGCCTGTGGCAAGCCCACCGATTGTTAATGGCCTCGGACCTATCAATTGGTGACGTTGCGGCCGCCGTAGGCTACACCAGTCGCAGTAACTTTGCCCTGGCATTTCGTCAAAAAATAGGCTTAAACCCTAAGGCCTTTCAGAGAGAAGCCTGGCAAAGTATTGCCTAGTAGTGCGTGTCTTTCCATCCCCATGTCAGCGAAAAACTGCATCTCGGGTTCAAAATCCCTAGAAAGCCATCAGCCGTTCCCATACTCTAGTTGAGAATTATTGGCTGCAGGCAGAGTCATGGTAGCGGCTGCAGAGCCAGCTGCCTAAATCTCAGCTGAGCTTAATTACTGGTGTGAGGAATTTGATGAAAAAGTCGTTGTCTCGTTTGAGTCTGTTTACCTGTTTGACTGTAACTGCAGGGCAGATTGCCGCCGCAGAGACCGTATTAGGGCAACAACAGTCTGAAGTTGGATCTAGATTCTCTATTTCCCCATTTCACAATACCGGTACAGACTGGACAGCTCAACGAGAAGCCTCGCCAGTGCAAATCACAAACGTGCGATTAGAAGACACTGAGACAGGCTTGCAGGTGGTGTTAGAAACAATAGATGGTGAGCTGACCACGCCAACGACAACTGTGTCAGGCGATGCCTTAATTGTAGAAATTCCTAATGCGGTGCTGGCGCTGGACGAATTTCAACAATCTGAACCGACTGAGGGTATTGCCCTGGTGCAGGTAACAGAGTTATCAGATAACCGAGTGCAGGTGGTGATTACTGGGGCAGATGCGGTTCCAACAGCTGCGGTCAGTACAGCTGCACTCGGGTTGACGCTAAGCATAACGCCAGGTGTCGCCCAGGTAGACGAGTCAGAGGAGACGCTGAGACTTGTAGTGACGGGTGAGGAGGGTAGTCGCTACGTTGAGCCGAATACCTCAACCGCCACCCGCACCGATACCCCACTGCGGGATATTCCCCAGTCGATTCAGGTAATTCCCCGTGAAGTGCTGGAAGATCAGCAGGTAATTCGGTTAGGTGACGCTCTGCGCAATGTCAGTGGTGTAGTAAGAGGCGAACAAATATCTGGTGGTCCACGATTCATTACTCGTGGCTTTATTGATGCGGTGATTCTGCGGGATGGCCTTAGACAAAGTTTTGGCGGTACAAGAAGCGGATTTGCCGAACTCTCTAACCTGGAAAGTATCGAAGTGCTTAAAGGTCCTGCCTCAATTTTGGTAGGAAATGTGGAACCAGGGGGAGTGATTAACTTAGTCAGCAAACAACCCCTCAGTGAACCGTTCTATAATCTAGAATTCCAAGGTGGCAATCGCGAGTTGATATCACCCAGCATTGATCTTTCAGGCCCACTGACAGACGATGGTCGCTTGCTTTATCGATTAAATGCCCTTTATCGCAATGAGAACAGTTTTCGAGATTTTGACACGGAGATTGAGCGGTTCTTTATCGCGCCGACACTGAGTTGGCAAATTAGCGATCGCACCGATTTAACCCTCAGGCTCGAATACCGTGACGATGAGGCACCGGCAGATTTGGGCCTGGTTGCCCTTGGCGATGAAGTGGCCGATATTCCCTTTGATCGGGTGATCGGTGAACAAGATGATATTGACAGGGAAGAAGATCTACAGATCGCCTATAACTTCGAGCATCGTTTTAGCGATCGCTGGAAGTTACGCAACTCTTTCAGTTACCGTAATCGTCAGGAAAATTTTTCTGGCACCTTTGCTAGTTCACCTGATGAAACCACCGGGGACCTTACTTTCAACTTCGCTACTCTTGTTACTGACCCTCAGGAAGTATTTGATTTACAGACTAATGTTGTCGGCGAATTTAATACAGGCTCAGTCGAGCATAAAGTTTTGGTAGGGGTTGACTTGTTTCGAGAAAATAGGGAGTCTACTACTCGATTTGATGTTTTCAACCCGATCACCTTTAATATTTTTGATCCTGTCTATGGCACGATTCCTCGCCCTAGTGAAGAGGACATCCCCATCTCTGCCTCGCAAACACTCAGACAAGATGCGCTTGGTATTTACCTCCAGGATCAGATAACCCTGTTAGATAACCTTAAACTACTGGCTGGTGTCCGCTATGATACCGTCGAACAAGAAACTGTCAGAAATCCCACCTTTTTTAATCCGAATACGTCTGAATCCACCATCAATGACGATGCGTTTACCCCCCGCGTGGGATTAGTGTATCAACCCAGTGAAGAAATTTCGCTATACGGTAGCTATAGCACTTCGTTTGTGCCTAACTCAGCAACGACAGTGGACGGTGAGATTATCGAGCCACAGCGAGGAGAACAATTTGAAATTGGGATTAAAACTGAACTGCTAGAAGGCACACTGATTGGCAATTTGGCTTTGTTCCACATTACCAAACAGAATGTGCCCACCACTGATCCCGATAATTTTAGGGCATCACTACCAACGGGAGAACAACGCAGCCAGGGCATTGAGTTAGATATTGCCGGAGAAATTTTTCCTGGCTGGAACATCATCGCCAATTATGCTTACACCGATGCTGACATCACTTCGGATAACAGAGGAAACGAAGGAAATCGACTGACAGGTGTACCTGAGCATAATTTTAACCTGTGGAATACCTATGATATTCAAGCTGGCCCACTCGAAGGATTGGGGTTGGGTCTAGGCGTTAACTATGTGGGTGAGCGCTTTGGCGACGATGCCAATACCTTCACCGCTGATGGCTATTTCCTTACCAATGCGGCTATCTCTTATAAACGGGATAACTGGCGTGCAGCCCTCAATATTCGTAACTTGTTTGATGTTGACTATATTGAATCTGCGGGTAGAACTAGAACAATTGGCATTGGGCCTGGTGAACCCTTTACCCTGATTGGCTCATTCTCAATTGAATTTTGAAGCATTAGATTATGTCTGATTTTCTTGTTCATGTAAGTGCAAGTGTCTCTCAAAAGCTGAACCGCCGATTCTTCTTACTGATGGGCGCTTCTACCCTGATCGCTTCTGCTTGTACAAGGGCAACTAAATTAGACAATCAAGCAGCTAATGTTACCAACACAACAGTCAAACATGCCTTTGGTGAAACAGAGATACCCACTAATCCAACTCGAATCATCGTGTGGGGATATGTAACGATTGAAGCGGTTGTGGCCCATGGAGTTCAACCCATAGGGGTGCCGAATGGGGTTTTTGACTACATGCGCCATCTATCGTTAGATAGGGAGATAATCTCAGAGATAGGCGATCCAGGGCAACCCAATCTTGAGAAAATGGCCGCCCTGACGCCAGACCTCATTCTTTCTAGCAAGTATAGAGTTCGTGAGAACTATCCCCTCTTGTCACAGATCGCCCCAACGGTGGTGCTGAATATTAATAGCAATCATGAATGGAAAGAATTAACTCGTCTCTGTGGCGAAGCATTAGGCAAACAAGCTGAAACTGAAAAGTTAGTCGCAGCCTATGAAAGCAAACTACAACAAGTCAGGGCTCAGCTTTCTCAAAAGTCCAAACAAAGTCGGGTCTCTATCGTTTCTTTCTCGCCAGGACGCATTGGGGCCTATGGAATAGACACCTTTGCAGGCACTGTATTAGCGGATGTCGGCATATTACGCCCAGCCAGCCAGGCGCAAGCGCAAGGTCCACAAAATATTTCCCTAGAGTCTCTTGATCTACTCGACGGAGATGTCATTTTTATTGTTACGCTGCAACGTAAAACTGAGTGGGGCACAGAGATGCGAACGGAAATCGATCGCATGCAGGCCCAGCCCCTGTGGTCTCAGCTTAAGGCAGTGAAAACAAAACAGGTTTATGAAGTTAACTCCCATTGGATGATCGGCAGCTACCTGTCAGCCGATCTTATCCTGGATGACTTGTTGACATATTTAGTTGAGCATCAGTAAAATCGCCTGTGGCATAATAATGCAAATTATTATCATTAATCTCAATGCTGATTTTTGCATTGGCATTGGGTCTCTGATAGCAACGTGGCAATCCAATTTTTCAAGCAAAAATCTGACTATCTCCACTCTGGCAGTCCTGATGATTCCAGGCTGTTTCATACCGACTCGTCTGATCAGATTCAGGTCTGGTTACCCCATGTCGGACAGGGATACATGCAAACAATCCCACTGCAGGAGGGATTATCCTTAGTCATTCTCGACTACACAGTTCACAACACTTTTTTGAGTCACTATCCACGACGAAGTCAGTTTTTGGAGTTTGAATTTTGCATTACTGGGCCATCATCTGGTCATAGTACGTTCTATCGTCCGATTGATCTGACCTCGCTATTGGCTGTTTGTAAACCTCAACAACAGCGACAGATTAAAGTTGAGGTTTGCTTCGGTCCACCTTTCTTTATGCCTTACTTGCACAAGGTATTTGAGCACCTGGCATCGCAGGAGCAAAAACTAATTTACACCTGGGCTGACCAGGTTTACCGTTCTCAACTAGGCTATGGAGCAACATCGCCCCAAGTCGCGTTTAAGCACATGATGAATGGGACCGTCTCGTTGTCACAGCTTTTTAGGGCGGATCAGACATTTGGGCAGCTTGGATTTTTGAGCATTGGCAATCTGCGGCGGTCAATGACGCCAGCAATGCACCAGGTGGTTAATCAAATTTTGAGCTGTCCCTACAGTGGACGTGTCCGGCGGAGCTATCTTGAACGCAAGGCGCTGGAACTAGTGTCGCTAAAGTTGAAGATACTTGACCCATCGAGAGTCCTTGCATACCCATTAAATTCAGACGATTTAGACGGTATTTATCAGGCCGCTAAGATTTTAGCCTGTACCCTCAACAATCCTCCATCGGTAGAGGCATTAGCACGGCAGGTAGGTCTGAATCGATTAAAGCTCAATCATGGCTTTCATCAGGTGTATGGCACCACGCCCTATCGATATCTGCGAACCTGTCGTCTGGAACTGGCAAACCATTTACTAAGCACCTCAGAGTTAGCGATTGAAGAGGTCGCTTATCGAGTTGGCTATACCAGTCGCACCAGTTTTACCGGTGCCTTTTGTCATCGATTTGGTCTTAGCCCAAAAACCTTTCAGCTCCAGATTCTCCGTCGTCTTCAACGGCAACATTCCGCTAGCTAATCTACTTCAAATTTCGACAAGTTTAAGAAAGAAATGCGTTTGGGAGACAAAATTTCTAGCCCAAACCAGTAGTCTAATCGAGAATAATTCGCTTCAAGTTCAGTGTCACAGCAGTTGCTGAAGGTTTTAACGGCCTGTCTATCGAGCTGGGGCGTTCGTGTGTGAGGATCATGATGAGAAAATGTTTATCGGGTCTAAGCCTGCTGGTCTTAATCAGTCTGGCCGGAGGAGAGGGGGCAAACGCACGAGTGCTGACTAGTCAGTTAGCATCTGAAGTAGAAGACATCAACGAAATTGAAGCCGCGCTGGTGCAAATTACCGATATTAGTGTGGAAGAAACCGCAGCCGGTTTACAAGTGATACTAACAACGACTGACGGTAAACTAGCCGCGCCAGCGATCGCAGTTTCGGGTAATGCCTTAATTGCGGAGATACCCAATGCTGTGTTGGTACTGGACGAATTCCAGCAGTTTGAACCAGCGGACGGCATTGCTTCAGTGCAGGTAACAGCATTACCCAATGACCGGGTGCAGGTGATAATCACCGGGACAGAGGCAGCCCCAACAGCTGAAATCAGTAGAACTGTTGCAGGGCTGACGCTGAGCATAACTCCGGGGATTGCCCAGGTGGGGACCGCCGATGAGCCCTTAAGAATTGTGGTGACTGGCGAAGAAGGGAGTCGTTATGTTGAGCCGAACACGACGACCGCCACCCGCACCGATACCCCCCTGCGTGATATTCCCCAATCCATTCAGGTGATTCCTAGAGAAATACTTGAAGATCAGCAAGTGATTCGGCTTAATGATGCGCTCCGCAACGTGAGTGGGGTGGTGAGCACGTCACAATCTGCCATTTTGGGACAACGCTTTGCTATCCGTGGATTTGAGGATTCCTCAATTCTACGGGACGGATTTAGACTCACGTCTTCGGGAGCTAATTTTGGATTTCCCGAACTCACTAACCTTGAAACTGTAGAAGTCCTTAAAGGGCCTGCCTCGATTTTAGCAGGCTCCATTGAGCCTGGGGGAGTTGTTAATTTAGTCAGCAAGCAACCCCTGAGCGAACCGTTCTATGCCTTAGAACTTCAGGCTGGCAATCGTGAGTTAATTTCACCCAGCCTTGATTTTTCAGGGTCACTCACTGACGATGGCCGTTTGCTTTATCGCTTAAATACTCTCTACCGAACTGAGGATAGTTTTCGTGACTATGATACGGAAATTGAGCGATTCTTTATTGCACCGACCATTAGCTGGCAAATTAGCGATCGCACCGATCTAAACATCAGTTTTGAATATATTGATGATGAACAACCTGCAGATAATGGCTTGATTGCCATCAATGATGACGTGGCCGATATTCCGTTTGATCGAGTCATTGGCGAGTTGGATGATATTAATCAAGACGAGCGTTTGCGAGCGGCTTATCAATTTGAACACCGCTTTAACGATCTTTGGAAGTTGAGGAACAGTTTTAGTTATTCTAGAATTGATAGCTCTGTGAGCCTTAATTCACTTGATGCTAGGCTCAATGAAACAACCGGAGACGGTTTTCTAATTCCGGTTTCTGATAGTAGCATTCGTGAAACCTTTGATTTACAAACAAATGCAGTTGGCGAATTCAACACGGGCTCAGTTGAGCATACCGTTTTGTTCGGAGTTGATTTGTTTCGAAGCGATTTCAGGGACCGTGAGCTGCGGTTTGGTTTTTTCTCACCAGTTCCTTTCAATATCTTTGATCCAGTCTATGGCACGGTTCCTCGCCCCGATGAAGAAGATATTCCCCTTGTAGCTTCAGTGGACACGAAAATAGATGGCCTTGGCATTTATCTTCAGGATCAGGTGACCCTGTTGGACAATCTCAAACTTCTAGCTGGGGTTCGCTATGAGACAGTTGACCAAGAAGTGATAAATAATCCAACCGATCTGAATCCAAATAGTTCTGAATCATCCCTTAATGAAGATGCCTTTACGCCTCGTATCGGGCTGGTCTATCAGCCCATCGAAGAACTTTCACTCTATGGCAGCTATACCACTTCATTCGTGCCCAATACAGCAACGACGGTGGATGGTGACTTACTTGAACCGGAGCGGGGTGAACAATTTGAAATTGGTGCTCGGGCCGAACTGCTGGAAGGACGATTAACGGCCAACTTAGCCTTTTTCGAACTGACTAAAGAGAACGTTGCCACCACCGATCCCGATAACATTTTCTTCTCAGTGGCCACTGGCGAGCAGCGCAGCCGAGGCATCGAGTTAGATATTGCCGGAGAGATTCTGCCGGG
>JBCDIX010000137.1:0-7981 GCA_038748405.1 Cyanobacteria bacterium P01_H01_bin.21 | reverse complement strand
TACTCGTTTGCACTGGCAGAGTTTGGAGGAAATTGAAATTCTTGGTCGCCCTCATCATTTGATGGAGGCTGATTTGGACTATTATCCAGCGACAGATCAACCGCGGCCAGCGTTGCCTCTTGCCAAGGTGGCTTAAAAAGGCACAAAAATCTTCCTAACTCAACAGAGTTAACCTTACTAATCGACCTCGCCGTAACCTGGCCCTCGCCTGCATATTCGCTATAAAGAACAACCTACTTTCGGGGGGTGTGGGGGAGTTTAGGCCCCCACGAACAGGAGGGTTTCAGGGAGGAAAGCCCTGAGCAGCCTTTATTGCCATTAGTCAATGTTCGCCATTTTTAAGTACTGAACTAATAGCAAAACCAGCTGCTTGGGGTCCCTCCGAGTTCCCCAAACCCCCTGGGCAGGGCGTTCCGCCGCCCTACAACCCAACGGAAAAATATCATTAGTATCCCCGATAGGCTATTGGGGTGGTCGGTGAGGTGGTTTAGAATTTTTCGCGCTGCGACAAAATTCTAAAAACAGAGGTTGTCTGGTCTCCTGTTGTACAACTTTCAGGATTAGTCAGAAAGTACCTACATTACCCATAACACCAATGACCGAGAGCTTGTCTACACTGATTAAATCTCTCCAACAATCCGTTAGTATCTTACACAAACAAGATATCCAAACTGCAGCAAATGCTATCGGTCAATATGTCCATACGGCTAATGGAGACCCAATTCGTTTAGGTGATGACTGTGCTGCTATTCCCGATGGTGATGGTTATCTCCTGCTGGCGGCTGAGGGGCTTTGGCCTCAGCTGGTGACGCAAGATCCTTGGTTTGCTGGGTGGTGTGCCATTATGGTCAACATTTCTGATATCGCATCTATGGGGGGAACGCCAATAGCGGTTGTCGATACGCTTTGGAGTCAGTCGGTTACTGCCAGCACTCCGTTATGGCAGGGAATGCAGGCGGCGGCTCAGGCGTATAATGTGCCCATTGTCGGCGGGCATACTAACTGCCATAGTACCTATGATGGCCTGGCGGTTGCTATCTTAGGTCGAGCCCAGCGGCTAATGACGAGTTTTGAGGCGCAGCCGGGTGATGATTTGGTCATGGTGGTAACTATGGCAGGCGACTACTACAAAGGTTATCCATTTTGGAATGGGGCAACAACGGCTGAACCTGCTCTGCTGAGACAACAGATGGCGTTACTACCCCAGCTTGCCAATGCTGGACTATGTAATGCAGGCAAAGATATTAGCATGGGGGGGCTGGTGGGCACATTGTTAATGCTGGCCGAGGCTTCAGGTGTGGGAGCTAGCTTAAACCTAGATTTAGTGCCGCATCCACCTAATGTGAACTGGGATAAATGGCTTACTAGTTTTCCTAGCTTTGGTTTTCTTTTTAGTGTATCTCCTGAGCATCTTACCCAGATAAAGAGACTGTTTCAACCTCACGGGTTAACGTGTAAGGCTATTGGTAAAGTAACTACAGGGTCTCAAATTTGGCTGCGGCAAGCAGGGGAACAAGCGCTATTTTGGGATGTGGTCCATCCATTAACGGGATTTGGGGAGCCTGGGTACTTGGGTAAATGATGCGGGGCGCAGCAATGGCGCCCCTGCTAACTCTCTCATTAGCCTTAAAGTTGTTTGATCTACATGCTTAAACTGATCTGATTCGACGTTTCTGTTAGATAGTTGTCTCTGTACCCCTGAGCCTTGGCTGCCTTGGCAAATATCTGAGGCATAGACACTCCATCCGGCAATTGTCCCATCGTCAAAACAGCTCCCATCATCGAGCCAACAATACCCATCATACAAACATCGCTACCGGTCAGATATAGCCCTGGAATCGGTGTTTTGATCTTGGTCCAGCCTCGATTCTTAGCTTCAAATCGTTCTGCATACATGGGTAATCCATACATTCCACCTTTAGGATGAGCCGTAAAATGTTCATTGGTGAGAGGCGTGGATACCTCGCAGTAATCTACCAAATCCGAGAATCCTGGATAATGGTGTTCAACCATGTCTAGCAAAACCTTTTGAATGTGCTGCTTGAGGGCATTGTAATCTTTATCTCGAGGCCGATTACTCCAGGCGACAAAGCTAGCGTAATCGGCAGAGGCGATCAATTCAGCCGTGTGTTTTTTGGCCTTAGAGTTTTTTAGCGATGGAAACGACAGACATAGATGAAGTGGCTTGCCTGTATAAATCCAGCTACCCTTTTGTCGCTCCACAGCTTCATGGTCAAAGGTATTGTAAATCCAATGATTTTCGCCTTTAAAACCCAGCTGCCGTGGATCATCTTTGAAACCGATGTACACAGACACATTTGTGGCGGGTGGATGAGCGTCTACAAACTGTTGCAGAGATTTTCGAAATGGGATAGGACAGGTATCTGGAAGAAACTTAAGATAGGTGTTGTAAGCTCCAGCATTGGAGATCACTACAGGTGCGTAGTAGTTTTCAACTGTCTTTTCTTTTGCCCTTAGGTTACGCACTTTTACACCGACAGCCCTACCATCATCAAGCAGAATTTCGGTGACTTCTCGACTCACCAATAGTTGCCCGCCTTTCGCTTCAAAAATCTGCTGTACGCTTTTGGCAATAGTACCGGAACCACCTACAGGATAGTAGCCGCCGTTGAGATAGTGGCTAACAATTGTAGCGTGGAGAGCAAAAGGGCTTTCTGCCGGTGGCAGACCATAGTCTCCCCATTGAGAAACCAGCAATGCCTTGAGCTGAGGATCTTGAAAGTGTTGGTCTAGATAGTCCTGGGTTGTTAGATTAAGACTGGTGCCGTGCCAGAGTTTTGCAACTGTATCTATGAACTTAAACAGAAAAGTGCTGTTGTGTTTGGCTGCATCGAGAAACAATGCTGCAGCTGCCTTAGGAATATCCTTAAAGTATTGGCGAATTGCTGGAGATTCTTTGGGAAACTGTTTGATCAAGTCAGCTTGAAATCGCTTAGGGTCACCATAGAGATCAAAGGTAAACTCCGGATAGATAAATTTTTCGAAGGGTTCTGGCATCTTTTGCCACTGCACCTGTTGATTGGTAACTAGGTCAAACAGATTACGAACCTCAGAGCCCGTTTCCATTTGCCCAACATAGTGCAGACCCGGATCCCAACTAAACCCTTTGCGCCGGAACGTTTGGGTAAAACCGCCTGCGGTAAAGTGACGCTCTAGGATAAGTACGCGTTTGTTGCGTAGCTGTGCCATCAGGCTGGCAACGGTTAAGGCTCCGATACCAGAACCGATCAGGATTAGGTCATAGTCTTTGCGTGTGGTTTTCATAATGACCTCCAACGGTCAAACTGTTGGTGTTGCGATCGCAATGTTGGCTGCCGATACCCCTAAACTAACGTCGCATGTTTCCAGTGTCAACATGTAAAACTTAAATTTTTTGGAAATTGCTACCAGGGTACAGATAGATACCCCATCAGACAATTGACTAAGACTCGCTAGAAGAGCACCCCTTTTCCTTTAAGTTGCGACCGGGCGACTATCGTACTCGCTTTACCTCAGTCGGGTGAGTGTAGCACCAATACAAATTCTGTTCCCTGATCAAGAGAAGATAGACAATGTAATTCTCCCCCATGATGTTCGACAATAATAGAATGGCTAATGGAGAGCCCTAAGCCAGTGCCTTTGCCGACGGGTTTGGTCGTAAAAAAGGGTTCAAAGATTTTCTGACGAGTGTTTTCAGACATGCCTGAACCATTATCGATAATCCGAATCGTCACCTTTGCCTGACTGTATTGAGTCACAATCCGAATGACCGGATTCTCTAATTGCCCATATACGGGGCCAGATTCAAAGGCATCAATAGCATTGCTGATCAAGTTGAGAAAGACTTGATTAAGCTGGCTAGGGTAGCATTCCACCAGAGGTAGCTTGCCATACTCTTTAACGATTTTAATCTCTGGACGATTAGGCTGAGTCTTGAGGCGATTTCTCAATATCAGCAAAGTGCTCTCCAGACCCTCGTGCAAGTTAGCGAGTTTACGTTCTGACTCGTCTAAGCGCGAAAAGCTGCGCATACTTTTAACAATTTCTTGAATTCGCTCTGCTCCCATCCGCATCGAGTCTAGAATTTTTGGAAAATCTTCTTGAATAAAATTAAGTTCGATATCTTCTTTCTCGGTGGCCACCGCCGGTTTGTCGTGGGGATATTCGACCGCATAGGTTTCAATTAAATTGAGTAGTCCATGGGCATATTCGTCTACATGGTCTAAATTTCCATAGATAAAACTAACGGGGTTATTAATCTCATGGGCAATCCCAGCGATCATCTGACCAAGACCTGCCATTTTCTCATTGTGAATTAGCTGCATCTGGGTGCGCTGGAGGTCTTCTAGTGCAGATCGCAGGTCGCTGTTTTTGACGTTGAGTTCTTCATAGGATGACTGCAGCTGCTGTGTCATCTGATTAAATGTAGCGGCCAGGGTACCGAGTTCATTATTTGAGCTAACAGTGACAGCTTCTAAGTCAGAAAAATCACCTTGTTTAACACTTTTTCTAATCGAACGGGCGGTTTGGGCAATTTTTGATATGGGTGCCACAATTTGATGGCTTAGCACCAGAATACAAACAGTCAGGATGGTGGCGAGCAGAAGCCCCACTAGCAAAATAGAGCGAAATAGCTGATGAGCTGGGGCAAAGGCGACACGTTCACTCATCTCCACCAGCAGTGCCACATCGTGTTCTTCTAGCCAGCGATAGACACCAATCACAGGAGTGCCCCGATAGTTTTGATAGAGGTCAAAGCCGTCTTGGCCAGCCATGGCGTTGACTATCCCATCGCTTTCAATGCTGTCGGGAAACTCGTCAGAGCCAAATCTATCAGCAGATACAAACACATTTTTGTGAAAGAAGTTACTGCCTAAATCTGCAATCAGGTAGGTCTCACCAGAGGTGCCAAAAATTTGACTATCGCGAATAATTTGATCGATCTCGTCAAGATTTAGATGCACTGCCAGGAGCCCCAACTGCTGGTTATCTTCACCAAGAATGGGGGTTGTAAACGTGATGGTGGGCTGCTCTGTTATCGGTGACGCATAGAAGTTGGCGATAAAGGCGTTATCTTGAAAACTTTGGGTTGTATCGCTGTATTCATTGAGGGTTGCATACCAGCCAACGTTTGTTGGGTCGGTCGACATGAGCACCCGTCCCCCATTTGAAATAACCAACACTTCTCGAAAGTCACTGCGGTTATGAATAAACTCTCCCAGCAGACGCTGGAGCTGCTGGGATGCAGATTGGTGCTCAGGAGTTTCTTTGTTATGTCTTAATAAGGCTGTGGCAGACGCGTTAACCTCTGTCAATTGATTTAAGGAAAGGAGTGTATCGCGACGATCCAGTAGCCAACGATTGAGGTCGTCCTCCTTTAGAGCCGCAACCGTGGTTAATCGCTCAATAACGGATTGTTTAAGAGTTTCCCTAGCTTGAATAAAAGTAAAGTAACCAACTAGCGTAACAATTATTAATGACAGCAGTGAGAACGAGCCAGCTATCTGGATGCGCAAGCTGGTTTGCCAGAGCTTTTTAAGATTGGTTGGTAGTCGGTTACCCATGGCAATATAAACCTACCAGCCGGCCCTGGGGGACCGGTGCCCCTTTAAAGCTCTATAAATGGCTAGAGTACTCATAAAAATCTTCCTGGGTTAGCGTTTCCAATCCGCAAAAATAGCCTGAATTTTAAGCAGCGCCTCATCTGTGGCATCGTTGGGTGAAACATTATCTACGACAACACTCTCGATTGCCTGTCCCCAAATGTTTTGCACATCTACCTCACTGTAGGCTGGGCTTAAACTATGATAGCCAGCTCGGGTAGTTCTTGTTTGAAATTGTTGTGTGCCCATAAAAATATGAGGATCTTCGGGATTGTTCCAAAAAGGAGCCGTGGTTAGTTCAGGTATGACCGGAAAAAAACGACCCAGAGAACCTTCTAAGTAAGGGGCGAGATTGTCTGGCTGCATTAGATAAACAATAAAGTTTTTGGCCATTTCTTGATTGGGTGATTTAGCTAGAACAACTAGCTGAGGAACGTTAACAACATAGGTGGGAGACTCTCCATCTGGTTCATTAGGAAATTCGATCGTAGCTAGTTGATTTAAGTAGAGATCTTGATCATCTTCGCGCTGTGAGCCTGGAATTGAGAGGGTGGGATTGACCACCATCAGCAGCTCACGATTTAGAAAAGCAATATTATTACTGCTGTCTATCCAGTCTATTGCAGCATCGGGAACATAGCCCTCTTGATAAAATTGGGTGTACCAATCTAAGGCGGCGGTAATTTGCTGGTGCACCTGAGGATTATCTACCAACAAATTGCCATTGTTGTCTAAAAGCTGTACATCAAAAGCTTCCAACACCTGGTTAAAATTGGCAAAGGTATCACTTGCTTCGCGTGACATTGCCAACCCTAGGCCAAAGACGTCTTTCTGTCCTTGGGCATGCAGCCTGTCTTGAGCCTGTTTCCAGAAGTTCCAAAACGCATCCCATTCTGTTGGGATATCTGTCTCGTTAAATCCAGCTTTCGCTAGCAGGTCGCGCCAGTAGTGGATATGAATGGTGTGCTGTTTTAGGGGGACAGCGTAGGCCGTTTTCGTTTGGGCAACATTATTGTAGAGTTCTGCAGATTTTAAGGCGCTGTTGCTATAGCTGTCTTTTAAGGAATCCGTTACGCTACTAACGTCGGCTAGATGACCATTCCAAGCCCAGGTAGGAATAAAGGTATAAGACCCTTCATAAGAAAGGACAATATCGGGTACCTGACCTGTTTGCAGCGCATTTTGCGTTTCTCTGAGAACAACATCTTGATCTAGCAGAGATAGTTCGACACTATTACCTGTTTTGGCTTCCCATTGGTTAATGACTGTTCTAATGGCTTCGTCTTCTTGGGCATAGTAACCCCGCTCCCACCAGATAACTAAAGCATCATTTTTTCTTAGGGGAGCTGTTGCTGATAGCTCTGTTTGCCCCGCACAGCTGACTGACGTAAGGCTTAACAGTAGCAGCCCAGCAAGTTTGCGATCGCAGCTATTTTTCATACTGCCGACTAGTAATCCTCAATCAGATATTCCAAAATCCATAGCATCGACGGATGCATGCGTCGATTGCGAGTCAGGTTAGCAGTTGTAATTTAGGGCTTTTAAGGATATCGATTGTTCTAACTAACCTGACAGATGTAATCAATGAAATTGTGATAAAGACACCCCCAAACTAGCTGCTGCATACCGACAGGACGCTGACAAGCTATCTAACCAGTTATTTTACTGAGTTACGATAGAATCGCCTGTATTCAAAGTTAAAACTTGATATTACTTCTACATTTAGATAAAAATGGCACATTTTGCCCATGTTGTAACTCTTTATCCACACGAAGTATAGCCATTACCCAGCCTGGGGTTTGGCAACCCCAATAGCTCTGGACAAGACCGTGGGCAATTCAGCCAGCGGCCGTCCTGATAATTTAAAGGCTCACACGTAGAGTGACGTATAACGGACAGGGCTATAGTTAATCCAAATAAATACTGACGGCAGATGAGGTTGTATAGATGTATGGATTAATCAATCGGGCCATTCAGGATATGGTGTGTGAACACCATGGCAGCGATGTTTGGGAAACCATTAAGACCAAAGCCAACATTGAAGAATCGCGTTTTTTAGTACTACAGTCCTATCCAGATGATTTAACCCATCGGTTAGTCTTTGCCGCTAGCGAGATACTGGGGCTATCCAGTAGTGAAATTATGCGAGCATTTGGTCAGTACTGGGTTGAATACACAGGTAAAGCGGGCTATCAAGACCTGCTGGAAATGGCCGGTGATACCCTACCAGACTTTCTGAGTCATCTAGATGAGCTGCATTCAAGGCTGGGGGTACAGTTTCCAGAGCTTAGGCCGCCTGAGTTTGATTGTGAGCAGACAGATGATACAACCATAGAGCTGCACTATCAGTCGTCTCGTCAGGGGCTAGCGCCTATGGT
>JBCDIX010000136.1:0-8058 GCA_038748405.1 Cyanobacteria bacterium P01_H01_bin.21 | reverse complement strand
CGACGCACCAGTCGAGATGCGCATCTACGGACCCAATATTAGCGAGTTACGACTCATTGGCATGGAAGTCAGAGAAATTATGACTGAAATACCGGAGGTGGTTCATATTCGCGATGACCTAACTGAGCGTCAGCCAAAACTAGGCTTAATCGTTGATAATGAACAGGTCCGGCAGGCTGGGTTGACCAACACTGAGATTGCCCAACAGCTTGAAGCCTATTCCGAAGGGGTAACGGGCGGCGCGATTTTAGAATCAACCGAGAACTTGCCGATACGGGTGCGGTTGACCAATACCAACCGGGCCAGTCTGACACAGCTGGCATCGCTCGACCTTCGTTCAGAGCGGAGTCAAGATCGGACCTTTCGACCGACAACAGCGTTGGGTGAATTTGGTCTAATTGGTGAGTCATCTAACATCGCCCGTCGCAGTGAGCAGCGTGTGAACACTGTCCAGGCCTATATTACGGCGGGGGTATTGCCAGACACTGTCCTCAATGCTCTACAAGAACGGCTAGAAGCGGCTAACTTTAGTCTGCCATCGGGTTATTGGTACGAATTTGGCGGCGAGTATGAAGAGCGCAATTCGGCCATAGGTAATTTGCTGCTTTATGTTCCCTTGCTACTGCTGGTGATGGTGACTGCACTGGTGCTATCGCTAGGATCGTTCCGACAAACGGGCATTGTTGCAGCAGTTGCGGTAGGTTCCATCGGTATGGCAATGTTCTCGCTTAAGGTGTTTGGTTCGCTATTGGGCTTTATGGCCATTGTCGGCACGATGGGTCTAGTAGGGATTGCCATCAACGGCGGCATTATTGTTCTCTCGGCCTTGAATGAAGATGCCCGAGCCCACCTGGGCGATCGCAAAGCGGTACAGAATGTGGTGGTTAAAGCGACCCGCCATGTATTGACCACCACAATTACGACGATGGTGGGCTTTATACCGTTGCTGGCCGATGGCGATCCCTTCTGGCAGCCGCTGGCCATTGCGATCGCAGGGGGTATCGCCGGGTCTCCTATTCTGGCGCTGTACTTTACCCCCGCTGCTTATCTGCTGGTAACCAAGAACAAATCGGCGCACAAGGGGCAACAAAACGCTGGCACTCCCAAACAACACTCCCTTAACCATCCTGCATAAAAAACAAGGAGAAACTGATGTATTTTCCAATTTGGCAGTATCTCAATCAACCTGTCTGGAATAGGACCCACCCGCTTGTTCTCAACCCAGTTCAGTACTGGCAACAATCCAAAGTTGAACGCCTCAATCGCTGTTTTGAAAACAATTTTCTAGAGCGGTGCTGGGCTGTGAATTATCAGAAATTTGTCGATTATCATCAAGACTTTTGCGATCGCAACGCCCTAGAAGAAGACCCCACTTGGCTGCTTGAACGGTGTTGGCAACGAGAATATCGCAATCACCGATATCAATACCCCAAAAAACAATATCCCAGAAAATAAATTTTGGAGCCAGAATTCAAATGAACCTTATGACCTTTGACCTAGCTGTCTTACCAGATACCATGGAAATCAGTGAGTCCGTTATTTTTGCCACGCTTTTACTCTCAGCAATTATTATCTTTTTAACCAGTCATTTTTGTGAAGAAGCCTGCACTCGATTGCGCTTGCCACCCGTTCTTGGACAGTTAATTAGCGGTATCATCCTGGGCGTTTCGGCGCTAAAGATTTTAGCCTTTACCCATGGAGACGTGGAGATTAACCCCATGGTGATTGATCTGATTTGTCAGACCACCGGAGCCAGTGCTACAGAGGCAGTTGTCGCCTACTCTCATCAGTTAACAGCAATCTCCGAAAGTGTCGCTAACCTGGGTGTGATTGCGCTACTTTTCTTGATTGGTCTTGAATCTGATCTCAATCGTCTGGTGAAGGTCGGTCCCCAGGCAGCTATCGTCGCTGGCGCAGGGGTGGTCTTGCCGTTTGTTGGAGGAACGGTGGGGCTGATAGCACTATTTGGTGTTGCCACACTGCCTGCCATCTTTGGTGGAGCCGCCCTGACCGCCACCAGCATTGGCATCACAGCTAAAATTCTCAAAGAGCTGGGTCATCTCCGGTCAGAAGAAGGACAAATTATTATCGGAGCCGCTGTTTTAGACGATTTGTTAGGCATTTTGATTCTTGCTGTAGTGGTGAGCTTGGTAAAAGACGGTAGCATTGATGTTGCCAATCTGGCGTATCTGCTGCTGAGTACAACGGCATTTGTCGCCGCCATCGCCCTGTTAAGAATCCAAATTGCCAATGCTTTCGACGCGATTACTCAAAAGCTCCAGTCAGACAATGGCCCCCTGGTTTTGGCCATTCTTTTGGCACTGATTATGGCAGCAATTGCTAATATTATCCACCTCGAAGCCATCCTAGGGGCCTTTGCAGCGGGTATTATTCTTAGCGGCACCCGCCAGCAAGCTTCACTCTTGCATAAGCTTGAGCCTCTGACGGCTCTACTTGCCCCGGTCTTTTTTATCGTAGTCGGTGCTAAGACTGACCTGAGTGTTTTAAATCCAGCTAATCCTGGCAGTATCGAAGGTCTGTGGATGGCTGCTTTCTTAATTGTTGTTGCAGTCATTGGTAAGGTCGCAGCAGGCTATTTAATCCCTGCGGTCGGGCTCAACCGACTCGCCATTGGTATCGGCATGGTCCCTCGCGGAGAAGTGGGGCTTGTATTTGTCGGCATTGGGGCTTCTGTCGATATCTTGTCTAGCACGCTGACGGCGGCAGTCATTTTAACGGTCGTTGTCACCACACTCATTGCGCCAGTGCTCCTCCCTTGGGCACTCCCAAACAATGTTGCATCAGAGCAGCAGGCCTAACGTCTCTCCATAGTGACACTAGGTTTTCCCCATATCCTCTGTGGAATTACGACCGATCCGGACCTTTTTAGCACTGATTAAACTCTCAATCCATGTTGGAACTAAGATTCTTTTCTCACTTCATATTGTTATGAGCTCTTCACTCTTCTCGTTTACCCCGCTGCTGGCTTCAACACTTTCTAAAATAAGTGTTTCTAAGGCAATTCGACGGTTAGCGCACTCCACTGCTTTGGGTCTACTTTCTGGGATAATAGTTACCTTGCCCGCTCGCTCAGCAGACGAACTTTACTTGGACTATGGCATTTTGGGGCGACAGATTTCAGTCTCATCGCTAGAAAGATTTGCCCAGGATGGCACCATAGATACCGAACTCGCACCCTACCTGGATAGGATTTCACCGGAGAATCGTCAGGAATTTCAGCGCATCTTGAGCACTCCCTTTGTGGCTTTAAGCAGCGGTATGCCTGAGCAAATAGGCGATCCGTTTGTGCTATCTCAATGGCTCTACTCTCCTATTGGAGAACAGGTTTTAGCAAGGGTGGGGCAGCTAATTCAAACCCAAGGACGTCAGAATGGTCAGCAGGCAATTCGAGCAGCCATGGTTCTAGCCGCGGCTGCTCCTGATGGTCTATCACTGATCAATTTCCTGCAATTCTATCCAACGGATGGCCTCCGACTAGATTTGCCACAAATTTTGGCGTTATCTGATGCCATTGAGACCAATATTCAGATCACTGACAGTTTAGTAAAGGCGACTACCCAACAGTCTAGGGCTGTTGCCGCCACTGAGCCTGCGTTGGACTATCGGGCTCTGCCGATGTTGGCAGACGTACCTCAATTTGATGTGGTTAAGCAATCACTGGTGTTAGATGATCGCGATCGCAACCGCACATATCCTACGGATCTTTATTTTCCCGCTAACCTCAATACGATTCCGCCTGGGCCTATTCCAATCATCATTTTTTCCCATGGTTATGGCGATACTCGTACCAATCCTGAGTTGGTGGCAGCAGCTAGGAGTTTGGCAGCCAATGGCTTTGTTACCGCTGTGCCAGAACACATCGGTAGCAACAAAGCCTATCACGATGATTTAGCGCGAGGGCTAAGTCGTGAATCTTTTGATGTAATGGAATTTATCAACCGTCCTCTGGATATTCATTTTCTTATCGATACCCTAGAAGAGAAAAACAAAACTGATTTTCAAGGACGATTACAGTTAGATCATGTAGGTCTTGCAGGGCATTCGTTTGGGGGCTATACCGCCTTAGCTACGGCTGGGGCCACCGTAGATATTGAACTCCTCATGCAGCAGTGTGATTTAGCAGCCGATATTGTCCCAGACAATGTCAATATTGCCCTGCTGATTCAATGTCGACTGTTAGAGCTGGAAAGATCGCCTCAGATACTGCAACAATTGACCGATGGTAGCTTGAGCGATGAGCGCATTGGCTTAGTGTTCGCGCTATCTCCCTTAAGCAGTTTATTTGGAGAAAATGGCATAGGAAAAATTCAGATCCCAGCAGTCATAGTGGGTGGAGCGTACGATATTGCAACTCCTATTGTGCAAGAACAGTTAGCCGCTTTCCAATGGTTGACTACATCTGAAAAATATTTTTACCTGGCTGACAACCTGTCCCACACCTCAGCTCTGACACGGGCTATCTTAGACCTGGCATACCCCAGAAGTGACATTGTAGACAGCTTTGATGCTAATGAACAATGGCTGTTCAACCTGATGGTGACGCTGTTGCTTGCCCACGGTCAAGTCTCTTTAAGGGGAGATGAAACCTATATCCCTTATCTAACCGCTGCCTATGTGGAGGCCGTGAGCGTAGAACCCACTAGACTACATCTACTCCGGTCGTTGCCAAGCTGTTTTTCCACCCGACAAGCGGAGCTTAAAAGCTGCACTGAAAACTAGCGGCTATATTCTAAACCCTTGGAGCTGAACGCAGCTGGACGCTGCCTTGCAGATATAACGTCGCTTCAGCCTACAAGCTCTTCAAATTCAGCCCCCTGAGTTCTGTAATGAGTCTTTTTAATCAGAACTTGAACTTATAACGAACATGCGTTATAAGTAAATTGGAGTAGCAAACTGCTGTGTGTCGTTCTTTGCGTCATCGCTATGCCTAAAGTTGTCGATCACGATCGTTATCGTAAGGAGCTGTTAACAGGCTGTCTTGATCTCTTTGCTGAGCGGGGATATGGTTCGATTACGATGCGGCAGATTGCCAAGGGGCTGGGGGTATCGACAGGAACGCTATATCACTACTTTTCTAGTAAGGAGAGTATTTTTATACAGCTTGTGCAAGAGCTGTGCGAACAAGATGTCTATAGCTTTTTAGCTCAGGCTCCTGATGTAGACAGTGTAGAAGGGCGTCTACAGGCAATTCTAGATTTTGTTTTGCAAAATGCTCAGTACTACTACCAGCAGGTGCTGCTCTGGGTCGATTTTGTTCAGCAAACTCCTCAGGTTCCAGATGGAGACACTCAACTTTTACGCCAGATTTGGCAGCGAATGCGGAACTCGCTAGCTGAGTATCTGCAGCTATCTAAACCCGAACTGGTGGATTTTGTCATGGTCTTTATAGACGGATTAATTCTGCAATATATCTATGACCATGGCTACGGGATAACGACAAAAGAAACCACCTGGTTTCAGCAACAAAGTCAGCTGATGATGCAAATGGTGATACACCATGATCAAATCTAGTCTTATTCTCAAGAAATCTAGTCTTATTCTCAAGCCTAACCTGTTGTGGCTGATACTCTCGGCCCTAGCAATGTCCAGCGGTATTGCATACCTTGGGTTGGCACCCTATAGCCGACTAAATGAGCCTGAAATAGCTACCATTCCCACAGAGCTGCCCAGCGTGGCCGCACTGGGTCGCTTAGAACCCACAGGAGAAATTGTTCAAGTAGCCGCGCCATTGGAGCTAGATGGTGACCGTCTTTCGGATCTGTTTGTTGATGTTGGCGATCTGGTAAACAAGGGCGATCCCATTGCTAGGCTAGGTTCTTTTGAGCGGCTGCAGAATGAGGTTACTCAAGCGCAACAACAGGTTCGGCTGGCTGCTGCCAGACTGGACCAGGTACAGGCCGGAGCAAAATCAGGTGAGATTTTAGCTCAGCAGGCCACGGTGACCCAACGCTCAGCTGAACTAACAGGGCAGTTACGTATACAGCGAGAGACCATTGCCCGCATTGAGGCCCAGTATGAAGGCGATCGCGAAGCCCAAACAGCGACGATTCGGCGGCTGCAGGCAGAGCTACAAACGGCTAGCGCCGAGCTTACTCGCTACCAGTCTCTCTATGAGGCGGGGGCAATTTCGGCCTCTCTCTATGACAGTAAACAGCTGGCGGTAGATACGGCAGATCAAGCCAAGGTGGAGGCTGAAGCTGTGTTAGATCGAACCTCCGCAACAACCCAACGGCAGCTCCAAGAGGCCCGTGCTGAACTAGTTCGCTTAGAAAATACGGGAGAGGCTCAGCTAGCCGCAGCCCAGTCAACCCTGGAGCAAGTGGCCGAAATCCGTCCGGTGGATGTGCAGCGGGCTCAGGTAGAGCTAGATGCGGCTCAAGCGGCCCTAGTGAGTGCTGAACATGAATTAACTAAGGCTACTATTCGAGCCCCGAGTACGGGACAAGTCTTACAAATCTATACCCGACCAGGGGAGCAAATGAGCGCTGATGGCATTGTCGCGTTGGGACAGACCGATCAAATGTTGGTAATTGCTGAGGTGTATCAAAGTGATATTGGCCGAGTTCATCTGGGTCAGTCAGCCACAGTGCGAGGGCAGGCGTTCCCAGGCGAACTCACCGGCAAGGTGACTGAAATTGGGCGTCAGGTGAGCCGCCAAAATGTATTTGCTCGTGAACCTGGTGAAAATCTAGATCGCCGAGTCGTAGAGGTAAAGATTGCCCTCAAGCCAGAAGATAGTGAACGGGTGGCCAACTTAAGCAACCTGCAGGTGGAGACGATTATTGTTGTCAGTCGTGCCGATCAGCCTCCATTAGGGACAACTCAATCCACTGTTGGTTACCACAATCCCAATTGGCAACCAGTTTTGTTCACACCATTTAACTCTACTTTGCTTTTTTAGATAACGAACGTTCGATTTGCTTTAGCCATGAAACCTCGATTTCTTAAAAAGACACCGCTGGCCTGGCTGCAGGTAAAGCGAGAGAAGACACGATTGATGGTTGCGATCGCAGGTATTGCCTTTGCCGACATGCTGATATTTATCCAAATGGGGTTTGAAGGCGCACTCTACGACACGGCCATACAGCCCCACCGCAACCTGCAGGCAGACTTGGTATTGACCAACCCTCAAATGCAAACCCTGTTCTCAGTAAAAGATTTTCCTAGACAGCGGCTATATCAAACCCTGGCCCATAGCGATGTCGCCTCAGTCAGCGGCGTCTATATTGCCACCGGACAGTGGAAAAATCCAGAAACTCGGCTAGAGCGAGCCATTTTAGTGTGGGGGATTGATCCGACAGAACCCTCCTTTAATTTTCCAGAGGTCAATCAGAATTTGCACCAAATTCAGCCCCTCAATCAGGTGTTGTTTGATCAAGCCGGGCGACCCGAGTATGGGTTTACGGCCGATGCCTATCAAGAGACGGGTCAATTCTCTTCAGAACTCAATGGTATACGGGTGGATGTGGCAGGCACGTTTATCAACGGAGCCTCCTTTGCCGCCGACGGCAATGTTATCACCAGCGATTCCACATTTTTACGACTCTTCTCTGATGAAAGTGCCGACCACATTGAGGTGGGTCTGATCCAGCTAAAACCGGGGGCCGATGTTGAGCAAGTCCAGCGCGAGCTATCGGCCGCTCTACCTGATGATGTTTTAATTGGTTCACCCGAAGAGTTTGCCCAAATTGAGCGAGACTACTGGGCCAATGGTACCGGTATTGGGTTTATCTTTGGTCTGGGTGTGGGGGTGGGCTTTATTGTCGGCATTGTGATTGTTTATCAGATTCTTTACTCCGATGTGTCTGAACACTTGCCAGAATATGCCACCCTCAAGGCCATGGGGTATACCGACCGCTATCTGCTCAGCGTTTTAATCCAAGAATCGTTACTGCTCGCGGTGCTGGGCTATATACCCAGTATTGTTCTTGCTTTTGGTCTCTATCAGCTGGCATTTGCCGCCACCATGTTACCCATTGCCATGACTACCCGACGGGCCGTTACCGTGCTTATTTTGACCATTGCGATGTGTTCTGT
>JBCDIX010000135.1:0-8091 GCA_038748405.1 Cyanobacteria bacterium P01_H01_bin.21 | reverse complement strand
TTATGAGACCGGCAGGAAAGCCAGTAAGGAATTCCTTGAGCAGATGCCCATCATTTTTGATGACTACTTACCACAGTGGAATTATATTGCTCGACCTCAACAACTCTAAATACGGATATAATTTAATCCTCGTTCCTAAGACATTGTATTTGCTGAATTATGTCGATGACGAAAACTATCGACGGCGGATCTTGACTCAACTCAATCGAGGCGAAAGTCGGCATAGCTTAGCCAGAGCTGTGTTTCATGGACAGCGTGGAGAAGTTCGGCAACGGTATCGCGAAGGATAAGAAGATCAACTGGGGGCGTTAGGGCTGATCGTCAACGTGATAGTGCTATGGAACACCCTCTATATGGAGGCGGCAATCCAGCATCTACGGCAACAAGGGATTGACGTACGTCCTGAAGATGTAGAACGACTATCACCGCTGGGTCATATCCACATCAACATGCTGGGCCGATTCTTCTTTGATCTACCAGAATCTGTCCAACGCGGTGCAATGAGGGCTTTGCGCACCTTCAACGATCTCAATGAGCAGTTCGCCTAGAGCGACTGTTCTGCAAGGATTTCAGCCTTAGCGTCAGTTTCTGTACGATTACTCATTTAACCCCTGGAACTAGTAATGCTCCTGTTATGGGCTTATACAATGTTGATGCTCATAATACAGACTTTTTCTGTTACATTAAATTTAATGAGAATGACTCTCATCTGTAAGGTGTTAAAAGCAGGGCGAACATGGCGATCAAACTAACCGATACTGATCTTAAGGAGTTAACAGCGCAGGCCCAACCGCCAGACGAGTTAACTTATCAGTCATTGGGGTCAGGTGTGCAGCTTAATGTGCCTAAGTATCTAGGAGAAGGGTGCGATCGCATTATTAAACTGCGCAATGGACTCACGATATCCATCCGCCACTGTCGTTTGAATCAAGCTATTCATCTTACAAGACGGCATGAATCAAGCTTTCTATTGATATCAAAATTCTTTTTGTCAGGAGCATCACGAGTACGAACATTAGATGTGACGGATATTGACACTGACTATGAGGAAATCAGTGGTCACCACTATCTGTATCATCTACCAAACCATACTGAAGTTGAAGAGTGGCCAGCCGATCAGCTGATTCATACGGTTGCGGTCTACGTTGATCCTGATTACTTCAATACATTTGATATAAATAAAACGACTTTATCAATGCCGCTAAAGAAGCTGCTGGAGGGAGATAGAATTCAACGGTTCCATAAGCCATTGGGTCAAATGACACCTCCAGTAAAGCAGTTGCTCCAACAAATTTTGCACTGCCCATATACAGGATTAATGCAGCAGCTCTATTTAGAAAGTAAAGCGCTGGAACTTTTTGCGGCTCAGTTTGCCTTGTGGACAGAGGCATCGACCCCAAAGACTTCGATCCCAAAGACTTCGATTTCGCTCTGCGCACACGATATTGAGCAGCTGTACCAAGCGAAAGATATTTTAATTCAACAGGCAATTCACCCACCATCCCTAATGAACTTAGCGCGGCAGGTCGGCCTTAATGATCGCAAACTAAAGCAAGGTTTTCGTCATTTGTTTGGCACAACCGTCTTTGGCTATCTCCGAGACTACCGCCTTCAGCAAGCCCAAGCATTACTGCACAACCCTAACCTGACCATCGCCAATGTGGCGGCAGGTGTCGGCTATAAAAGCCCAGAGGCTTTTTGTCATGCCTTTCGTCGTAAATTTGCCGTCAGCCCCAAAGCCTATCAACTAGGTCAGCGAACTTAATCGATTGGGGTACCGCTTGAGAACCGTGGTCAAAATAAAACCCAAAATATTCTAGAAACTGACATGATTTTGAGAATATCAAGGCGAAGGATACGGATGCTCAGGCCCAAGCGGCCAAGCGAATTAGTTTTGATTGCAAAGCAACAGTGCATTTAGGTGAGTACTCTCGGGGGGTAAAACTCGAGGAGAGCATCGGGCTAATGACCATGACATGGGGGCTAAAGAGAAATATATTCCCTGCGGAACTGTGGATGAAGATAGCGGAGAGTTGTTCATCGAGTTTGGCAGTTCCTACAAAACGAGTGATTTCATTGTCGATACGCTGCAAGCATAGTGGGCAAAGCTACCCCGTCAAGTACAGAAAAGATTCCCTGGCTACAAATTAAAGTCGACAATGGGCTGGAGAGTAGTGGGATACGTACTCAGTTTCTCAAGCGAATGGTGAATTGGGTCGACCCAATTGGGATTCTGATTCAATTGGTCTACTATCCGCCTTTTATATTGGCCTATCACCTGAGATATCCAGCCCCACAACACCACTATCTCAAATCATTTGCTGGGGGCTTTTTCTTTGCCGTTTACGTCAGTGCCATTCACATATGGGGGAATTCAAAAGTCCGGCGCGCGCAGAAAAAAGTCCGGCGCGCGAAGATTATGATCGCTCGCTCCATATATAATACTTTTGGCTGATAAAAATAGTACTTTTTACTAATTGACAAAGTACTATAGATTAAATATAGTTTGATGTTTTGATTCCTGGACGTCAGTACTTAGTGTTTCCTTCAGCAGCATAAATACATTTAGGGCTAGCGAAATAGATTTATGCTACAGGAATAATAATTGTTTGAAAGGCTAGATTTTTCTGACCCATAAATAATGTGTTCCAACTAATTGAGAGCTATTCTTAATTAGCTGCTTATTGATTTAGCTTATCAACTGTGTTGATTAGGCAAGGTTAAATCACTGATCAACGCCTCCTTACTAATACTAGTAAAGAATGGCTTTTTAATTTGTGAAGCCTGCCTGGCTGCCGCAAGCATTTCTAGAACATCAGTTAGCAATCTGCAACTCATGACTTTAAAAAACTTAAATTTCAATCAGGGTTTTAGCTATGCTGAATTTGATAACGAAGTTCAGTCATTTGTGAAACAACGCACCTATGTCATTAAAGCTTTAATGCATCGTACAGCTCAGGACATAATTGAGATTGGGCTGAAGCTTATTGAAGTCAAGAATGTACTGGGACATGGAAAATTTAACGAGTGGTTAAGAACAGAAATCGATTGTGGAGAGTGGACGGCAAGAAAGTTTATGGAAGTAAGCCGGAAATTTAAATCAGTGGACTTCTCTGATCTAGAAATTGCCCCCTCAGCACTTTATCTTCTGGCCTCAAAAAAAGCTCCTGATTTGGCAGTGGATGAAATCTTGAAAAGAGCACGTCAAAAAGAGCGCATAACCCATGCTATTGCGAAGGAAGTTCTAGCTCGACATGCTAATATCAATCATAATCGAATCAAGACTGATATAGGAAATGCAAATCTGACAACCTCTAATAAAGGGGTAAACTCTTCTGTTATCTTTGCGAATGAAGAATCAAGTGTTGGTAAAAATATTGCTCCTGCATCACTAAACAGTGAGTTAAATTTCAATACTGAATCCTCAAAAATATATTATAAATTTGAGGATTATATGCCTAGCATTTCATCCGATCAACAATATTTTCAATATTCCGAATCAAGCACCAAATCTCTTGATGTAGTCTCTAAGATGGATTTGGACACAGAGCAGGTGTCTAATTCTTCCTTTATGCTGGGTGAATCTGTCAGTGTTATACAACTTGATCAGAAATCTTTACAGTGGGGAGGCAAGGTTGCCAAAGTTGAAGGACACAATGGTAAACCTATTAAACTTGTAATAGAGATTGATGAAATCACTTATAGTGAAAATATCGATATAAATGATTAAAATTCTCGTCTTATAATTAAGCGTTGAATTTCTATTTGAGGATGTGTAGTTGCTCCTTTTACTGCGGATCTTTGACTCTGAGAATGGAGCTCATATGACTGAGAAGTACTATGTAACTTTATCCGACATGACGAATTTGGGCTTTTGGTACTACGTTGTGCAGTTGAAATTCTGCAAACCTAATTCAAATGTACCATCCTATAAAGTCAATCCTTTGCGGTTGTTCTTCGACATCAAAGGCAGGCAATCAGGATTTCGTGTCAGATAACAGTTGTTGTTTTAGTTCTTTCAGGTAAAGCTCAGTACCAAGGGGGCCAGGCACCGCCCCACATAGGTAGCTAGACAGAAAATAAACACGGCCTGCTTGGCTAGCGTTAAGGGACTGGGTAATGGCAGTCTTCTCCCAGGATTGTTTTAAGGGTGACAGCTGATGTTCTGCAAAATTGTCCATGCCGTCAAACTGCTTCAGGTCGCTAAAATTGTGTCCTAACACAATTACTATGTCAGCATCATTAAACAAATCAGGTAACGCTTCGAGGGAGATGGGTGCCAGCGGCCTAGAACTGTCCTTATCTAGACCCGATGGCGCTATTTCTTGAAATCCCAGCGTTTCAACTAGTGAATTGCAAAGTCCAACCGGCCTGACAGGGATAGATAGGGTTTGAATATCTGTAGATGAGAAAAGAAAGGCTACCCGTGGATAGGTGGCAACAACATCGGAAAAGGCTTTCTGGGCAGATTCGATTTGTTGCTGGGTTTGGGTTAATACTTCTTCTGCTTGTTCGGTGCGGTTAAGGGCTTGTGCAATAGCGTTTAGATTCCCAACGGTGTCAGTGTGATCAAACAACAGGGTGGGGGCAATGGTGGATAGTGTTTCATAGTGCCTAGAACTAATTGGATCAGCACCCAAAATTAAATCGGGTTGAACCTTAACAATGGCTTCAAGGGATGGGTTTCCCGCTACTCCCACATTGGCTAATGGTTGGGTAATAAGATTGCCTAGATAGGGAATCTGTTGGCTAGGATCAGTGTAATCTCCTTGATGAAAGGCCACATGGTCGGCATACCCGACAGGCTGAACGTTAAGAGCGAGTAAGGGCTCTAGAACATATGGACCCAACACCACAATGCGCTGGGGCTGACCGCAAATTTCGGTGGTGCCCAGTTTGTGCTCAATGGTGCGACAGTCAGGACCATCCGGCGAGACGATGGTTGCCGTTTCGTCCGACTGATGGTCTGGACGTTGACAAGCCATGATGGCTAAGACCGTCAGTAAACTTAATGCTAAACGTTTAAGTCGTAAAAACCTTTGCATGGGTTACCAGACTAAATAAACCATCGGGATCTTGGTCAACGTGAGATGCATAATCGCTTTCACCAAGGAGAGAATCAGGAAAAAAGATAGTCAGCAATCGAACAATTAGAATTCGTATTCCACCGAGGCTCGTACCGTCAACGGATCGCCCCGGTCAATATCAAACGTCCTTGTTCCGCCGGCAGACTCGATATAATCAATATCAAACAGATTGTCAACATTCAGGCGCACTTGCCAGCTATCTTGACGATAGAAAACGGCCGCATCGGTGCGAAAATAACTATCTAATTCAAAAGAGTTCGCTAAATCACCCTGGCGTTCTCCCACAAAGTTAAACCCTAGCCCAACGCCTAATCCTTGTAAGTTTCCCGATTGAATCTCATAGGTTGTCCACAGACTGGCGCTGTGTTCAGGAATGCCCAATAGTCGATTGCCGACAAGATCCGTATTATCTTCAGTCACTTCGGCATCAATATAGGCATAGGAAGCGACCATATTCCACCCTGGCAAGAGTTCTCCTGTCAAGTTGAAATCTATCCCTTGACTGCGTTGCTCACCCGTGGCAATGGATGCAAATGGCGGAACAAGATCTGCTGGATCTCTAGTGGAGACATTTTGCTTGGTGATATCGAAATAGGCCAGGGTGGCGGCTAAACGATTTCTAATGATTTCACCTCTGATGCCCACTTCAAACCCTTCCCCCTCTTCTGCATCAAGGAGATTACCATCGATATCGGTGGCAAAAAGGTCTGGGGCAAAGGAGCGAGAGTAGTTGGCATAGAGAGAAATGGGTTCAATCGGTTGGTAAACAATGCCAACACGCGGTGTGACAGCAGACTCATCGCTGCTCCTTTCTGTCCCCCTTATAGTCTGTATCACCTCCTGAGAGGCGGTATCGTAGCGCAATCCGGCCACGAGAATTAAGTTGTCTAAAATGTCGATCTGGTCTTGCAGATAAATGCCCAACTGGTCGACTTCTGTCTCCCGATCACTAATAGGTGTGAAATCTTCCTCGGGAGGAAAGGGAACATCGACCGTATCCTCAAAAATATCAATAATATCACCCGCGCTAAAATTACCTGCTGAAAACGTACCACCATTCGAACGGTTTACGTCCACACCCAATAACACTGTATGCCCGATAGAACCCGTATTAAACTCCCCTTGAACATTGGTATAAAGCGAATAGGTCTCCGTATTACCTTCCTGAAAAACAAGGAAACGATTTGCAAGACCAGTGGTTTCATCCAGAAAGATGGGAGTCAGTGAAGGGCTAAAGTCAAAGGAGCTATACGTGTAGCGAAACTGATTGCGTAGTTTCCAGTCGTCGCTAAAGCGATGTTCCAGGGTATAGCCTACATTAAAAAAGTCTTGCTCGACGGTGCTATCAGGATCACTAAATACCCGCGTTGTAGGAACATCGGCAATGCCGTCACCAAAGGCAAGTGTCCCTGTTTCATATGGTTCATCATCTTTGATATATTCTAGATTAACGGTCAAGTCGGTACTGTCGTTAATCAGCCAAGTGAGGGTGGGGGCGATAAAAAATCGTTCAAAATCATTGTCAAGGTCTCGAAAACTCTCCTCACGACGATAAAGGGCATTGAGGCGGTAGAGGACTTGACCATCGTCACTGAGGGGACCTGACAGGTCGATACTAGGACTAATCAAGCCTCTGGTCCCTCCCTGAAGCTGGAGATTATAGTAGGGCTCTGACAGGGGCTTCTTGGTGACCTGATTAATGATGCCGCCTGGCTCTACCTGACCATATAAGACGGCGGCGGGACCGCGCAGGACTTCCACTTGTTCCAGATTAGCCACCTCTGCGCCGGCTGAATCGGTAAAAATGCCAAACTGACGGAAGCCATCACGCAACACGGGGGCACCATCAAAGCCCCGAATGGCGAACCGCTGACCGCGACCGGCATTATCGTTCAAATACGAGACGCCCGCTGCATTTTCTAGCACTTCTTCAAGGCCAATGGCTTGCTGGTCTTCAATCACTTGACGGGGAATCACCTGAATCGAGTTGGGAATATCGCGCAGGGGTGTATCGGTGCGGGTGGCGGTACTGGCATCGGGGGTAAAATATCCGTCTTCGCCTGCACCCGTGACCACAAGTCGCAGGGCGTCATCCTCTGGCGCTTGGTCTGGCGCTTGGGCAGTGGGAATGCCGGGGGTAACGCTCACAATCAGACCCGTGGCGGCGGTGCTGATCTCTAAGTCAGGAGCAGCGTCAGTGCCTGTAATGACAATCTGTACGCGATTATCAGGCAAGCTGGTTACATTAATCTGGGCGATGCCGTCGGCAGGGTCACTAGTCACGAACTCATCACCATCGGCCAAGCTCAATCTTGCATTAGGAATTTCTGCAACCAAAGCATTATCCACAACTAAGGTCTCAGGTGCAGCCAACTCATCAGCCGCTTCTAATCTTATGGTCAAACCTGTTGCCGTCTCTGCAACCTGAACAGATGTAATTACCGTTGCTTCAGCTTGAGCAACATGATTTACGTCTACTACAGTGGACGCTTGATGCGTTACTTCCTCTGCAATAGCGGGCTGCATAGACAAAAGAGCTATCCCTGACAGTACTGTCAGGGACATGTCATACACTTTCTTCATTTTTAACTTACTCTCACACACACAAATAAACTAGCATCGCCTAACTGAAAAGCAATTCAAACTCTGTTAAACGCCTGTAATTTATGCATAGTTGCAGGCTCATGGCTGCCAGATTTACTTCTTAGAAAGACGATGCTACCGAACTCAGCCAAATCAGTAGCTAATGAAAACCACGTCAACTACGTGAAATCAACTACGTAAAAGCACTTTAGGCGGTAAGACAACCTGCCACCTGTTCAAGACGGACTTTTTTCTGTTTGAAACGGACTTTTTTCTATGCAATAGGAGTTACGCATTGACATAAACGCCGCCATGCTATCAAGTAAGCATGGGGTCATCCAGGTTCTCCAGAATGAACTGACGAATCACAGGTACGAATAACTGCCTCGATATCTCGTAACAGTTGTTGAGCAGACCTCGA
>JBCDIX010000134.1:0-8139 GCA_038748405.1 Cyanobacteria bacterium P01_H01_bin.21 | reverse complement strand
TGTAGTGAGCCGGTAGCCGAGGCTTTTTGAGCAACGATGTCCTGGGCCAGAGTGTTCCAACCATCGCGGTTTTCAGGCTCACCCGGCTGTAGCTCTGGGCTCGCGATAAAGTCATAGCAATCTGGCGCTAGACGCTGACCTAGCATTACGCGGTTGGCCCCTAACCCATGGCGTAAACCCGATATCAGCTCCTCCAGATAGGCTTCTAGATGGCCTGTTCTATAGTGCAACGACATCAGGGCCGAAAGCCACCGAGACTGCACTTGATGACCAGGAATAGCGGCAGTCTGGAGCTGAGACTCATTCATCGCACTCATAGAATCACTCAAATGAGATTTCTCAGAATTTTAGATGAGTAATTCCTGAGAATCCATGATTAAAATCAAGTCCGTTAAGAAACTTGAAATCTTTGAGCGATGTAAAAGCGCTGGCTTTAGCTTTCTAAAAAAGTAACCTTGCGCTGGTTACGGCGAATGACGCCATCATCCTGTAGCTTTCGTAGCGATCGCGATACGACTTCAGGGGTGAGACAGATTTGTTCAGCAATTTCTTTGATTGAGCGGTCCAGCATACAGACTCGCTGATTGGGGGTTTTGAGGCCATGTAGATAGGCTAACACTCGCTCATAGGCTGAACGGATACAGCGCAGTGACATTATATCCTTGGCCATGTGCAGCTGCTCTATCAGCTGAGCCATAAACAGTAGAGACAGATCTGACTCATGACGCAGCAGCGTTAAAAATGTGTGGGTGGGAATTGCAATGATCTCTGAGGGTTGGGTTGCGATCGCAGAATTTGGATAAACATCATGAAATAAGGCGCTTTCCCCAAACCATAGACCGCTCTCTAACGCATACTGGTTAGTCATTTGCCCATTCTCTAAGTAGCGCACCAGCTGAATTTTTCCAGTATGCACACCAAAGATTCGATCAGCCGGTTCCTCGGCATGAAAGACAGTTTCTCCTGGCTTGAGTGAGAATAGACTGGGAACAGCATCAATGAGCCCCTGTTCAGACAAACGATTCAACGCTTGAGTGTAACGATCCAATGATTCCATTGAAAAAGCACTTAGATTACGATGCTATCTAAATTAAGCAGCTAACCTAAGAGACTCCCAACAGTTGCCTAAGCCCACCCTCAATTAGTCTGAAGTTTCACTTAAAAATCACCTCTTTAGCCCTCAGGTGAGATTTATGGTTTTATCAGCCGTCTTCTTTCCACCATAGCAAAGGGTACTAAACTCAACGGCCAGATAAAATACTGCAAAAACAGGACAGAATTAAAATACAAAAAGGCCATCATCGTCACGGTCGCGGCGGTAAAGATACCCACTTTTTCTCTGAGGAAGCTCAAATACGCCAGCCCCATCAAAAACAGCATAAGCAGTTTAGCCCTGAGCCCCACCAGCCAGGGATAGTCCTGAAAAAGAATGATATCAATCGAGGGCGCCCCCTGAATGTGAGAATCCCCCAAACGCGTTGCAGAAAACAAAACAGACTTAAAGAACCCTTCAGCATTCCAAACGATAAAGGGCACAGACGTTACCAGCGGCACGCTCAAGATGATAAAAAAGCCAAGAATCAGATTTTTGCCGTATTTATCCCGCTTTTTCCACAAAAATATTAAATACAGCGGTAGCAAAAATATCGCAATTTGTTTGATCCCCAGAGAGAGACTAAACATAAGTAGCGCCAGCCGTGTTTTTTCTCTCAAAAAAACTAGCGAGAGAATCAAAAAGAAAATCGCTGCAAATTCTAGATGATGCACACGAACAATATAAATGCTCCAGCGGCTCAGCATAAGAATCGTCGCAGCAGCAGTACCCAGCAGCCACAGCCGTTGTTGTTGAAAGTATCTCAGGGTTAAACCAACAATGCCGGCATGAAAGATAAACGACACCGGTCGCCAAAAGTATAGCCAGTCACGATACTCTAAAAAACCTAGCTTTTGAACCAATGCAGACAAAAGATAGGCAATGGGAAAATAAGTGGCATATTTATCATTTTCTCGAAGGTTGCCGGCTAAAATTCTGGCATAGGGGTTTTCTCCACTAATAATCCGCTTACCTTCAAGCCAGATATAGTACATATCATGGCCCTGCAGGTCTTCAGCCGGTGTTTGCCAAAAGCTGTAGTGGATAAAAAATCCTGCCGATACTATCAGCAGAAAAATAAACCAATATCGTTTATCCCATCGATATGACCCTGACATAGTAAACCGTTGAGTAAAACAGCGAGTGACTTAAAATTAGCGATTGCTAGAACCGGTCTGGAGCTTAGCAGCCTTTCAACACTAAAACTATCCAGCCGATCAGCCAGGCCAAAAATTAAGGCTCCAGTATGACACTAATTTTTAGGCATTGCTGATCCTCGGGATGATTTTAGCTTTGAGAGATTGTGAAATGGCAGATGCTTTAGATCGATTCATCCCCTCACTCAGCAATCGCAATTTTTACGTTCAGTATTTCTTCTCAAAACGCATAACCCTAAAACAAAATCGCCGTTTAATCTTCCCAGTAGAGAGATTAAACGGCGATTTTCTTGTATATACAGTCTAGACAGCTATGGCAGCGCGCCTCAAGCCCGTCGTTCGACCACCAGGGTAAAGCGGGCAGCTAGCATACCCACCGATGCGATCGCAACCAGGGGTGCAAAAAATGCGATACCCACGGCTCCGCCTACCAGACCCGCTGTCAGAGGGACCTCAAACAACGCTCGACCCTCAGCATTTTTAATCACAATTCGTCGGATATTGCTCTCATTGAGCAATTCTTGAACCTTATTTATCAAATTGTCGCTGTTTACTGAAAACTCCTCAGTCACCGGTTCAGGGGTAGGAGGTGGATTGGGAGTAGACGGATCGGGATCAGAATAGCTCATGGGATTAATAACCTAACGTTAATCAACAAAGCGGGCAAGCCTGCTCCTGTGATACTGGCTATATCCAGGAGCAAGCCGTCATTCTAAACCTTCTCTTTAGGTTTGCACCACAAGACTTGCGCCGCAAGTTTTGCACCACAAGACTTGCGGCCTAGTCCAGATACTTTTCCAGAGTGCTTGAAAGGGTGCTAGCGGGTACGGCACCCACTAATGTGTCAACGACCTCTCCCCCTTTAAATACCAACAGGGTGGGAATGCTGCGCACACCGTAGTTGCTGGCACTATTAGGATTATCATCCACATTTAGCTTGAGTACTTTAACCCGTCCTTCAAAGCTATTGGCCACCTCGTCAACAATCGGGGCAACCATTCGACAAGGGCCACACCAGGGAGCCCAAAAGTCAACCAGTACAGGTACTTCACTCTCTAATACATCGGCCTGAAAGTTGGCATCAGACGCTTCACTTACTAAAACACTTTCAGTCATCGTTTTAATCTCCTGAAAATCAACGTGACAGTAATACAGTAGTCCGATTATGGGTTCTCTGCATTCTCTAACTGTTCAATTATAGTTCCATAAAGTCGAACTAATCGGGGTCGGTCATCCGATCCTTAGCCTTGGTTTCCCGTAATAGACCCGTGTCATAATGCAGGTATGCGTCCCATTTCCCATCCAGATACAAATCAAATCACCCTGGCAGAGGTACTGTATGCCCTGGGCGATCCAATCCGGCTAAAGATTGTCAAAACCATCGCCCAAAATGGTGAGCAAGCCTGTCGCAGCTGTGGCGGTGATGAGATTGCTAAGTCCACTCTGTCGCACCATTTTAAGATTCTTCGTGAAGCCGGTATTGTCCATACTGAGAAGGTGGGCACCCAACATTTGAATTCGTTGCGAACAGATGAACTAGAATCCAGGTTTCCAGGAGTGTTAGCCGCAGTATTGGCGGCAACGGATGAGGGATGTGATGAGTAAGAGAACTCATTCAACAACAATTGCTCGAAAATCATTCACATTGGTCAACGTGGGTCCGGTAGTTACCAATGCATTGATTGATTTAAAAAAGCTGTAGCTATCGTGGGCGTTGAGATAATTTTGAGGATTCTGACCCGTTTGCCAAAGCTCGGGCGTAATTAAGGCTCCAGCATTATCTTCACTGCCGTCAATGCCGTCAGTATCGCAGGCAATGGCCGTAATGCCAGGTTCACCCTTTAGATAGCAGGCCAGGGCCAGCAAAAATTCACTGTTGCGACCGCCTTTACCAGGGTTTTGTTTGACGGTGACGGTGGTTTCACCCCCCGACAAAATTACGCAGGGTGGGGCAACCGGCTGATGGTGACGTTTGGCCTGACGGGCAATGGCTCCATGCACTAGCGCCACATCGCGGGCTTCGCCTTCAATGGCGTCACTCAAAATAAGGGGTGTGTAGCCACGGGTGATCGCAACCTTGGCAGCCGCCTCCAAAGACTGCTGCGGTGTAGCAATTAGATGGTTAGTGGTGGTGCTTAGCCGGTCATCATCGGGGGCAATGACGGGGTTGGGATTGCGCTGCAAATAGTCGCGAATGTGATCGGGGATAGTGATGCGATAGCAATCAATAATCTCTAACGCATCGACAGCTGTCGCTTGATCGCCTACGGTGGGACCAGATGCGATCGCACTCAAACTATCCCCTGCCACATCAGAAATAATTAGCGACACCACCTTGGCCGGGTAGGCCGCTGCCGATAGCCGTCCGCCCGACGAACAAGATAAACACTTACGCACCGTATTCATGGCCGTAATATCCGCACCTGAGGTCAGCAGCTGTCGATTGATATCTGCTAGATTTTCTAAACTGATGCCCTCTGGCGGCAGAGTAAACAGGGCTGAGCCGCCACCAGAAATCAAACAAATCACCAGGTCGTTACTCGTCAGTGGCTCAACTAGCTGCAGAATTCGCCGAGCACCTGCCATGCCATTGTTATCTGGTACCGGATGCCCCGCTTCAATCACCTCAATCGACTGGGTTGGCACACTGTGGCCATAGCGCGTAGTCACCAGCCCCGTAATTGGGTCGGCATACCCGACATCAGCCCAGACATCCTCCACCGCTTTTGCCATGGCTGCCGCCGATTTACCGATGCCGACCACCACGACCCGCCCGGCAGATCTGGTTTTGAGATAGGGTGCTAGCGCCTGCGCCACCTGTTTTTGGGGCATGGCAGCAGCAACGGCCGCCGAAAATAGGTCTTGCAATAGAGCGGTTTGATTGGCCATAGCGGTAGATGTAGGGCAAAGCATAGCCTGATTTCTAGTCAATATAAACGACCTCAGCGGTCATCAATTGGCCATCGTGAGCAAAAAGTTCTGGATTGGCCAATTGCTGGAAATCTTGGCCTAAAATCGGCCCCGTAGGGACGTTCCATGGAACGTCCCTACGGGGCCGATTTTCCGTTAGGGTGATAATAATCTTAAGGATCAACGTATTCGGGAGAATCAACACGGTGTTTGACGTACTAATCATCGGAGCAGGGCCTGCCGCACTGATCATGGCATCCACCTTAGCCAGCCATGGGTTGTCTCTCCAAGGATTGTCTCCTACAGCACCGGATACTCCCTGGCCCAATACCTACGGTATCTGGTGTGATGAGTTAGAGACCCTGGGTCAGGCCGACTTATTAGGGCACCGCTGGCAAAATACCGTCAGCTACTTTGGTCAAGCCGCTGCCACTCAGCCTATCCAGCATCACCGTGACTATGGTTTATTTGACAAACACAAGCTGCAGCAACATTTGCTCTACCAGCTGCAGACCATGACCTGGCACCGTGGCAAAGCGGCCACCATCACCCACAAAGTCGACCATAGTTGTGTCACCACCGAAGCCGGAGAAGACCTGCTGGCGAAGCTGGTGATTGATACCACAGGGCACAATCCGGCTCTGATTCAGCGTTCTCAGTCAGCGTACCCTGTGGCCTACCAAGTGGCCTACGGCATTATTGGCAAATTTTCTAAACCGCCCGTAGCACCGGGGCAGTTTTCAATGATGGACTATCGAGCCGAGCACCTATCGGCAGAAGAACTGGCCGGTCCACCCACGTTTCTCTATGCGATGGACCTGGGGAACGACGTATTTTTTATCGAAGAGACTTCTCTAGCCCTCACCCCAGCGATGGACTACGACCGGCTAAAGAAGCGACTGCAGCAGCGTCTTAGTGCTGACGGTGTCACCGTTAGCGAAATTCATCACACAGAACATTGTCTGTTCCCGATGAATCAGCCGCTGCCAGACCTAAACCAGCGAGTACTGGGGTTTGGTGGGTCTGCCAGTATGGTGCATCCAGCCACAGGCTACATGATGGGGGCGATGCTGCGACGGGCTCCAGAGGTGGCGAGCGCGATCGCAGCGTCAATTGCGCGAGGGGATGTGGGGGGTGCGATCGCAAAAACCGGATGGACCACCCTATGGAATACCGAACGCCTCCGTAAACACCACATCTATCAATTTGGTCTAGAAACCGTCATGCGGTTTAACCACCGTGAACTCTGTCAGTTCTTTGACAGCTTTTTCCAACTTTCTAAACCCCAATGGTCTGGCTTCTTAGCCGATACCCTATCCCCGTTTGAGCTAGTTATGGCCATGGTCACCATGTTTGGTCAAACCACCAATCCAGTCCGTGGCGGGTTGATGGGCGGTGTGGGGACTGACGGTAAGCTACTGCTCAAGGCCTTAATGGGAACGGCCTAGATATTCAACAAAAAAATCCGTTCAAACCCTTTACTATTAATTCGTTTCCCCATTTTTAATTAGCCACCGCCCCAAAACTTCATCTCAAAAACAACTTCAGTATCCCTTAACACAAAACTCTCCAAAATCCATCCAACCGGTTCCATGGAATGCGAGAATACCCATTGACGACGCCACAAGGGAGATACGACATGGCTGCATTTCCAATTGACTTAGGCGCATACAAGCGTATTAGTCTTGACCCGTCTACGCCAACGCTGACCGATGAGCAGCGTGAGGCCATCAAAGCAAATATCCAACTTTGCCGTGATGCCATTGTCTTCTTTACAGCCACTGGTGCTGCCCGAGGTGTTGGCGGTCACACTGGTGGTCCCTACGATACTGTGCCCGAGGTGATGCTGCTGGATGCTATTTTTCGCGGTGCCCCCGACAGCTATGTTCCCACCTTCTTTGATGAAGCCGGTCACCGTGTCGGCACCCAGTATTTAATGGCTGCCCTCAATGGCGACCTACCCGCTGAGCACCTGATGAACTACCGGGCAGCCGGCTCTCATCTGCCCGGACACCCCGAGCTAGGCTTAACCCCAGGGGTAAAATTTAGCTCCGGTCGTCTGGGGCACATGTGGCCCTATGTCAATGGTGTAGCTCTGGCAAACCCTGGCAAAGCCGTTTTCTGCCTCGGGTCCGATGGCTCTCAACAAGAAGGTAACGATGCTGAAGCCGCTCGTCTGGCCGTGGCTCAACACATCAACGTTAAGCTTTTAATTGACGACAACGACGTCACGATTGCCGGTAATCCTTCCAAATATCTACCCGGCTACAGCGTTAAGAGAACCCTTGAAGGCCACGGTCTTAAGGTGCTTGAGTGCAATGGCGAAGACATTGACGCTCTCTACGCTAACATCTGCGAAGCCATCAATACCCCCGGCCCTATCGCCGTTATTCTCAAGCGGCCCATGTGCCCTGGCATTGAGGGCCTAGAAGGGTCCAACCATGGTCACGATGTGATTTCTGTTCCTGCCGCTATCACTTATCTAGAGTCTCGCAGCCATCAAGCCGCCGCCGACATTCTCAAAAACACTGAGAAACCCAAGAACCCCAATACCTACCAGGGCTCATCTGACAAATCAGATGCCAACCGTAAGGTATTTGGTGCCGCTGTGGTTGAGATGCTCAGCGCTATGAGCGAAGAAGACCGCAAAAACAACGTACTGGTTGTAGACAGCGACCTAGAAGGTTCCTGCGGTCTAGATGCTATCCATAAGGCTCATCCTGAAGTATTTATCAGTGGTGGTATCCAAGAGCGAGGCAACCTATCAGCTGCCGCCGGATTTGGTATGGAACAAGGTAAGCAAGGTATCTTTGCCACCTTTAGTGCCTTCTTAGAGATGTGTATCTCTGAGATCACCATGGCCCGTCTAAACTATTCCAATCTGTTGTGTCATTTCTCCCATGCCGGTATTGATGACATGGCCGACAACACCTGCCATTTTGGTATGAACAACCTGTTCGCCGACAATGGTTTAGACGA
>JBCDIX010000133.1:0-8250 GCA_038748405.1 Cyanobacteria bacterium P01_H01_bin.21 | reverse complement strand
TAACCCGGCGGCCTCAAGCACTGTGCCGATAAAGGTCTCTTTACTAAAGGCTGAGATTTGCTCGTTACTGAAAGAGGCCACCGAGACCTGGATTTGGCTGGTATTCAGTTGCGATTTGAACGCCTGCAGCTTTGTTTCGTACTCTGTTTTTAGGCGAGCCGCCTCAGCTTCTTTGCCCATCACTTCAGCGCACAGCTGAGTTAACGCTTGCCATTCGGTAAAACCATCATTATCAAACACAACCGTGGGGGCAACTTGTGAGAGCAACCCATAGGTATCCTCGCTAATAAAGGTTTCAGTTGCCAAAATCAGATCCGGTTTGAGAGCAGCCAGTCTTTCAATGCTAGGCTCCCTGGGGTTCCCCGCATCGGCAATTTCGTTTTCTGCTGGGGGTAAATGCAGCAGGTTATCCACAATGATTGCTGGGGCCGCAATGGGCTGTACTCCCAGTACCATTAGGGCTTCAACTGTGAAATAATCTAACACCACAATCCGGCTGGGATTAGCGACTACCTCGGTTGTTCCAAAGGCATGCTGAATTTGCTTTGTTTCTGATGTGTTAGCCGGTGTATCGGTCGGCATGTCCGTCTGAGCCGTACCCGCACAAGCAGATGCAACTAATGCGCCAGCCCCTATTAGAAAAAATCGTCGCTGACGATTGAACACATGCCTGTGAACTATCGCCTGGGTGGACTTCACGAGTCTTTGCCTAACAGATAAGGGAAAATTATGATTAGCCATGGAGCAATAACTTAAAAGTCAAAAACGGCTATAAGCAACCAGCCTTACTAGCTTAGGAGAATGCGATCGCACCTATCTAGTCATTTTGGGCCCGAAACGCATTTTTTATATTGAGAATTATTACTAATAATGCCATACTTGAGCCTAAGGAGTTATCAGGCCGTGCCTAAATGGTCAAAGCTTTAACCGGTAGCGAGGTGTCTGAAATTTTGGAAGAATACCGTGAAAACGGTACTGTTTCTGACTACACGGACGGAGCTGAGTATTTCTTTGAACTGCCACCCCAACTAGGTCAAGGCCATTGGCGACGGTTTCAGCTGCGTCCTACGTTGCTGCTCACGGTTGAAGATTTAGAAAAGCGTCAGACCCATATTCACAAAATCCAGCAGCATTCCCAGACCATGCCGCTGACGCTTAGTTTTTACATAGCAGGCGGGAGCATCGTTGATAATGATGGCCTCAACGGTTCTATTGAAGAGATTGCGGGTAAAAGCTATCTGTACTGCCTGCCTAACACAGCCGAGGTTGAATGTTATCCAGCCAGGCAGCGGATTCAGAGAGTAAGTTTTCAGATCTTTCCTGAACTGATCCAGGCGTTTGGGGACTGCTCACGTGAGCTACCTACCGACATTAGACAGGCGCTCGAACAACCGGAAAAAGCGATGCTGCACTGCTCAAGTAGCATCTCCCCCATGCAGCGACAAATTCTCCAACAGATTTTTCAATGTCCGTTTCAAGGACTAACCCAACAGATTTATTTGGAAGCCAAAGTCCTGGAACTGTTCGCATTACAGCTTGAACAACTCAATGGCTCATCAAAAACCAACAAACTACCGACTGACGATGTAGACCGGATCTATCATGCGCGAGACATTCTGATCAGTAATGTAACCAAGCCACCTTCTTTAGCAGAGCTAGCCCGACAGGTTCAACTCAACGAACGTAAGCTCAAACAGGGATTTCGTCAGGTATTTAACACCACTGTTTTTGGCTATTTGTATAACTACCGCATGGAACAGGCCCAACAGCTTTTACAGACAGGTCAGCTCAATATTCAGCAAACCGCCTGCCGTGTCGGCTATGCTAGCCGTAGCTCATTTGTTGCCGCCTTTAAGAAAAAGTTTCAGGTGCCCCCCAGTCATTTTCAAAAGTCCGGCTAGAAGACACACAAAGTCCGGCTGGAAGACATCACGCCCATAGGAATCAGAAGACAGCACTCTAATATTGATAATAATTCTTAATTGAAGCCCCTGAACAGAAACTCTCCTTTGTCACAGGCGTTTCGTCCTCCCAAAGATTAGGTGTGAAGAGTCATGAATCCGTACATTAAGCCGTTTGGCTATAGTTTCTTGGTCAGTGCCCTATCTATACTGATTGGTCAGCCCACAATCGCTGCAGAGACAACTGAATCTCAAAGTAGCGATCACAGCTGGCAACAAGCCCAGGCTCCTGTGCTAGAAGACGAAGTCGAAGAAGAAAAGCCTGAAGACAGTGAAACTGAAGAAGACACTCTGCGCATTGTTGTCACAGCTACACGCACAGAAGAGTCAGTTTTAGATGTACCGCGCGCGGTTACCGTAATTGAGCGAGAACAGATACAGCAGCAGCGGCAGTTGACAAATAACTTGCCAGATATATTGGGTAACCTGGTGCCCGGTCTGGGACCACCGACGCTGCAAAACAGTACTCGCAATCTATCACTGCGGGGACGTACAGCCCTGATTCTGATCGATGGTGTGCCGCAGAATCCCAACAGCGGTTTTAATACTGAGTTAAACACCGTTGATCCAGATATTATTGAACGAATTGAGATTGTTCGTGGCCCCAGCGCCATTTACGGTGATGGGGCCACCGGCGGCATTATTAACATCATCACCCGTTCAGCTACGGATAAACCGGTTGCCTATGATTTGGGCTTGAGTACTTCTGTGGGATTAAGCTCAGTTGAGGGCGACAGTTTTGGCTACGGCGTGCAAATTGGCGCGGCAGGTTCAAACGAGCGCACAAACATTCGAGCAACGCTGTCCTACGATGTGACCAACGCGCTGTTTGATGCCAATGGCGATCGCATTCCCCCCAACGGTGTGGCCGATACCGATCGACTAGGCTTTTTAGCCAAGCTGGGCCATGATTTTGACGACCAGCAAAACCTGGGTCTTACCTACAGTTTTTATAAAGAAGATCTGGACAATACAGAATTTGCCTCCGATCCATCCATCATTCAGATTCCGGGATTACAAACCGCTCGGGTAATCGAAATTGGCGATATCGACTATGAAGAAGAACCGCAGCAGATTAACCATGTGATTAATCTTACCTATCGCCATGAGGATCTACTCAGCTCCCAGTTTGACGCTCAGCTTTATTTCCGCGATACCGAATTGGCCCAGGGCTTTAGCGATTTACGAGGGCGGGGGCTGCCAGCTTTTTTCCCGCTGCTGTGGCAGACCGCCTTAGACTCCACCGAATGGGGCGGACGCCTGCAGTTTGATACGGACTTTAGCGACGCTTTTAGCCTGCTGTGGGGAGCGGACTACGGCCAGGAAGAAAATGAGCGGCCAATACTGGTCTCAGATATTCCCACCTTTGACACGACTCAACGACTGGATGCTTCAGAGAGACTCGATCAAACCCCCACCTATGATTTAGACAGCCTGGGACTGTTTGCCCAGGCCACATGGGACATCAGCGACCAGTGGCAGATTAGCGGCGGTCTGCGCTACGACGAATTTGATTTTTCGGTGGACGATACGACGCTGGCCTTTAATTCTCCCCAAGATCGCGCGGGCGGCAGCGGCGGCGCGGATGATGTGTCGTTTAATGCCGGGCTAATCTACAAGCCAATTCCAGAAATTGGTCTATTTGCTAGCTTTTCCCAGGGCTTTTCTATTCCCGATATCGGGCTGACTACGGCTTTTGTGGTACCAGCAGAGGCTGATATTAGCACCGACGTACTATTAGAGCCTCAGCAGGTGGACAATTTTGAACTGGGTATTCGAGGCGAATTCGACAACGTACAGGCTAGTTTGTCGGGATTTTACAACGAGTCTAGTTTGGGCACTAACCTACAGGTGAATCCCGATGGCTTTACCGAAGTGGTGCGAGCCCCCCAGCGCAACTACGGCGTAGAAGCTACCCTGGACTGGCAGCCTAGCAGTGTCTGGCGACTAGGGGGCTACTTTAGCTGGAACGAAGGAGAAAATGACACCGACGATGATGGGGACTTTTTAGCCCTCAGTTCCTTGCAGGTACAGCCCTATAAGATGGGGCTGTATTTAGAAAATGACACGGCTCCAGGCTGGACCAATCGGCTGCAGCTGTTGGGGGTGGGCAGTCGCGATCGCGCCTTTGACGACGGTGTAGACGGCTTCGATATCGATGGCTACGTCACCCTAGATCTGATCAGCAGCATTCAGCTAGGGGAGGGAAAACTCACCGTGGGTCTGAAAAATCTCCTAAATAACCAGTATGTGCCAGTCAGCTCTCAAGAACGGGTTGGCGGTACCGAGGATCGTCGCTTTGCGGCTCCTGGGATTACTCTAAACTTGGGATATTCCATCGAGTTTTAATCGTGCGTCAAAGCCAAATGTTTGGGTGAGAATGATGGTAGAACACGATGATGGTAGGACGCGGCAATTGTTGCTTAATAAAACTCTACCCTGTCTCTTTTGATCCCCATCATTCTCTAACCAAAGTTTTAAGCTTGACGCACTACTAGCCAATGATTAAAGCAGTTTGTCGCAATATAGGTATTTGGCTAATAGCAGGTGTTGTGCTCGTTGGCTGTCAGTCAACAACGCCGACAGTGCCTGAATCTGGGGATATCCGCACTATCGAACATGCCAAAGGAACTTCTCAGGTATCCAAAACACCCCGGCGGGTAGTTGTGCTAGATACCGCCCCGTTGGATGCCGCCATCGCCCTTGGGATTAAACCTGTGGGCACCATCGTCTATGGCCAGTTGCCTGAGTATTTAGGCGATAAAGTCAACGATATTACCACTGTCGGCGACGGCAACCAGCCTAACCTTGAAGCCATCCTGCAGCTCAATCCAGACCTGATTCTAGGTTCAAAGCCGGGTACCGAAAAGCTATACACCCAGCTCTCTCAGATTGCGCCGACAGTGCTTGCAGAAGACAGCGGTCGCGCGGGTGATTGGCCAGAGCATTTTCGTCTTTATGCTGAGGCGTTGGGCCGATCTGAGCAAGCAGAACAGCTATTACAGAGCTATCAAGAACAGGTGGAGACATTTCGACAACAGCTAGACCAGCAAGCAGCCATGGAGATCTCCCTGCTATCTTCTTATGATAACAAGATTGGAGCCTACACCACTGGCAGCTTTCCGGGTTCTGTTTTACAAGATATTGGTTTTGCTCGTAATTCGACCCAAGATATAACCCGACGCTATGCCCTACGGTTATCTCAAGAAGCTTTAACCGAGCTAGACGGTGATTTTATTTTTTTGATTTATTCCTCTCATTTTTCAGGCATGATCAAAAAAGAAGAGTTTATGACCGATCCGATTTGGTCACAGCTTAATGCGGTACAGCAGGATAGAGTCTGTGAAGTACCCAACGAGGTCTGGATTGCCGGTCGTAGCATTTTAGCGGCTCAGCAGATTTTGACGGATGTTGGAGAGTGTTTAAATTTAGAAGGGCTGAATTAACCAGCCATACACAGTGAGAACGTGATGGGTTAACCATAGACGCTCGGTGATATTGAGACTCATTGCCAATAGTGTCATACTGATTGGAATGTAATCGCTGCTGGGCAATGACTAAAGTTTTGAAACCGCATGAACTATATGAAATGGTGCAAGAGTTTCGTGCCAACGGTCAGCTTAGAGAATATTGCAATAAATCAGAAGGCGTTTGCTACTATCCTCTAGGATTAGGTCGAGGTTTACTCCGTAAGATACAGCTGCGCCCGGGTCTCAACCTTTGCCTAAGAGACTCTGACACAAACTTTACCTACATCCATAAAATTCGGCATCATCCTGTGGATATGCCGTTGATATTTAAGTATTATCTGGCCGGTGTCTGGCAGATAGATAATGATGGCTTAGGGGGTGAGGTAGAAGAAGTCTCTGGCAAAAGCTATCTGTATCGTTTACCTAAGACGGGGGAAATTGAACGACACATGCCGGGGAGACATTGTTTTCTCCGTATTCAAGTAGCACCGGAGCTGATGTATGAGCTGTGCGATCGCATTGATGATTTCCCCATGCCCCTTAGAAATACCCTAGAAAAACCAGCCGATTCAATCCTGTACCATTCCAGCCCGATTTCCCCAGCCCAGCATCAGGTGATACAGCAAATTTGCGCCTGGCCCTACCAGGGAATGGCCCGTCATCTCTACCTAGAGGGCAAGGTGCTAGAGCTAATAGCGCTTCATATCAGTCAGATTTTAAGTCCCTCACCCACCAGCTCCATCAACCCAATGGATACCGATCGCATCCATGCTGCCAGAGATATTTTGATTCAGAATTCGGCAGCCCCCCCTTCTTTGAGTCAGCTAGCTCAGCAGGTAGAGCTGACTGAGGTCAGGCTCACTCAAGGATTTCGAGAGATTTTTAACTCCAGCGTCTTTAACTATCTACGTAACTATCGTATGGAACAAGCTTGTCAGCTACTGAAGACAGGCAACCTCACGATTCAAGAAGTCGCCCGCAGCATTGGCTATGCCAGCCGCCCTGCCTTTGTCACAGCGTTCAAAAAAAGGTTCAATGTGACTCCCAGTATTTATCTAAAGCAATAAAGCATGCTTTGGCAACTGTTAGCCCACTTAAAATTGGCAATAGGACAAGATAATCGCTGCTGAAGACACTACTGGGTTCAAATTCAGCAATCCAAAATTTACAGTATGAACCAATTGTTAACCCTGTAAGTGAACGGCCGTTTTCTGCAGATGGACTTACGAGTCTTGCCTGGAAGCTAATTTAAATCAGCTCTGGCGAATGTCTGCTGCAGAACCATCGTCAACTTATCGTTTGGCAAGCTTGGTTTATGTAACTAAGGTGTGAGGTATCATGAAAACTTTAAATAAGCTGGTTAGCTGTAACCTGCTAGCCAGTACTGTTTTGACTATTTTGATTCAACCAGGTTTGGCCAATAGTGCACTGGCTGAAATTTTGGATACAGACAACAATGGTGAAGATATTACCGCTGTTGATGCCCCATTGGTGCTGTCTCAGGCCTCTTTGGCGCAACAGGACGGTGCGGCCGAAGATGAAGAATTTGAAGGAGAAGAATCTGAGGACACCTTACGCATTGTTGTTACGGCCACCCGTACACAAGAAGAGATTACAGACGTACCTCGAACTGTTCGGGTGATTGAGCGCGAAGAAATTGAGCAGCAGCTGGAATTTAATCCTAACTTAAACAACATTCTAGGGCAGCTCCTGCCAGGTGCTTCGCCACCGCCGCTACGGGGCGGGGCCCGTGGCTTTACCCTACGGGGGCGCGGTGTTCAGGTTTTGGTAGACGGCGTCCCCCAGAATCCCAATGGGTTTACAAATAATGAATTAGATACGTTTTCCCTGGAGTCTTTAGAGAGGATTGAGGTGGTACCCGGAGCCAGCGCACTCTATGGTGACGGAGCCGCTGGGGGCACCATTAACCTGATTACACGGGCTCCAGTTGCGGAAGAAGGAGTTGTTTACAATCTCAATTTTGGCACCAGCGTAGCGTTGACTAACATAGCCGACGACGGTGCTTTTAGCTACTCAGGCGGCATTGATGTAGCAGGCTCAGACGGTAAGTCTGATGGCCGCATATCCCTCAATTATGATGCGGTTAATGCTAGCTTCGATGCTGACGGAAATCGGATTATTCCAGTTGATGGTCTTAATGAGTTTGACCGCCTAGCGCTGCTGGTCAAGGTTGGGCATGATGTGGATGAAAATCAGCGCCTAGGCCTAACCTATGGCTTCTACAAAGATACGCCTGACACTGAATTTGGGTCAGATACATCTATTTTTGAAATTCCAGGCAATCAGGTGGCCCGACCCATATTTATTGGCGACTTTGATTATGAACGAGACCCTGGAACGATTACTAATGTCGTTAACCTGACGTATCGAAACACCGACCTGTTGGGCTCTCAGTTAGACGCTCAGGTTTATTACAATAGCCTTGACGATGCAGGCACCTTTGGTGACATCAGGGATAATACGAGTCTGCCAGAGTTATTTCCAGATCTGTTTCAGCTCTTTTTTGATTTCACGGAGATAGGTACCAGGGTGCAGGTAGATACACCTTTGGGTGATACGGCTAATTTACTGTGGGGTGTGGACTATTCTCAAGAAGAGAATCAGGGTTCGGGTGCTGTTTTGGATATTCCAGCCTTTGATGCTAATCGTGAACTCATTATTGTTGAAGAGGTTTCCACCCTCGACTACGAGTTAGAAAATTTAGGGTTGTTTGCCCAAGCACGCTGGGATATTAGCGATCAGTTTCAGATTAGCGGCGGTTTACGCTATGACGACGTTAACTTTGATGCCAATGATTT
>JBCDIX010000132.1:0-8488 GCA_038748405.1 Cyanobacteria bacterium P01_H01_bin.21 | reverse complement strand
TTGATGGTCGCCTGGCGGCTACCCTGTCTTTATTTGACATTACCCAAACCAATGTTGCGGCCACCGACCCGAACAATGGCAATTTTGTTGTGCCCATCGGAGAACAATCGAGTCGAGGCATTGAGCTAGATGTTACCGGAGAGATTTTACCCGGCTGGAATATTCTGGGGGGGATTAGCTTGCTAGATGCTGAAATTGAAGAAAGCGCCAGTTTCCCAGATGGGGCGACGCCACGGAATGTGCCGGATACGTCCGCTAGCCTGTGGTCTACCTACGAGATTCAGTCGGGGGATTTGGCTGGACTAGGCTTTGGGGTGGGTCTTTACTACGTCGATGAGCGGCCAGGAGATGATGCTAATACCTTTACCCTGGACGACTATCTCCGCACCGATGCCGCTGTTTACTATCGTCAGGACAATTTTCGCGTCGGATTAAACGTGCGTAACCTGTTTGATATTAACTACTTTGAAAGCAGTGGCGATCGTCGGGGGGCCATTCCAGGGGAGCCCATCACGGTTGTCGGTAGTCTTTCTTTAACATTTTGATGGGTGAACAAAGGATGAATCTGCGTATTGGAGTCAAACTCGTCCTACTATTTGCGATCGCATGGATAGCCGCTGTTGTATTTTCTGCCTGTAGTGGCGCAACGCAACCGACCTATGAGCCCATTCCACCGACCGAAGGACGAGTGATGCACCATCGGTTAGGGGAAACAGTTGTGCCTAAAACCCCCCAGCGGGTGATCTTGCTTGGCTCGGTGATGGATGCTCTGGCGTTGGGTGTACAGCCCGTGGGGGCAGGTCTTAGCGGCATTCCTCAACGGGCGAATCAAGGTGAGCTGGTGACAATGCTGCGCGATCGCACCGACGACATCACCATCGTGGGCCACACTCGCAGCCCTAACCTGGAAAAAATAGTTCAGCTAGCACCCGACCTGATTTTGGTCTCCAAAGACGGGAAAAGCCTCTATCCGCGCCTATCCCAAATTGCTCCCACCGTCTTTATCGACATTGCCCGTGGGGCAGTGGCTTGGCAAGACTACGCCCTAGAGAGCGCGACAGCCATGGGCAAACAGGCTGAAGCCCAAGCCATGCTCCAACTGTATCAACAGCGCCTGAACCAATTTAAACAAGCCATGGGGGATCGTCTAGATACTACCGTTGTCTCCGTTGCCAGATTTCGGCCCGACCATGTGCGGATTTATCAGCAAAACAGTTTTTCAGGGGCTGTACTAGCAGAAGCTGGCCTCTTGCGTCCCCAAAGCCAGCAGCGGAACCGACCCTATGAAACCATTAATTTAGAAAGTCTCTCCAGCGTGGATGGCGATGTTTTGTTTTTTATGCAAGACAATCCAGAGAAATCCATACTCAGCAAAGTCCAGACCCATCCCCTATGGTCGCAGCTTGACGTTGTCCAACAGGAGCAGATTTATGAGATATCACTGGAGGCATGGTTTCTCAATGCCGGCATTGTCAGTGCCCACATGATCTTAAATGACCTGTTTCGCATCCTGGTTCCCGATGGCGACCAGTATGTGATTGACCAGGTGGGCGAGCTACCGCTGCCGTGAGTGCTGCCTCCATGCGAACATTTCTCACGGTGTGGCTGGGGCAACTGGGGTCTAGCGTCGGCAGCCGGATGACCCATTTTACGATGACCCTATGGGCCTGGGATCTCACACAGCAGGCGACGGCGCTGGCCCTGGTGGGCTTTTTTACCCAGGTCCCCATGCTGCTGGTTACCCCCTTTGCCGGTGTGATTGTGGACCGCTGGAATCGTAAGCGCTTAATGATGGTGGGGGATGCCGTGGCTGGCGCATCGACCGTCGTGATTTTGTGGCTATACACCAGCGGCCAGCTGCAAATCTGGCATTTGTATGTCACAGGAGCCATCAATGGCACATTTACCCAAATTCAACAGCTTTCCTACACCACGTCCATGGCCTTGATGGTGCCCGAACGACACTACAGCCGCGCTGTTAGCCTAAACTTTCTGGCTGGCTATGGTGCCAATATTCTCGGACCTGCGATCGCAGGCATCCTCTACCCGATCATCGGTCTAGTTGGCATTTTGCTGATAGATTTAGGCACCTTTGTGATTGCCACCCTCACCGTTCTTTTTGCCACGATTCCCCAGCCTTCGGTCACCGTTACCCCGGTCGCTTTAGTGAACGATCTTGCCGTCGGGTTTCGCTATCTCGCCCAGCGCCCCGGTATGCTCGGTATTTTGGTCACTGCCGCTCTCTTTCAACTCATGAATGGTATTGGCAACGCTATCCATGCCCCCATGATTTTAGCTCGCAGCGGTGGCTCTGCCCAAACCCTCGCCATTATTTCCGCCATGGCCGGTATCGGTGGTGTGTTCGGTGCAGTTCTCATGGCCATTTGGCAAGGCCCCCGCCCCCGCATCTACGGCGTATTGTTAGGCATGGTCGGCGCAGGGCTTAGCAAGCTAGGTCTGGGCTTGGGATATAATCTTAGCCTGTGGGTGCCGATGCAGTTTTGCTCCAGTTTTAACTTTCCGATTATGGGCGGTTCTGGCAATGCCATTTGGCTCAGCAAAGTTCCCCCTGACCTGCAAGGACGAGTCTTCTCCATTAGTGTGCTAATTAAGGGTCTGGTCTCCCCCATCGGTCGTTTGTTAGTAGGTCCCGTGGCCGACCATGTGTTGGAACCAGCCATGATGCCCAACGGTCAACTGGCCCCTATATTCGGCGGTCTCTTTGGTACCGGACGTGGGGCAGGGATGGCGTTAATTTACAGCTTCGCCGGACTTGTTATGGTACTGATTGGCCTCTGTGGATTTTTATATCCACCATTACGAACAGTAGAAACGGTATTGTCGGATGTTAAGTAGGTGGACCCAATTCACTATCAGAGATCGAGGCCTCTTTTCAGAATTGGGGTTTGGGGCAAACAAGAAGGCGTGAAACGGTCTGTTGGTATCTTAAAAAGATCAAGTTTATCTACCTTTTCAAAGAGCAGCAGATTTACTCACTGAGGTTGTCTGGGATGTATACACGGTTTTCCAAGCGGTAACTGTACCTTCACCAATCTCACTGTCAATGGCCTCTCCACTTTCTGCTACAAGCCGGATGTCAACGGCGATTTCAGGGGCGGTTTGCAGTGCTTGGGCTAATTCATCACTCACTGAAAAGGTATTGTTTTGTCCGTCAACTTGAAACACCTCGTCATCAACTTTTATAAATAGCTGAATGATATTTCTGGCATTGCTAAATTCTGAACAGCTCAAGTCGGGGTAAGTACCCAAAGAACCACTGAGGCAGTTGCGATCGCGAATAATCGACAAGACTCGAATAAAATCGCGACTCCACAGGCTCTGCACCTCAATTCGGGCCGTTGTATTCAAAAAGCGATCGCTAAAGGAATGACGATCAAACACCCCAACAAAACTGCCCTCAAACGGATCATCGATTTGGACTGGCTCTGACCAAGGTAAATTACGATGAGTTCCTAATGTGGCTGAGTCAACAATATTTAGCTCAGCGGCTGCTGCACTAGTTGCACAAATACTTCCAAATAATCCTAAGCCGATAATTAAACGCCCAATCATCAGTAGACCGCCTCTGCATAATGAGACTCTACCTCGACGATAGCACAAGGGATTGAAATAGATGTCGGTATTCTCTTTTTAACTCAGGGCAAACGCATACTCCATGACGTTGGATACTGAATAGGCAGCGCCTTATTCGGTCTTGGTCATGAATCAGTCAAAGCATCCATCGGGATCCCTGCTAACGCATTTTGAATCTCTCGACGATCCTCGAACAGCCTACCTGGTAGAGCATCCACTGTTGGATATTGTAGCGCTGACGATCTGCGCGGTTATCTGTGGCGCTGAGACGTGGGAAGAAATCGAAGCCTATGGTCATAGCAAAATGACCTGGCTCAAAACGTTTTTGAGTTTGCCTAATGGGATACCGTCTCACGATACGATTGCCAGAGTCTTTGCCCTGCTGGAGCCCACTCAACTACAGGAGTGCTTCGTCAGTTGGGTCAAGAGTGTGGCCGAGTTGAGCTTAGGAGAGGTCGTCTCCCTCGATGGCAAAAGTGCTCGTCACTCCTACGATAAGGGAGCGGGTAAAGGAGCCCTTCATATGGTCAGTGCCTGGGCGAGCGAAAATCAGCTTGTCCTCGGCCAAGTCAAAGTCGTTGACAAGTCCAATGAGATTACCGCCATTCCCAAGTTGCTCACTCTTCTCGACGTCTCGGGGTGCATTGTCACCATTGATGCCATGGGCACCCAAACCGAGATTGCTAAACAGATTATTGACCAAGGCGCTGACTACGTTCTGAGCCTAAAAGGAAATCAGGGGACCCTCCACGACGATGTTGAGCAGCTCTTCGATTGGGCCTGTAAAACTGACTTCAAAGACATTGACCATGAAGCCTATCAAACGATTGACAAAGGGCATGGGCGCATCGAAGTTAGGCGCTACTGGTTATTGGATAACGTTGAATATCTAGAGAATGCCGAGCGATGGGACGGGCTCAACCGGGTTGGCATGATTGAATCAGAACGTCGTATCGACGGACACCCACCGACGACAGAACGACGTTACTACCTCACGAGTTTAGACGGAGGTATCGAGCGGTTTGCCTATGCCAGTCGAGCTCACTGGGGCGTTGAGAACAAGCTCCATTGGAGCTTAGATGTTATCTTTCACGAAGATGACTCGCGCATCCGCAAAGGGCATGCGCCAGAGAATATGACGGTCATCCGAAAGATTGCTCTCAACCTGCTTGCTAAAGAATCGTCCAAAGGCTCTAAAAAGGCTAAACGGCTCAAAGCTGGATGGGACAACGACTTCCTCGTTCAAGTACTACTCGCTTGAGTATGCGTTTGCCCTGCTTTTTAACTACAGTCATACATTGATTCCATATCAGCAATTGCCTGAATAAATTGCTCAACACTGACGTCGTTGGGTTGGGTTTTTAGATCTGACATGCTTCTGGAGTTTTCAACCACTTAGCCTTCACCATATCGCAGGCTTTCCAATGAACTATGGCAGCTTAACCAAACGCGTTACTCAGATATCTATCTACTCCCACTATTAAATAATATTCGTTCACTAAATCTGCCCCAAGCTTATAATCAGAACTCATCGATTCTCGATATAGCTGTATGAAAGACCTCGATACCCAACAAACCATTGAACTACTCAACCAAATTATGGAGTTTGAGCTAGCTGGAGTGGTGCGTTACACCCACTGTTCTCTCATGGTAACTGGCCCTAATCGTATTCCAATTGTGGATTTTTTTAAGGCCCAGGCCAATGAGTCTTTACTCCATGCCCAAGAGGCGGGTGAAATTATTACTGGGTTAGAAGGTCATCCTAGCCAGCGCATCTCAACTATTGAAGAAAACAATCGCCACTCAGTTAAAGACCTACTGTCAGAAAGTCTGAACCACGAACAAAAAGCATTGAATATGTACAAAAAACTACTTGACGTGGTTCAAGACGCCAGCATTTATCTAGAAGAATACACCCGCACCAAGATTGGGCAAGAAGAAATGCATACGCTTGAGATCAAAAAAATGTTGCGCGACTATAGCTGAGCTGCGGCTATCGATCCGTACTCAAAGAAGATGCCCTCAGTAATGTCAGCGGTGTTGCCTTTGGTGGTACAAGAGGAGGACTAGATGCGGATTTCACCAGCTGCAACTTGAATATTCCGACTATGAGGGACCATCCGACGTTGGTCTGCCTGCCATAGGCGATGAAATTGCTGATGTACCCTTTGATCGGATCACAGGCGAACCCGGTGACTTTATCGAAAGCGAGTTCCTCAACGTCATAGTAGTACAACTGCTAATGGCGACCCCTTAGAACCAGAGCGAGGAGAAGGTTTTGAAACTGGGGTCAAGGCCGAATTTCTAGATGGTGACCTATTAGCGACCCTGGCCTACTTCGACATCACTAAACAGAATGTGTCCACCGCTGACCCCAATAATCCATTTTTTACTGTGGCCACAGGAGAGCAGCGCAGCCGAGGGGTAGAGTTTGATATCACTGGCAAAATTTTGCCAGGATGGAATGTGATTGCTTCCTATGCCTATATTGATGCAGAGGTGACAGAAGATAATACAATTCCGGAGGGCAATCGATTGTTTAATGCCCCTGAACACAGTGCTAGCTTATGGACAACCTATGAGATTCAAGAAGGCAACCTCGAAGGGCTGATTGACTGACAAAAGATACTGTCTTTAGTGTTGAAGTGATTATCAGCTATGGATTGTAGAAAATGAGAAAGGAAGTGGGAGTCCAGCACTCTAGAATTAGATACCACTCAAATTATAGAAACGCTGTGAAAAAAACTCCCGTCTCTACGATGCCTTGAAAGCCTGGCTAGGTCAAGGCACAAACTGGGTACATCTCACTCATTTAACGACCTGTCTATGGATGGTCGTCGCGCTGATTCACACAGGCGAAGTGAACCTGACGAAGTGGGCCAAGTATATTCCCTGCCGAGGTCATTACGCACAAAGTCGCCAACGTCGTATTCGTCGCTGGCTAGGGAACCCACGCATCAATGTACATCGGTTGTACAAGCCCATCATTCAATCCGCTCTGGCGAGTTGGCAAGACGAGTGTGTGTATCTGAGCTTAGACACCACCCAGTTTTGGGATGAGTACTGTCTGATTCGATTAGCTGTGGTTCACCGAGGACGGGCACTCCCGTTGTCTTGGCGTGTGCTCAGGCATTCGAGTGCGACGGTTGGCTTCAGCGAGTATCACGAGATGCTAGTGCATTCAGCTCGATACCTGCCGAAGGCGGTGAAGGTTGTTCTGCTGGCGGACCGAGGATTCATTCATACCGATGCAATGGAAGCACTGGGATGTTTGGGCTGGCACTATCGCATTCGACTCAAGAGCAACACGTGGTTATGGCGCTCTACCGGAGGCTGGATACAACCCAACTCAGTTCATCTGGCTTGCGGTGAAGTACGCTGTTTCCACACTGTTAAACTACACAAGCGACAGTGGTATGGCCCGGTCCATGTCATCTGCGGTCGCAATCCTCTCAATGGTGAACTCTGGGTCGTTGTCAGCGATGAACCCACTACGCTCAAAACGTTGCAGGAGTATGGCTTACGCTTCGATATCGAGGAACTCTTCAAGGATGAACAGTCGAGTGGTTGGAATCTGCAAAAGTCCGAGATTCGTTCGGTTTGTGACCTCTCACGATTATGTTTCATCTTAGCGCTCGCGACACTTTACGTGACTGCGCAGGGCGTTGCTGTCGTTGAGTCAGGCAAGCGTCGATGGGTTGATACTCATTGGTTTCGCGGCAACAGCTATTTTCGCATTGGACTGGATTGGATTCATGCGGCCTTACTCGATGGTTGGCGGCTGGTGAATTGTGTTTTGTTTGAATCTAATACGGATCCTGAACCGGCTATGGCCTCTCGTTGGCAGCATGAGAAACGCTCCTTTCAGTTAGAATTTCAGGTCTTTTCCACTCAGTTCAATCCTGACTAATTTTTTGTCAGTCAATCAGATCGAGGATACTGGAAAGTTTTTTCAATGGACTGGAGAAATTCACTCCTGATAGTCACTGAGTCAATAGTTTATTTTAGGAAAAATGCTCATTTCCCATGTACACGTAAAAGTAAAATCCAACTATGTGGAAGCCTTTAAAGAGGCGACTCTTGAGAATGCGTGTAATAGTGTTCAAGAACCGGGAATCGCTCGTTTTGATGTTATTCAATCCACAGAGGATCAGACTTCCTTTGTCTTAGTGGAGGCTTATCGCACTACGGAGGCTCAGATAAAGCATAAGGAGACCTCTCACTTTAAAGAGTGGGTTCAAACTGTAGAAGAGATGATGGATGCACCACGATATGCTTTGAAATATTCCAATGTATTTCCTGATGCTCAGGATTGGGGTTGAACAGAGCTTCATTCTGTCTGACGAATCAGTTTACACACCCTTTGCAGTACCTTTTTGGGTCACGTGCTACTGCATCCATGATGGGTGCCTAACAACTCAAATGCAACGGATGTACGGAAGATACTGATTGTGAGTTCGAGATTAACTGTCACCGTTGAACTGTCACCGTTGATTTGAACCGTTAGACACAAAGCGATTCAGCTGACCTTTCGCAAGATTTCTAGCATCCTTTGCGGTGATCCACTAATAGCGTATGCAGACGAATCCAGTATCAAAATCCTCAATGAATCGGAATGGGCATGGCACACCAAAATTTTATAAACCTCTGACTCTGAGAGCATGAAGCTAAGGAAGTTAATTTAGAAGATTGTTGGTAAATAGCTGAATCTCTTTAAGAGAGAAGGTTTAACCTATATTACAAGTTTTAGTGGGCTGTGCTCACCTTAATGGCATTGTTAAATTTACTTTCTGCCTGAGAGTCCAAATAAATGACCATGAATTTTTGTTAATTTACCCGTCAAATGAATAAATTCTACTCCTGTGCATTAGATACACTGTTAGGACTAAACAGT
>JBCDIX010000131.1:0-9535 GCA_038748405.1 Cyanobacteria bacterium P01_H01_bin.21 | reverse complement strand
CTGGCGATGAATAATATCGCGAAAAAATGGAATCGTCCGATTAAAAATTGGCGAGCCGCTTTGTCACATTTTGCTATTCTGTTCCCAGAAAGATTTTCTCTCTAAACAAACAGCGTTTACACAAAATTCAGATCACTCTCGGGCCAATGCCCGTGGACTGCAACAGATTGCAACGTTACTCCTGGAGGCTCAAGACAATTCATGCGATTAAGCCTCAAACAATCAACGATCGAGCGCCTACAGCGCTTTGAGCAGGAGTACAACACGACCGATCTCAACGACCTGATTCACAGTGTTTTGACAGAACTAACAACCCTGCGTGGTCTCGCTACCAGTGGTGTATGTCGTTATCCCTTCGGCAGTGAGTCTGCAGGCTCTGTTCTACCTGAATCTCCTAAACCAGGAAGTCAGCAATCCACAACCTCTCGTATTACCTCAAACGTTGATATTGAAGAACTTTCAGCCTTATTGGGCAATGACTAACTATTCTCTCTTACACACTCTTGGGAGCACTACCAATGACGATTACCACCACACCCAACATCACAACTACGGTTGAGATTCCTGAAAACTTGTTTACGTCACTAGCAACTTTTCTGAACAAGCAACCTCATTGGTCACAGGACAGGGTGATGACCGCTGCCCTTGGCATGTTTTTACTCAACGTCGGAAATTGCGATCGCAGCATCTGTGAGACCTACATAGCTGCATTTCCAGTCCCGTCTGTTTCTGAAAACCTGGTTGGAGAACCAACAATGGCTGCTCTACTGCAGCCTCCCGCCTGATAGAGAACAGTAATCGATTTCAAACAAGACGTAAGGGCAAGGGATCGATGCTCCGGCGATAGCCTCTCCCCTGTGTGGATCAAGCTTCATTCCTGCACATTGTTGAACGTCTGTAATTCGCCGCTCCTAACAACATCACCACTCATACCAAAACTATCGTCACCAACAACATCACCAGAGGAGATTGGGCAGCCGTTGCCGCCTAATTACGCTCAATCTCCCTCCTCACCCTTGATTGACTATGGAGGAATCCATTATGCCCGATACCAAGACGATCAAACGGTCACGACCTGCTGATAGTGGGCCATTTATCGACAAGTATGCGGTGCTATTCTGGCTCCGCCATCGTACCCAGCGCTGGTGGGCTGTTTCTGTTCTAGTACTTATTGGCACTACGGTTGGGGTTGCCCAGCTCAAGAACCTCTTTGCACCACCACCAGAGATGCAGGTACCCGTGGTCAGTGAGAATGAGCAGCTGGCGCTTTACACCGATGTTGAACATCCGTTGGCTAATCTGGGAGCTGATTACGGGCGTTTTCAATCTGCTGATACCGCTGAGAAGTTGACCCTGGTCTATCAATCCCTTGAGCGCTTTGATGGCTGGTTGGCCCCCCGTCTCGATACGGCTGTTCAACAAGCCTTATCCAAAGAAGCACTGCGTATGCAGCAAGAGGCAGAAAAAGAAGCGGCTAGCGGTGAATACGATTTCACTGATCCAATCAGCACCTTTGATTTCAGCGCCTGTTTAGCCACTATGCCAGGCAAAAACTGTGTGCTGCTGCGCTATGCAGGGGACGGTATTGCCATGTTCTATGCCGGTTCCGAAAAACAAGATGTCTATCAGATGTTGGAAGGGTACGCACGGATGCGTGCGGCCCTCCTTGCGCTTGGGGCATTTGAGCTGTCTTCTGATATCAAAGAAGATGTGCCGTTTCATGCCTTAGTGAACTACCGGCAAGCAATTTATCTCGCGTTAAAGCTATCCCCAGCAGCGAGGCCACAGGTCAGGTTCCAAGCCCCAAACATCATCGGCGATACCTCACCGGCTGAGGCCGTCGAAAATGCTTATCCTCAAGACCATTCCACAGAGCCTTTGCCAACAAACGCTACTCCAAACGGGCAGGGGGACTTATGAGTGATGCCAAAGTGATTACACCAAAAGGCAGACAGTTAGGATTTTACGGTTTCTTAGCTGCTGCCATCGTATCGGCAGGGTTTTCGCTAAAACATGCCCTGAATCCAGCACCTGTCTATTCTCCAGGGCTGCAACAGAATATTACTGAGGCCCTGCGTCAGGGGCAGGGGTTTCAAGCTCCACTCGATACCAGCAGGCCCAAGGGATATTCCTTATTGTTAGGGGGGGTAGCGGTTGTCTGTGGTTTGGGGGCCGTTTCTTTAAGTGCTGCACGGCCTACGACACTGACAACCGCAACTTTAGAAAAGGTTGCTGATCCAAATCGCTCTGAAAGTCTCGACACCATCAGTGATGAGGTGTTCGAGGACCAGGGGCAAATTGTTCTGGATCAGCTTACACAACTGTTTATTGAGTTTCCCTGGTTAGAAGAGGTCATTGATATCGAGGGGAGTCTCATGGACTTGCTCATCATTATTGGTGAACCTGGCAAGGGGAAATCATCACTTGCCAGTTCTATCGGAATTTTGCGGCAGCTAGTACATCGAACTCCCATTTATCAGTTTGATGCTGATGCCGACAAAAACGTGCGCGATCGCATCTGGGTAGCCGGTGAAGTGGTTGGCATGACCCATGCGGCCCATAGCGATGCGGCTGGCGACTGGGGGCATCTTTCCTACAAAGAACAACACCTCCGAGCCAAAGCCGTCATGGTCCAAAAACTCAATGACGGTGAGGAACCAGCCATTACCGCGATCTACGATGAGCTGATTCGTCTCTCTAGTAATGGGTTTACAGCAGACGAGATTGAGGCCCATTACAAGGAATACACGGCCTACCGAAAGCGTGGCGATAAGGCTATCTGGCTCTGGCATGGGGATACCAGGGCCACTAGTGGGCTAGATAAGCTCCCGAAAGAATCCCCATTGCTAAACGCCCTCTTAGACTATGCCGCCGTAATTAATTTCAACCTAGCCCCCGAAGGCCCAGATGAGGCGGAACGGCGACGGCGATCAAAACAAAAAAATAGCGATCGCGCCATGTTCAAACCAGCAGGACAAGCCTATGCACGGGAAAACATGGAACTAATTGTGATTCCCAAACTTATGTACCCATCGACGCTGCTGAACTTAATTGGCAGTGCTGCTGAGTACTTTGATATCCGCATGACCGGCCATCGTGACCCTGGACTGGCCCAACGTCGTCGTCAAATTAGAAAGAAAATTAATGGTTCTTTGCGCGGCATCACCCCAGACGGGCAGGGGAATTTTCGCAGTTCACTAGAAGCACTCTTTCAATCCCAGATAGCACAATACCAGCTCAACAATCCTCAAGATATCGAACTAGGAGAAATAAAGGACGGCTTTGATCTGGAAGGATTGCCATCAAGAGCCTTGTTTATAGCACTTCTGACATACCTTGAAGACCCCAGCCGTGAACAGCTACGCGATGACCAAGGCTATTTCTCCATTCGAAAGATTCAGGCCAACTGGGGCAAGAAAAAAAGCGCTGGATCACAACGATTTAGAACCACTGATGCACTCCGCGCGTTCTTGGCCGTGTACTCCAATGCTGGCATGGGCGAATGGGGTGATGACAATCTGCACTGGTGGAAACCATTGGTAGACACCGATGATTTTGAAGAGTTTGAAGGGGAGTAGGCCCCAAAGCCCCACTACCTAAAAGTTCTATATCTGCGGCCTTCCTCATTGTGTAACGGGTTGAGCTGCGGCCTTAATCACTAACCACTCTCAACTGGAGATTGACTATGAAGCCTCACCTAAACACGATTTGGGCTGCACGATTCCAAAAGCAAATCGCACCGTATTTGAATACGACAACTTGGGCGCGACCACCGCCAGATACAGGTGCAAGAAAAACATGCAACAACTTCTGCTCGTAGAGGAACAATGGTGATGACAACAGACCATGTAACAGACACTGAAACTAACAATGGTGCTAACAGTGACAGTACCCAGCAAAAGCGTTGGTTTCGTCGGATTAAAAAGCAACTGACTCGTGAAAATATGGACCGCCGCTACTATGCGGCCAGCGACCATGTATGGCTGGGAATGAATGACATCTGGTGGGCGCTCACCCATCCAATGAAGTCCATTCCCCGCAATGTGGGGCAACTCACAGCAATTGTAGTGGTCGCCTCTTTCTTCGGCACCTTGGGGTATGTGTTCTTTGGAGAAGCCGACTCAGCAAGAGTAAACCTGGAAGAGCCCTCCAGCTTACTCAAGGTAGCTGCTGATAAAACTGTTCGTCCCCTCTGGCGCATTGTGCGTGGGGTGAGCAGCAGCATCGAGGTAACGGTCGATACCCCCGATGACGTAGAGGAATATGACGGTGCCGACTATCGGCGCTAGCGTTCCTATAGCGCAGGGGACGCTACATGTGGCTTCCTTGACTCTTCATCGTTGTAATCATCATGCCAAGAACTATCTTGTTGCTTGCTTTGATAGGGGTATGGGGTATGGCGTATGCGGATTGGCTAGCCCCTGGTTGGCTTAAATTCGATATTCCATCGCATATTTCAAAGCCATTAAGCACAACTACCACCCATGACTTAGGGTGTGGCATTCGGAGAACGCTACGGCAAGCAGCTATCCATGCGATTGAAGACAACACTCCCGACTGGGCAAAATTCTGGCAATGGAACTTCAATCCGTTGGAAGAGGAGCCTGCTAAGGAGAATTCACCCTGTCAATCGATGCCAGGTGAGCAGGAGGAATAATGCTGGTTTCAGATTATCGACCTGCCCATATTGATACTGAGCTATGGGATGAGCTACCAGCCTACATAAGGCTGAAGTTTCAACAAAGGGCTCAGCGTCAGGAATGGATGGCACAGTGGGCGATCCGTGTGCTGTTTCTTCCACCGTTGATGTACATCGCTCTGCCACCTGTGCAGGGTCTGCTGCCCCAACCAGTACGTTTGGTGCAGATGGTAGGGGAGGAGGATGCGTTGCGATCTCTGGATACGTCAGAACTGCAGAAAGGGGATTCCGTAGCGGATACCTCCTTTGTCATTACCAGTGGCTATGGGGATAGGGTTCATCCTATTCGTGGTGGCATTGAACCACATTACGGTGTAGATGTTGATACCTCTGTGGGGACTCCACTCTATGCCCCCGCTGTAGGTAAAGACACAGTCGAGGTTTCTTGTTGGTGGGATAGCGCAGGTGGTGGCAATGTAGCTGAGATTACCTCAGCCTCAGTACCTGCTTATCGGTTTAAGGCACTTCACCTGAACACCTGCAAAGGTGGCAGTTTTAAGTCAGGGGAAGTTTTTGCTGAAACCGGTGCTACTGGCGATGGTACTGGCCCCCACCTTGATTTTCGTCAATTACCGATTGATAGTGGTACGACTGTGCCGCCCCAGGCGGGCTACTTGCGCTGGCTATTAACTGGCAAAATAGGTACTCAAGCATCTCAAACACTGCGAGAGTCCATCAAGGAACAAGAAGGATTTTCGGCAAAGGCGTATCGTGATCCTGGTGCTGGCATTCCCACTATCGGCTTTGGCATCACCAATTATCCTGACGGGTCAACCGTTGAGATGGGAGATGTGATCACCGAGGAAGATGCGGAAAAACTGCTGGATTGGCACATCAACCAAGCTAGTGGTTCAGTAGACAAATTGGTGACTACCAAACTCAACAAGAACGAAAAAGAAGCCCTCACCGATCTCACCTATAACATTGGCGCTGAGCAGCTTCGCACTTCGTCACTGTTACGTTGCCTCAATGCAGGCGATAAAGCTTGTGCTGCCGATGAGTTCTTGGAATGGGATAAAGCAGAAGATGTTGTCTTACCTGGCCTCGTTAAACGTCGTAAACAAAATCGAGCGTTGTTCTTAAAAGAAGAGGAGTGAGATCGGTATTTGATGTCTGAAAAATAAGGGCAAGGAGAGTTTCTTCAAATGCTTACTCTTCCGAGACCCAACTAATCAATGAATTGAAAAGATCATTCAACAAAGAATCCCCAGCTGCAGCAACAGTTGAGGATCCTCTAAGCACGATGTGTTCCGTGCGTGATAGTGATGAACAGATAAAACTGACTTTGGCGAGTCAGCTTTAACCAAATCTACCTCTAAGTTAACCATGGAATTTTGATAACGGCAACAAAGGTCACAGAGTAAAGGCTGTGACTAACTTGTGGCCATAACTAAAGATTCACCATGGAATAACCATACCCATCCATCACCACGTCCTCATGTGCTTTCTCTGATCACAATGCAGGCCAATGCAGCCTGCTTACAAGTACAGGAGAAACATATGGTGTATCTAACGCTAGGGAGGCAGATCGGTTGTCTCCTACAGGTCCCTAACAATATACGTGCATTGGGAGGATGGACACCATGAAACCATCCTTTCCACCGTTCAATATTTTGCACTTCTTAGATCAACTTGAACCTGATGAGGGGAGTCATCGCCCAGACGAGGGCTCATACTTCTGCCCTGTGTGCCATGCAAAGAATTTCAAGATAAACCTGAAGACGGGTAAATATAAGGGCTTTAGCTGTGTTTGTACGGAAACCGATGACGGCAAGCGAGCAGTAATAGAAGCAATTGTTCCGCCCCAGTGGCAGAAGCCGTATCGGCAAAAACAGAAGCGAGCCTGGACCTATTGTGACCAGGATAATCGATCTCTTATTAGAGTCCATCGTATGGATGATGGGGAAGGGAGTCGAAAAATTTGGCAAGAGTCTCTTCAGGAGGGTACACCTGCTGAGCTTAAAAAGTTTGCTTGTCCCTATCGATATGAAAAGTGTCTTGAAACATTGCAAAATGAACCGCAAAGGCTGATCTTTTGGGTCGAAGGTGAACCTTGTGCTGATGCCCTATGGGAAATTGGAATTGCTGCTACCACAACACTGGGTGGCAGCGTTAACTATTGTGCTGAACAGTATCGGAATCTGTTCCCAGCTGAATCGTTAGTTCTTTGCCCCGATCGAGATCTACAGGGTCTGAAATATGCGGAAGAGATTGCAACTGACTACCCCGACACCAAATGGTGCTACGCCTATCCAGATTCACCCCTTTGGAACCATCTCTCAAGTGGTGGTGGCTGGGATATCGCTGACTGGATAGAAGCAGGAGCAACAAAAGATACAATCCTGGCGGCTGTCGGTGATAAACGTGGCCTTATTCCAGCTTCAGAGCCAACGCCTTTCAAAAAGGGGGCATCTAAGGAAAAGCCTAATGCTTTTAAACGGGCCTATCATTTTATCGACCAGCTGTGGGCCGAACGGCTGCGGTTCAATGACTTTACGAAAGAAGTCGAACTCGAAGGGAATGCAATTGAGTTAAGTGACCTGAAGGTCGAGCTGGCCATTACCGAAAATCTAGATCTGAGTCTGGAAAAACTGGAGCTAATTTTAGGGCACATTGCAAAGCGCAATCGGTACCATCCAGTCAAAAGGTATCTAATGCAATGCTTTGCGCAGTATTCAGACACAGATATTCTGGACACGCTGGCTCAGCAATACTTTGGCTGTGAGCAGCCTATTTACAATGCGTTTCTCAAACGTACTTTGATCGCTGCCGTAGCTCGTGTCTTTGAACCGGGTTGTAAGGTTGACACGGTCCTTATTCTGCAAGGGAAGCAAGGTTTTCATAAATCCAGTTTTTTCAAATCGCTGGTAGGCGCTGAGTACTTTGATGACTCGCTGGGGGCAATTTCTGACAAAGATGAAAAGCTTAAGCTACACAAAACCTGGGTGGTGGAATGGGCTGAGCTGGAGAGTGTATTTAAGCGGAAGGATATAGCCACAACTAAGGCCTTTTTGAGTAGCAGCATTGATGTGGTTCGTCCTCCCTACAACAGGCAATCTGTCCGCATGGAGCGTCAATCTATTATCGTTGGCACGACTAATCAGGATGAATTTCTCAGCGATGTGACTGGAAACCGACGTTTCTGGGTTATTCCGGTTCAGCGTTCAATTGGGCTTGAGCAGTTGAAGCAGGATCGCGATCTCATTTGGGGAGCTGCCGTGGCTTTGTACAAAGCCAATGAACAGTGGTGGTTGACACCCGAAGAAGAGCAGCAAGCTGAGATTCTAGCAAGCGATTTTCTGACCTCCGATCCCTGGCAATCTAAAATCGCTGCTTATTTGAGCGAACATCAGCTGAATATTGTCACCACGAATGAAATTCTGAATAATTGTCTGGAAATTGAGCTTGCTCATCAAACACGCAGGGCTCAGATGCGGGTGGCTGACTGTCTTAAGGAAATTGGCTGGGAAAAAACTCGGAAAACTTACCAGGGTAAACAGCAAAGGGTCTGGATTAGGCTTAGCCAACCCAAGTCCTCCTTAGATCCGGTTAGCCCAAAAGCTGACTGCCAGAAAAAAGTTAATGCTACAGGCAATTTCAAGAATGATAGTCAACCTAGACAACCGACAAATGCATCTTCTTTAGAAAGTTACTGGGAACAAAATTCTGATAACCAACCAGAAGCAGATGCGTATGACCAAATTAGTCAATTTCGACTTACTGGAGAGCAATGTTCAACGCTAAAGCTGCCATTCCTGACAGAATCGGTTGACTATTAGTGTCCAAAGGAGTGGGAGTCAACAGGGCAAACCTACTAAATCCTCCAACCAACCTTCACTATCTCTGGATATTTATCCCAACAGGAGAGCAGTTAGCTGAGCACCACAATAAACCATGAGGTCACAGCTATGCGTCCATCTCAGAAGCAAAATACTAAGGAACGTCAGTACGGGTTAAGCGGCAGGCGGCAAAGCCCACTCCAGATTGAGTGCTGGTTTCTTGGGCTGATGACAGTAGGCAATCAACCCACAGACGAGATTGACTATAAAGTTGACCGGACTACGATGCCTGGAATGCTCGATCTGAGAAATGTTCTTCAACTGATCGATGATGGTCTCAATAATCGCTCGTTTTCGGGCTAACAGTTTATCCGTCAGCTTCATCAACTGATTTTTCATATTTCGTCGGGGTTTGGCAAAAAACTCAATCCCCCACTCCTTTAATAGCTTCAGTGCCAGCTTTCTGGAGACATACCCTCGGTCTGCAAAGACTTTGCCAAAGAGCCCTTCGATCAGCTCAGGAACAGGTTTACGGTCATCGGTATTGCCGGGTGTCAGGGTGAAGTTGAGCAGGTCTCCATATTCACTCGCCACCAGATGTAGCTTGAACCCATAGAACCAATCCACCGAGGTTTTGCCTCGGGCGGCCAGCATGTCGAACACTCGATGTTGGGAAATGCGCCGATTGCGACAGACTTTCACGCTGGTCGCATCCATAAAACTGATTCCACTACACTTACCAAAACAGTGTTTGAGATACACACACAAGGGCATCAAAGTCGACGGTATCCAGTCAATGAAACGCTGAGCTCGTGAGTCCTGGAAATTCGCGATGCCAGTAGCGACAGACATGCTTCTGGTAAAAATGCTTGAAATTGCGATACGACTGCTGATGAAAGCTCACCAGAATCGTCATCATTTCGCTCAAACTCAGGGACCGTCGACGCTTTCGGTGGCGTACTCCGTTCCCGATGAGTGTGGCTTGCCATTGGGGCTCAAAGGCTTGGCAGAAGTCATCAATATGACAGAACAGCTCTTCTAAACTGGACATAGGAGG
>JBCDIX010000130.1:0-9647 GCA_038748405.1 Cyanobacteria bacterium P01_H01_bin.21 | reverse complement strand
TTTGCAGGCAGCCCCCACTTCTTGACGTTACGCTTTTCTGGGTCGGAGAGATCCATGAAATTGAGGAGCGATGCGATATGTTAGTAGACATCCATGCTGTCGCGCGTTGCATAGTCGTCTCCTCGGTTCGTCCCCCCATAACTACGCTGCACCTGACACACACCTTCGGTCCTGCGTCTTGCTCCGCAAGTCTTGGCCCTGCGTCGCGTGCAGGTGAGCCTAAACGTTATCCATTGGTATTGCAAGTCAAAATATCGTATTGCATTCGGATTTCGGCTATGCGATTAGTTTCATGGGGGTCTATCCCAATCGTTAACTCACCCACTAAGGCGTAATAAGCTAAACGAGCGCGAACCATTGCTTCAGCTTCAGAAAATCCGATTTTGAGAAATAATGCTTTGGTGTAGTTGAGCCTTTGCTGATCAACTTGGGCAATGAGTTCAGCCACTTTCTGATCACTTCTTGCCCAAGCACGAATTGCATTCTCAATTCTGCCATCGGCCAAACCAGGCATAAGATCGTTATCTGCGTACGCCAGTTCCAATAAGTACAGTAACTTCGTCTTTGGATCTGCATCAAGTTGGTTGACTTGTTCAATAATACCGTTGGTATCGAGTTCTACCCATTCAGCCAAGATTGCATCCAATAAATCATTTCGATTTTTAAAGTGCCAATAGAAGCTGCCTTTTGTCATATTCATTCGCTTCGCCAACGGCTCTATTCGGACTGCTTCTACGCCACCTTCTGCCAGAACCATCAACCCTGAATTAATCCAGTCCTGCCTGCCAAGCTTCAAATCGGGGCTTTTCTTTCTTTGTTTTTCACCCATACGCCACCGTATTGACACCTTAAAAATCATAGCTTAAATTGAAACATACGGTGGCGTATGGATAGTTATGTACGCTTCATTGCAAAGTCGAACGATCCGGCTTCTTAGCTGGACAGTCAAGTTCATCTCAGGTTTAGCTATTTGTTTTTCGCTATTAATGTTTAGTTTGGAGGCTCCACCAATGGCTCAACCCATAAATTCATCACCTATCACTCAGGACTTAAGCCAAGTGAATAAGAAGATGGCTCTTCGGTTTGCGAAAGAAGGTTGGGGTACACGGTCGAATTGGCAACAAGTTTGGGATGAATTGATGGCTCCCGATGTCGTTTATCATTTCAATAGTTTTCCAGATGAAGTTGTTGGGTTAGAAGCCAACAAACAGTTCAACCAAGACCTTTTCGTCGGATTTCCCAAACTCAAGAGCACCATCGAAAATGTTGTAGCCGAAGCTGACGTGGTTATTTATCGATCGACCTTAGAAGGTAAACAGTCCGGCCCTTTTTTAGGGATGCCTGCAACGAATAAAATGGTGAAGATAAATGATTTTACAATGCTCAAAATCAAAGATGGCAAGATTAGTGAGTGGTGGTACGCAACTAACTTGCTCTCTGTAATGCAGCAATTGGGACTTATTTCCGATTCTTAGTCATCACTGAAATTAGGAGACTGATAACACTTTGGGGCGATGTATTTGAAAATTCATTGCCCGATAAACTTCACTTTCATCTTCAGGTCAGTAAATCATGAATTGCCTTGATGTCATCCAGTTGCAACAGTCACAAATCCCAAATGCCAGTGAAGTTGCAGCAAATGCATTTGAATCTGATCCAGTTTTTAGTTATCTGACGCCAGACGATCCAGTACTACGATTTCAGGCTTTAACTTGGTTAACAAATAGAGTTATGGCCTACTGCAAACAATATGAACATATATACACGACATCAGACTTACAGGGAGTAGCGGCCTGGTTACCACCAGGAGAGTTCTCTGGCCAACTGCGTCAGCAATTAAAGATTGTGTTGCAACTTCAGCTGTATAAGTTGCCGATGAAAGTAGGTTGGAATCGATTAGGACGATGGCTGAATGTCTTGTACACAACAGAAATAGCCCATCAACAAGACATGGGCAGTGCTCCCTGTTGGTATTTGGGGCTGATGGTGGTACATCCAGCACAACAAGGACAAGGGATTGGTAGTCGCTTACTACAGCCTATTTTGCGACGAGCGAGTGATGAGGGCTTACCCTGTTATGTCGTAACGTTTACAGGACAAGCCGTACGTTTTTACCAGAAAAATGGGTTCAAAATCGCTCACGAGCAAAGGTTCGCACCCGACGCACCGTCATTTTGGACACTCAAGCGTAATCCATGACTGATTAGCTACCTTAAATATTGATGAAGACCTCCGTTGGCATCGACAGCAGCAATACCATACAGTAGACGATCCAACCCCGCCAAACAGCAGCAGCGCTAGCAAGTCTGTTAAGAGTTAGCCCTGTATCAACTCTTCTGCCAGATTTTTAGCAGGCGACTCTCCCTTACCAAAGAGAGAGTCGCCTGCTACTTTTTAGCTAATCTGATCAATCAAACAAGTAGCCAAGCTATCTATTTGATCGAAACCCAAATCTCGAAACCGCCCAGACCGGTTTCAGAATCAAATATCTCGTCATATTTCTCCAGCGTTGGCCCTTCAGCAGCTTCATACCCAGACTGTGGTAAACCATCACACCAAATGGCAGAAATCACCGAGCGGATCTCGGAAATGTGGCCATTGTGGCTAAAGACGGCATACTTCTGTTCTGGTAAATTGAGCTGCACTAACCCAAACGGTACATCATTCTCTGTTTGGATTTCGACCCCACTAAGGTAGTCAAACACACCGTCCTCTGTGTAGTTGTAGCAGACGCCATAGGCAGCACTGCCCACTTTGTTAGGTAGGTTGTCAAAATAGGGTATAAATCGCTGCCACTGACTGGGAATACCAGCGGCTGATTCAAGGTTGTAGCGTTCAACCATCCCTACCAGGCGTTTGTTGGCTAAGGTTTCTACTCGTGGCGCAGTCAGTTTTGGTAAAGGTGTTGTTGTCATGGCAATTGGCTCCATTAGTAATAAGTTGTTGAGGTGCCCTTGCGATCGCACCATTTCAGGTGTGAGATGAAACTCTTCTTTAAAGGCACGTGAGAACGCTTCATGGGAACTGTAACCGTGGTCCAGGGCAACTGATAGGATATCCGGTGCTCCACCAGCTAACACTTTGGCCGATTCCGTCAAACGACGACGACGAACGTATTTCATTAACGACATTCCCATAACTTCTGAGAATGCACGGGTGAGATGAAACTTTGATACGTGACTAGCTCTTGCCACATCTTCTAGGCCTACAGAATTACGCAAGTGGCTTTCGACATACCAAAGTCCCTTATGTACTACGTTCATCTCAGCTCCAGTTACGTCTTGTCTAATGGTAGTCATGCCTACAAGGTCATGCTTGATAGTTCTTGCGATCTCTACGATTTTTGCGATTGCTTATAATTTGCTTGAAACTTTTCTAGCTGCTTTAGAATAAACACTCCAATTAGGGCACTAACGGCAGCAATTGCCCACAGCCCACGAGCAGTTGCCTCATTTTGAGCTAGTGCCCACCCGCCGATGAGTGGCCCAAACAAATATCCGATAGTCCAACATTGGGCATTTAAGGATAAATAGATACCAAGGGAAGATTTGGGAGCGAGTTCTGTAACTAACGCCACTGAGAAAGGGTTGTAGGTAACGTTTGCGATCGCTAACACAGCCACCGCCATCACCATCAGTACGCCTTTAGGTCCAAACGGCATCCCTACAAACCAAACTAAACTAAAACCTATGCCCCATAACAATATAGATATCATCAAGACATGTACACGCCGATAGGCTTGCATTGCCCGCACAATGGGCAACTGGAATAATGCCGCTATCAACACATAGCCAGAAAACAAAATACCTACATTTTCTGGAGCCATACTGGACGCTGTGCTGTGGTGAGCAAAGTTAGTAAAGTAAAGCGGCATCGTGCTTTCCATCAGATTAATGTAAGTGGTAAACAAAACGTTGACCATGGCAAACACTAAGAAAACAGGATTCAATAGCGCTTTACCCCACGCCGTAATCCCTTGCACCGCTTCTGAGGAAGCTGGCGCATTGTGACTATCCTTAAACACAAACGACAACACACCCAGAAAGATGAAAAAGGTGACACCATCGACAACAAACAGCTGCTGATAAGAATTGCCAGTGGTCAGCAACAATCCACCAAATACAATCCCTAAGCCTGACCCCAACGAATCAGCTAACCCCGAAACAGCAAAGGCTTCTTCTCGCTGGTGATCCTGGGAATTATCCGTAATCGCAGCTCCCGAGGCGGGCCAATAGAGGCTGTCTCCCATTCCCATTAAGACATTCGCCACAATAAGTAATAGAAAACTATTGGCAAACCAGAACACACCATCGGCCAAGATAGAAATAATGCAGGAGAGCAAAAGTGTCCGACGACGCCCCCAAAACCGAGAGTCTGTCATAGAACCTGCCAAAAAATAGCCACCGGCACTCGCCATAGCCGCACTGCTAAGGCCGATACCCACCTTTGTAGGTGATAACCCTATCTGATTGACAAAATAGATGGGCACATAGAACAACACAACTCCCGACCCAATCTGTGAGAGAAATCGACCGATAACCAATACCCAAACCTGTAGGTTTAGTCGGGGAAACCAGGAGAACGCATCCATGAAGCCTCCGTTGTCAGTCCGCAAACGTGACTGACTTTATAAATTTTTTCCTTTATAAAGTACCTTAGCTATCAAACTCGACTTTGTAAAGGAAATTATTTAGAATATTCCCATGACCACAAAGCCATCTAAAAAATCCCGCAGCAAAAAAAATGAGCCTCGACGCACACGACGGGCCATTATTCATCTGCTTAAACAGTCAGGGGCGACAGATGCCCATACCATTGCCGAGCAGTTGGGTATCTCAGCAATGGCGGTAAGACAGCATCTCTATGCGCTTCAAGATGAAGCGTTAATTGCTTATAAAGAAGAAGCTCGACCCATGGGGCGCCCGGCTAAACTGTGGCATTTAACAGCGGCGGCCGATCGCTTTTTTCCTGAAGGCTATGCCGAGCTAACCGTAAGCTTGATTCACTCAGTTACTGAAGCATTTGGAGCAGATGGGTTAGAGCGTTTGCTGGATATCCGCACTAAAGAGCAGCTTGAAGCGTATTGTGCGGAGATGAAAGAACAAGACTCCTGGCAGGAACGCTTAGAGACATTGGCAGATATCCGCACCCGTGAGGGCTACATGGCCAATGTTTTGCCCCAGGAGGATGGTTCAATGCTGCTGGTGGAGAACCACTGCCCTATCTGTGCAGCGGCAGAAACCTGTACTGGCCTATGTGATAGAGAACTCGAAGTGTTTCAGACTACATTAGGCGTGAATGTGGAACGTACGGAGCATATTCTTGGAGGGGCCAGACGCTGTGCTTATCGAGTTATGCCTGTTGAGCAGCAAGATGAATAGGCATGCATGATGCAAAACAGCCCTGACCGGTTTAGGCTCCATCAGCAATCACAAATTCCAATATCCGTTTTTACGGCAGATCAGGTCAGTGGCTCAAACAGGTCAGTGGCTCAAATCTGTAATATTACTTGATGTTCATAAGAAAGGAGCCAGCCAGTCCGGATATACAGAGTCCTCAACCCCGTTGTTAGTTTAGATTTTTCAGACTACCCATACACCAGTATGTAGTATCCAAGCATCGTTGTTGGTGTTCAGGAAAATTTTGTCAATTTTTAGAAACTTATCTAAAACATCCTTGCTCTCTTAAAGTAATCTCCAATTTGCCATATTAAGTGGCTCAACAAAGAGTTGCTTTGGCACATAATTGGTAAGAAGGTACAGTGTTTGTACTGAGCTCTAATAAAACAGCTGACCTTGGTTCAGTTTTGAGGGTGCTTTCATTGCGTAGGTAATTTTGTATTGCCTGCATGCAGAATCTTCAGAGGCACAAAAAGATATACATACCTCTGAAAGATTGCAATATGCTTTTGAGAATTCTCTGTTCCTACAGCAGGGAGAAAATGATTAACTGTACAGCGAATAACAGGATCCCATTTCTATCATCCTATGTTCTAAATACTGATAAATAACATTTTGGGCTCAATATTAATGGCTCGTATCTCCCAGTACTGTTAGCTTTTTGAGCCCATTCACTTGTAAGTATTTGAATCTCTTACTATGGTTAGAAAGTTTTACTCTTTGGTAATTCCACATACCAGAACTGTTAGCATTTATTTTTAATTACTACAGCGTACTTGGCTCTGAAGCATGCAGAGTAGTCATGAATAGTATTTGAACTAAGAAATCATAAAACACTCTCATAAAAAATAGAGAAGTATTTGATTCTATAAGTTTGAGAAGCTTTCTAATTAGAGTCTTTTGTCGACGATAGCGATACTAGAAGGGGTCTAGTTAAAAATGCTCTTGTTAAAAATATGCTTTGCCGATTTAGAGGATGAACCAATCTGTTAGACGCGATGTATGTCGATATCTTACAGATGGAACCATAGTTTAGATCAGCAACGTCAAAAACACCAACTAAACATACTACTTTAACTATCAGTCATATGTTAAAACCAACTGTTTTATCTCAAAGCCCTATTACACGTTCTTTTCTAGAAATTTGGATTAATCGCTACAAGCTAGATACCTTGAGACTTCTAAACAACTGTAGCAAGGAGCAACTGTCAGCTGCAATTAAAGAAAACGGACGCCAGCAGACAGCGACTAAAGCCATGAAGTGGATTAAAATCAGCTGTGAACTAGCTGGGTTAAAAACAAATAGCCTATTCTCCTATGTGCCGAATGTGGTGAGCTTAGAAGATGCCAGGCAAATTGCCAAATATGTGGAAAAAATCTACGCGAGCTTATTAGAGGTTTATCGAAGGCAATCAATCTCACCAAGTTGGTTAGCCCTTCTCGACACCTTAAATCATTCAAACAGTACTTCTGTAAAAGTAGAACAGATCAATGCAATTAAGCTACCGGCTATTGAACAGATTGCGCGGGAGGTTGAACCTCTTATTTTAGAGTTACAGAACAGGCATTTAGCCTGCCAAGATCGGCGTACAATAGGCTTTATGAGTACACAGTTTCACTTTAGTACACAGCTGTTGCTTGAAAACTTACAACCCATTGAACAGATACTGCTCAAACCCTATTTGCAATTTATTGAAGAACAAGTTTGTATCCCCTGGCAGCGAATTTGTGCAGCTGTTAGCCAAAATTCGACTGATTTCCTAGTGTTGAATGCGATTAAGTCAATGCTGTCTCAGAGCGAAGAAATTGCAAATGATGTGTATAGTAAAACATTATCTCGATTTCCCAACCATCGCAGCCGTCGTGGGTTACTAAGAGAGTCAGATGTTGCAAGTTCTTTTATCAGAGATATGAGTATGTTTCAAGCCTATCTTGGGCTGTGTGTTTTGGAGGGGAACATGTCATCGGTTGAGAATGAACTCTTGCCCCTCTGTTTGATGGTCTTTCCTGCCATTGCTGTAGATTGGGAAATGGTAGAAGTAGATGTAGCACTGATAAATAAGTGTATTCAGCAGCGCTTGGATATCAAGTATACCACTCTCCTTGAGCCCCGTATGAAAGCAATGGAAACACTATTTAAAATCGCTGAACCTCAAGATGAACCAATCCGAATGGCCAAGGTTTTACCCCAGGAGGGTGATTCGATGTTGCTGGGGTAAAATCATTGTCCCATCTGCGCAGCGGCAGAAACTTGTACTGGCTTATGTGATGAAGAACTCGAAGTATTCCAGCCTACGTTAGGTATGAATGTAGAACGTACGGAGCATATTCTTGGAGAGGCCAGACGCTGTACCTATCGAGTTATATCGGGTGAACAGCAAGATGAATAGGTGTGCATGATGCAAAACAGCTCTGACCGATTCAGTCTCTCACTCAGCGATCGCTAATTTTTTCGATCAGTCGCCGTTTTTGAACAACCCATAGCGTATCTAAATCTCTTAGATAGAAAAGAGTAAAACAGGCGGCTAACATGGGCCAGGCTGCAAAAAACAACAAATTTACATCCTGATAAGGCGCAAAATACTGTCTAAACGCAGAAAGCGTTGAAACTGAGTGAAAAAACAGGATTGCTCCGTAGGTAATTTTTTTCTGGAAGCCGATTAAAAATCCAATCAAGATTATCAGCTGAACCGTACCAATCAGATAGACAATCCCGTGGGATAAACCACTAATGAAGTAAAATTTTGAGAACACCGCTGCCGCATGCTCAGGCTTGATAAACTTATCTATTGTCCACATTAGCATTACCAAAGAGACACTTAAACGCAGCAGCAACAATACTAACGGAATTCGTTGATCTGTTGTTCTTATCATGGGATTACCTCCAATTCACTACGGTTGGCAATCGATCTCAGGAACAAATGTGTTGCTAAAAGGGTAGCTTATAAATTGATGACTCTTTGCATCTTACTGGGGCGCGGAACGTCGAGACAGGGTAAATAGCTGATCTTGTTTACGCATTAAAAACAGAGCGATTAGGGCTCCAAGGGTAGGAATCGCAGCCCAGAATAAATAGTTGGGAGCTGTGTAGGGGTCAAAGAATCGGTCATAAGCAACAACTACAGAGACTGCATGCATTCCTAAAACGGCTCCATAGGTCCATGTTTTAAACAGCCCAGCTAGGAACAAGAGTACGATGAGTAACTGCACAATCCCAAATATGGTTGAGACTGAACTCGAAACCGCCGATGAGTAATAAGATTCCGCAACGGCTTGAGTAATTTCAGGAGCCACTATTTTCCCAATTGCCCAAACCGAAAAAAAGGCAGCCAAGCTAACACGAATCGAAAAAAGAGAGATTTCTAGCATTTTGTCAGTTTTCATGATGACCTCTTTAGTTGTGCGATTGTTTTACAATCACGTTCTTTCCTTAAGCAAAACTGAAGGAAAGTTAAGCTCCCAATAAATTACATATCCTGGGCAAACGACAAATGGTTTTGCTTGACATCTACCTACTAGATGGTAGATAATTAAATTATGAAAACAAACACTGCTCAACGCATATTGGATGTTGCCCAAGATATGGTGCGCAACCGGGGCTATAGTGCCTTTAGCTACGCCGATATCTCAAAACAGGTGGGCATTCGCAAAGCCAGTATCCACTACCACTTTCCCTCTAAGGATGAGCTGGTAAAAGAACTGGTAAAGCGCTATCGAGAGGGGATGGTAAAGGCGTGCGATCGCATCGCCCAATCCACCACTGGTCCTGACCAACAAATCATCCAATTTGCCAATCTCTACCGCAATGGTCTAGAAGCACGTCAAATTTGTCTGTGTGCCATGCTTGCCGCAGATTTTGAAGTGCTCCCCCAATCTATTCGAGATGAGATTCAAACCTTTTTTAGCGTGACTGAAGCCTGGGTTATAGCCGTGCTTCAGCAGGGCTGCGATGACGGGCTATGGGACGCCCAGCCATCGGTTGAGCAGGAAGCCAAAGGGCTGATGGCGATGTTGCAAGGAGCACAGCTTATGGCACGCTCAGCAGCAGATAGCACCGCCACCTTTGAGCAGATTGTTTATCCATTGTTGAGGGCTAAATTTGCCAAAGCCTAGTGCAGCGTCAAAGCTTAATTTTAGGGTAAACGGAAGCTAATTTACAGCGCGCATCATCGACCTTCATCTGCCAGTCAACCCCACGTTGTCGGTTGTTGATATCGTTCGACCAAGCGGTCGTTTCAGCCCGTAGCG
>JBCDIX010000129.1:0-9721 GCA_038748405.1 Cyanobacteria bacterium P01_H01_bin.21 | reverse complement strand
CCGACGCTGTTCGCAGTCATTGGGGTATTGAAAATCAAGTGCATTGGGTGCTCGATGTGGCCTTTAATGAAGATGCCTCGCGTATTCGTAAGGACCATGCACCTGAGAATCTAGCCCTGATTCGGCATATTGCTCTGAACCACTAGAGACAAGATACCGCAACCAAAGCTGGCACGAAGGCCAAACGCCTTAAAGCTGGATGGGATAACGATTATCTCTTAGGAATCCTGGTTAATTGAGTATGCGTTTGCCCTGGCTTGAACGCGACCTGGCAGATTCAAACGACTTAGGATGCTGGTAACATGATTTTTTACAGTGCGCTCTGAAATAAAAAGCGCCTCAGCAATTTGACGATTGGTCGCTCCAGTAATGATATGGCATAGTACTTCCTGCTCTCGTTTCGTCAGCTTTTGTAGCTCAGGTGGTAGCTCTGTCAGCCTGTTCGAAATTACAGCGGGTGACGTATCAATAGGGTCTCCTTGTATGCATCCAATTGACTTTTGAAATAAGCCAGGGCCAAATTGGGTATAACCCTGATAAGCCATGCGAATAGCCTGAACCAGTTCTTCAGCATTGGTATCTTTTAATAAATAACCAATGGCCCCAAACCGCATTGCCCGGCAGACATAGTCGGCATCATCAAATGTGGATAACATTAACACTTTTACATCATCAAACTGTTGACAAATTGATTGGACCGCCGCAACACCATCCATCTCTGGCATGCGCACGTCTAACAACACAATGTCTGGATTTAATGCCTCAACCTGCTGGATTGCCTGAGTACCATTTTCGGCCTCACCAATGACTTGGATATCTCCATGGGCTTCAAGCAAAACCCTTAAGCCCTGGCGGACCAGGGTTTGATCGTCTACAAGCAGCAACCGAATCATGCCATTGCCCTCGGTAAGGGTATCTGAACCGTAATCAGGCAACCGGCTCCTGGTTCACTAATTAGATTAAATTGTCCATTCAATGCCATTGCTCGTTCTCGCATTCCCAGTAGCCCAAAGCCCGTTGAGTTTTGGGCTAAGTTAAATCCTTGACCGTTATCTTTTATCACGATGTAAAGCATGCCGCTACGGGTGGTTATCTGCAGTGTCACCGCTGTTGCATTACTGTGACGGGTGATATTGGTCAGCGCAGCCTGTACGATGCGATAGGCTGTTGAACTGATTTCTAAAGAGAACGGTTGTGATACATCAATCATCATCTCTGGGATGATAGCAGTTGTTGTTTGAAAATCTTGAATTAAGGTTGCGATCGCACTTTCTAATGAATTGTCTCGCAAATAGTCACTTCGCAACATCACCACTGACTGTCTAACCTCTTGCAAAGCCTGGGCACAGAGCAATTTTGCTGTATGAAAAAATGTATCCGCCGGTTCGATCTGGTGTGTACTCAATAGATGTAAGCCGCTATCTAGCTGAACGCTTTGAGCTATAAGCGTATGTCCCAAGGAATCATGAATCTCACGGGCAATGCGATTGCGTTCCTGCAGAGCGGCTTGATCTTCAATTCGCAGAGAATAGTCTCGTAGTTGAGATAACGTGATCGATAAGCGTTCGCGACCCTGGTGTTCTGATACTAAGGCATTTACAAATAACAAAATAAAGCAGAGCATCATGCCAAAGTAGACAGTCGCAACAAGCTTTAAGGTTAAAAGATTGATATCAGTGGGCAGAATATTGTTGCCTGTCACTAAACTAAGCGGGTTGATAAATGTGGTCTTCAGGACAAATAGGTTCAAGACAAACAGCGCATAGGCACCAACCGCCACCCCAAGACGACCCCATAAGCCAAACCGTTGAGCACTGCGGAGCACAAGCACCATGCCTACATGTGGAAATGTGACCATTGACTTGCCAAAAAAAAGCGGCAGCCCAATCAGTCCAAATTCCACCAGAGTGTATCCAATGGTATGAGAATGTTTGAGTGGTTTTAGCCACAGTGGCTCTAGACCCATCATTGCGAAGACACCCATACAAACCATGGTCAGGACAGGGAATTGAGGGGATACATCGATCACCCCAATAATGCTGGCTGAAAAAACGGCAACTCCTAGCAAAATCCATTCCAGGATGAGCATTAGACGGGGTAGTGCAGGCAGACGCAGCATGGGTGTTGATAAGGTACTGTTCCAAGTTTAGGGGGAAAGGTTTGTTCAGCAAAGACATACTGATGGTAGCTCTGCAAACTATTATCTCTAACAATGTTGTAGTAACAATAGTCCTCACCCCATGATTGGATCGTCAGTGGTTTGTTGATGGCCACTTGTGACAATTGTCAATCGGTCCGCGAAGAATCCTCAGCGTCGCTGATAGGTATTGCTTAGATCGTCTACGACAACCACAGCCTCGCCGTCCGCAACCAATTCAAGGTTTTCACCAAGGATGCGCGACGAGAAGCTCCACCCCTGGGATAATTCTAGTCGTGCCCCTAGCGTGGATAGATCAGCCTCTTGAAGGTTGGGATCGACAATCTGGGAATAGGACTGCATCACATAGACTCGCCCCTCGAGATCGGTGAGTTCGTAGATCTCACTCCCCTTATCGAACTCCCATACATTAGTGCGGAGCACCGTCACGGGGACGTATGGCTCTGGCTCAGTCGCGTTCAGGGTGGCTAGCTTACCCATCTCTAGATCACCGTAAAGCCGGGTGTCTCCCTCAGGCATGTCCACACCGGATGCCCCATTGATGACAAAATAGCGTGGGCCATTCATGATAATGCCATCCGCGTTGTGAGCAGCGCGGATGGCCTCGGGGTCCAGGGCCTCCCAGGTCTCGTCCGGGCAGCGGTTCAGGCATTGGGTTCCCCACACCTCAGAGGTTTCGCCGTACTTCAGCACGATCTCGCAGTAGCGGTAACCACGGGCATTTCTCAGCGAATTGCAACCGGACAAAACTGCCATGAGCACCAAGAGGGCGATGGGGCGAGAACGCTCCTGGGTCATTGAGGGTGTGAAAAGTCTTTTTCGTGTCATGTTTTCCGTCCTCAACTCATTTCACGGATGGAGTATGTGCGATTGTTGATTTAGGGGATGAGTCAATGCCAGTTGACTACCTTTTACAGGTGAAGTCATCCCAAGGATTAGCAACGCCGAATATTTATTCTGCTGTGGGAGGAGCTTCTGAAGGCAACCCTGTGATTGTTTCTAGTTGCGATCGCACCTCAGCTCCCCGATCTCGCTGTACTACCAGGGTCACGACTGGGGGCTGCGATGTCGGTTGTGACCCTGCCGATTCTGGCAAAAAAACAATTGACATCAGAGAGATTTTCTCAGGGCTGGTGAAAATTCCTCTAATAATGCGAACAGGGGGAATGATGTCAACCAGTGCCCGACGGACTTTAGTAGTATCTTCTTCATAAAGGTACCATTCTCCCAAAAACAGGCAAAGAAACTGTTGAATGCAGGTTAAATCGCATATCTTGGAATTTCGCAGAAATTTAACTTTCTCACTTTAGACAGCACGTCGGCATTACACATCGTCCTACCCTGCCTAAATGATGGGTCTGAATATCCTATTTTTGGTATATCGGGTCCTAGCGCTGTCCATCAATATTTAGGACCCTAAATTAGTACCTTTGGACCTAGAAATCTGCAGAGAGTGACCTTTACAGTCTGAATTATCAGTGAAACGGTGTCAGACATTCTGTCAGATTGTTATCAATGATAATGAGGAGCTAGTGAGCGAGAGCGTAAACTATACAGTGTGACTTTACAACAGCCTGACGACTCACTCTCTGAGGTTGTTTTGTTTGCCCTAGGTGACTTAGACGATGGTGACAACAATCATGAACGTTGTCTAGATACAGCTGATACACCCGTTTTTGTCTCATTTCCCGCCGGTTATCTGAGTGATCTCAACAACGATGTGAATCCAGCAACGACTATTCAGATCGAACAATATTAACTAAATTTGAGTTTGCAACAAAAACGTTACAGACCCTTACATCACCTATAAACCCGTCTGTAATGTTGCCATAAAGTTTAGAAACTCGATATATCCTCAAAATAGACCTAAGATTAGTTGACGCAACCGGTAATTCACATATAGGTCCACATCTAATAAGGTTTTACCCTTAGAGCTATGTCTACCGAAAGTTTAGGCCCTCAACTTGATCCAACATCTGAAGTCCCTACTGAGTCATCAACTGAGCCCGAGGCTCCCAGTCAATCAACCTTTCCAGGCTGGCGAAAAAAGGGAAACAAACCTCTGTGGCCATCAGTCGCTTTGGCCATGCTGGTGGTAGCTGGCTTTGTCGGAGTGAGAATTTATCGAACCTTAACGGCGGCGATCTCCTCCGAGGAGGCAGAGGACGCGGCCATTGACCAAGCCCGTTTACCGGTGCAAGTACTCAGGGTCCAAACAGCGCCAATCCAGGGATGGGTATTCGATGAAGGAGCTGTCTGGCCTGTCCAACGACGGTTGCTCAACTTTCAAGCCAGTGGCGATATTACCTACATTGCTAAAATCAATGGTGTAGAACTACGAGAAGGAGACGAGGTCTCGCAGGGGCAACTGCTAGCAACGATTGACGCCCGTAGACAGCAATCAAGCATTGATACGTCTGAAGCTGATATTCAGGTCTCTGAAACTCAACTGGGTCAGTCCCAGGCCAGTCTACTGCAGTCTCAGGCGAGGCTAGAAAGTGCCAAGTCTGACCTGGCTCTAGCTCAGACGGAGCTGCGTCGCTATGAAAATCTATTTCAGCAGGGGGCGGTGTCAGAAAGCGATCGCGATGCCTACATCAACCGAGTAGACCAGGCTGCCGCTTCGCTCAAGACGGCAGAGCAAGATGTCCGCTCTGCTGAGGAGGGAATTCGTTCTGCTGAAGCATCTGTGAATGCCTCAGTTGCCCGTCTTAACCAGAGCGCCGTTGACCTAGAAGACACTCAGCTGATCTCTCCTATTGACGGTGTAGTCGCTTACATCAATATTCGAGAAGGTGAATATTGGAGTACCCAATACCTCAATACCAGCAGTTCCCAAAGTGTTATCGAGTCAGCTCCCATTGTAGTCGTTGATCCCCGGTCTTTTGAAGTAGAGCTAGAGCTTCAGGCAGATGAAGCTGGAGAGATTCAGCCGGGTCAGCGAGCCTATGTTGTCTTAGAAGAAGAAGTCAGTGCCGCTCAGGCTGCCGGGGCCAACTCTCAGGGACTGATTGATATCGCTAGACAGCGAGGTAGTCGCGGTCGGGTATTTGCAGTGAGTCCTTCACAAACGCCGGGGGGGCGGGGTACTGAAATTACGATTCGAGACCTAGAACAGGTCCGCAATCTAAAAGTAGGGGGTCGGGTTTACATATGGATTGAAGTCGCTAGCGACAGCGATGCATTGGTTCTGCCTATTGGAGCCTTGGTTTCTAGAAATCAGCAATATTATGCATTTGTTGTTAATGAAGCCGACGGTACTGTGCAGCAACGACGGGTTACGGGAGGGATTGAAGGATTATCTGGCGTAGAAATTCTCTCTGGTGTTGAACCAGGTGAGCTGGTGGTGGTCGAGGGACAAAACCGTCTAGTAGATGGTACCCCCGTCGAGATTGTTGATCGAAATTAAGCACTATGCAAATCGACGAGCGCACTACTGCTACCCCCGTAACTGAGACGGGAGCTGACACAATTCCCGCCTGGATGGAATTCTTTTTTACCCGTCAGATTTTCGCGATTCTCCTTTGCTTTATGCTGCTGATGGGGGGGCTGATGGGGTATTTCTCTATGGTGAAAGAGGGCGACCCCGAAATTAAAATTGCTCGGGCCATGATCACAACAACCTGGGGCGGTACCGATGCAGAAACCATTGAAAACCAGGTCACAGACAAGCTAGAAGAAGAAATCAAAAGTCTTCAGGGTCTTGATGACTTTACCAGCGCCACCTTCAATTCATTCTCAATTATTAATGTTGCCTTTAAGGCAGAGGCCCCTGTAGCCGAGTCAATTCAAGAGCTACGGGGCAAAGTAGACGATGCCGAAACAGAACTGCCCGAAGAATCGACGGGTCGAGAAAAACCAGATTTTGAGCAGCTTTCCCAACAAGATTCGCCAGTTTTAACCCTGGCTTTAACGGGGGAGGGGCTAGATATTAGCTTGCTCAGTCGAGCCTCAGAAGATTTACAAGAACGCTTAGAATCAGTACAAAACGTACGGGAGGTGAATTTAGGCGGTCAGCGTGACGAAGTGATTCATGTGCAGATGATTCCCAGTCGGTTAACCACCTTAGGGATTTCGGCGACTCAAGTGCGTAACGCCATCCAGGGAGGCAATATTGATCGCTCCTGGGATCTCGTGCGTGATGATGAAATTGGAGCTCAGGTACGTCTCTATGGTCGTTTCCGTACCCTGGATGATTTAAAGAATTTGCCCGTAATGCGCTTAGACGACAACCGAGTTGTGTATCTATCGGAGGTGGCAGACGTTTACCAGGGGCTAGAGAGAGAAACTCAGCGAGCGTTTATCAGCTGGGAAGGCAGTGAGTTTAGCCCCACCATCAACCTTGAGGTGATCAAAGTTGCTGGGAGTGACACTATCCAGGTGATTGACGACGTCCTAACAGAAATGGAGCTAGTACAAAATGACCCGAATATCTGGCTCCACGGTATGAATTATCGTGTCCTCACCAACGATGCCGAGACAATTCGCAGCGATTTAGCAAATCTTGGCAGCAATGTCCTACAGGCATCGCTGTTGGTCTTTGCAATTTTGTTTGTTGCCCTCACCTGGCGAGAGGCACTCATTGCCGGGTTAGCCATTCCCATGACCTTTGCCGGGGTGCTGTTTATCTTATGGATGTTGGGCTACACCCTCAACACCATGGTCACCGTTGGAATGATCCTGGCCCTGGGACTCTTGGTGGATGTATTTATTCTGATGCTAGAGGGTCTACACGATGGCATTTTTGTCCAGGGTCTGAGCTGGCCCAAAGCGGCGATCAAAACTATTCAAACTTATGCCTCTCCTGCCTTTACAGGACAGCTCACCACCATTTTGGCCATGGCTCCGCTGATGGCCATTTCCGGCACCCTGGGAAAATATATTCGACTGATTCCCATTAGTGCCATTACTTGTTTAGTAATAAGCTATGCACTAGCCCTTTTGGCAGTGGTGCCCCTATCTAGATTTCTCTTGGGCAACCAGGGCGGTAGCGGCGAGTCTAAAACCTATGTTGACCGGCTGACAGAAGTTGTTTCTGAACGATTTTCCCAGTGGAGTTTATACATGACGGTGCGTAATCGCCATGTGGCTCGTCTATGGACGGCGGGGGCCATTGCACTGTTTATCTGTGCCGCTATTTTATTTAGTCAGCTACCCAGTTCTCTATTTGCTGTTAGCGACGACAACAAGCTTAGTCTCAATGTAGAACTCCCGCCAGCCGCCACCTTAGAAACCTCACAAGAGGTGGCAGATCGGATGGGTGAAGTAGTGCGTAACTACAGTGACCCTAATGGAGAGAATGTGTTTGAAAGTGTTGTGAAACTGGTGGGGCAGCGCAGTACCCTAGTCGCCTCCAGCGAAATTAAACCGGGTAATGCCGATTACTTTGTTGGTCTATCGGCAGTATTTGTAGATCGTAACCAGCGGGCACAAGATTCTTTTGAATATGCTTACGATCTCAAAGTTCAACTAGAAAGAGACATTATCCGTAACTATCCAGGGGCTGTTTTGAGTACTGGGTTTCCACTCTCGGGCGGTGGATCTGACCCAATTGCAATTGAGATTTTTGGCAATGACTTACAGACCTTAAGGGAAATTTCTAGCGAGGTACAGCAGTCACTACGAGAGATTCCAGGCACAATGGATGTGCGTGATGACTTAGGTAATCTGCGAGAAGATTACAAACTAGTTCCCAAGCGAGAGGCCCTTAATTTCTACGGCATTAGCCAGGATGAGGTAGGTCTGCAGGGTCGCTACATGATGATCGACAACGATGTGGGAGATTATGCCATTGGCGATGGTGAAGAAGATCTTGAGATCCGTCTGGGTACCCAGTGGCCATCGCAACAGGGCCGGGTTGGTGGCCCCTCTCGCCTGGATGAATTTGCCACCATGCGGTTTATCAATTCAGAGGGTGAGGCAATATCGCCCGGTGCGCTGTTAGAAGAAGTACCGGGCTCTGTGCCGCTGGCCATTACTCACCGCAATACTCAGCGTAGTGTAACGGTGTTGGCTAAGGTGATTCCGGGGCAGGACTTCTACGATTCTCAAATCTTGGCTGAGCTAACGCCCAAGCTAGATGCGATGCAGTATGATCCCAATGATGAGGGCAATTCTGACCGCTGGCCACAGGGGTATTTCTATCGCTTTGGGGGGGATGCAGATACAAGTAGTGAGACATTTGCCTCTGCTGGACAAATGCTGGTAGTGGCGATCTTCTTGGTGTTTGCGGTGCTGGTGTTGCAGTTTGGTTCCTACACTCAGCCGTTGATTATTATTCTCACGATTCCCTTTGCCCTAATTGGTACGTTGTTTGGGTTCTTTTTGTTAGGACTATCGTTTTCGTTCCCTGCCATGATTGGTGTGATTGCGTTGGTCGGCATTGTAGTGAACGATGCCATTGTCATGGTAGAGACTATGAATGAGCGACATAAAGAAGGACTGGACGTGCGTCATGCAGCGGCGGCGGGGGCCAGCGACCGATTAAGGCCGATTTTGACGACATCGATTACGACGATTATTGGTTTGCTGCCGCTTGCGTTGAGTGATGCTCAGTGGTTTCCGCTGTGTATGGCGATTGTTTTTGGGTTGTTGTCGGCAACGTTGATTGCGTTGCTAGTGGTGCCAGGGCTTTACTTACAGCTCACACCCAACAATTCTAAAGCTGATTTGTAACCCGGCGTTGCTGAGTCTTTTAGCTTGGTGTGCAATGGTGTGTTTTGCGATCGCAAAACACACCATGCCCATGACTTGCCTACTGCTTAACCGTCCCCCGTCTGGTCAAAATAGCCATAACCTCATTGGGGCGTCCGGTGGAGATAGGTTTACTCCAGTCATTCGGCTCGGCATAGTGTTTTTTGTGTAGCTCCTGGATAGTCAGCCGGACCGCAGTGAGACTACCAAACAGCAGATGACGGACGGTTTCATATTGATGCTCGGGCAGCGGCTCGGTGCCAAGAGCAGACGCAACCGTGCCTTGAGTTGTATCGAGAAACATAAGCTTTGGTCTCCAGACGTGATGGTAAGAAACCAAAGCTCAAAACTTAGCTACCCCGATTATGTGATGCAAACCGGGGTAGCAATAGGATAAAGTATCCCAAGCCTCGGACTGCTGATACCAGTCGGGGGTTAGCCAGCGGTAAGGTGTTGGTAGCACCTGCCGCTGGTGCTAAATATTGAGCTTTGTAGTGTGGCCCCGCAGGGCGTGAGAACTAAAGTACCGCTAATACATTTCTCACGTCAAGCCAAAAATGTTGCGGTTGATTACGAATCTAAGGGGCTCCGCACGCCACGTCCACCTTGATTGAGCACATGGGTATAAATCATGGTTGTTTTTACATCCTTATGCCCCAATAGCTCTTGTACGGTTCGGATATCATAGCCATCTTCCAAAAGATGGGTGGCAAAACTATGGCGAAACGTATGACAGCCGCCATGTTTAGGACTTGTTAAAAATTAAGCTCATAGTTTGATTATGGCTGTTTTCCCTAATAGAAAATTAGATAACTTTTCCTTTTAGAATTTTGTCGCAGCGCGCAAAATTCTAAACCACCTCTCCAAATG
>JBCDIX010000128.1:0-9949 GCA_038748405.1 Cyanobacteria bacterium P01_H01_bin.21 | reverse complement strand
TTCCGCCTGATGAGTTAGAACCGTATCAACAAAAGTGGCAACGATCTGAGACTTTACCCAAGTGGGATATCAAAATTGTTCCAATCTGATGGGTATCTTATTTTTTGGCGAACCCCTTACCTACTCACTCAACGTCTTTTACCCTTGCTTGGCACCTCTGGACGGGTGGTCAATCTCTCTTCTGCTGCTCAGTCCCCGGTCAATCAAAAGGCGCTGGTCGGACAAGTCAGTCTGTCGGATGGCGCGGCCTATGCCCAAAGCAAGCTGGCGTTGACAATGTGGTCTCGTAGTCTGGCACTTGCGCTCAAGGGTAACGGCCCGGCTGTTATCGCGGTTAATCCTGGGTCAATGCTTGGCAGCAAAATGGTGAAAGAGGCCTTTGGCGTCGCTGGCGGTGATATTCGTATCGGTGCAGAAATCCTGTGTCGTGCAGCGTTGACAGATGAATTTGCGGCTGCTTCTGGCCAGTATTTTGACAATGATAAAGGTCGCTTTGCTTCGCCCCACCCTGATGCACTTAAGCCACAGAAATGCCAAGAGATTGTTGGCGTTATTGAGACAGTTTTGGAAGACATAAAGAATAAGAATCACTAGGCTGACTCAGCCCTTGAGACTCTAATAGCTTCAGCTACCTCTGGGTGAAGTGAAAGTTTGCGATCGCGAACTGCTAAATTTGTGATGCCAGCGTTACCAACAGAAAAGCTATGCTTCACATACGCAAGATTGTTGCATCAGACTCAGATATTATTGCGCGACTTCATACCCTCAGCTGGCAAGATAGCTATCGTGGAATTCTGCGCGATAGCTATCTTGACGGCCCAATAGTTGAGGAGCATCTAGCTTTATGGAACAAACGACTTTTAGAGCCATCATCAGGTGATATCGGGCTCATTGCCCTGTCTGGCGAAAACCCTATTGGGTTTACCTTTGCCTGTATTGCGCATGATGCCCGCTGGGGCACCCTTCTCGATAATCTACATGTAATGCCTGAAGAGCGTGGCAAAGGTATCGGAACAAAGTTACTGAACGCACTCACCAACTCACTTCTCAACCAAGGGCGTGAGGAAGGGATTTATCTTTGGGTATTTGAGGCTAATCAACGTACTCGTAAGTTTTATAAGAGATTAGGTGCAAACGTAATTGAACGCACAGTAATAGATGCGCCAGGCGGCGGGAAGGTCGCAGAATGGCGCTATGCTTGGGAGTCAGTTACTCATCTCAATGTAGCAGTAGCAGGCTAACCTGCTATAGAATCTGCCCGGTAATTATTCCTCTGGCTGAGTCAGGAAGTTGTGACACTGCCCGATTCCCAGGAACAAGCGAAGCGACAGGGTATCCATTTATCAAAAATATCCGAATTATCATTTCGTAGTAAGCCTGATTATCTTTTTTCTTCGAATGATTATCATGCAGGTAGCGTGTCCAACAAGAATCGAAAGGGAACAGAATTATGAAAGCGATTGGTTATAGATTGGCGGGACCTCTCTCTGCTGAAAATGCCCTGATTGAATTTGAAACAGATATGCCGCAGCCGGGGCCAAATGACTTACTGGTGGATATCCGGGGTATTTCGGTAAATCCGGTCGATGTCAAACTGCGGGCCAGTGCTCAACCTGACGGTGGGCCTCGCATTTTGGGGTTTGACGCTGCCGGGGTGGTGACAGAAGTGGGCTCAGCGGTGACGCGATTTCGACCCGGCGACGAAGTGTTTTATGCGGGAGACGTTACCCGTCCAGGGACTAATGCTCAGTTTCATGTTGTAGATGAACGCATTGTGGGCCAAAAACCAGCGTCGCTTGGTTTTGCAGAAGCCGCCGGTATGCCTCTGACCAGTATTACGGCCTGGGAGCTCCTGTTCGATAGCCTGGGACTAAAAGAAGGTGACGGGGCTGGTGAATCGCTGCTGGTGATCGGCGGTGCTGGCGGGGTTGGTTCGATTCTCATTCAGCTGGCTAAAAAACTTACGAGGCTAACAGTTGTTGCTACAGCATCGCGAGATGATACGCGTGCCTGGGTTGAAACAATGGGGACCGATCATGTTGTCAATCATCGTAATCCGCTTGACGAAGAGATGAAGGCTCTGGGTATTTCGCCCCGATATGTGGCCTCACTCACGCACACTAAACAGCATTTTTCATCTACTGTAGAGCTGATTAAACCACGTGGCCATATTGCCTTAATCGACGATCCAGACTCCCTTGATATAGCCTCTCTAAAAAGCAAAGCGCTTTCTTTAAACTGGGAGTTTATGTTTGCCCGGTCAATGTTTCAAACAGAGGATATGGACGCGCAGCACAACCTGTTAAATCGGGTCTCAGAACTGATAGATGATGGCATTTTAATCTCGACGGTCAACAATCATGGTGGCGTTCTAAATGTTGACAATTTATATGCTGCCCACCAGTTTCAGGAAAGCGGAAAGGCGATCGGTAAAACTGTTTTAGAAGGGCTGGTTACAGAGTGAAAGTAAGTACGTGTGGTGCTAACCGCGACAGAATACTCTGCTAGGAGTAGGGCTAAAGACCACAGTCAGTTTGAAGAAAATCAGCCTAAGGAGAATCAAAATGTCTCAACTCATTATCGTTGCCCATATCTATGCTAAATCAGACAAGATCGATTTTGTAAAAGATGAGCTGTTAAAACTTATTCCAATTACGCGAGGCGAGGAAGGTTGCATACAGTACAACCTTCACCAGGATAAAGAAGACCTAGCTCACTTCTTATTCTATGAAAACTGGGAGTCTCGCAATCTTTGGCAGAATCATATGAATTCGCCCCATCTGGTGGCCTACATGGAGGCTACCGCAGATATGGTTGAGAAGTTTACGCTTAATGAAATGAACCACATTGGTTGAGAGCTAAACAGCTACTCCAATCAAATAAGCTAAAACAATTCGCCAGTATATCCCTCTAGATTTACTCGCAGGGCGGTTAAGATGAAGTCTGGCGTCAGTTTGCAAGGAGTCAGCAAATCTATGAAAGTCGAGCGTAAGCATTATCCTCATGGCGAGCGATTAGATTAAAAGTTAAGCATTGCTGATCCTCGGGATGGTTTTAGTTATAAGAGGCTGTTAAATAACTACGACGTCAGATCGATTCATCCCATAAATCAGCAATCGCGAAAATTATTCAATTTAGCTGTTTATGAGTCAACCAAGCACAGATAAATCGATGCGAGAGAGAATGCTTGCGGGTGAGGATTACATTGCAAGCGACCCAGAGCTTAGCAAAATACATTTACATGCACAACAGCTTTTGTATCGCTTCAATAACTCTCTTCCTGAAGCTACCCAAGAACGACAGGCCGTAGTCAACAAACTGTTTGGAGCGCTTGGAGCAAACTCTGAGATTAAACCACCCTTTCGATGCGACTACGGTTCATATATTTTTGCTGGAGAACAGTTGTTTATCAATTATGATTGCGTGATTCTTGACTGCAATTACGTTCGGCTGGGAGACCGGGTATTGCTCGGTCCAAAAGTGCAGATTTATACGGCAACCCATTCGCTAAATCCGGCTGTTCGCAAAGACGGATGGGAATATGCTTTGCCGGTTGAAATAGGCAGTGATGTTTGGATTGGTGGAGGTGTCATTGTCTGCCCTGGTGTAACTATTGGCGATGGTTCTACGATTGGGGCCGGAAGTGTTGTCACGCGAGATATTCCACCGGGGGTCTTTGCTGCAGGCAACCCATGTCGAGTGATTCGTGACCTAACTAGCTAAGGGTAAACAATCGATCTGGCATTAGACCGACAACTTTATGTATCAAAGAGCACATAGACCCCTTCGGTAACTGCCTACACTCATTGTGGTGTGATGAGGCTCAACTGACATGAAACCAATTGCTTTACTTGCGATCGCAACCCTGGGACTTACCTCGGTTCCAGCGAAGGTTGACGAATCCCCTAACGGTGTTCAAACCTTAACCCCTGAAGGCGGGATTATCCCAACCGCTACGTGGAGTCTGGGCACCCGTGCAGGAGACTATGTTTTTGTTGCCGGGATGCGTGGCATTGATCCTGAACTAAATGCCCTGGTACCTGATGCTGAAGGTCGAGTCCGACAGGCATTTCTAAACATGCAGCTGATTGCAGAATCAGAGGGGGCCAGCCTCCGAGATGCGGTACGTTTGGTGGTCTATGTAACAGATATGTATCGCTATCGCCCAATTGTTAACCAGATTCAAGAAGAACTTTGGGGAGATGGCCCCTATCCACCCCGCACAATTATTGAAGTTGATCGCCTTAATCAAGACGATATTGTGGAAGTAGAAGGCACTTTCTACGCTCCTATCGAAGATTGATGTAATCTAATAGGACTGCTCGCGTGGCTCACCGACAATGCTGCGAGCAGTCTGGTGTCAGTCGAAAGATTTAGCGAAACAAAAGACAATCAACTACTGTGACATCATTAGCCTAAGCTGTTGCTCAAACTGTGACAGGTCTAGGCCCAGTTCTTCTTTGAGAATATAAGTGGCCAAGCCCCCACTTTCTTTCTGTTCGTCGAGCATACCAAGCAGCCAATGTTCTGGCTCGATGCGCGATTGCCCCATTGCGTTCGCTTCATCTAACGCCAGTTCAATCACACGTTTTGTTCTCGGCGTAAACGGCAAGGGCGAGGGATTCCATCCCTCTGGAGGCTGAGGCCGGACCCCTAACCATTTTGTTACCAGGGGCTGAACCAATGGTAAAGTTACTCCTGCTGCATTTAAAGCCTGGGTAGCCATATTAGTATCATCTGCCAGCAGCCCCAAAAGAATGGCTTCTGTACCTAAAAAGTCAAAATAGATTTGAAGCATGGCCTCTTCCCCAAGCTGCAAAATATGCTCGGTTGCGGGGCTAAAGATTTTATCTCGGGGAATGAGCGATTCTGTCATCTCTCCCAGCGTCAGAATAGACACCGCCTTTAGCATATACTCAAAGGTAGCTGCATCCATCCGACCCCAGCTAACCGGATCTTCTTGCTGCACCATGCGAGTCAGCGATGTATAAATATTATGGTCTCCTTGAATAAAGGATTTCATGCCCGCTAACCAACGTCTCGCTAGAAGACGCACATCAGGGCTATTAAAATCAGTTCCCTTATCCATCTCAGTACGGATTTGAGAGAGTAAGCCCTGCCACTCTGTTTCATGTTCATTAAAACGCGTTTCAAGAACGGCTTGTTGTTCAGTTGTAAAGTATTGTCCAGACATAGAAATTGTCTCCATTGCTTCAATTAGATTTTCAACCGCAACTGCGTGGGTGGTTTCAAGTTCCTGTGCGATCGCATTCAGTCGTTTAAGCAATGTGCGCGATAACGCGATTTGCTCTCGCACACGAGCACGATGTAGCTCAATCACCTGGGTCAAAGAGAAGTCAGGGCTTTGCAAACTCTCACGGATTTCATCTAACGAAAACCCCAGCTGTCGTAATGACAGAATTTGCTGAAGCTGAATAATATCCTGGTCACCATAGAATCGATGTCCAGCTTTATTGCGATGGGACGGCGACAGCAGTCCGATCTCGTCATAGTAGTGCAACGTCCGAATGGAGAGTCCTGTTCTTTTGGCCAAATCACCAATCTTCACAAGCTCGGTCACAAGTATCCTGACTCCTATAGTCCACTAAACTGCGGTTGATGCGTTGATTCTAGAACCTGACGTTACGTTAGGTGCAAGGGTATTCAAATATTTTTTTGTATTCTGTGAACAGTTCAGCTGTCTGTCTCTACAGAGCTGGAGGTTGTTAGAATAAGGCGGTTCGTGAAGCACGTTTTTAACAATGACAGAAACCTGGAGTCACGGAAAAATCTCTACCAACGGTATCCAGCTGCACTATGTCACCCAGGGCAAGGGGCAGCTGATGCTTCTTTTGCATGGCTTTCCAGAATTTTGGTATTCCTGGCGACATCAGATTCCTGAGTTTGCCCGTGACTATAAGGTTGTTGCGTTAGACCTGCGAGGATACAACGACAGCGACCGCCCCCAATCTCGGTCGGCCTATCGTATGGATGAATTAGTAAAAGACGTGAAAGGTGCGATCGCAAGTCTAGGCTACGACCGCTGCATTTTAGTAGGGCATGACTGGGGTGGTGCGATCGCCTGGCAGTTTGTTTATCGCTACCCTGCCCAGGTAGACCAATTAATTATTCTCAATTTGCCACACCCAGCCAAATTTGCCCAAGGTCTGCGCACCTGGCGACAGCTGGCCCGTAGCTGGTATATTCTCTTTTTTCAGCTACCGATATTACCAGAACTGTTGCTGCAGGCCAATCTCCATCGGGCTATGGAAAACACTTTTCGGGGTATGGCCATCGATAAATCAGCCTTTAGCGATGCTGATATTGAAGCCTACGCTACGGCCCTGGCTAAACCCGGAGCGCTCACAGCGGCACTCAACTACTACCGCAACCTTTTACCCTTGTTTTTGACACCGACCGACTGGCCCATATTGTTTCAAACCCGCACCCTAATGATTTGGGGTGAAAATGATGTAGCCCTGGGTAAAGAGCTATCGGAAGGAACCGAAGACTATATACAAGATTTTCAAATCCGCTACATTCCCAACTGCAGCCATTGGGTACAGCAAGAGCAACCTCAGCTAGTGAATCAATATATTCGAGAGTTTCTAGCCGGGTAGGTGCAGATAAATGCTAAAAAGCCTGCCGATTGAGCAGATCGCTCATAATGGAATAGACCAAGATTTTTCAGCATCCCCAAGGTCAATACCCCCAGAACAGTTATGGTTTCTCAAAAGTTAGAACATGCCATTGTCATTGGCGGCAGCATCGCAGGTTTATTTGCAGCCAAGGTTGTTTCTGAGGTTTTCCATCGCGTCACCCTGATTGAGCGAGACTCTTTGCCTCAAATCCCTCAACCCCGACGCGGGGTACCCCAATCAGTGCAGCCCCATGTGCTATTCACACGAGGGTTTCAAATCATGGAACAGCATTTTCCAGGGCTAGGAGAAGCATTAGCCACTGCGGGGGCTGTGACAATTGATTGGGGCCGAGAGTTTCACCTCTTTAGTTTGGGGGGGTGGAATGCTACATTTGACGGCGAATCTCAGCTGCAGTCAGTGACCTGTAGCCGCTATTTGCTCGAAACCGTGATACGACAGCAGGTTGCCAAACTCCCAAACGTTCAGTTCCTAGATGGCTGTAAAGTGCAAGGGTTAGTGATGGCGGGCTCAGCCATTCAAGGCGTGCGTTATCAACGGCTAGGAGACAGTAAAAACACAACACTTACCGCCCAGCTGGTAGTGGATGCCAGCGGGCGCGGCAGTGCGGCCCCCCACTGGCTGCAGCAGCTCGGCGTAACCCCACCGCCCCAAACGCGAGTTGATGGGGGCTTGGGCTACGCCACCCGCCGCTATCAGATTCCCGACTCTGCCCAGCCAGATTGCAAGGTAATGCTCATTGGCCATGAGCCCCCGGATCAACCCCGGCTAGGTTACCTGGCCCAGATCGAAAACGATCAGTGGATTGCCACCCTGGGCGGTTACGGTAAACAGTATCCTCCCCTGGATACCGAAGGTTTTTTAGCCTTTGCCCAAACCCTGGAGCAGCCGCACTTTTATCAAGCAATTTGTAACGCTGAGCCCTGCTCAGACATTATGGCCCACCGAGCAACGGCAAACCGACTCTATCACTATGAAAAAATCGCCTTACCCAGCGGGTTTGTTGCGCTTGGGGATGCGGTCTGTGCCCTATGCCCGGTCTATGGCCAGGGCATGACGGTTAGTGCGCTCTCTAGCCTAGTGTTGCAACGCTGGCTGGCCGAGGTGCAGGCCCATGAAGGAGATCTCGACGGGACAACGTTTCAAAAACAGCTGGCCCGCAGTAACGCCTCACCGTGGTCCCTGGCTACCATGCGAGATTCAGGATTTGCCTTTACCCAAGGGGCGATTGAGTCAAAGGGGTTAAGTAAGGTCATGGGCAAAGTCTTACTGGGGTACATACAACGATTGCTAAAACAGACGCAACAGGATGGAGAAATGCATCTGCGCATGATGGAGATGGCTCATCTGTTGCGGTCACCAGCTAGTCTTTTTCATCCTCAGATTGTAGGTAAAGTATTTTTTAATTGAGCGTTAAGCTACTAGGGTAACCCTTCACTGCAAGCTTATGAAAACTGCCTTGATTACTGGGGCATCCTCTGGCATTGGGGCTGAATTTGCCCGTCAGCTGGCAGCCAAAAAGTTTGATCTGGTTCTGGTAGCCCGTTCCCAAGACAAGCTTGATCATCTGGCTGAAGAACTACGACAACGGCACGGCATACGGGCTGACGTCATCGTTCAAGACCTGACCGAAGCCAACGCCTCTTTTTCGGTAGCTCATCAGGTTGAGGAGTTAGGTTTGATCATTGACCTGCTGGTTAACAATGCTGGGTTTGGAGACTATGGTCCGTTTGCTGAGGGCGTTCTAAACCGGCAGACCACCATGATTCAGCTAAATATTTGCGCCCTGGTGGAACTAACCCGTGTGTTTTTGCCCACCATGCTGGAGCGTCGTCAGGGGGGAATTATCAATGTCGCCTCGATTGCCGGATTTCAGCCGATGCCCTATTGGTCAGTGTATGCAGCATCGAAGGCATTTGTTCTCAGTTTTAGTGAAGCTCTATGGGCCGAAGTTAAGGAGAAGGGTGTAAAAGTCTTAGCCCTCTGTCCGGGACCGACAGAATCTAAGTTTTTTGAATCGGCTGGGGTATCGAGCGATAGCGAGATGAACAGCAGTTTGAATCAGCTTGAGTCTGCCGAAAATGTAGTTAAGTCAGCCCTCGTTGCCCTGGAGTCTGGACAGCCCAATACGGTTACAGGAGGCTTAATGACGCAGGTGATTGTTAATCTGCCCCGTCTACTGCCTCGCGATGTGTTGGTGGACATGGTAGAAAAACAATTTCGCAGTTCCTAAGTTGGACGATATCGTGAAAGGTTCTTGGCTTAGATTGCAGATGGATGACTACATAAAATTACAAAACTCTTATGTAGCAATCACTATCTCATAGTTTATCTAAACCAGTAAAGACACCCTAAAGCTCTCTGGATAACTCCGAAGCTCACAGTATTATCCAGAAAGTTTCTAGATATCTCCGACTGGGAGGTAGTTATCCAGAAAGCTTCTGGATAACTCATAGTTATGCCGCTGATGAATCTCGGATGAGATAGTACCTTAAAAGTGATTTGTGAGCGCTGGGAAACTAGACAATATTTGCCTTGCAGTATACTTAACGAAGTTTACAAGTTTTTATAGCGATCTCCTATGAGTCAGCAAACCTTTCTAAAAGTGCCTTTTGTATGGGAAGGGCCGGAAGCGTTGATTGAAGTTTCGTCTCGGCTGACCTTTAAACCAGTCAAAGCGATGGATGATCAATTAATTTCAACTGTTACGCGGGTAATGGCTGAATCAGTCGATGCGAGTGATCGTCGCAGAGCATCAGAGCATGATCCTCGTAAAGCAACTGAGATGTTTTTGAATTCAGCAAGAGAAGACTTCGCGTATCAAGATGAATGGTGGCAGTTTGGGATAAACGAAAAAGAGGAAATTGTAGGGTTTGTACTTCCGGTCATCTTTCCAGGATGTGCCAAAGAGGGTTTAGAGGAAGGAACAATCTACTATATGGGCGTTTTGCCAGAGTATCGTGGACTTGGTTTGGCGAACGATCTTTTATCTAAAGGAACACAGCTCTTACAGGAGGTCGGAGTCTGGCGAGTGTTTTGTGACACAGCGATGGATAATGCAAGAATGATTGCGGCGTTCAAGCGGGTTGGCTATCGGCAGTACGGGGAACCTTTGGAACGCCCAGTTTGATTACTGTAGTTCGCGTGGCATAACATAGTCCCTGAGGCGGACGAGGTCAATAGAAAAAGCTAAACTACTTTTCTCGGCTAAACTTGAGTGTAAATTCAGGCATTCAGGATTGATCTGACACTCAGTTGTTCAGAGAAGAAACTGGTCTCTTAGAAGAGAT
>JBCDIX010000127.1:0-9980 GCA_038748405.1 Cyanobacteria bacterium P01_H01_bin.21 | reverse complement strand
GACCTTTTTTGATGATTTGCGAGCACTTACACGGTACATGTGGTTTGACACCTGGGATCATCTACTAACGTTCATGATTCAAGGCTTAGAGCTTGAAATCCCTGCCGATACTAGCTGAAATCTCATACTGAGAACTGCTGTACCGCAGCGCTCTGCCCAAACATCAAATAGATAAAGAACATTGCGATCTTGGCTCCAATTCTCTCACAAGAGAGTCTTCTCCTAAGCTAGTCCCCATGCCTGTTGCAGGCCCTGAAGCCTGTAATAAGCCCTCTTCGGCTGATTCGCCTCATCTAACAATCCCCCAAAGGGCCAGAACGTATTCTTATCCGACAAATCCCACCAGGTAATCGCTTCAACTTCCGGCTTACTGTAAGCCAACGTATAAATAGACTCAACCCAGTCAGCCTGAATTCGTTCAGTCCAGGGAGCATGCCACAACCCACGAGACTCACCCAGTTGCGAATTTGCATCAACGCCAGTCTCGGATGAAGTTGCCATTTCAGTAATGTGGATGGGCTTCCCAAAGGACGTAAACCGATCCAGCATACGGTCAATTTCGAACATATCCTGATGAGAATAGTAAAGCTGCAGGCCAATAATCTCAAAAGGAATGTCAGCCTGCAGACAAGCTTTAACATACTGCAAAGGGCTCTGCATTGGAGGCCCAAACAAAGCCACTTGCCGCGCCCACAAACAACAACTATTCACCACACGTTGCACTTTGGGATTTCCTACCCTAGCAGCATCACAGGCCATGTGGGTAAGATCGAGAAACTGTTGATCGTCGTAGTTCAGCTCATTACCCCAGGGTATACCGTGGGCTTCATTGATCACGTCATAGTAAGAAATGCGATCGCCATAGTAGCGAGTAATCTCCAGAATCCGCTGACGTAAAGCCTCCTTTACCCTGTTATAGGATTGATCCCGTATCCAGTCAGGGACACTAGCATCGTGGAACCATACCAGCGGATGCCCCTTGGAGGGAATACCAGCATTCTCTAACCAGGCCACCTGCCGATCGACTTGCTCAAAGCGAGGCTTCCCCTGTTCTGGCTCAAAACTTTTCCAGTAAAAGGGCACAGTGGCATAGTTAAACAGGGTCTCAAAGTAGCGGTCATAGTCTGGCCCTGACGACGGATGGGCAAACGCATTGCAGCCAAATTTGAAGCCTAGCCGGGGTTCACTCCTGGCGATACGCTGTCTGGCGCGACTGAGGGCAAGGTCCTCTCCAGCCCAAAGGGCCTGACTGAGGGCATCATTCCAGAATCGGATTTGGGTAGAAAGGGTGTTGTGCTGTTCAGCTTGTTGGAAGAGAGCTTGGGCTTTTTCCAGTGCCTGGTGAATTGTTTCGGAGAAACGATAACCCTGGGCTTGCCATTGAGATAGAGTACGGGTAACACGGGCGATGCGATCGCGAGTAAACACCCGATTTAGCACTATCGGAAAGTCCTCTGGCATAAACCCTCGTCCCCTATTGTCTGCATAGACAGTAATATCACCAAAGCCTTCTACTGGCAGCTGCAGGGCAATGGCAACGGGCCACTGCGGAGGCGCTTGAGACACGAGTAAACCATTTTCAACAGTCCGCTCGGGGTTGGGAAGTGGCTCATCTTCCAGCGTTAGAAGGTAAAGCTTATCCAAAGATTCTGCTGGTAAGGGGTCGCCATTGGGCAGATAGGCCCGACACTGTAACGACCGATCAGCCGAGATAGTTGCATTGGCCGGGTAAATCAATTTATGGGATTGCAGGGCCGCTAAGCTACCCCCCGTCGCATATATAAACTGTCGTCTCTGCATAGATGTGAGATTGGTAGGTTAGACGCTCCATCGCTGGGACAGAAGCGTAGTTTGTCGATGATATTTTGACACAACAATATTAGAACTGTGACAAGCTGACGCTTATTCACCGGAGTATACATTTATGCATCTCGTCGAGATTTCAGACTCAACATCGCCACTCCCACAGTCACTAACGCAATTCCCCAAAGCTGTTGTTGCTGTAGTGTTTCTTGCATTATCCACCAGGCAAATAACGCGGTTAAAGCTGGTGCACTAGCACTGAGTAATGCTGTTAAAGAGGCTCCGACTAGACCAATACCAAAGTTATTTAGAACGTAGGCAATCAGTGTGAGAGAGGCTGAGAATAGGGTCATAGCTAGGACCGGTGGCCAAGCAGCTGGTGCAATTGTTATTTGCTGATTGATCAGTAGAGTCAGACCGGCCAGTGTTGCTACAACAATAAAGGTATATAAAGAAAACGGAACTGGATGCAGCCCTGGATACCCAGGTTGTGCTTTAAGAGAAAGTTCAGCAACAATGCCATAAAAACCAAAGCTAAGCCCGGCCCCAATTGCACAGATGCTGCCTAATACAGGATTTGATGCCAATTCAGAGGATGGTGTCAGGGTGGTGAGTACGACACCGATAGAAATAACTCCCATTAACCAAAGCTGATAGGGTCGCGGAGATTGCTTAAATAACTGCCAGGCTAGCAAAATAGTAATGGCGGGATAGATAAAAAAGATTGCGATCGCAACTCCAGTCGCAATCTGACTCAGCGCTGTGTACAACAGCGTTAACCCCAAAAACAAACAGACTCCGCTGGCTGTCACAGCTCCCCAAAGCTTAGGAACCGTTGGCAGTACCCGTAACGCCGTAAACGTGCCAGGATATAGCCAGGGGGTAAGCCCTGTCAGCAGCAGAGCCATGGCAGCCATACGCAGAGCTAACAACAGAACAACATTACTCAGCTGCGGTGTCACAAATCCACCAAAGGGAATCTGCCCAAACAACCGGCTGGGTGTAAAAAACAATCGTAAAATTACATTTTGAACAGACAGCCCCAGGGCGCTTAGCAACACAAAGCTAATCCCTAGAAGTTTAGTCGAGCGCGGTGGCGTCATTTAGGTGAGTCAGGATAATAACAGGCCACCTGATGATAGTCGTTAACTGCCTGCAGTGTAGGAGCTGTTTGTATACAGCGCTCGTCGCCCTTAGGGCAGCGACCATACAGCCGACAGATATGCGGTGATGGATTAATCGGACTACGAGGTTCACCTATTAGAGGAATCCGATGAGGATTGGCCTCAAATGCAGGAATCGCTGAAATCAGTGCCTGAGTATACGGATGTCTGGGATGATTAAAAACATCATCCGTGGGACCTGTCTCCACCAGTTTGCCAAGGTACATGACCAGGATGCGATCGCATAGCAACCGCACCACATTCAAATCATGGGAAATAAACAAATAGCTCATATTCAGCCGCTGTCTTAGGTCTGCCAGCAAATGTAAAATCACTGCCTGAACCGACACATCCAGCGCCGAAGTTGGCTCATCCAAAATCAGCAGTGCAGGTTTAAGTGCAATCGCCCGAGCAATTCCCACCCGTGCCTTTTGCCCCCCCGACAGCTGATGAGGAAACCGACTGAGCAATTCCTCAGGCAACCCCACCTGTTGCGCCAGTTCTGCTGCCCGTTGTTTTAGCCTTTGACGATCTTGTTGTGACCCCAACCGCCGAATTGGTTCAACAATTGTATCAAACGCCGTAAATCGCGGATTTAAACTATCGCTTGGGTCCTGAAACACCATCTGCAGCTTAGCCCGATAAGGACTGTGCGCAAACTCTCCCACCGACACCCGGCTGATATCGGTCCCCTCAAACACGATACTCCCAGCTGTCGGCTCCAACAAACGCGAAACCAACCGAATCAGCGTAGATTTGCCACACCCAGACTCACCGACAAGACCAACACTTTCCCCTGGGGCAATAGTGAGATCCAGACCATCGACAGCATGGAGGTATTGTGCTGGAGCACTGCCAGGTAGCCAGCCGGGTGTTTTGGAAGCTACAGGGAAGTGTTTAGTTAGGTTGGTGACTTGGAGCATAGGAAGAGGGAAAGTAGGGACAGAATAGAAATCAGGCAATGCCCAACTGATGGAGGAAGAATAAAGCAAGAGATTGCATGCAGTATTTAACGCAGTAGTTGAAAATCTTTCCCCTCCTGGGACGAGCTCCGGGGTGGGTTGGCCATTAGCGTAAGTTGCTGAGACCCACCCCGCCCGAGGGCACCCCTCCCAGGAGGGGATTTAAATCATTAGCTAGCAAGAATTTTGTCAAAGTCAAATATAATTTCATCATTACTCTGAGAAACCTTTTCCCCTTAACCCCGCCGTAACTTCACCTTCACCTGAATATTAGCAATAACCGACATCCCACTTTCGGGGGGTGTGGGGGAGTCTAGGCCCCCACTTCAGGAGGGTAAACCCCAGTTTGCCTAAATAGAAGAACCTAAATACTTCCAAAAAGGAGGAAAGCCCTGAGCAAAACCTATCGCCACCACTCCTAGCTCTCCAACGGATGCCAACACCCCACCCAATGCTCAGCATCAATCTGTTGATAAACCAACGGCTGTTGCCGACACACCTCACTTGCCCGATCACATCGACCAATAAACCGACAGGGCGGCAAATCCTCCCGCCGTAAATCTGGCAAACTTCCCAAAATCGGAATCAAATCATCAAACCCCTTATGGGGCTCAGGTGTCGCCGCAATCAGCTTCGCCGTATACGGATGACGCGGCTGACTAAATAACGGATGGGTAGCCGCACTTTCCACCACATGACCAGCATGCATGACGACGATGCGATCGCAATATTCCGAAGCTAGTGCCAAATCATGAGTAATCACCACCGTCGCCATCTGTTGTTCTGTCGCTAGCTCTTTTAACAAATTCATCACCGTCGCCTGTGTCGTCACATCCAGACCCGTTGTCGGCTCATCCGCAATCAACAATTTAGGCGAACAAGCCAACGCCAGGGCAATCATAATCCGCTGGCATAAACCGCCCGATAACTCATAAGGGTACGCATCATAACGCTGCTGTGGGTCAGGAATTTTAACACTGGCTAACAGTTCTAAAGCACATTTTTTTAGCTGGGCACGGGGCAAGTCCGAATGACAGCGCAGCACATCCACCAGCTGTTTACCCACCTTACGAATCGGATTTAGCGATACCCGAGGGTTCTGAAAAATCATCGATAGCTCTTTGCCCCGCAGCTGTCGTAATTTTTTCTCTGGCATCTTGAGCAGATTGCAAGTTTCTGAATTCTGACTCCAGAGAACTGCTCCTGCGGTGACATGTCCGGCTCGGTCAAGGATGCCTAAAATGGCTAGGGCAAGAACGGACTTACCTGAGCCACTTTCGCCAACGATGCCGATGGTTTCTCCTTTGTTGATGTGGAAGCTGATATTTTCTAGGGCTTTGACAATGCCAGCGCGGGTACGAAATTCGACGGAGAGCCCTCGCACCGACAGTAGTGAAGTTTGAACTGGTTTGTTGGTTGTGAGTGGGGAGATCATGAGTTGGCTTTCATAAATTCCACTAGTGACTAGAAGGTAAAGGCATAAAATGCAATATTTGCTGCGAAAGTCCGGCATCTCTCCCCTCCTGGGAGGGGCTCCGGGGTGGGTTGACCGCTGGCACAAGTTGCCGAAACCCACCCCGCCCAGAGGGCACCCCTCCTAGGAGGGGATTTAAATATTTAACCTTAGGAAAATCTCATGTCTAAGTCCTCATCCTCGGGTCAATTAAATCTCTTAAACCATCGCCCAGCAAGTTAAAACAAAACACGGCTAACATCAGCACTGCTCCTGGAAAAATTGCTAGCCACCACTCCCCTGAGATAATATAGGTCGCCCCTTCCGCGACCATAATTCCCCACTCTGGTGTCGGTGGTCGTACCCCCAACCCAATAAACGACAGTCCCGCTGCATTTAAAATGGCCCAGCCCATGTTTAATGAAATATGCACCATCATTACTGGCAACACATTCGGAAATAGATGGGCTGCCATAATCCGCAGATGGCCATTTCCAGCTAGTCTTGCGGCTTCCACATAGCCCGCATCGCGACGCACCAAAATCTCGGCACGCACTACACGGGTGTAAAGAGGAAGATTGATAACAGCGGTGGCATAAATAATGTTCTCCACCGTGTTACCCAAAGCGGCAACTAACCCCATGGCCAAAATAAATAATGGAAAAGCCATGAGAGTATCAATGACGCGGCTGATGATGCGATCGCACCACCCGCCAAAATAGCCTGCACAGGTTCCTAAAACACTGCCCAATGCAAAAGACAGCACGACAGCTACTACAGCAATTCCCAGGTCTAAGCGAGTTGCCACAAGTACCCGGCTAAGGACATCACGTCCGAGGTCATCGGTACCAAACCAGTGGGCTATTGAGGGGGATGATAAAGCAACTGTGGCATTGCTGGCAGTTGGGTCGTAGGGTGCGATCGCCTTGCCAAACAGCGCAAATAGTACGAACACAAAAAACAACAAAAATGCCCCAAACGTGACCACATTCTCACTAATAATGTAGCGAGCCTGGGCAAATGGCGACATCGGCTGAGATAGGGTCATGACTCTACTCCCGCACGAGGATCAATCACGGTGTACAGCAAATCAATCAGCAAGTTGAGCACCACATAGAGTAACGCCATCGTCAGCACAAACCCTTGCACCGCTGCATAATCTGACGCAATTAGTGCAGATACTGCATAGGAACCAATCCCTGGCCAGGCAAAGACTTTTTCGACGAGCACGTTGGCCCCCAACAAAAACGAAAACACCACACCTAGGGTGGTCACGATAGGCAACATAGCATTACGAAAGGCATAGCCAAACAAAATGGTATAGGGTGCTAAACCACTAGCCCGAGCAGTCCGAATAAAGTCACTGGACAGTACGCTCAGCATTGATGCCCGTGTCACCCGAGCCAGCGGAGCCAGAGCAAATAAACCTAGTGTGACCGCAGGTAATATCAGTTGTCCAACAGCCGCTTGAAATGTTTCAAACTCTCCGGCTAATAAACTATCTACTAAAAACAATCCAGTTACCTGTTCAGGCGAAGAATATAAAATAGCCAGCCGTCCCAACGGTGCTGGGGCCACACCCAGGCGAAAGTAAAACACATAAATCAACAGCAGCCCTGTAAAAAAGGTGGGTAGAGATACCCCCGCTGTCGCTAGCACTCTCACCCCATGGTCAATCCATGAACCAGGACGAGTCGCCGCTAGAATACCCAATGGTAAAGCCAAGGACAAAGAAAAGAGCAGCCCCGCCAATGTCAGCTCCAACGAAGCAGGCAACCGGGTCAGCAAGTCAGACACAACCGTTTGCCCCGTAGTGAGAGAATTCCCCAAATCTCCTCGCAACAGTTCCCCCACATAGATAATAAACTGCTCAGGCAGACTGCGATTTAGACCCAAGCTTTCTCGGATTTGCTCAATAGCCTCTTGAGTAGCCGCAGGTCCAGCAAAATAGGCAGCCGGATCGCCAGGTAGCGCACGAGTCAGCACAAATGTGACGATGATGACGCCGAGAATACTGGGAATCGCGGCGAAAATACGACGGATAATGATAGAGGGTGTGGAAGGGCGAGACATAAAGGAAAGAAATAAAAGTCAGACTTTATAGAATTCTTTCCAGTTAGAAGAATTCTGAGTAAAACTTTCCCCTCCTGGGAGGGGCGCAGGGGTGGGTTGACCGATAGCGCAAGTTGCCGAGACCCACACCGCCTACGGCACCTCTCCCAGGAGGGGAGTTCAGGCAAATAGCTCAAGATATTGCGACTACGCCTTCTTCAACTGTCGATAATCTAACTGTCTGTGGAACCAATACTGATACCCACTCACCCCAGGCTGCATCGCCACCGACAAAAATGGCTGTGCTACCACAATTCGAGGCATCTCCTCAAACGCAATCTTCAAAAATCCTTTAACACTCTCCTCATACTCCGGATCTCCCGGCTCTGTCGCCAACGCCTGATCCACCAGCTTATCTAACTCCGGATTCTGATAGGAACTGCCGTTAAATGTGGCATTTTGCCCATGGTAAGAATAGAAAAAGAAATAATCAGGATAGTTTAGCCAACCGCCAAAGTTGTTAACAATCATCGGGCGATTCTTTTCTACCAATACTGCCCGGAAGTTAGAGCCTGGAACTTTCTCTAGCGTGACATTGATACCAATCTCCGTCAGAGACTCTTGCACCAGCACACAAAGCGGTTCTGCCCACTCTTGCGTACCCAAGTTAAAAGCCAGCGTCGTATCAAACCCATCAGGATAGCCAGACTCCGCCATCAGCGCTTTAGCCTTGGCCATGTCAGTGTTGTAAGGGTAAGGCTGAGGCCAGTCAATGGTTTTTGGCTCAAAGCTGTCTCCGCCATACATTTTGACACACTCACCATAGAGCGCTGTTTCCACAATAGCGTCGTAGGGCATGGCATGGGCCACTGCCTGGCGCACCTTAACATCGCTAAAGGGGTTGGGCGCTCCCCCCAGTTCAGGCTGTGAGTTTAGGTCAATCGTATAAAGACAGTTCTCAATCGGTGTAGAAACAACGCTGTATTTGCCAGCTGCCTTTAGCTCGCTAATATCTTTTTCAGAAACCTCATAGTTAATATCCACATCCCCCTTCTCAAGCAGAGCGCGACGGTTGCCAGCTTCAGGCACGTTTAACCAAATAATCTGTTCAATCGCAGGTGCAGGTCCCGATTTCCAATCCTCATTTCGCACCAACACTACCCGTTCTTCCGGTGCAAAAGTATCTAACTTATAAGCGCCACTGCCAGCCGGGTTTGCATTTGCCCACTCCAATCCCCATGGGTCCGCGTCAGTGACGTTGGGTTCAATCAGAGCAGAGTTCATGATGGCAGGAATCGGCACTGCCATATCCATCAGAGTCAGCTTGTCTTGTCTCAAGAAATTAACCTGAAAAGTGTGGTCGTCAACAACAACAAACTGCTCAGGATTTTCCAGAGCCCCGGCTTTCATCTGAAATGAGGGAAAACCGCCTACGGAGACAGCTCGGTCGTAGGACCATTTCACATCATTGGCAGTAACGGGCGTGCCATCATGGAAGACAGCATCTTTGCGTAGATTAAAAGTAATGGACATGCCATCGTCGGCAACAGTCCACGATTCAGCCAGTTCTGGCTCGATGACGGTGTAGTCATAGGATAGAGAGCCGTCATCCAAAGTTTTGGTGCCAAAGGTGACAAGACGGTCGTAGAGGCACCAGGAGATACCGTAGGCGGGGCGGTTGGTACCAACCTGATGAAGATCTAGACCGTTGGGAAAGCCGCCACCCTGAACGACAGTGAGCACAGCAGGTTCGGTACTTTTTGCAACCTCGGCAGGGGCTTCACCCTCAGGCGCTTCACTCGCTGGGTTGGTTCCACCGCCACAAGCATTGATCAAAGCCGCCAGGGATACGCCTCCTGTGAATGCCGTACCGCGCTTTAGTAAGTCTCGTCGCCGCATTGCCTGACTCCTTCGCTACAGAGATGTGTGATTGGCAGCAGGCTAGGGCAGACAGGTGAAGTTTTTTAGGAAAAATTCGGGAAGAAATCGGGAAGATTGAAATATGACACATCCTCAACTATTTCATCACATTCACACAAAAGTATGACTTCTCCTAATCAGAATTATCCTAAAGCATGGTCTCATTTTGTTGCTCAAACGAAAGAATCAGGCAATACCTTGCCGGTAGAACTGGTTGATAACTTTGGAAAATTAGCCAGATGGTCTGCACGTTTTAGGCTAGCAAAGAGTTTTAAGGCACTAGATTTAGGTGATACTTATGCAAGTACTGACACACCGCAACTCTATTCAGCAATCACTAGAATTTTTCTTGTTTATTCAGCATTTGAAACATATTGTCGTATTGTTGGCTTAAACCCCGGCGATGAGTCTGAAATAAGATCACTTCAAGATTCTGATGCACAGCAAGAGATTATTAAAACTATTCGTGAGCTAGACTCCAACTATGTGGCTCTTTGGGATCTAGTATGCTGATGTAACGTTTGCCACATACATGAGTGATGGTTCCTCTACTCACTGAGCTGTTAGGCTTACCGGGTGTTGATGTTGAATCCTACGAAGACCTGGGAGACCGATTGATTCTCTCCG
>JBCDIX010000126.1:0-10324 GCA_038748405.1 Cyanobacteria bacterium P01_H01_bin.21 | reverse complement strand
TTTTATTTTTTATTTTTTTTTATTTTTTCTTTTTTATTTGCGTGGTGGGTGGTGCTCCCCCACCCCCCTCCTCTCTATGTTTATAAGTTGGCCCTTAATCCATACGACCCTGGCGACGAACCTTACCGACAAATCCGGATGCCTTAAAGTTTTTGAGCTTTAACGGTGGCGGTTGATTGGCCGCAACCGATACACGAATGTTGAAGTTGCTTTCACCAGGAGGCACATAGTCTACCCCCCCGAGGCGACCTCGATTTTGCATCACTGGATTGTTGTTTTTATCGTAGATGCGGCCAAAAATATCGGCATTGAGAATAGGTTTGCCAGAGTTATTCGTTAATGTACCTGTAACCAGATAGCAGGTAGCCTTACCCAGGCTGCCTGAATCCACAATGCCCTCGGCATATTCGGCTGGGCATTCGCTATAGGCTAGGTCAGATACACCCAAAGGTGTCATTGCATGTGCTGGAGCAGCTATCAGTCCAAAACACATAACAATAAAGGCGACAAGGGTTGCTCGAAAAGCCATCGAAAGAATTAGGGTAGGTTTTAAGATTGCGATCGCTATGTAGCAATCAGCACTGCTAATGGCTATAGTAACGGGTCTATGGTGCAAAAAACCTACCCTAATCGCACAAGCACCCTAGACAGGTTGCTGGCGATTAGGCAATAGCCACACCAAGATGGGAGTCAGTACAATCATCACTAAGGCAACACTACCAAGGGCTACTAATCATTGAGAAACCAGCCCAATAAAACGGATGGGAGAGAGAATTTTCTAACGTCTGACTATCTGTCCCCAAGGACTTTTCAACTCGGCTTAAGTCCACAGCATCTGTTTGATCGTTAAGTAGATTCAGCTGTGCCTGACGTAGTGCTTCTGCTTTAGTTGTTGTTTGAGGAATCTGATGATAAAACTCACTCATCAAAGCGAGCGTACCCACATCGCTGACATCCCAGAGGCTAGCTACAGCTGACTTTACGCCAGCTCTAAGCGCCAGCCCAGCGAACCCTAATTCGGCATCGCTGTCACCGACGGCAGTTTCACAGGCACTCAGCACTAACAGTTCTAAGTTGGGCAGCTGCCAGTCTAAATTATCTACGTCTTCTAACGTGAGTCGCTGGTCCCATAGCTGAATGTAGGAATTTTCTGGTCTGCCGGGTTTAAACTCCGCATGGGTAGCCAGGTGAACAATATCGTAGGACTTACGACTCAATAAAGTATTGAAATTCTCTAGAGTAAAGCTTTGGTTGAGTAGAGAGCGGCCCTGCCAGCTCTGCTCGCTATTCATTGCCGACCTTAGCTGCCACGAAATATTTGATAGCTCGACAGGTACCGCCGGTAGCGGGGACAAATCTGTAAACTCTGATGCCCCCATTGCCAAGAAGCTGCCTGGCTCAATCGGTTCGTAATTAGTGTCGATCAGATTAAATGCTGGAATAAGGGTAATATTGTACTTTTCAACCAAAAACTGTTTGCCATCATGTAAGGCCGGTAAAGCAATACCGCGCAGACCATCGCTAGAACAAACTAGTAGGGTATCAATGCCAGCTGGCTTGAGAAATTCCTCCTCAAAGGGACCAATTAGCCAGTCATGTAATTTACGAGCTGCGGGCATATAAGCATTGCCTGAAGGCCGCCTAATATGACGTTGAAACTGGGCTGTGGTCTGGTCTAGCACTTCTCTGGGGACATCATACAAATCACGCACAATGGGTTCACCGTTAGGCGTAATCAGTACCAGATGTAAATGATCAGTGCGGGGAGTGGCCCACAGGACAGCTGGTGTGGTGGCCGTTTCTGTAGCCAAACGCCCTAGGGTGGCAGCAATTTCTTCTGGTGGCTGTGTCACCTGAGCCAGATCTTCACCAAAGTAGGTTTCATATTCTGACTCCAGCCTAAGTTCCATATTAAAGATCTTTTGACCCACGGTGAGCTCCTGAGACATGGCGTGGGACGGTACTATCACTAGCAAACAAGCTAAGGGAGCCAACAGCCAGCGTAGGGCTCTACGCGGAATAAGGGGGGGGCGAGATAAAAAAGACATAATGCTACATCCTATGTGTTAGGTGCAACTACATAGACGCTAACGTGACTCCGCATGACCAAAACCTAAACTGTCATAGTCTGTAAATGTCTGTAGGCATGGTTTTAAGACATATTACTGCTCAGTAAGCATCAATCTGGAGGATTTCTAAATTTAGAGACTATGTAGAGGTATGGGTATAATTTCTGACATCTTTTAATGGTTGGTAGGTGTAAGCAATTGCTAGATCCAGCACCTGCTATCGATGCATGAGTGTGAGCAGGTGCTGGATCTAGCACCCGCTGTCTATGCAGCCGACCCGATTTCCGTCATGCTAGATCCCAAAGATGAGCTGCTGCTGATTGAACGATGAGTTGTCCATAACGATAGCTATCGGACTCTTTCAGGTTGGTTTAGGTTAACCCTCAGCAATACTTCTGTTTCTTCAAGGACGATTAGAGGAGTTATCACATCATGGGAGATATGGACCCAGTTAAGTTAATGAAGCAAGAAGTGGGTCGCGCCGCTGCTGCCCAAGTGAAATCTGGCTCGATTGTGGGTTTGGGTACGGGCTCTACCACTGCCTTTGCAATTCAGTTTATTGGTGAGCGACTGGCGGCTGGCGAAATTACGGACGTTGTTGGTATTCCGACTTCCTTCCAGGCGTCAGTGCTGGCTAAAAAACATGGTATTCCGCTCACTACATTAGATGAGGCACCTCGCATTGATATTGCTATTGACGGGGCAGATGAAGTTGATCCTCAGCAAAATCTGATCAAGGGGGGTGGAGCCGCTCACACTCGCGAGAAGGTTGTGGATGGTCTAGCAGAGCGTTTTGTGGTTGTGGTTGATAGCTCTAAGCTGGTGGACAAACTAGGGTCTACGTTTGCATTACCCGTCGAAGTGTTACCAATGGCGGTGGCTCCTGTAACTCGGGCGTTAGCAGCGCTGGGTGGAACACCTGAGTTGCGCATGGGGGTAAATAAGGATGGCCCGGTGATTACGGATCAAGGCAATATGGTGCTTGATGTAAAGTTTACTGGGATTGATAATCCTGTTGAGTTGGAGAAGACTATCAACAATATTCCAGGTGTTTTGGAGAATGGTTTATTTGTTGGGGTGGCCGATGAGGTTTTGATTGGTGAGGTGATTGATGGGAAAGCGTCGGTTCGGACAATGTAGGTTGTTCTGAAGTTGGCTTCTACAGCAATCGACGGATGCATTCGTCGATTGTGAGTCAGGTTAGCTATCGTAATTTGGGGCTTTCAGGGATACCGATTGTCCTGACTAACCTGACAGATGCAATAAGTGTTGGCAAGGGGCGAGGTGAGTTGCGCAGGGCTTTTCTCATTTTTGATATTCATGAGAAAGTCTATGGGGTTTGTATGTGAACCCTTACAGCTTCGACAACGGTTAGCACTGTGGGGACAAGTCGAGAATCTCTCTGGTTAGAATTTTGTCGCATTGCGACAAAACTCTAACCCCCCTCACCGACTACTCGTCCAAGACTTTAAGGTTTACTGACTTGAAGAGGCATATTGCGACCATCTTTCTTGAGCCTCAGTCCAGATATCCATTAATCGCTGTGAGAAAAGCCGCAGCCGCTCTGATTCGTCTAAAATTTTGGCATAGTCTTTAGTACCCTGGAGATATAGAAACAGCTCCATCTGAAAGTGTTGGGAGATATTATGGGACTGTACCCACATTCTTTGTGAGTTGGTTTGGCTCAGGAGTGTTGTTGAGAGTGTGGCCAGACCGCTGATGGATAGTACTATCCAATCCAACTGTCCTAGCTGGTTGCTGGCCGATAAAGCCGACAGAATCGTTGTGCAGACGGCTAAAGCAATACTGACAGTTTGAAGCCGTTTGTACCTAACCTTGTGACGGTTAGCCCGCTTAGAAAAATCCTGAATCAGATGCTCACACTGGTGAAGAGCCTGCTGCCTTTTTTCTTCAAAGGTTTCAACAGTTGATAGTGAATTAGTTCTTTCCATGAGCAGCCAGCTGGATGTCTATAAAAGTGAAGGCTAGCTGTTGCTACAGCTAGCCTTTGAATAGCAAATAGTTCACTTAACGTCGTTAGCCAAATGTTACCGAGAGCTAATGTTTCTAGGATTTCTTTCCCAGTTGATCCATGAGCTCATATTTTAGAAGGATGTCAGCCATACTAGGCTTAGCATCAGAGGATTTTTTCTCTTGTTTTTTCTCTTCTTTTTGCGTTAGGACGTCCTTAGAGAAAAACAGAAAAACGGCAGCGAATACTATAATTGCGGGAAAAAGTGTCATGGGAACCCCTTGGTAGAACGATCAATGGAGTGACTTAGAACACCCTAAGTCACCAAAATGTGAAACCCCTCATACCTATCGTTTCTAATAGCGATGGCTGTGGCCATCAAAGTACTCATTATGGTCGCTCACCCATGATGATGGCTTGATTTGAAAAAAATGAGTAAATACTCTTAGTTTTTCTTTACTTTTTACACATGCTCGTATGGCTTTTTGGTGTGTGACGTACAAATATTGCTCAGCAATACTTCAGCCTTACGCTTTACATCACCTGCGAACCCCGTGCGTACAGGCTCTTAGGCAGGGATTCAACGCATCGCTTACGGTGGCGGAGCCGATGATTTTTTGGACAGTAACCCGAATATGATTGAGCTTCGCTATGAAGAGGTGATGCAAAAGTCTTCAAAAACTTACACCATTGGAAGCGAGTTGTTGCTAAAAGGATGTAAGCAACTGCACAAAAAAAATTTCCTTAGGAGACCTCTAGACAAAAGAGGCCAGGATGCCCTGACCCTTTTTGTTATCTCTTATCTAGACGAGAGACGCTGCTTTTCTCTCAGACGCTCCGTCCAAAATTTCAGAGGCGACATTAAAGTCCTCAGCGACTAGTCGAGCGGTCATTTTGGCAGACATCATCACGCTGGGTGTACCGGCCCCTGGCTGAGTTCCAGCTCCGACTATGTAAAGGTTTGAAATATCCTCACTGCGGTTATGGGGTCTAAAGAATGCCGACTGAACCAGTGTAGGCTCAGGACCAAAGGCATTGCCGATGTGAGCCATCAGAGTGTTCTCAAAATAGTCGGGGGTAATATAGCTGCAATGGACCAAACGCTCTTTGATATTTGGCAGGTAGCCCCGCTCATCCATAAATGTGAGCACCTTGTCTTTTAATTTTTCACCCATTTCATCCCAGTTGATACCGGAAGCATTGTTGGGAACAGGTACTAGAATGTAGGCCGCATGGTGCCCCTCAGGAGCCAGGGACGGGTCAGTCAGCGTAGGAAGATGCACATATTGAGAGTAGTCTTTGGGCATAATTTTGCGACCAAAGATATCTTTTAACAGCTCTTCATAGCGGGGGCCTAGAATAATACTGTGGTGACGCAGCTTAGCATTCTCATTGCCATCGGCCTTAAAGCCAAGATACATAACAAATACTGACATGGACTGTTGAGTCACTTTTACCCGCAGGTCACCATTCCAGAAGCGATATTTAGACTCAATCATCTTGCCGTAAGTGGTAGCCCAGTCAGCATTGGAAACGACAGCATCGGCCTTCATGACTGTACCGTCAGCCAGGGTAATGCCCTTAACAATTTTCTTGCCGTTTTCTTTGGCGACATTAATCTTGTTAACTTCGGCGTTGTAGATAACCTTGCCGCCAAGCTCTTCAAATTTTTTCACAAAGCCGCTGACCAAAGCACCGGTCCCACCCATAGCAAAGTGGATACCCCAGGTGCTTTCAACAAAGTGAATCATGGCGTAAATACCAGGCACCGATAGGGGATTGCCACCCACCAGCAACGGCTCGAAGCTAAATACCTGACGTAGCTTGTCGCTCTTAAAATACTTGCTGGTAAAGCTAAACAGGGTCCGTACTGCATCCAGCTTGAGTAGCTCTGGCACCACCTTTAGCATGGAGCCTACACTGCCAAAGTGGGTATAGCCCAGCTCTAAAAAGCCTCGCTCAAACACCCCTTTAGCGGCTGCATGAAAGCGATGGTAGCCTTCAAGATCGCCAGGTTCACCCAATTCTAAAATCTGTCGGCGAGTATTTTCGGGGTCGCTGTCATAGTCAAAGAAGGTGCCGTCATCAAAGTAGATGCGATAAAAAGGCAGCACCGGAACAATTTTTACGTAACGACTCGTGTTGGGGCCGCTGGAGATGCCGGATTTAATTCGCTTACTTTTATCAACAATTTCTGCCGGGAAATCGTCCTGAGTCAGGGCTGCTTTATCGCGCTCTAGCGAGAAGAGTTCTTCAATAAAGTGGGGCACGGTAATGACCGTTGGGCCCATGTCAAAGGTGAAGCCGTCTGCTTTTCTGACATAAGCACGACCACCGGGGGCATCTAGCATTTCCACAATCTTGGTATCAAACCCCAAACTCTGGAGGCGGATACCCATGGCTAGTCCACCAATTCCAGCCCCAATCACAATGGCCTGCTTACGACCCATAACAAACTCCCGTCCCAATGTAACGAACACTTAATATTTCTAATATTGTAGCGTTCTAAGGGGAGTCACATTACCCCAACTCAAAGGTAGTGACTCCAAAAATCTTATTTAGCGGTAATTCTGGTGCTTTCTGGGTGTACATTCGTGCGGTTTCAAAGACATAGTTCAGACCATATTGCTTAGCCAGTGCGACAGCGTCACCATTGACTTCTGGAACGTCTAAACAATATGGAGTGTCCGCTGGCACCTTGGCCACCAGTGTCTGAAAGATATCATCCGCAATTGCCGCCGTGTCGGCAAACAGTGGGCCGATTTTATAGCCGTTGCTAGCGGGACGTAGAACGCCATATCCCATTAATGTTTGCCCTTGCACCAGGCCAACAGCGTGGCTATCGGGTTGGGTAATCCAACATTGGGTAAAGTGCGATCGCACCTCAGGAAAACACTGACGGTCATAGTCAATCACCGCCCGTACATCGGTCAGCGGTACACAGCTTGAGTCATGAACGCCCCCCTGACCCATACCTTCATAGCGAATATTTCGATAGGCCAGACAAAACCCAGATTTAATATAGTTGTCTTGCTGAGCGACCACGCCGTCTAGCCCGATGTTGCGCCCTCGGAGGGAGTCAAGGGCCGCCTGCCAAATTGCCAACCCATACCCTTTGCCTCGAAACTCAGGTTTCACAATGTAGAAACCGATAAATCCAAAGGAAGTCCCGTACTTGACCGCTGAAATCGCTGCAATAGGCTCCCCCTCTAGAAACCCCATCAAAAACCCAGCGGGGTCGGTACTGTAAAAGCAATCGGCATCCTGTAGACCAGGGTTCCAGCCTTCTGCAGCGGCCCAAGCTACAGCGATATCTAGCTCGCTGCGGGTCATGGGCCGAATTTGATACGGGTTGGCGCTCACAATGGGGACACAGATTTCTGGGTGTTTTCTTTTTTGACAGCCTAAGCCCCCAAACTTTGCAGAGCTAGTCGAAACTGCTCTAACCGACGACGATTTACACCAAGATCTGACTCACCCAATCGGGCTGCAGAACGCATGGCAATGGTCTTACCATCTGGCAGAAAGTAAAATTCAGCATCGTCTACAAACCCCATCAGACGGCTGGTAAACTCCACCAAAACATAGTTATCAGTCTGCTCAATAATTTCAGTCCGGGGCTGATTTTTGATAATGGCCACCAGCTTATCACGGACGGCGTCTGGCTCAGCCGTATACTCAAGCGGTGCAATGTAGTGTTCATCATCGCTGGCGCTGCTGCTCACACAGTTGGGTGAGGTGGGGCAGTCGCTGAGCTGCTCTTTATGAATGCCAATATCTGTCGGGGGTGTACCAGTAAAGACGCCCTTTAGACCAGGCAATACGGCCGTGGGTGCAGCCATAGCCGGGGAACTGGTGAACACTAAACAAACGACAACTATCAGAGGCAGGATTAATCGAAATAATTTCATGGGGGCCGGGTCTAAAAGTTTTGTAAGCTGCTAATCGTCCGATCACATTGATAGAGCAATGCCTCTGTTTGAGGCGTTGAGCAACAGCAAATGCTGCACTAACCTCTATTGATTGTAAGGGTGTTATTGATTTAAGGAAGGAGTCTATTAAGGATGTCTGTTGAGCGCTGTGCGATCCGACTAAAGCGCCATGGGAGCCCTCCAAAGAGGAGCCTGCTGTTGCTGGGGGCGATTGTGCTAGTGGCCAGCGCCTGCGGTCCTAAAAAACCAGCGATTCCAGAAGATGTGGAGACCCTTGCCCATCGCTGTTACGAAACCCTTGCCACCGCTGAGCGCACCCCCCAGTTAAATCCGTCGGAGGGTATGGAAGATGGGACATTTTTAATTCTCTGGTCTATTGCTGAATCACCTGACGAGCAAGGGTCATGCATTGTGGATGGCAGCGGTGCAGTACTGCTGTTGACCAGTAATGCTGATGAGCGTCCTGAAGAGACATCGACAGAATCCCCAAATTCCCAAAACTAAGATTTGGATCTGCTCTCAAGCTCAATGCATTCAGTAGATTGTGCTGCACGTAGCTTTTGCTATCTAAAGCTTTCAGCGATCACTAAGGTTGTGAACTATGGGCGAAAAGCTATATTAAGCAGTCTCGCAACCTTTAGGAATATGATGAGCCCGAGCGGTAGTATGCGACTGTGCCAAATACCGCGTTGCTATGGTGGACTACCTGACCCTTAAAAAGGTCGTTGAAAGTAAAGTATCGGCCCGTGAATCGGAGCTATCGCTAATTGATAATCTCTGTCGATCATATTTTTTATTTCACAGCAAACCGACCGATAAGGTGTGTTTATTTTTCCATGGGTTTACGGCTGGGCCTTATCAGTTTATTCCTATGGCACAGGTGTTGCACAAAGCTGGGTTTAATGTGTTGGTGCCGCTGCTGCCTGGTCATGGGTTAGCGGGGCAGTGGGGGCCTGGCAATCCACCGCCGCTCACAGACGACCCGCGCGTTTATCTAAAATTTGGGCTGCAGTGGCTCAAAATTGCCAAAAAGATGGGTTCACAGGTTATTGTTGGCGGTCTGTCGGGTGGGGCAACTTTAGCCACCTGGCTGGCGCTGGAAAAAGCCGATGATATCTATCGCGCGCTGTTGTTTGCGCCCTATTTTAGCTCCAGCAGTAAGGTGATCGACTTATTTGTCAAACACATTGATACCTATTTTGAGTGGGAAAAACTGTTGGGGCCAAGCTACCCGGGATTTGAAGTGTCTGCTCTACGGGCTGTGCTGCGGATTGCAAACTACAATTTCAAACGGGTTAAAAAGTCTCCTATCGCGCCGGTTTTTATGATCTCTAGTGAGAGCGATCGCGCCGTCAACAATTTTGACCATCAGCGTTTTTTTGAGACCGCTTTAGAACATCAACCCTATTGCTGGTACAACAGCTTTGATCGGGTGCTAGATGTTCCCCACACAATGATGACCGAGGCTGAAGGAAATCGATACACCAATCTGTTGAATGTGATCACCAAGGCATATATCGAAAGCAATCTCACCTGGAGCGAAGTGGAAGAAATTGCCTATCGTATGACCAAACGTCGAACATTTAACTCGGTCGTCGCGGAACTGGGATGGCAAGATAAAATATCTCGCGACGTGCCGGCCATGATGACCCTGGTGGATAAGCGGAAGATTGTAGTTAAGCGGGAGTTAAAAGGACAACAGGGCTGGCGACGCCACAGACGCGAAAAAAATTAGTAGGCCCGGCAGCAGGTAGGATGGTAAGTGATAAGTGACGGGGGATACAGCCATTGGTTAGTAGGGTACTGGCAGATGCGATGTTAACACCCACTGAAACAGCCGTTCTATGGGGGCTGCATCATCCCTACTGGCTGCTTGCGATCGCAATCACCTTAGTTATTGTGCTGCAGCTGAGTGTTTCCGTTATCAGCCAGCTGCTGCGTCGCAGTCTAAAATGGCTGGGGCGCTCTCCGTTCTCCCTAGGCCGCTGGTTGTTAAACAGAACGTCATTAAATTCCATCAGCGATGAGTTAAAAGATCCACAGCTGAGCGTGATTTTGACCAAACTAGAGATTTTGCAACAAGAACAGGAAACGCTGCTGAGCGAACTAAAGCTGATCATGAGATCGAGGAGCACACACCAAGATGAGTAATGGCTCTTGGTCAATGTCAGTCTTGTTATGTATCTTTTATGATTTAGAGAACGTAACCTGATAAAGACAACTTACAGCTCCTGTTTTCTCAAAAATGGCACGATAGCCTCGCTCACTTTTTCGGCCCAGTCTTCTTGAGCGTAGTGACCCACTTCATCGAGGCCCACATAGTCACCATCATCCAGACCTTGGGCAAATGC
>JBCDIX010000125.1:0-10325 GCA_038748405.1 Cyanobacteria bacterium P01_H01_bin.21 | reverse complement strand
TCCTCAGAATTGGGCTTGCCAATGCAATAATTAAACGGACGATGGACACAAGATGGAATGGTGGGCCGTGCCCACCCTACTGTTTCGCCAATTGCTGATTCCCCCAATCCCTCATCGCCTCAATCACCGGCCATAAACTCTCTCCACGTTCCGAAAGCGTATACTCCACCCGTGGTGGCACCTCCTCAAACACTTTTCGATGGAGTACCCCATCCTCTTCCAGTTCCCGTAAATGCTTTGTCAGCATTTGTTTACTGATGCCCTCAATCATCCGCTGCAGCTGCCCAAACCGATTGATATCCTGACTAATCAAAAACAAAATCACCGGTTTCCACTTGCCACCGATCACATTCAAACAATAGGTGACCGGACACGAGTTTTCGGAAATCTGTTTACCATAGTCGCTCATAATCAATCTTTTTACGGTTTTCCACTCTATCTGTTAGGGGTATTACGCCTAGCCGGAGATAACCGATGCCATTAGTCAGCCTTTCCCACAAGAACACCTCCATAGTCACAAAAAAATGACTACTTGTTGAAACTAGAGTCTTTAATCTACCGTGGTTTCTAACAAAAGCAAATGAACCCTAGACATTCTCTACAACTGCCAACATGGCATTCACAACAACAAATACCCTACCCCAAACCCCAGACCAGACAGATCTACGTCCTGCCGTAGCCATCGGCCACGTGAGTTTAAATGTCTCAAACTTCCAAAAATCCCTTGAATTCTTCGAGTTCATTGGTATGCGTAAGATAGTTATAATGTCGGGTATGGCCATACTTGAGCTAAGGGGAGGCACCCACTTAGTCCTAAGTAAGAAAATCCTCCCCCGCCCCAATAAGGTGAACTTTGACCTAATGGTGGATGATTTAAATGCACACCACCAGACATTGACAAACGCTGGATACATCACAACATCCATCAAAAGGGGGAGAGTACATTACTCTTTTGAAGTGACTGAACCCTCTGGCCACACCATCACCTTCAACGATTCCCACGTAGCAGGCCCAGTCTAGAGCTGTTTCCTAGTCCATGGTTTTGCAAATACTCTCGGATCGATCGTTTTCTCTATTACAGTTCTCCCCGCAGAAGAGCCGTAATAGAGAAATCTACAAAATCCGATAGGCACCTGTTCCCGCATCAAACGCTAGCCCTCGTTCTGCTTTCTCGCCATTAAACGCTCGCGAGAATACTTCTTTTATTCGACTATTCCGCAATGCGCTCTCATCGGTAAAGTAATTGTGGTGCGCTTGAATCTGGGCCGAATCGGTAAAGTCTAAATACGTGGCATTGCGTGCGGTTAAATTTTTTGGCCAATGGCCTAACCGTGCTTTTTGTTCATCCCCTGCCAATGCTTTAGAGGCTAAAAGGGCCGTATCATCTTCATTAATGGTGATAAACAACCGATTGCGGAACCTTACCCGGTCTACCCATTCTGCATGGCGCTCATTATTTACATCGGCGGCCAGCAACACAATGTTGTCAAATATCAATGTCTCTCCTTGATAAATGGAAGACGACAACAATCGCTTAAAGAGATAATTACCCATGCTGTGCATCGCCAGATTAAACTTACACCGACAGGCTTTATCTCTGTGCTTAATGAAGTAACCGGCAAGCTTCTCAAGGCAACGGTCAAACGCGCCAATAGACAAGGCTGCATCTCGCTTGTCGTCCTGATAGCTGACTAAACCTTCAACGGTGCCGCCACCATTGGAGGGCCAGGTAAATAAAACCATTTCCAGGTTATACAGCTGCTCAATGCGATGGGCAATCTCTAGGGCATCGCTAAAGTCTGTATTGAATCCATGGACAAAAAATAGGGCATTGGTTTGTCGTTGTCCCATGCGCTGTTGCACTTTTAGAAACGCAGCTTCGCTGGCCCACATTTCTTCACCGTTGTAGGTTATGCGGTCGTCCAAAATATCTACCTGCCAACGATCACCAACCTTTTGGGCTTCTGCTAGCCTCAGTTCATTAGGACCTTTACGGTTAAATGTGGCTCCAAAGCGTTCTTCTGGACTGGCATTTGACTGCAGATTTCGATTGGTGACTACATACATCCGGCTGTTCTCCTGAAGTTGTCTGGTTAACCCAGATGGATCTCCACCAGCATTTATTGATTCTCCGGATGTATGGACAGAGTGTAATGATCTGTCCGATTCTTTGATCTCAAACAGAGTTGCTTATTTCCCCAGGGTTCAGCAACTTTTTGAATTTAGCCATAGTAGGCATTTAAACAGCGAAAGCCCCCTCATTCGAGGGGGCTTTCGCTTAGACTAAGTTACACAGTCGCAGCGACTACGCGTTGATGGAAGGAGCAACCATAGCAACAGGAGCAGCTTCACCAGCAGCCAAGTCTAGAGGGAAGTTGTGAGCGTTACGCTCGTGCATTACTTCCATACCTAGGTTGGCACGGTTGATTACGTCAGCCCAAGTGCTAACAACACGACCCTGAGAGTCGATGATGGACTGGTTGAAGTTGAATCCGTTCAGGTTGAACGCCATTGTGGAGATACCCAGTGCAGTGAACCAGATACCAACAACGGGCCATGCACCCAAGAAGAAGTGCAAGGAACGACTGTTGTTAAAGGATGCGTACTGGAAGATCAAACGGCCGAAGTAACCGTGGGCAGCAACAATGTTGTAAGTCTCTTCTTCCTGACCAAACTTGTAACCATAGTTCTGGGACTCAGTCTCAGTGGTCTCACGAACCAAGGAGGAAGTCACCAAAGAACCGTGCATAGCGGAGAACAAGGAACCACCGAATACACCAGCTACTCCCAACATGTGGAAGGGGTGCATCAAGATGTTGTGCTCAGCTTGGAATACAAGCATGAAGTTGAAGGTACCAGAGATACCTAGAGGCATACCATCAGAGAAAGAACCCTGACCGATGGGGTAGATCAAGAATACTGCAGTTGCAGACGCCAAAGGTGCGGAGTAAGCAACACAGATCCAAGGACGCATTCCCAAGCGGTAGGAAAGTTCCCACTGACGACCCATGTAGCAGAAGCAGCCAATGAGGAAGTGGAAAATAACCAGCTGGTAAGGACCACCGTTGTACAACCACTCATCTAAGGAAGCAGCTTCCCAAATGGGGTAGAAGTGTAGACCGATAGCGTTGGAAGAAGGAATTACAGCACCGGAGATAATGTTGTTGCCAAGTAGTAATGAACCTGCAACGGGCTCACGGATACCGTCAATATCAACAGGAGGAGCGGCGATAAATGCGATGACAAAGCAAGCAGTAGCAGCCAGCAATGTAGGGATCATCAGAGTACCAAACCAACCTACATAGATACGGTTGTCGGTGCTAGTGACCCAATTACAAAACTGATCCCACATGCCCACCCGGTCACGGGATTGCAAAGTAGAAGTCATAGTGATGATAGAAGTTATGAACATGAGTCAACATCACTGTGAAGGCAGGCAAAGAGAAATGATTTACTCTCTGCAGCAAATAAGTAATGGCGACTCGTTTATAAGATTAGTAAATATGCTTAGCGCATTGTAGGGGTACGATACGAAACTTCCTTGATCGATACATTTCTAAGTAAAAAATGAGTCTATGCTCACACGATTTTCTAGCCTGGTGGCCAAGCTAATGAGCGTCCACCCATGAGGTGCATGTGTAGATGAAACACTGTTTGGCCGCCATCTTGGTCGGTATTGATTACGACCCGGTAGCCATTTTTTAGCTCTTCTTGCTCGGCTATTGACTTTACAGTTAGTAACATATGACCTAATAGTTCCTTATCTTCGGCTGTGGTGTCTGCCAATCTAGGAATCGTTTTTTTGGGGATGATAAGTATATGTGTTGGCGCTTGAGGATTAATATCTCGAAAAGCTAGGCATAGGTCATCTTCGTAAACGATGTCTGCCGGGATTTCTTTACGAATAATTTTGCTGAAAATCGTATCTTCACTCATGGTGCAGGGTTAGGACAACGCTCTGCATTGTAATCGCTAGTGACATGTCAATCGGTCGGTGTGGATTCGTAGGCAGCGACTAACTCTTCCCCAATCTCTGTTTTAGGAAACTGAACTTGACTATAAAGCCAGGTAGCGATCAGCTTTGGACAATTTTTTTTAGACCAGCGTACAGCCAGGTAGTGAAAAGCTGGCTTGGTGAGCCTGGCAATCCATTTCATCAGTCGATTGAGACGGCGGGGTTTAACTCGATAGTTGATGAGATTATTAGAGCCAATATCATAGAGTCGATCTAGCACTAGCTGTAGGGTGACTTCTTCTCGTTGAAACATATTTTCTAAAAGCAGTTCCACATCCTTCATATGCTCGTCTGCTAGCTGCTTTTCACGAATAATGATGGCAACGTTGGAAGAGTTGGGAGTTGTCAACATAGTTTTCTTAAGACTGATTATTTATAGTAGGTGGCTAGCTATCGGGAAAGATGCGTCTCAAAGCCAAATTAACTCCTTAAGAAGCGAATATCATATTTCGTGCTGGAGATTTGTGATCTTAATCCTATTCAGTAGCTTTAGCCGTAATAGGTCTGTTCAGATTTTTCTGATGATTTAGAGGTCTTAGACACATCTATTCAGTGCGCCTTGTTAGATGCTTGGGCATTCTACATTTACATGTAGGAGCCCACTATGCTGGCGAGAATCTGGAGTGCATCGTTAATAGGTATTGATGCTCTAAAAGTCGGTGTGGAAGTTGACTTATCAGGTGGTCTGCCTAGTGTCGTTGTTGTTGGTTTGCCAGACACCGCAGTACAAGAGTCTCGTGAGCGAGTCAAAGCGGCATTAAAAAATGCCGGTTTCCCTTTTCCTATGCGTAAGGTAGTCGTAAATCTAACGCCTGCTGATGTGCGCAAAGAAGGCCCAATCTATGATTTGCCAATCGCTATAGGCATCTTAGCTGCAGCAGATCTAGTCAGTCATGATTCTTTGGATGGATGTTTACTGTTAGGTGAACTGTCTTTGGATGGGAGTTTGAGGCCAATAGCCGGTGTCATGGCCATGGCCGCCGCCGCCCCGCAATTGGGAATCAAATGCTTAATTGTGCCAGAGGATAATGCTCAAGAAGCAGCCGTTGTGCCTAATCTATCGGTTTATGGCTTTAAGTCGGTTGGGGATGTGGTTGATTTTCTCAATAGCCCTAGTGAACAAAAGCCGTTGCAGCTCAATGGCTGCGAAGTATTGGCTAAAGCTCAGCCCCATGCGGTGGATTTGCGAGATGTAAAAGGCCAAGCTCAAGCCAGACGAGCACTGGAAATTGCAGCGGCAGGAGGACACAATCTGATCTTCGTAGGTCCGCCTGGAAGTGGAAAAACCATGTTGGCACGTCGGCTGTCCACTATTTTGCCGCCTTTGAATTTTCAGGAGGCGCTAGAAGTGACTCAAATTCATTCGGTGGCCGGTCTCTTGAAAGATAAGGGGACGTTGGTGACTGAGCGCCCGTTCCGTAGTCCTCACCATTCGGCCTCTGGACCTTCATTGGTGGGTGGCGGCACTTTCCCAAAGCCGGGAGAAATTTCCCTGGCTCATCGTGGCATTCTCTTTCTTGATGAGCTGACAGAATTTAATCGAAAAGTTTTAGAGTTTTTACGTCAACCTTTGGAAGATGGCTATGTCAGCATCGCTCGCACTCGCCAGTCTGTTGAATTTCCGTCTCAGTTTACTTTAATAGCGAGTACTAATCCGTGTCCCTGCGGTTTCTTTGGCGATAGTGTGCAGCCTTGTACATGTACACCCCGCAGCCGTGAACAGTACTGGGCAAAATTATCAGGCCCGCTGATGGATCGGATTGATTTACAAGTGGTGGTTAGTCGGTTAAAGCCTGAGGAGATAACTCAGCATAAACCTGGCGAGCCGTCAGTACAGGTGCGCCAGCGTGTGGAGCAGGCTCGTCAGCGATCGCAGGCTCGGTTTGCAAATGAGCCTAAACTACAGTGCAATGCGGATTTAGAAAGTCGTCATCTGCGTCAATGGTGTCAGCTGGACGATACATCACGAGTATTGCTTGAAACGGCTGTCCGTAAGTTAGGGTTGTCAGCTCGTGCCACTGACCGCATCTTAAAGGTAGCGCGGACTATTGCTGATTTGGCGGCTGCTGATAGCCTAGAATCGGCCTATATTGCTGAAGCTATCCAGTACCGTACGATAGACCGTATGCAGTAGTATCTGGATGCAGTTGCGGAACTTATTTAGAGCCTGTGCCGACGGTGGTATCAAAGACTATAAGACGTGTCCAATATATGTCGTATGTCTGAGCCTCTGTGACAATACGCGCTGTATCATACATGTTCGTAGATACGTGAATTGACCAACTAAGTGTAAATTATGGCCATCGATGCGGCTAAAATCCAAGCGGCACTGCATAGTTTTGTCAGCGGTACCAGTGATATTGAAGGGGTGGCCCTGTTGACACCGGATGGTTTGCCGATCGTTGCGGTCTTGCCGAACCACATGGATGAAGAGCGAGTGTCTGCTATGTCAGCTGCCCTGGTCTCTTTGGCCGAGCGAATTGGTAGCGAGTTACTGCGGGGAAATATTAATCAAATTGCCATTGATGGGGAAATTGGCTACTGCATTTTGAATGCCTGTGGTGAAGAGGCTGTTTTTTTGGTGCTAGCGACCCGCATGGTGAAAAAAGGAATTTTGAATCTAGAAGTAAAACGGGCAGTCGGTGAACTACAGGCGCTATTAATGTAAATTAGTATCGCTAATAACTCTCCAAATTCTTTAGAGGGGAAATCAGCATTTTTGGTCTGATGCTAAAGAATGTACGTTTGCGTGAGCAGCCGATATTAGAGCAATTCTTCAGAACAATTCGGGTTGATATATGCTGTTACAATAGCGCAACGTTATGCCATGTCGTCGCTACCGTGCAGCATGTCCGTTAACGGTTATCTTTCAGATTCTTCACTGCCAGAGGTTTTTCAGCTTTTACAAGATGGCAAGAAGACAGGGCTTCTCTCAGTTCAGGGGTTGACATCACCTGAGCAAGCGCAGCCTAAGTACTACTTTATTTGGCTGCACCGCGGCCGCATTGTGGCGGTTACCAATCGTTTGGATAGTCGTGGTTTGGCAACCTTGATTAGCCATCGTCGCTATTTAAGTATGGCTATGATGGAGCGGTTGATTCGGCGCTGTCCCCCTGACGAACCGTTTGGTAGATTTTTGCGATCGCAAGGTGTACTAACCCCCAAACAGCTACAGATTTTATTTGCAGCCCAGGTTATTAGTCAGATCTGTGATTTGTTCCAAGTGCTGGACGGTTACTATTCCTTTGACCCTGATGCCCCGCTACCCAAGATAGAAATGACCGGTCTTAGTGTTGTGGCAACTGAGGTGATTTTGCCAGGTCTGAGAATTTTGAAGGATTGGACAGCGTTTAAGGATAAATTGCCCCACCCCCAGTCTTCGCTGGTCAGTCTGATTCGAGGACAGCCCAATGTGCGTATCAATCAAGCTGAGTGGAGCGTGTGGCGGCTAATTGATGAAAAGATCCCTTTGGGCCAGATTGCAACCCAGCTCAGCCTATCGATTGAAGAAGTCCAGCAGATCGCATTTCGGCTGATTTTTGTCGGACTGGCTGAGGAAGTACCCAGAATGCTCTCGGAGACAGCTGATGAGTCTGAGTCAGTATTTGCAAATGAGTCGAGCGAACAACTTAGCCCTACATTTTTTCGCAACCTGATTGGCTTTTTACGTCAGGTGCCCAAATCGTCTTTATAAGCAGGCAGGTAAAAACAGTGCTATGCTGTTGAGTGACTCGGATCTATGCGATCACAACGCCCAAATCTTGTCAGGACCGGAAGGTAGCAGCAATACGGGATGCTTGAGATAGGCGTAGTCTCCGGGTCTCCTCTGTTTTTACGGCATGTTTGCTTCATGCACGGCATGTGCGCGCCATGCTAAGTACGGCTATCCGACAGATCAACACGCTACACACTGTCGCGATCCGCTGTTAAAACGGAAAGCATAGGGGGTGATAGGTTCACCCGATAGTCTTAGAGGAGCATGGGCCGTGGCAGACTTTGGCCAGTTGGTACAAAAAGCATTTTATCTAGGTGTGGGTTTAGCATCCTATGCCTCTGAGAAAGCAGGTGATGGGTTTAGTGATTTACGCCAGCAGGCTCAAAAGCTCGTTAACGAGCTTGTAGAACGCGGCGAAATTACAGCTGAGGAAGCTCAAAAAATGGTTAACGACATGGTTGATCGTGCCCAAGCTTCTGCCTCTACTGCGTCTGATACTCCACCGACTGATGTGGGGCCTCGTAAGATCGAAATTATTGAAGAGGATGATGCGGATGATCGCGCGGCAACGGATGCTCTTCGTAAGGAAATTGAAGACCTCCAGGCGGAGCTACAGCGATTGAAGGAAGAAGACCAAAGCTAATTTTGGTGCGCTTAGTTTTGAGGGGTAGCAGTTAGATTTGTCCTGTATGGACTCACTCAGGGGTAGTATGTTTAACCGCTACTAGCTAAGAATTCAAAACTTTCTCTATCGCCAGAGCCTGTATCCCTTTTTCCTTCGAACTCATTTACTCTCCATAGTTATGGACGACTGGCTAAAACAATTTCAACAAGACCTGCAGGAGGCTATTTATAGCACCCTAGAGCAAACTGAACAGTTTTTAGATGTGCTAGCAGATCAGACTGTGGAGGTGGTAAGTCCGGTGTTGGATGCTGCGGATGACCTGGCTGATGAGCTGGCGGATCATGTAGCAGAAAATATTGCACCGCCGCTCTCTCAGGCGCTCGATGAGCTAGAAACTCAGGTTGAGCCAGTCGTCGGGTCAGTGGTGAGCTGGTGCGAACAAACCATGGCACCGATTCATCAAACGCTGACGCCATGGCTACAGAATCATCCCAAATGTGCCGGTTGCTCTTATTATCATGGCGAAAGCTATGGAGGTGAGATGCTGGTTTGCGCTCTACACCCCGATGGACCAGATGAGTATGACGAGTGTCCAGATTGGGATAGCGTTTGGCCCAAGCCAAAAGAATAATTAACGTAGGGGCGTTGCATGCAACGCCCCTACGTTAATAACGGATAAAAATGACCAATCGGTCCCTGGCCTTCACCAATGCGGAAGGCGTAGCTCAGCGCCTGTGTGACATAGTCTTTGGCTTGTTTTACGGCCTCAAACGGGCTATGCCCTAGGGCCAAGTTGGCAGCAATTGCAGCTGAGAGGGTACAGCCAGTGCCGTGGGTATCCGCTGTATCAATACAGCTGGTCACTAGTTTGGTCAAGGTCGTGCCGTCGTACCAAACATCAACCCCACGTAGCTCGTTATCAAAGCCACCACCCTTAATAATGACGGCGTTTGCTCCTAACCCTTTAATGGTCTGGGCTGCATGCTCCATATCTTGTAGGGTCTCGATAGATTGACCGCTGAGAATCTGGGCTTCGTAACGGTTAGGGGTGAGTACTGTCGCTAAGGGAATAAGCTGCTTTAGAGCTGCGATCGCACCATCATCAATGAGCTGAGCACCTGTACGTGAAACCATCACTGGGTCAATGACACAGCTTATGTCAGTCAGTTTTGTCAGATAGGCCGTTACGGCTTCAATAATTGGCTGATTGAGTAACATACCTGTTTTCAATGCCTGAATGCCGATATCGTTAACCACGGCCTCCATCTGAGCAATGACGGCTTCGGGGGGTAGAGCATCAACGCGTAACACCCCCTGGGTATTTTGAGCCGTAATGCAGGTGAGGGCGCTAGTGCCATGAACTGCATGGAACGAAAACGTACGTAAATCGGCCTGGATGCCAGCACCACCACCGCTATCTGAACCAGCGATGGTCAAAGCCACTGGTGGAGTGTAAACCATAAAACGCTAGCACCTATCGCGACTGCCGACGCCGCTGCAGGAAATCTGGAATATCTAGATCTGGTGAAATGCTGGGTCGGTTGCTAGGAACACCCGGTAAATCAGACGGTGTAGAACTGATGGATGATGGCCGCTTCAGCGGTGCAATCCGTGAAGGCGCTGAAGTGGCTGTCGTGGTACCACTGCCAAATTCGCTGATGGCATTAAACCCAGTTGCAATGACGGTAATGCGAACTTCACCCTGCATCCGCTCATCAATTACAGCACCAAATATGATGTTGGCGTTAGGGTCAACGGCTTCATAAATAATTTCAGCGGCTGCGTTGACTTCATGTAGCGTCATATCGTTGCCACCGGTGATATTGAGGACAGCCCCAGTCGCACCATCGATGGACGTTTCTAACAGTGGTGATGAAATGGCTGCGATCGCAGCTTCACGGGCACGGGATTTACCAGAGCCCACACCGATTCCCATTAGAGCAGAGCCAGCATCGGCCATTACGGCCCGT
>JBCDIX010000124.1:0-10457 GCA_038748405.1 Cyanobacteria bacterium P01_H01_bin.21 | reverse complement strand
TGGATGGAACGCTGCAAGAGTTTAACGAAGAACTTTGAGAACACGCTCGACAATGCCAAGGCACAGCTCGAGCTGTGCTTCATTCGACTCATGTTCAAGCGCCTAGCAGCTCTTGCTTAGAGATCTCAAACAGGTTCTATAAACGTGATGCTAACTGTGACTGTCTGTGGTTGGTTTTTATGCTGTCCTTGCTGTTTTTCCACTGTAATTAAGTCTGAGCTTGTGCCTGAGTATTGAATTCTCGTTCTTAGAATATTTTTCTTTGTAAAAGTTTGAAGGTGGCTTTTGATATTGAAAGCTAACAAAGAGAATATCTAGGGAAGGTCATAATTTTCTCAGAGCCTCGGCTACGATTTTTCATTCACTGAGCGTTTCTTCTGATTAGTCGGTTCAGTTTTCCTGAAGATGCTTTCGACCACTGAGCACCTCATAAGAGTGTTGGGCAGCTTAGAGTATGCCCGGAAAGATGCTGCTAGGTGTACCGAGTAGTAACTATGAGGAGAGAGATTCTTTGGTAAAGGCAGCATTGAACCTAGAGACTATTCGTCAATAACGAGTGAATCATTCGTCATATTTGTTTCGTCATGATGGCCATCACCCACGCCGCGATCGCTGCCGCTGGCGTATCCCTTCTATTCGGTACGGCAGACTCGCTGTCGCTGGGGTTGGCTGTCTTGGGCTCCCAGCTCCCTGATATCGACACCACCACCAGCCTGATCGGTCAGGTGTGCTTTCCCCTCAGCTCCTGGATTGAAGATCGCTTTCCCCATCGTTCGATTACCCATAGCCTGGTGGCCACCGTCGCGATCGCTTGCATTGCCCTCCCCATCGGCATCTATTTCGGCAACTGGAAAGCGGCGGCGGCTGTGCCGTTGGGTTATGTGTTGGCGTGCTTTAGTGATTGCTTTACGCGCCAAGGGGTGCAGCTCTTTTGGCCGGATCCGGCGTGGGCGATTAGCGTCGGTAACCCCAATCGGCGGTTACGCACGGGTGGCCCTGGTGAGTATTGGGTGCTAGCCACAGCGGTGGGGCTGCTATTGCTGGGCATCCATGTTGCTGGGGGCGGTGGCGTCAGTGTGGCGGTGGGTCAGCAGATCGGCCTGAGGGATAGCGCGATCGCCACCTACAACGCCAACCCTGAAAACGCCGTCTATGCCGACATTAAAGGCGTATGGGCGGACGACCGGAGCCGCGCCGATGGGGAATATCTGATTCTGAAGAGCGATGGCAATGAGTTCATCGTGACGGATGGCAGCGGTATCTATCACACGGGCGAGAGCATGGTGATTGAGTCCCTGAAGGCCCGCACGGGTGAGGTGATGGAAACGCAGACAGAGATGCTGAGTTTTGCCGATGAGAACCCGACTGAGCGGTTGCAGCAGATAGCCATGGCAAACCCTGGCAGGCAAGTGTACCTGTCGGGGACGCTGACGGTGGATTACCCCGAGGGCATCACATTGCAGCCCCCAGGACGGCAATACGCTACAGCGGTGCTAACTGGGGAAACGTTGACGCTGGAGTTACACCCGTTGGAATTGGGGGTATTGCAGTTGAGTGATCAGTGGGTGACGGGGAGTTTGACAGTGTGGATGCCATAGACCCTAAGTGAATACTGTGTCGATAAGTGCTGATGCATCTATCCCTAGCAGCCGTGCTAGCACCTGATTGTTTTGCTGGAGAGATATATAAGTAACAGGGTTTTCAATCCCTGAATCTTCGACTTCAGTATGAATTCTTATGTCTTCTTTCTGCACGTTTTGAGGTAGAACCAGATGATCCTCTTCAATAGAGAAGTCTACGATGGTGTCTATTCCTTTAGTGAGGCTCAATATGAAGGAATCAGAACCTAGTCCACCGTAAAGACGGTTGTTGCCTGAATTACCTTCAAGAAGATCGTCGCCAGTGCCTCCATGCAAACTATCATCGCCTGATTGACCGATCAGGTAGTCGTTTCCACCTTGGCCATGAATAATATCATCTGAATTCTTGATGCCTTGGACTGTATTATCGAGATCATTCAGAACTGTAAGACTGTTCTCAGTAAAAATTCTACTGACTTTAGCTTCACGGTTCATCACACTGAAACTATCGGAAAATCCTTCTTCTCCGTGGAACAATATGTTTCCGATAAAGCCTGTTTCGAAAGGAATATTGTCAAGTTCTTCTAGATTGAAATTTTCCAATACTAATGAGAACTGATTAAGCCCATAGAACTTAATCAATAAATCATTGTTTACTTGTTCGAAAAATATATTGTCTACTGAAAAAATATCGCCTTCAAATTGTAGATGATCTAACTCTTCTAAAATCTGAAGGCTTGGATTTACACCACGACCGATTCCACCAAAATTAGAGACTCGGATGTGGGCAGAATACTGTGAAATTGAAATCGGTATCTGGCCACCAGAAGCATCTCTGTACGTTGTTACTGGATTGGGTGTTACTGGATTGGGTGTTACTGGGTTGGGTGTTACTGGATTGGGTGTTACTGGATTGGGTGTTACTGGGTTGGGTGTTACTGGATTGGGTGCTACTGGGTTGGGTGTTACTGGATTGGGTGTTACTGGGTTGGGTGTTACTGGATTGGGTGCTACTGGGTTGGGTGTTACTGGATTGGGTGTTACTGGGTTGGGTGTTACTGGATTGGGTGTTACTGGGTTGGGTGTTACTGGGTTGGGTGTTACTGGATTGGGTGTTACCGAGGTTGATGGGATTGGTTCCTTAAACTCAATTCCTTTGAATCCAGCGTTGGAGGAAACATCTGTAGGTGATGGTGTCGAGGTTGGTGATTCAGGGGCTAAGTTTGAAACAGCTACTGATGCGATCTCAACCACTGGCCCAACGGATAGATCCGCAGCAGTTGGGATAGGAGATTCAATTACAGTTACCGAAGTTGTAGCAGTAAATGCTGTTGAGCTTGATGCCGACGAATCTTCTTGGGGTAGAAAGCCTGGCGATTCTGCTGTAGGAGTACGATTGATGGCTTGATATTTAGATTCTTGGAGGCCTGTTGTTTCTACGTCTTTTATCTCAGAAGAATTGTCGAAAGGAAAATTGACTGAAATCTTGCTCTCTGAGAAAGTATAAGTAGATCCACTTCTAAGAATTTTCCCTATTTGATTGAAGGGTGAAATCTCTATTTTAGAGAGAAACGAGTTTGATTTATTATTTATTGACAGTCTTTCTGATTCTGATTTTATAGTGTTTACAGTTGTTGTATAAGTTGAAATTATTGTTTCTCCTAACCAGTTCGTAGCCTTTTTGGCAACTGGTTCTGCTAACCGACTCAGAAAATTAATCTGTTGAGATTCTTGAGCTTCGTCAAGGAAGGCAAGAACCCATAAAGACATCAAATATAAAATTATTGAGCCTGAAAATATTTGCTTTCTATCATGTTTTAGTAGAAGTATTTGGCTAATAAAATCATCTGATAGTGAGGAGGGCGAAGAGTTCAAGCCAAGATGAATCTCCCACTCCTTTATGAAATCGTCTAGAGTTTTAAGCTTATGCTTGTAACTATCGTGATTTGATTTTTTGGCAGTACAATCAAAACTTTCTACAATAATGTTGTCAGCGTGTTCGTGTCCTGCTTTTCTAGTTGTCTTCGAAAAGACTCGGCTAAAAGAAAAGGTGACAGGTAGAGAAATGCCTAACAGCTTTATGTGCCCAAAAAGAGCCTTTGCCTTTACATAAGTTGCCGTACGAACGTATGCAACAGATTTTGACTGTTTAAGGATGTCCCAGAGTCTGATAAATTTTTCAGATGGCTTACGCTGGCTGAAAAGATGACGTTGGAATACGTCATCTTCAATGAAAACATATTGGGGGGGCACTATTAGTTTCTATACTCGGTATATGCACTGGATATGTTGAGAGTCGTGGTAATTATCTAGAACTTCAATTGCATGGGTGACAGTTGCTTAACTGGCGCTAGATTAAGAAGGGATACTATAGACGGGGCTAAGGTCTAAAGATCACGTCTCTAACACTTTATTGTCTGCGACATTCCCCCGGACTGATGAACGCCTTGATTTGTTCCAGAGTGTCTTAACCAAAAGATATATTCCGAGATAGAAGCCTTACCCTCTCGGTGGGTTCCTGGTTTATATGTGAATAGAGATGGTCATAGTGCCTTGATATTGTAGGAATGTTATTGGGTTTCTGGGTTTAAATCGGGCTCCCACTCAGAGCCGGATTGTCCGACAGAGGCATCTATCATTGCTGCAAGTCTATTCCCAGATAAGGTTGGGAGTTTAGATGCACCCGCTGTCTTTTTTGGCGTTAGAGGGATTAAGTCTTCTGGGGATGAGCATTGCAGAGCTATGCAAAGTCTTGCAACGTTTTCAATCCGTTCTCTGAGTGTGTCTTTTTTCTCCCAAGTAGCAACAGTGTTTTCTCTAACATTTACAGCTTTGGCGAGTTCACGTTGAGTTAGATCTGCCTTAATACGTAAGTCCTTAATTGGCTTCTCTAGCAGGTCTTGGATAGAGCACTCCAGGGCATCGCACAGGAGGGCTATTCTTTCGATCCAGTCGTCAGCACGGCCATTTTCCCAGTTGGCAATGGTCGTTTCAGTGACGCCCACTCTGTCCGCGAGTTCTATCTGCGTTAAGTGAGCGCGTTTTCTAAGTTCAGCTATTCGTGTAGGCGAGTGTTTGTCAGAAGAGTCTTTAGTCACGGTTTATTAGGAGTCTTTTACAGCAGCAAGGAATTAAAACTCAAGTCTATTTGCCATGACTCATCGGCCATGACTGGGATGTGCCTGAGTATGGCGTTTCCCCACACCTGTAGCTCCCTAGTATTCACTAGGGTCTAGATTATAACAGCAAAATGCCTAACGTAAATAATATAAATTAAAATGCCATAGTAAAAATGCACTAATTAAGATGTTTACTTTGAAATGCCTAAAATATTGACCCTAAATAAAAAGTGGGTTAAATTGAAGCTAGGTTTTTGAGGGTGAATTATGGTTCGAAAGCGTCGTTTCAAGAATAATGCTCGAAAAAAGTTTGGTCGCATTCATGTGTATGTTTCGGCTAAGCGGCAGGTTGAGGCTCTGGCCGGCTTGGCTAGTGCGTTAGTCAAATTGGTTAGTGCTACTACGTTATTAATGGTTAAAGTGTCGGCCTTTGCGGCGGTTGTGACTGGAACTCTAGTTGTCGATCAGCGGTCAGCAGGTTTACCTTTATCTTGTAGTGAAGAGGTTTTGATTTTTAAGGAGCTTTCGGTGACTGAGGCTGCCAATGAGTTGTTTTGGGCGGCTCATCCTGAGCTGAATCGTCGGCAAATTCTCCCTGGTGAAAAGGAGTTGTCCCAAGAATGGTGGGAGTACTACAGGGAGGTTGAAGTTTGTCGTCAAGAGTTGGGATTGCCTTTGTAGTTTTAGCGTTCGCTGATGATGGGTTTACCTAAGGGACGATACCTCCGATTTCAACTCGGAGGCTTTTTTATGCCTCTGGGAATCCTGCGAATAGAACTTTCTGATTGAGTGCAGGGTAATGAAAGGGCTAATTCCATACGTCCTCGCAGGCGTGGCGATCGCTTCCGTCACCCTCGCCCAACAACCGCCAACACCTCAACCTGCTCCAGTCTCAACCGCACCATCGATCCGCACCGACGACAGCCCCACTCGCCTCACCATTACTGTCGCTATTACCAACCCTGAAGACCTGCAAGTGAACGTCAACGCCTCGAAGCCCAACAGCAACAACTCACCCTCACCCTGCAAAAGCTACAGAGCGCAACCATTACAGTGCCCCAAGCTCCCGCAGCTGTGCCAGCGGTGGCGGTGCTGCCGGATGCTAGTTACCTGGAAGAAGAAGCCACGATTGAGCGGTCTAAAGTCGCTTTAGAACAGGCCGAGGCAGCGATTGTAGCCAAAGAGCAAGAACTGATTTACCTAGCGGAACTGAAAAACCTTGACCCGTTGGTGCTGGAGCATGAACAGGCCAAGCTCGCGGAGCTTCAACGGCACCACACCGCAGCCGTTCGGGACTACCAACTTGTCCAAGGCCAGCTCAGCAAGGCCCAGACCGACACCGACTATCGGGAGTATCAGCACAGTTTGGATATGGCCGAGCGTGTGGAGCAAGCCAACCAATCCGCCCTCAGCTATCAGCGTCAGTGGGCGGAGTATGAGCAACGACTCAGAGACCGGGAATACCAGATAGCACAGACGCAACTCAGGGTAGACGAGGTAGAAAATGCCATTGCCGATATTGCCGTGGTTCGCGCTCCCTACGCTGGCCGCATCCGCCAGGTTAAATGGTTGGGCCAAAGCCCTGACGGTCGCCTCAACGTGGAGCTTACTTTGCTCATCCGCCCTGGCGACACCGCTTCCCTGCCTGGAGAGTAGCCCGGACTGTCTGGGGATGTTGGCGGAACAGGCGATCGCCAACAGTAGTGAAATTGCTGCCATTGAACAGCGTCTAGAACTCTCGGCCTAGCGCCGGGAGTATACCGAGTCCCGCAGCTGGACAAACTGGATTACCGCCGACCTCTTTGAGCTGGTGCAGAACGTTTTGGGGGGTGGTGATGTCGGGCACGATCGCCTTCAACTTGCAGCGCTGGAAGTGGAGGAAGCGAACCTCATCCGCAGGTGTGAAGAAGTGGCGGAAAGCCTTGCCCGTGAAGTGATTGGACTGGTGCTGGAATATGAGGAGCTGAGCCGCAAACTGGAGGCCCTGGAGGGGCAGTTGGAAACACAGCTGCAACGGCAAGCGGTGATGGAGGTGAGCTATCGCACGGGCCAGGGGAGCACGGATCGAATGCTGAATATGTGGCAGCGGACGGATACGTTGCAGGCACGGATTGAAGAGGTGAAAATCGACCAAGGCCAAACTGTGAGAGAGTTAGAGGTGCTTTACCGTTACGATGGCGAGACCCTGACTGTCCCTGTTGAGTGACCTGTATATGGAACAGCCGCACTGTACCCCTGATCAGTCCGTAACCAGATAGCAGCTAGAAGCTCAATAGATCCTATGACGCAAGAATAGACTTTCTAGCCTAACTATAAGAGCAGCCCATAATAGTTCTCCCATCAGGGAGAAAATCATAAGTTTGCTATGTAGCTTTGAGTAATTAATGTCAGAATCATCCCATTTTTTGATCTGGTTATACAAGTGACTAATTAACTCTTCTCCAAACTCTGAGCCGCCTAACTGGACGAGAGAGAACTCGACAGCCTGAAAGATCTTTCTCGCCGATGAAGGTTTTTTTTGGTAGGCACTTCTAGACAGAATTCCGATAATTACCAGGATACGGATAATGGTTGAAGAGAACATCAGTAAAGCGCTGGAGAGCAATAAGAGGCCACAGGTGAACCCTGTAGATACTGACAATAGAGCCTCTGATATGGTCAACCTCTCAGAAGAAGTCAATCTCTCATTCTTCGCCTTTTTGTTCGCCAGTTTCTTGCTGTTATGGCGTGAATTTCCCATCATTCAAGCTCCATCTGTATCATTGATGCCGATGTATTAGAGAGATTGAGACTATTTGCCACACTTAGATTCTTGTTGAGACATGTTGTGGAAGTGTGTTAAATCACAACTTGCTGACGTTCCAGTATCGTCGTTAACCTTGAGACTGAGAAAATTTGGTTATGTGTAATCCATCCTGAATCTTGAATACAGGTCCTTCCCGCATTCTAGGCTTTAGAACATTTATACGTTTATTAGACTATATGAATATAACATGCCCAATTCAATATGGGTATAAATAAATGCCTTCAATAAAAATGTAAAGATAAAATTAGTAAAATAAAATACCTAAAAATAAAACCCTAAAATAAAAGTGGGCTGAGCTTTTAGAGGGCTATGAATTCTTCTGGTGTATGTGATGAGAGTCTTGAGCCGCTAGGGCTTGCGCTGAGTTGATTCATCACGTTGTAGTTATGGATAGTCGCTTTGGGGTGAATGTCTGTTGCTGCTCTTTAGGTTTGTAGGAGCGTACCTTCTGGGCCACTTGTACATTCAAAACCAGGAACTTTAGCGACTTCGCTGTCGCTCGAACATCCTCTGTAATTTGATGATGAAAATACCCCATAAGAGTTCTCCTGTTAGAAGGAATACCATGAATTTTATGTGGGTTTTAGTGTAATTCGGTATCCGTCTTTTCCATGCATGATGTTGCTCTCTGAAGTGAGTAATCATCTCTTCTCCTAGATTTCTACCACCTAACTTGATGAAAGAAATTTCAATGATTTCCTGAAAAGCTTCTGAAATTGACTTATAGGGTGGCCTTTCAAGAAGTATCTGGAGAGAGAATAAGAGGATATCTCTGAGTGCCTTCGATATCAGGCTAAGTTTCCTGCAAAATTGTCCTAAAACAATTCCAGCTAGAAATAAGGTGCGTATTAAGGTTGAGGAAAGAAAGACTGAAAAGCTACAGAGAAGAAGCAATCCACATAAAAATCCAGCTGTGATAATAAGAATGGTATCAGTGATTTTTGTGTGTTGAGGAGATTTAAATAAGGTGTTACTTGTCGAGGTTCTGGAATTACGTTCCTTGTGCCTACTTCCCATTATTTAAACCTCCTTACGAATTATCCAAGACTATATGCAGCTCCTAACTCCTGACGATAAAACCAGGTGTTGTACAGTGCTTTATCCCCGATAGCAGTGATGGAGTAGTAGCGACGTCTTGCTCCACCAGTGGGCTCATCATCTTCACCCCACTGTCCCTTTATCAACCCCTGCTGCTCCATTCGTTTGAGAGCTGGGTAAAGGCTACCAACCCTAATTTTTCGCCTTCCTACTTTCTTATTAGCCTCATTCACCTTGTCAAGAATCTCTAAACCATACGTACCGCTTGGGTGACAACGAATGACGGTTAGAAGATCTTCTTCCAATGCAGACAAGATGATGCCTCCATCAGAATTTTGTTTAGCCATTGAATGCTTCTAAAAACAACTTTTCAAGTATAGCATGTACTTTTCAAAGTAGATATACTGATTATCATGTTTGCATGCATCATAATTTTGTATATCATGTTTGCATGTATCATTCAAACATGATATATCCTTCGTAGGACGAATGTAAGGCAGAAATAACCTCCATTGAGTTCGAGCTAAGGCAATTGCTTTGGTTCCTTGCAGTTGCCAGCCTTCGGCGACTCTATATTTCTGCATTAGGACTGCCAGGGTGCTTCGTTGAAGGGGGGGGGGCGCCCCAGTGTTGTTTTCTCGAAGAGGTTCCTTATGTTATTCAATGCTTTGAAAAGAGCGACTGCAGAGGTTGTGGGGTGTGTGCTCAACAGCGATACAAGCAAAGAAGCAACTGTGGTTGAGACCATTAATCCAGGTGGGAGGGGGCGAATTTGCTTGCATGGAGTTTATTGGCGAGCAAAATCAGTTGTCGACACACAAAAGGCGATTCCTGAGAATACGACCGTGACGATAGTAGATCGTCGGGGCCTACTTCTTATCGTGAAGCCTGTTAGTTAGTGGTAGTGCCTTGAAAATCTCAGGAGCTAGTTGATGAGATTCTGAGAAGACGCTTGAGTTACATGAATAGTGAGGTTTACAGTGTGATGCGTTTTTTTCGAAATTCGCCCGATTCTTCAGAGGTGGCTAAGTCTGGCGTCGTTTTATATGTCCATGTGGATAGGGATTTTCTGCTGAAGGCTTTACCTTTTCTAATTGCAATTTTCGCAGGGAGTGGTGGGACAGTTGCTGTCTTACATAATCTTCAAAGAGGGGTGTCGGATGTGGGGGTACCGCAACCTGCTGTGGATACTTATCCGGGTGAAAATCAGGATGTTTCTAACCAATGTGCACATCTACATGTGCATAAACCATTAGATCTCGTGTAGATGTAGAGTGCACAGTTTCGTGTAATGCGGTGTTACAACGCTGTTCTTCTCCATCTAATACGGTTTGAGTTTTGCGATGCTACACATTCAGTTCGAGATTCATACCATTTCGCGAATCTGCCTCACTGCAATCAAGAGGCTATCTGTGACGTTTCAAAACTCAAACCGTATGAGGAAGTTGTGACTTGGAGATGATATTCTGTCTGTGAGAATGGTTCGTATGTATTGAATAAAGCTTGATTTAGGCCAAGTTTAGGCCAAGCTAGCTGCAACGCAAGTTCATGATTTTATCTATTAGACCATGCAATCTTTTCTTTGAAAGGATTGCATGGTCTTTTCTTCTATTTGAATAGTTGTCATCTGTGCAACTATTCAAGATTTCAGGGCAATCGTCACAGCCCTCTGGTACAAGCTGTCATCATCGATCGCCCATGAGTGGTGACAGGTGTAACCAAAAGTTGTCACCAGCAAAAAACCATGAGTGGTGACAGGTGACGGGGGGAATGATGGCAGGTGGTGACAGGTATTAGGCGCGGGTGTACTATGGCGAATCCACAGTTATCAGTTCGACTCCCAGAAGGTTTAATGCAGCAGCTCGACACAGCGGCGACGGTGACTGGCAATAAATCAGAGTTGGTCATCTCGAT
>JBCDIX010000123.1:0-11326 GCA_038748405.1 Cyanobacteria bacterium P01_H01_bin.21 | reverse complement strand
TCGGTTAAAGCAAGATGCTTTTGGGTTAGTCAATGCTCAGCTGGGTTATGAGTGGGACAGTACCGGCATTTATGTGTTTGCCAACAACATTTTTGATAGCCGCTATATTACCGCCTCTCTAACCGCCGCTGGTCAAGATTTGGCCTCATTTGGCGATCCTTTTACCATCGGTGTGCAGGTGAGGTCTAGATTCTGATAGCGGGTTATCAAGCGTTAGAAAATGGGGAAGAGAGGATGGAAAAGTCGCTAACTCAATTCAAAAGTGCTACATGGCAGAAAATAGGGCTGCTGGGTAGCTTGTATGTTTCTCAACATATTCCCCTAACGTTTGTATATGATGCGATGCCGGTGTTTTTGAGGCAGCAGAATGTCTCGCTGAGAACATTGGGATTGCTGCAGCTGTTGGCCCTGCCACTGGTGGTTAAGTTTTTGTGGGCACCATTAATCGATCGATATGGGATGACTCGCTGGGGTCACTATCGGTTTTGGATTCTTTGTTTTCAAATAGGGTTGGGGGTTGCGATCGCACTCCTTGCCTTTCTCAACATCACCCAGCAGTTTACCCTTCTCCTTATCGGCCTTCTCCTGGTTAGTCTCCTTAGCGCCAGTCAAGACATCGCCACTGATGCCCTAGCCATTGGCCTACTCTCCCCTGCAGAACGAGGTTTTGGTAACGGCATTCAGCGAGGGGGCAACTCCCTCGGAGCCATTATTGGCGGTGGTGGTATGTTACTGCTGCTGAGCTATTGGGGGTGGCGCACCACCTTATTAGCCATGGCAACAGTTCTCTTGTTGGCCGTAATCCCCATCGCCCGCCACCGTGAACGGGTTGTAAAATCAACAACGTTATCCCCACCCAGCTTTAGACGCCTGGTTAGCGTTTATCGTCGTCCCGGTATGGGTCGCTGGTTAGTTATCTTAATGCTCTTCGGTATTGGTCCCTATATGGCCCTCACGATGTTTCGACCACTGCTAGTGGATGTAGGACTATCCATGAGCGAAATTGGGTTGTTACTGGGTGTAGTCAGCTATGGTGCGGGATTGCTGGGTGCCGTAACTGCGGGGTTAAATATTTCTCGCCTGGGCCGCAAACAAGCGCTGGTTATCTTTAGTGCCCTGCAGGGGATTGCCATTGTTGCCTATTGCCTACCCGCTCTAGGATTTACTCAATTGCCCATGCTCTACCTGGTAGCGACAATAGCCCAGTTCATTAACGGCATGGCTATGACCGCGTTGTTTACCGTGATGATGGATAACAGCGAGGCAACAACAGCAGGCACTGACTATACAGTACAGTCCTCTGTTGTCTACATTAGCGGAATTCTGGGTGCTACCTTCAGCGGTATGATTGCTGAAGCTATTGGCTACGGAGGCGTGTTTGCAGTCGCTTTTGGTTTTGCGGCAATAGCAGTATTAGCAATTAGCTATCTCTTTCGTTAGTGTTCATCATGATTATGTAAGAACTCTGACATTGAATTTAAAGAGACAAAAATGATAATCACAAGGGGTTAGCCTAACGATGGCGGCCTAAACGCATCTCAAACATTGGTTCATTCATTCCGGGATAGCTTACCTCAGTGCTTGAATTAGCACGGTCAATCAACTATCTTTTGGAGGAACACTCGCCATACCTCATCAATGAATATTGAACAAATGAACATCAATATGTTTGGGGAAGCCGCTGCTTATCTGGAAAACAGTAGGCGACAAATGAGCGGTGATCTTGGGGAGGTTATCAAAAGTACTATTGGAGAATACTCCATAGAAACTTTCCTTGATGTCGGTTGCGGGATCGGATTCCTTTCTAACGCACTTCACACTCTGTTTCCAAATGCTAGCGATCGGGGCATTGATGCATCAGTGGACTTAGTTGAAGTCGCCAAAAAACAGAAGCCTCGTGAACTTAATTTCGAATATGGCAATGCATACGAGATTAATAGCTTAGATAATACCTACGACCTGACCGCGTGCCAGACACTTCTAATACATCTCAAGAATCCCAAGCTGGCAATTTCAGAGATGCGGCGAGTTACCAAATCCGGTGGGCGTCTTTTGATCATTGAGCCAGTAATTCATGCTGATGGACTCGTTAGTTACATTCCGGGGCAAGGCGCAATCAAGAAAAGTCTCGGAGATAAGCTATTGCAATTTGATATTTCTAGGAAATTAGAAGATGGCATCAACATGCTTATCGCGCCCCAAATACCACATCTCTTGTTGGAAGCGGGTGCCTCAAATGTCACCGTGAATACTTTCAGTATCGTTAACTTTGCGGAAGAGGATAAATGCGGAAATCCTAATGAAATCAAGTATTCATCATACGATTATTTCATGCTGAGCCTGGGATATAGTGAAAAGCAACTCGAGTATCTAAGGCGGGCAGAAGCTGAATATCAAACGGTCAAAGGTGAATTGAATGTAGTGACTTTGCTAGTGGTGGCTGCGGATGCCTAACAAGCACATGCTGCTACACGTCTTGTAACTATTGTCCAAACTATGGTGGAAGTGATCAGACAAGCCGAATCTCTTACTGATGAAGCAAAGGAACGACTCTTTGGTTGGGGAAAAATATCTTTGGAGTGGAAACACTCAACTTAAGCTGGAGATCAAAAGACTTACATTTCCTGTTCTATTCAGGTGGTAAGCCAATAAGTCATGTAGGTATTCTCAAGCATGTGGTCACCGTCAATGGAGAGTTCGTCACAGTCGGGGGAATAGGTGGCGTTGTGACTATACCGAAAGCGCAGAAAAACGGCTTTGCTCGTCGACTCATGCAGCATACAGCGAAATTCTTAGAGTGCGAATGGAAAGTTGCCGCCGGGCTGCTCTTTTGTCTTCCAGGGATGGTAGCGTACTACGAAGCACTCAGGTGGCAGAAAGTAGAAGGACTTGTGCTGATCGAACAGCCAATGGAAAAATTCTTTCACCTCTGCAAGTGATGATGTTGCCGCTTTGTGAGGAGAAGTGCTTTGATGGCAGAATTGAGCTTCGAAGTCTTCCATGGTGAAGGGAGATGAGAGGAGCTTTGGAAGAGGCATAACAAAGCGTCCGTTTGATTATGGTTTAAAGCATCTTAAGGGGAATAGGATTTGATCCTTTAAGCTAGTGCAAAACAAGTTTCAGCTCATACAAAAGATTATATTTATTTTCTCCAATCAACGGGTGCGACAAGTTTATACCTCTCAAATAACCAACCACCATCAGGCTCTAGCATATTTTCCACTAGCCCTATCAGCTTTTCAGTCTTTCCATTGATAAAGAGATCCGCAAAGCTCTCTTCAAACTGATCAGCAAACTGAGGTTCGACCTGCTGCAACCGTCGGGGAATCGTCTTGCCTGCAGCAGACCAGAGATGACGACTGCGCAGATAATGCTCTGCCATTGCGTCATACAGCTGAGTACCAGAGGCCATCAGTTCCGCCCTTGAGCGTGGGGCTCGAATATCATCGACCAGCTCTGTAAGGGTGTAACGAGATCTATCAATGGCATCTTTATCCCAGACAGGTGGACCTACAGTTAAAATATCATCTGCTAGCTGCTTTAGCTCCCTAAATAGCTGACTTGGCTGAGGTATCTCAATTCCTTCACTCACCATAGCGGGCAAAGAAGGTATACCTGTGGGTCTATCGGCCTCAAAGAAAAAGTATCTTAACGTTTCAGGATCATGGACAAATGCTTCGACGGGCCAGCCTTCAAACTGAAACGATTCCCGATATGCAGCTGGAAGCTGTTGAAAGACCACAACAAGGTCAAGATCTGACGTAGCAGTACCTTCACCACGAATAACAGAGCCTGCCAAAAAGATAACGTCTGAGTTTGGATAGTGAGCTTGTTGGATTTTGGTTGCGATCGCAGTTGGTGTATCTCTCATAGCAATACTGGTAAGCTGGGCTGAACGGGTAAAAACTAAATGATCAAGAATTTGGTCTAATATGTACCATCTGAGTAGCCTTAGTAATACGTATTGACAATCAATCGCAATAACGTAATATTATTTATGTAATCTATAAGCCATAGGCTTTGTTGCTCGTGTGAGATCGCATCCCTTAGCAGTCAATCATCATGTCAGGTACCATCTCCCTTACCGAACGCGATCTTCAAGAAATGCTGGCGGAACTGCAGCAGGAAACTGGGCAGCAAGAAACTGGCACAAACTATCGAGCAGATGACCGTGAGCTTGTATGGAACCTCCATAAACCTTTTGGTAAATGGTCTAATCGCTCGTTTCATCTCAGAGATTATTTGACCCTATCGTTAACTGAATGGGACTTTCAAGAGAATCTTAGTTTTCAGGTAAAAACCCAGCTGGAGCCACTCTTTGGGTTCAACTTTTGTATATCCGGTGGATTTATTGTAAAACCATTTGGCAGAAAACAAGAATTAGTTGCCCGTACCCACAATGCGCACATAGGTTTTTTTCAAGGAGATGTGCAATCCATTTCTGAAATAGACTCGGGTCAAACCGTTTCTCTTGTGCAGCTAGGTGTTAGTCCTGACTTAGTAAAAGCAATGGCGGAGGAATCATCAGACCCATCACAACATTTTTTACATCAGATTTTTTCCAGCTCTCAGACAGGATTTCAATGGTTGACCAAAGACATAACTCCAGCAATGACTATTGCTCTCCAGCAAATCCTTCAGTGTCCATATCAAGGGATAACAAAGCAGCTTTATCTAGAAAGTAAAGCGCTGGAACTCATTGCCCTACAGCTGACCCAACTGAGTGAAGAGCGACCAACCGCATCCACATCGCTTAAACTGGATGATATTGATCGCATTCACCTGGCTCGGGATATCCTGATTCGCAATTTAGACAATCCGCCGTCTATTTTATCCTTGGCAAAACAGGCGGGCATCAACAGTTTTAAGCTAAAGCAGGGATTCCGTCAGATTTTTAATACGACCGTATTTGGTTACCTGTATGCATATCGTATGGAAGAAGCGCGACGGTTGTTAGGATTGGATGAGCTCAGTGTGACTCAGGTGGCTCAGACAGTTGGTTACTCCCATCCAGGGAAGTTTGCCGCTGCTTTTAAGAAAAAATTTGGAATCAACCCAAAGACTCTCAAATCAGGCTAACTATGGCATTTGAAGCTTCCAAAATACCGGAAGGGCTTAAAAAAATACCGCTTGGAGCTGTTTTATAGACCGTTATTGCCTAAATTTCTCAACAACCCTTTTGTTCAAGGGTCTATGCGTGAGGAATAGAATAGTGCGAGAATTTATGTCCGATAGTCTTAGGGCAGTTAGTGCAGCGGCTTTTATTCTATTCACAGCAATGACACCAGCTGTGGCAGAAGAAACCCTGCGAATTATTGTGACCGCCGAGAGGACTCCGGAGGACGTTCAGGATGTACCCATTAGCATCACCGCCATCACTGAGCAGGAGATTAAAGATGCGGACATTACGTCTTTGGAAGACATTGCTCACAACACCCCCAACTTTACTTTCTTTCCCAGCGGTGACAGATCATTTGGGCTTTATAGCATTCGAGGACTGTCCAATTCTTCTGTGATCGCGAATCGAGATCCGGTTGACTTTTATGTGGATGGTGTTCCCTATAATTTTGCCTCGTTTCTGGATATAGACCTGCCAGATTTAGAACGGGTAGAGGTGCTACGGGGTCCTCAGAGTGTTCTATATGGCAGAAACTCTCTGGCAGGAGTGGTCAACTTGATCACCCGGAAACCCACTGATACCTTTGAGGTGAATGGAGTTGCCAGCTATGGTAACTTTAACGACCTGGATCTCAGGGCCAGTGTGAGTGGACCAGTCATTGAGGATGAACTGTTCTTTCGTCTTTCTGGCAGTTATGGTTCACGGGACGGTTATGTCCGCAACACGCTTTTGGATGATGGGGTAAATGAACAATCTGGCGGCAGTGGCCGAGGACAGCTGCTATGGACACCCTCGGATAATCTAGAAATTGCATTGAATGCCTCGTTTGATGACTATCAGGATGGGGCCAGCTCCTATGTCCCCCTCAATTCCGACGACCCATTTGCATCTGAGCAAGATGTTGACGGCTTTAACGATCTCGTCTCTAACGCCCAAGCGTTACGTATCGCCTACACCCATCCCAACTTTCGTTTCACCTCTACCACTACCCGCCGCTTTTCCAAGAACGATCTTGAATTTGACGGTGACTACACCGCTGCAGATGCCATTGTGCGAGTGTTAGACGAACTAAGCAGCACCGTGTTTAGTCAAGAATTGCGGCTGCAGTCGCCCGAGACAGCGGATCACTTTGAGTGGTTGCTAGGGGGATATTATGAATCGAGCCAATTTAACTCAGAGGGGAACGGGTTTCGCTATGGCAATGATGTCACAACGCTATTTGGCCCTACATTTCCATTTCCTCCGGGTAGTAGCAACTTAACCAACAGTGAGGTTAACGGCGATACCCTTGCTGTTTTTGGACAGGTAAGCTATCGTCCCATTGATGCTCTCACACTGACCACGGGCCTCCGCTATGAGTCTACAAACAATACCCTGGAAGGATTTGAGCGGGTTGTCACGACTCCTGGTCTTCCAGATGTACCCTTGTTTTCCCTGGGTGAGGTTGAACAGGATGGAGATGAGTTGTTGCCGCGCTTTGTAGCTGAGTATCGCTTTTCGCCAGACCTGATGGCCTATGGCAGCATTACCCGAGGTTATCGACCGCCGGGTACTAATTTTGGTCCCGGAAGCGAGGAGACAGCTACCTATGACGCAGAGCGCTCCTGGAATTATGAAGTCGGCCTGAAATCCTCATGGTTAGATGATCGTCTAGCAGTTAATCTCGCCCTGTTTCACAATCCGGTGGATAATTTTCAGGTACTGCTGTTTGATCAGATAGGCGGCTCTTTTACTGACAATGCCGATGTTAGTATTACTGGATTTGAGCTGGAGGCTAGAGCAACCCCTGTAACTGGGTTTGATATTGTTGCTGGTCTGGGCCTAATCGATGCCGAATTTACTGACTTTATCAACCCCTTCACAGGAGAAAACTCGGAAGGGAATCAGCTCACATTTGCTCCCGACCTCACCTATAACTTAGCATTCCAATATCGCAGTCCCCAAGGGGTGTTTGGACGGTTAGAGCTACAGGGTCTTGGCACTACGTTTTTTGACGATGCTAATACCCTTGAACAAGATCCCTATGCTATTGTCAATGCTCGCTTGGGGTATGAGGCTGAAAATTTGGGTATTTATCTCTTTGCTAACAACATTTTGGATACGGAATACATCAATCAAGCTTTTGCACTTCCCCCTATTGGTGCGATCGCATCTTATGGGGCTCCAGCGACCTATGGGGTGCAGGTGAGGACAAGGTTTTAGAGAAGACGCGGGGGGACGCAGAGACACGGGGACGCGGAGAAGAGATGAGACGGGGAAAGTGAATGACGGGCGTTAACGTTACAAAAGATTGAGTGAATGTCATTTCCATGGGCCTTCGCTATGATAGTAAAAAGTTATTGAAAATGATTCTTAATTACTTGCAAGCATAGAATCTCGAACAAAATTTCGATCGCCGCGTCACCCTTTCCCCGTGTCTCTGCGTCAGTCTTACCTGCCTAGTTAACGTTGACAGACTAGCAGTAGCTTCCACCATTCTGTCCAGTTACTCATCATTGGCATTCTCATGGAAGAGTCCCCCTTTGCTAAGCCACCCACTGGAATCTGGAGCACAATGGCTCCTGTTAAAGGGAGAATTGCGATCGCAATCCTCCTAGCTGCCCTTAGCTCTCTCACCGGTCTTGGTTCTCTCTTAGCTATTCCACCTATTGCCGCTAACCTACTTTCTGGCTCACCCGAGGCTAGCGTGATTTGGCACTGGCTAGCGATTGCAGTGGGGTTGGTGTTCGTCGCATTTACCTTACGGGTTCTCGCTTTTAATACCTCTCACATGGCAGCCTTTAAGCTAGAGGTAATTCTGCGAACTGCCCTGACTGAACATCTGGCCCGAGTCCCCTTAGGCTATGTGATTACCACAGGCTCAGGGGCAATCAAAAAACTAGTGCAGGATGATGTCAAGTCACTCCATGCCTTTGTAGCCGATAGTACCCCCCTGATTGGTCAGGCTTACACAACTCCTCTGTTGGCGCTGGTGGCAATGTTTGTTGCTGACTGGCGTTTGGGATTAATCACCCTGGCAGTATTGCCTGTGGGAATGATTTTTGTACGCCTGGCCCTAAAGGACTATGCTCAACAGCGGGATGCCTATGATCGTGCTAATGAGAATATCAACGGGGTGATCATTGAGTTTGTTCAAGGGATGCAGGTAGTGCGTACCTTTGACGATGGCAGTAGCTCTTTTGCTCGATTCCAACAAGCATTAGACGAGTTTACCCACAAGCTACAGACCTGGAATAAACAGACACAGGTCTCCGGAAGATTAGGCACATTGTTGTTTGAACCGCTGCCGACATTGGTAATTGTCTTAGCGGCGGGTATAGGGTTTATGCTGCAGGGTACGCTCACATTTCCACATTTTTTGGTGTTTCTGTTGCTAGCTCCAAGACTGTGTGGAGCGTTTAAGCCTATCTTCACTCTGTCTTATTTTATCAACCAGGCCAATGCCGGAGCCTTGCGCATTGGAACAGTCTTAGCAGAACCAACACTGCCCCAGCCAAGTCAGCCACAGCAACCTCAAAATGCGTCGATTGTCCTCAACAATGTTACGTTCACTTACCAGGAAGAGCGGTCTGCTTTAAAGAATGTATCGATAACGATACCTGCTGGTACCGTCACTGCTTTAGTCGGACCTTCTGGTGCAGGCAAAACCACCCTGGCGCGGTTAATTCCTCGATTTTGGGATGTGACTACAGGAGCGATTGAAATTGGCGGTGTGGATGTTCGTCAGATGTCATCTGACAAGCTGATGTCCTGGGTGTCATTTGTGTTTCAAGATACGTTTTTACTCCACGATACAATCTACAACAATATTAAACTGGGCAGATCTAACGCCACCCGTACTGAGGTAGAAGCCGCTGCTCAGGCTGCTCAGGCTCATGAGTTTATTCTCTCATTACCCCAGGGATATGACACCATCGCTGGAGAACGGGGCGCACGCCTTTCTGGCGGTCAACGTCAGCGCATCACCATCGCTCGCGCTATCTTGCAAGATACTCCCATTGTTGTGTTAGATGAGGCCACTGCCTTTGCCGATCCTGAAAATGAGGCATTGATTCAACGGGCTATTGCCGCCCTTACCCAGGGCAAAACCTTAATTGTTGTAGCCCATCGTTTGGCCACCATTATGACCGCCGATCAAATCGCCGTTCTTGATCGGGGACAGTTAGTAGAATTAGGGCAACACGATCAGTTAATGACCACTAATGGGCTATACGCCAGACTTTGGTCACATCATCAAACCGCTCAAAATTGGCAAGTAAGAGGTCAGTCATGGACACCCTCACTCTCAAAATCATCTTCTTAGTCGCCGTTGCATTGATCAGCGTTATTCGCACCCCCTATCAACGCGAGATTAAGCAAAATATCATTATTGACGATCGTAAAACTGCTCTAGAGAAAGGCTTGTTGGCATTTGTCTCTTTGGGCATATTCTTTTTGCCTCTGATTTATGTCCTTACACCACTGTTTAATTTTGCCAGTTATTCGCTGCCAATCTGGGCAAATATGCTGGGAATAGGAATATTTGCGATCGCACTTTGGCTATTTTGGCGATCTCACCATGACCTTGGTAAAAACTGGTCGGTCACATTACAGGTCCGAGAAAATCACACGCTGATTACCAACGGTATTTATCAAGCAATCCGCCACCCTATGTATACCTCGATTTGGCTATGGGCCCTTGCCCAAGCACTATTGTTAACCAATTGGATTGCCGGGCTCTCAGGCATAATTGCTTTTGGCACCTTATACTTTTTCCGAGTGGGCCATGAAGAGAACATGATGCTAGAGAAATTTGGTGACCAATATCAGGCATATCGCCAGCGGACAAGGCGCTTGGTACCGTTTCTTTTCTAATTGCTTCAATTCCTTTCAACCATGTACAGACGTTGTATGCAACGTCTTTCCCCACCCATGCTCAAAACCTACGCTCGCATGATGACCGTTGCCGGTCCTTACAAACCGCAATTACAAAAAACTCTCCGTTTATCCATCATCGCCTCAATTATTCAAGGCATAATTTTCGCGCTGTTCTTTCCCCTACTCTTAGCGTTGACCACTCAGCCTATCGACACTCAGCGCGTATGGACATTGCTGGTGATTTTTGGATTGCTTGTCATCATTGAAGGATATATCCGCTGGCAAGAACTAAACTTTAGTTGGCTTACCTCTAGTAAAGTAGCCCATGACACTCGTTTACGTCTGGCAAAACAGCTACGGCAGATGCCGTTACAGGAACTGAATCGCAGACGAGCAGGAGATCTCAATGTAGTGATGAGTGGTAATGTCAGCGAGTGTGTGCTGTGGATTGGAAGCCTGACCACGCTGGTGCTACAGACCATAGTGACACCGCTGATGATTGTGTTGGTAACGCTGTTTGTAGACTGGCGTTTGGCACTGGCATTATTGGTCAGTTTTCCCCTAGCGGTGCCTATCTATCGCTATGTGCGAACTCTGAGTAAGAGAAGTCTAAAAGCTGTTTCTGCAGCGGATGTAGAAACAGCATCTCGGGTGGTGGAATATGCCCAGGGGTTACCGGTACTGCGGGCCACAAAGCAGGTGGGGGTGCGCTCTCAACGCTTACAAACAGCCCTTGAGCATCAGCGTCAGGTACAGGCGCGAGGACAACGGTTAGCAAGTCTTCCCTTGATGACCATGTCAACGCTGGTCGAAGTGGGGCTTATAGTTGTTATTGGCTTGGGTATCCTGTTTATTTTGCAGGGTAGTCTGTCTGTGGCGGCCTTGTTTGCTCTAGTAGTGATCGCCATGCGGTTTAGCGAACCCCTGGCCCTACTGGTTGTCTACGCAAGTGTCTTTGACCTGATGGAAATTGCCCTAGAGCGGATCGAAACGGTGATGACGATTCCATCTTTACCAGTACAGAAACCCTTAGCCCGGTTGACCCATTTTGATATTGCATTTGATCGGGTATCTTTTCGCTACGCTGAGCAAACTGAATGGGCGCTGCAGGATGTGTCGTTTCAGCTGCCGGTGCGATCTCTAACGGCTCTGGTGGGTCCCTCCGGCAGTGGCAAAACCACTATTACGCGCTTAATTAGTCGCTTTGCCGATGTTCAAAATGGTGTCATTCGCATTGGTGGCATTGACATACGACAGATACAACCGGCTGAGCTAATGCGACATATCTCGGTGGTGTTTCAAGATGTGTATTTGTTTGACGATACAATTATCAACAACATTCGCATGGCC
>JBCDIX010000122.1:0-11621 GCA_038748405.1 Cyanobacteria bacterium P01_H01_bin.21 | reverse complement strand
TTGTGCCTAATCCAGAAGCCCTGCAAGCCTGGGGATTAGGGCAATCACCTCCGTTGATGATTGGGGAGAATGAAGCGATCGCACCCGACAACCTCATTATCCACAATCTCCTGCGCCAGGAACTCAACCGAGAAGTGCGCGATCGCCCCGGCTACCGTTCTCAGGATGAGATTGCTGCATTTGCGCTGTTACCGGAGCCAATGACGATCCAAAATGGTCTGCTCACCCAAACGCTCAAAATTCGCCGCAATGTGGTTGTGGATCGTTACTCTGAGATGATTCAGGAGTTATTTTAGCGTTACCAATAGATACTGCTCTTCAATGACTTCAGCAAGCATCTTTCGACCATTTTACTGGCGTTAGTAACATGATCGGAGGGTTGCTCAATCTTGCGCTCTACGTACGAGCATCTGTTGACCACTCTCCGGGCGCGAACTGACTATCATTGTGCAAAAGGTTTAGCAACTCACCCAAATCAAAGAATGCAGTCTTAGCCAACTCGGTCAAGACGTTTTTCGGTGTAATCCTTAGAAGGGCGTCGCGCTCGTCAGAAAGTTTCTTGATATCGGTAAATTTTTGTGCTGGTCTCAGTGCTGCCATAGTTTATAAAACCACCGGAGACATAGATGTGGCCGTCATGGACAAACGCAGCATGGGCGTAGCGGGTTTCGGGTAATGGGGGCAGTTCTGTCCACGGTCCTATATTACCTGTAGTGTCGACTTCAGCCGCTTCGACCGTGGCTAGGACTTTATTAGCTGCACCACCTGCGATCGCAACCAATGTTCTATCCACCAATACAGTGGCATGGCGCTGCCTGGCCGTAATCGTTCCCACCGGTTCAAACGTTGACAGCGTCTTATCGGGTTGAATATCTGCCACCCAAACCTGATCCAGTAGCTGACTGGGTCTAAACTGTGCCGTCCCAGAAACGGCAAAAATTCGATTATCCACAGTTGTTGCCGTGACCCAGCCAATGGGCGTTGGAAACGGTGCTAGCTCTTGAAAATCTCCCACTGTTCCGTCAGCTGCAATGGTTGCCGTAAAAATCTTATCAATTACCGTAGTGTTATCCGGTCGAAATGTGTTGCTTCCGCCCACAATATAAATCTGGTTGTCGAGGCTAGTCACCGCATGAATGGTCAGTGGTTCCGGCAGTTCTCCCACATCAGTCCATTCCATAATGTCCCCCTCATCATTGGGAACAGCCCGTAGAATTCGACGGGTTACCTCACTACCGTCCCAAAACCCATTGTCTCCACCAAATACATAAATTGCACTCTCATGGATAGTGACCATATGATGCTGCAGCTTTAGGGGCAACTGAGCTGTTGTTTCTTGCCAGTCACCAAACGTCCCATCCGACATCAGTGAGGTAAAAAAGACATCCTCATGAATGCCCTTAGTCTCATTCCAGCCACCAATCACATAAACAAAGTCACCCAGCATTAGCATCTGGTGGGATTCTAGAGGTGTTGGTAGCTGGCCAACCTCCTGCCATGGCGAGTCTTGCTGGGTTTGGCTAGTGGTTTGTTGAGTACGTTGCTGCGGGGTACAGGCTACAGGAGAAATAACAGCTGCCAGAGCTAGTCCTATAGAAAGAAGTGTGCGGGTGAGTTTTACCATCCATAAATCAGCAATGCCTAAATTTTCAGAATTCAAGTTGCTATACCCTCCAGTGTCTCGTCGGCGATATCGTAAAGATCCTGCAGTCTTTCCAGGGTTTCTTCTTCCGCTTGCCATAAACCACGACCATTGGCTTCAATCATCCGGCCAACAATATTGCGAAACGCTTCTGGATTTGCTTCCCGCAGACGATTGGCCATGGTTTCATCCAGGGCATAAGTCTGTGCCGCCTGGTCATAAACCCAGTTGTCTTGAAAACCCGTTGTGCCGCCCCAACCAACCAGAGCCGTCATCCGCTGGGAAATTTCATAGGCACCGCCAGAGCCCTGATCTGCCATTGCGTCTGCCCACTTGGGGTTGAGTAATTTGGTGCGATATTCCATTCGCAACACATCTTCTAGCTTGCGTGGTGTGGTGTCCTGAGAAAAACTCTCTACAAAGCTAGCGGTAACCCGTTTACCTTGTTTTTGTTCTGCCGCTTTTTTGAGGGCACCGGTATTGGCGTAATATTCTTGAATATCAGTAAGACCGTATTCTACCGAGTCGATTTGCTGCACAATGCGACCGGTACTTTGCAGCAGAGTGTTGAGGACTTCTGGACGAGCCTGACCCTTATCCCCACGACCGTAGCTAAAGGCGTTGCGATCGCGCCACGTATCAGCTAGCTCATCCCCTGATTCCCAGTTAGAATCCACCACTCGATCATTGACCAACGAGCCGTAGTCTCCTGACGGATTTGAAAATAGTCGTGCCGAAACATTTTCGACTCCTTGGTCTTTGAGTTCTAGCGCATGTTTTCGAATAAAGTTTTGTTCTACAGGTTCATCCGCTTCAGCTGCTCTAAGAAACAGATCGTCCAACAGTTCAATAATGTTGACAAAGCTATCTCGAAAAATTCCCGATAAGTTTCCTAAAATATCGATACGTGGGTGGTCTATTTGGTCCAGCGGCACCAGCTCGTAGCGTACAATCCTTCCTGTGCCTTCCTTGACAGGCTCTGCCCCTACTAGCTCTAACAAAATTCCCAGAGACTCTCCCTTAGTCTTAATGGCATCCAAACCCCACAGCATCACCGCCACAGTTTCAGGATATTCACCTGAGTCTTCTAAACTTTGAGCAATCAGCTTACGCCCAATGGCGCGACCGCGCTCATAGGCTGCGGGCGACGGCATCCTGTAGGGGTCTAGTGCATGGATGTTGCGCCCTGTGGGCAGTGCCCCTGGGCCATCTCGCAGTAGGTCTCCACCGGGGGCTGGGGGAATGTATTCACCGTTTAACCCGCGCAACAGGTTTGTAAGCTCATCTGTTGTCTGTGTTAGCCCCTGACGGATAAACGCTGCTTCTTGTAACAGTGCTGAGGTTACAGGTTCGCTAGCCGGATATTGTTTGGTCAGCGTTTCAGCTGAGGGATTCTCTGGTAGGGTATCTGCCGCGATCTGGTCTATGAGTTCAGACGACAGTCGCTCTCCAAAATAGGCCGTCAGATAGCCGCTGATGTCGTCTGTCTTGGGGGATTGACCCAATACGTGCAGACCACTAGAAAACAATCGATTTTCTAAAATCTGCAGATATTCATAGATAGTGACAAAGTACTGATCTAACACAGCATTGCTAAACAATCTGGCGTTTTCGGGAGTAAACTCTAATCCTTGAGCCTTTAACTCCGGTAGTGGACAATCTGCAGCCAAACCTGTGTCAGTAATCTTTGTTAGGATGGCATCCTGTAGTACCCGATTAGCTTGGGGATCTTCGCGAAATTCAGCAATCAGCTCTCGCAAAGTGATTAGTTCTTTATACAGTCCTGCTCGACCGTAGGGAGGCACGTTATGAGAGATGAGTACGCCATAGCCGCGCCGTTTGGCTAAAATTGACTCCGATGGATTGTTGGCCGCATATACATACAGGTGAGGGAGATTTCCTAACAGAATATCTGACCAGGAATATCCTGTATTGCCTAGCGGAGATCCTGGCAACCACTCCACGGTGCCATGCATACCAAAATGCACCACGGCATCTGCCTGACAGTCTTGCTGTAGCCAGCTATAAAATGCAGCATACTGGGGGTGAGGGGTTAGATCTCGCTCAAACATCAGCCGCATGGGATCACCCGCCAGACCCAGCGGTGGCTGCACTCCAATCCACACGTTACCCAGCCAAATGCCACCGACATGAAAGTCTTCTCCAACGGTCTTGATGCCGCTTTTAGTCAGAGACTGCCACTGTTTCTCAATTTTGGCAGTCTTTAAATATCCCAGCCATTTCTCTAAGGTTCGCACATTGACAGTTGTTGGCACCGACATCTCAGGTAGCCTATCGTCGCTGTCTGCCCTTAAATCTTCCCATTCTCGTTTGCGAACAAGCCACTGATTTTCATCATCAGCGGCTTTAACCCAGTCAATAATCTGCTCGCCATCGTCTGGCAGCTCTCCCACCTGATATCCCTGTGCTTTTAATGCCTGCAAGAAGGCCAAGAGAGACTTAGGCACATTGAGTAATGCGGCTGTGCCAGTTGCTCCGTACCCCGGAGGGAAACCGTAGAGAATAACGGCTAGCTTGCGATCGCAGCGCTCTTTCCGCCTCAGTTCAATCCACCGCTTTACCCGTCCTGTTAGCCTGCGCACCCGTTCCGGCACCAGGTAAATCTGATCGCCCACCAAACCACCCAGTGGAATTGGATCAATCGCACCGTCAAGCTCCGGTAGGGCATACAGTACAACACTTTGCAGTCCGCCAATCCCCTGTCTGGTCCATGAATGAATATCTTGAATTAACAGTGGTGCAGCAACAAAATAAGGAACATTCTTAGCCCCAAGAATCTTTTTAGCCACGGCTACCTGTCGTCCTGCTTCCATAGAGCCTGCTGGACCACCTACCAAGGGAAAACCAATGGTAGAAACGATCGCATCCACCCGCACCGCTTCTTTGGATAGAGAAGCACATTCGATATTACCCAGGGCTCGCTGCGCCTGTTCGTAGCCCGTGGTCATCAGATCGCGCACCGCCACATGACCTTCCACACCATTGATAAAAATTGGCACAGGCACCAGTCCCGCTTCCTCAAAGTAGCGAATCAGCTGGGGAATATAGGTTTGTTTGGTAATGACATGTTTGCGATATAAAAGAATACCCACCCGTGGCTTGGTATCGTAGGCTGAAAAAGAGTTTTCGTACCACTCTATGTAAGCCTTTGGTGATTCAAAATAGCCTTCATAATCTGGATGTAACAGTCCAATATTGGGCGTCTCAATGACCGCTGGAATCTCTCCAACCGTAAGCCCTAAATACTTCTCTGCCAGCACCCACAGCATAGACGCCACATTTTCAGTACCACCCGCATTCCAGTAACCATAGATAATCAGCCAGTTGCGCAGATCTTGAACTTTACGAGCAGGTATATACTTTAGAAGCTTGGGGCCAACTTTTAAGAAGCTGATATACCCAGCAAGTTTGTCTTCTTCTTTACCGCTGCCAAACTTACTAAGGATAAATTTAATCGGCTTAGGCATTCCCTTTGGTTTTTCGCCAATCACGAACTTGCCCAGCTGGGTAAGGGCCATTAGCTCTAAGGCCGATTCAAACACCAACCGGATAGGAATCGCCTGGACCCGCTCCCGTAACCACAGGACCTGATCGTAGTCAAAAATGAGGCTGGCAAAGAAAACGTCAGCTCCATCCAGGGCAGCTGCAATAGTTTCGGGTTGGCTGGTGAGGTCGCGATCGCAAAATACCCGAATGTCCAACCCAGAACAGCGCTCCTGAGCCATATTCGCCGCCTGCTGATACAGCTGTGTATTAAACGCTTCAAAACCAGCAATCAAGACTATCCGTGGCATGCATGTAGGACCAATAGCTGCCTACTAATCTTAACAACTTGAATGGGTAAACTGAGCCATTCTTGCACACGAAGATTACCCCGCTGGGTACTACTGGTTGTTGTTACAAACTGTTTACACTGAACCCAGTTCAAGAGAAAATCTGATGTTACTATCTACGTTTGAATTACTTCTAAAGAGAATTACACCAAATCCAGGAACCGTTGGTGGTTCCGACCGCAGTATCCTACAGGGATATTTTTTAAATCTATCCAATCCCACCACCTCTAATCTAAGAATTCGTCTCCGGTTTAATGCAACAACTCCGTCCCTTAACCCAGGGCAGCTGCTAGACATTCTAGATACAACAGGCATCAATGACTTTACGGGTGCTCTAGTCCCCGATGGTCCGAATCGATTTCGCTATGATTTTACGCTAAACGCCGGTGATACGGGGCTATTTATTTTACAGCCCAACATTCTCAGCTTAAATCCTGCCGTAGACCAAGTAGAAGTTCGCGGATTTGTCGAGGTCTTTATTGTTGTTCCTTTCTTTGGCCTGCCAAGACCGCTGTTGCTTACACCAGAGCACCGAGGCACCTTTTTACCATCGCCCGGTGGCAATGGCGAGTTTGACCAGCTGATTGTCTCTCTGCCCACTGCTACAGGTGGAAGTCTTATGGAAGTAGATACTATTTCCAGCTTTGTCCTGGAGCCACCAGTTCTCGTACCTACGCCACTGCCTCAGCCGATAACGCCCATTACTCCTGTCACAGTTGAGAATCCTACCAATGGCGATGCCGCACAAGCAACGCTGCCGCAAATTTTGACCACCATGGCCCAGCGGATTGAAGCCATTGAATCAAGACTGCCGGTTGCTTCAAACTAAGTTAGCGTTCAACCTTGCTTAAGGCTCGCTATTTGGCTGACAGTAAGCAAGGTTTGGAGCGCTTCATAAGCCCCCCCTACAACTGACCTAGGCGGGAATTGCCAAGCATGGCAATTCCCACTAAAAAAATATATTCTCTTCAAAAGCAGACTGGATTACCTATAACAACTTTTTTATGTCAAATCATACAAAACTGAGATTTCGGTTTTTGCCAACGCGGTTTTCTTGGACAGCAATTCATCCTCAACCTATTGGGGTCATTTACTTTATTGGGGGCGCTTTTTTTGGCTCGATGCCAACCCTATTTTATCGATTTTTATTAAAAAGCCTTTTCTTAGAGGGGTATACCGTTGTTGCCCTACCCTTTAGATTTTCGTTTCGTCACTGGTCTGTTGCCCTAAGTCTGGCTGAAAATCAAAATGAAATTCGTCAGAATCTTTTAGAAGAAGCTAAAAAACAAGGATTTGACACAACGCTCTACCAAGAAACGTTAGAAAATCCTGAAAGCATTAGAGAATACTGGATAGGTCATAGTTTGGGTTGCAAATACATTGCCCTGTTGGAACTATTGACCGATTTTGAAATATTTGAGCAACAAACAGGATTTTTTACTTGTTTGGGAGAGCAGCAGGCCCAGAAAATTGATCGCCTAATTGATAGGTCTAATCTGCGCTCTGTTTCACTTTATAACCAGCCTTCCATTTTACTAGACCCTGTTATCTCTGACTTGAATAATGCTGTCCCCATCAAGGTGCTACAGCGTCTGTTATCCAACTTTATTAAAGTAAGCCCATCTCGTGATGAAACATTCTGTCTAATAGACAAGTCTCATCTGTTTGCCTTGACATCCATCATTTCATTTAATAGCCAGTTAGCCCAAGCCTCTGTAGTTAGCCTAAAACATTTACTAGTCAAGCGTTTGCTTGCTTTTCAGGCTATCGCCGTCAACCCTTTATGGTTAGGTAAACACCTGGCTGTACTTGGAGTAAAGCGTGGACAACCAGTCATTATTAAAGCCGTTGTTGAGCAATTGGCTAAAAGTCGACACCGTCTTACCAATAAGGATTGCAGAAGATCCAAAGATTAATGCTGGAGAGACGTTGCAGGCAACCTCTGTAGGTCCAATATTTACGTCTAGCAAGAAGATCTAGAAGATATCTATTAGCTTGGAGGTGAGTAGAATTGAGTAGTAAATAAAGAAAACTACAGGCCATGAAAATCTCTGTCATTGGCATCGGTAAAGTAGGTTCAACCGTTAGCTTTGTTTTAGCAAAAGACGGCTTAGCATCAGAGTTAGTTCTATATAACCGCACCAAAGAAATTGCCCAGGCTGAAGCCATTGATATTCAGCAAGCTGTAGCCCTTACTCCCTACCGACTTGTGGTGCGAGCTGGCGATCTAGAAGATACCGCTAACTCAGACATTATCGTTATTTCAGCCAGTGCACCCATGCCAAAAGGTATGGGAGATCGCAATGAATTATTTTCGCAGAATACCCAGATTATGCATCAGCTGATTCCACCGCTGGTGCAATTTAGTCCGAACGCTATTGTTGTTAATGTTAGCAATCCCGTCGATGCTTTAACCTACCAAATCTTACAAATCACTCGCCAACAGTCTGAGTCTATCAGCTGGCAACGGGTAATTGGCACCGGCACCCTAATTGACTCAGCACGATTTCGTGACCTATTGTCGACTCAATTGGGTATCCACCCCATAGATATCAACGCCTATATTCTAGGGGAACATGGTGACAGCCAGTTTGCGGCCCTCAGTTCAGCCACAAGCGGTGGTGCATTAATTGATGCCAATCCTCTGCGTCAGCAGATGGTAGAAGATGCCAAGCAATCGGCATGGACAATCTTTAAAGCTAAAGGATATACCAACTACACGGTATCTCTAGCCGCAGAAATGATTGTTCGCAGTATTGTTGAAGATTTGAGATATACCCTACCGGTAACAGTATTGATCGATGGCTACTGTGATGTATACAACTGCTGTCTTAGCGTTCCTTGTGTAATTGGTCGACAAGGTGTTCACTGTCGCTTAGAAACTCAACTCAATTCAGAAGAAGTACTAGCATTCCAAAACTGTGCCCACGTAGTACAACAACAAATCCAGTCCTGGCAAGCACAAATCACAGAGTAGATAGACCTTTAACCCAGTGTTTTCTTAAATTTCTAGGGTTGGCTCCCATCTACACGCAATCGTCACGGGTTTGATGCGATCGCAATAATATCGTTCCAGTGAGACCAAAGAAAGAAATGCCCCTCTTGAGGATAGCTATGGAGCTGACTGTTGAGCAGATGACGGTGTTTATAAACAGCAAAACTATAGGGGGCAGAAATGTCTTCGGTACCATGGAAAATATGGACGGGCATGGAAATCTCTTCTAACTTAAAGCCCCAATCTTGGTAGCGCAGCAGAGCATCGTAGGCAGGCCCCTCACCCCCTTGGGCAAACGATTCTCGCACAGTTTGGGCTAAAAAATTAGCCACCTCTGGTGTGGACAGTAGGACAGAATCCGCCTCACAAAAGTAATTAGCCCCATTTAACAACCCAACAAACATGGCTGGGGGTAACATCTTGGCGGATAGCCCCAGCAGCGTAAAAGGAATTTGAAACAGCCACGGAACACGTTGAGCTGGCTGAGCCTGAGCAGAGGGAATACAGCGCTCAGCAAAAAATTGATCGATGGAGGTCATTTGCGATCGCAATTCAGCGACAGTGACCGGTCCCCATCCCCCTAAGTCTAGGGCAAATATAAGCCGGTCTGGAATGGCATAGGCGCAGCTTAGTAACGTGGTGCCCCCACCAGAGTGGCCCATTACTCCAAAGGTTGTCCATCCCAGACTGTCTGCCAGCTCACAAATATCATCAACATAGTCTAGTAGGCTATAGGGCTTAAAATCAGACCGACCCATACCGGGACGATCGGGAGCAACAATCTGCCAACCGTGGGTTTGAGCAACAGCTTGCGCCGACAGACTGTCTAACCTTGAGCCAGGCGACCCGTGAAAAAAGAACACAGGCTGCCCTTGAGGATCACCAACACGTTGGTAAGTCAGCCGACGACCGTCTGACAGCGTAAAACTCTGAGGCTCAGCCGTTGAAGAGGGGAGATGTAAACCATCCATGACATCTGCTCTAGCTAGAACAGGTTCAGTATAATCAAAACGTTTTGGCTGCCTACCGTACTGAACCAGACAAACTTGTTAAACAACCTCGATTTCCTAATAAAACAAGGCTTTTAGCTGCCAATACATCCAGGATACATAGATGAATATCAAGTATTTTTTATCACTCCAGAGAGTTTTATCTATTCTTACTATTCGCAATATGAGGGCATAAAAACCCGCATTAACCCCAAATAGGGCTTCTATAATGGCGCTTATACCCCCACATCACACCGGCCAGGTATGCATAATCATCACGCCAATACCGTTTTACAGGGTAAAGTCGATTATTCGACCGATGCTCCCATCATAAATAGCGTCCAGCTTAATCGATTAATTATCAGCATTTATGAAGATCTGCGCCCCAGGGTCAGTCTTGAGAGTGTTAAACCCCACGATCCGGTTAAGGTTCACTACGTTCCTTCTCCCTGGCAAGTTCTAGGGACTGGCAATTATGCAGCGGTGTTTGCCCATCCTCAATATCCCAGCCTGGTGGTTAAACTCTATGCCCCCAATCGTCCTGGGTTTGAAGATGAAGTAGAAGTCTATCGCAGAATCGGCTCCCATCCTGCATTCTCTCAATGCTTCTATGCTCAAGACAATTTTTTAGTGCTTAAACGGCTGCAGGGTATCACCCTGTATAACTGCTTACACAAGGGTCTACGCATCCCTAAGCAGGTAGTGCGAGATATTGATCGAGCGTTAGACTACGCTCGCAGTCGAGGCTTACGCCCCCATGATGTCCATGGCAAAAATGTCATGATGCAACAAGGTCGAGGCTTAGTTGTTGATATTTCAGACTTTCTGAGAGAAGGGTCTGGCTCAGCCTGGGGCGATCTAAAAAAGTTTTACTACTGGGTCTATCGACCTTTTCTCGCGCCTCTAAAGGTTCGTCTTCCTCTGCCTTTATTGGATGCTAGTCGAGGTGTTTATCGATTTCTGCGTGTTTTGCTAAAGCGCAAAGCTTAGGAGATTAATTCCCCCTCCCTAACGGTTCCCCTTCGTAAGAGTAACCACATGAGAAAGATGAGATGGGTTCCGATGCGGCAGACTGGTTTGTTGCCCAAAAACAACACTTGTCAAAATAATCACGATACCTAGCAATTGAGTGGGGGTAAACGTTTGGTTTAGCCAGACAAAACCAATGATTGTTGCCACCACAGGGCTCATCAACCCTAAATATGAAACGGCTGACACGTTAAGTCTATCAATACCCCTAAACCAAAGAATGTAAGCCAGCCCGGTACCAATCACACCTAGATAAATGAGACCCTGGATATTGGTTCTAGAGAGATGGGTAAACGGGCCTTCAACCAATAGTGCAACGGGCAATAACATAGCGCCGCCAATCGCCAACTGCCAGGCGGTGAAAACAAGTAATGAAACAGGACGCTTCCACCGTTTGACAAGCACGGTTCCCAACCCCATGGAGGCGGCTCCGGCAAGGGCGGCTATGATGCCAATGCTGTCCAACTGTGCACTGGGGCTAAGGACAAGGAGACCAACACCGATAAAGCCTGCGATCGCAATCCAAATAGAAGTTTTACCAGGGCGCTCATGCAAGAGCAACCAGGAAAACATCACCACTAATAAGGGCTGAATCGCCCCAGCTGTAGCAGCAACGCCGCCAGGTAGCCGGTAGGCGGCAACAAATAGTAAAGCCTGAAAAATACCTATATTCAAGCCACCGAGAATTAACATCCGCCACCACCAAATGCCCTTGGGCAGCTTCCTAAACGCCACCGTTAGCAGCAACCCAACAGGGAGAGCACGCAACGATGCCACCAATAGAGGGTGACCTGCAGGCAAAAACTCTGTGGCAACGATATAGGTAGTACCCCAAGCCATCGGGGCTAGCGCGGTGAGCAATACATCGAGAGGGCGTGATAACTGCATCGATTTACCTCGACATCAAGATACTTGACGCTAAGATTCTAGCACATTTAACTTGATATTGAGATACTTGACATTGAGAAAAGCAAGCACAAGATATCTAGCCGAGGTGTTTTTGTCGCATTTATTCAATACCGACACCATGAAAAACCCTTATTTTGGATTTTGGAAATTACAATGCCAGCACATCATGAAACTTAAGTACACGATTCTCTATGTTGAAAATG
>JBCDIX010000121.1:0-12359 GCA_038748405.1 Cyanobacteria bacterium P01_H01_bin.21 | reverse complement strand
TGCCGTTTTTGACAGTTAAATCTGTGAAATGAGCATTTTCCTGCTTAGAAGTCTCTCTTAAGTGCCTTGATAACAGAGCAATATGGCCCGCTTGACGAAAGCCTGGCTTCCGGTCTAAAGTTACTCAATGCTGCAAGTGCAGCTGTTCTACTAGAACCTAATAATTCGGCACCATCGGCAGGTGCGGACAACACCTAACCGATGGCTGACCCGTGGATTCGAGTGCAATCCTTGGGCTGGGCTTATTATGCCTCACCCCTGCGATTTGCCATACATCGCGGGGGCTGAGTCGTTAGGTTCTGGCTTTCCTTGTCGTATCTCTGGAGAACCAGAACCATGTTTCAAGATCCAACTCAGGGCGCTGATGCGCTCACAAGTCAACCTGCTCCGCTGCCAGAATCTTCTTACGAGAGTGGACGGCATTTGCTGATGGGTAGTTTGACCTTTGTGCAAACCACCATAAAGCTGTTGCATAAGCTCAACTACACCGAGCCCAACGACTGGAGCCGTCCGCTACCCACCGGACGCCCCAATGAAGTGATGGCAATTTTGACCAAAAAAGTGAAGATCGGCTAGAGCCAAGCGATCGCACCTGGTTAGATGCGATCGCTTGCCAAATACTCCATCAAACAGATCTTGGGTTCCTTGGCTTAGAAAACAGCGATGACCATAAAATTCATAACGTGGTCTCAATGTCTCGCAGGTTTTGGATGCCATATCCCCCAAGGGCAATCAGCAAACCACAGCCAGCAAATAAGGTCATCTGTAATGCCATACCAGCACCGGCACCCGTGCTAAAGATAGGTTCTAATGCCTGGGCTAAGGGTGTACCGGGCTGCATGGCCGGCTCAAAAACATGATCAGCGAGGGGGCCTGCGATCGCAGCCCCCAAGGGTGTTGCCAACTGCGTCAACAAAAACCGCGTCGCAAACACCCGTCCCTGCACCTCTGGCTCCACTTTGGAGCGCCAGATCGCCTGGCTGCAGCTACCGGGAAACGGAGAACAAAACCCGCTGGCCAATGCCGTGCCAATTTGAGTAGAGACACTTTGAGCCAGCGCCAACACGATTAGTCCCACTTTCCAAATGGCGCTAAAAATCAACACGCCATGGATGCGTCGTTTGGGGCCACCCCAAACACTTAGGGTTAGTCCCCCCAACAGTCCACCAATACCAAAAAAAGAGAACAGCGTTCCTAAAATAGTAGAGTCATTACCCAGACGCGCCAACATCATGGCGGGCAACAGAGTAAAGCTGACGCTGTTGATAAAGTTGCTAATTAGAAAAAAGCTGAGGAGTACTTTAAGACTGGGACGAGACCATAAATACTTAAGACCAAATGTTAGCTGCTGCCAGACGGGGTAAGCGTTTTGAACTGGTGTTGTTGGTTGGGGAATGGTGACAGTGGTGAGAGTTGCGATCGCAATCCCAAACGTAACCAAATCAATCGCCAAAATTCCGCTCAGACCCGTAACCGCATACATAGCTCCAGCAATAGCCGGAGCAATCACATAGCTACCCGACAGCTGCAGTGATTCAAAGGCAGACGCCCGAGCATAATGTTGTTCTGCCACAATGAGTGACATGGAGGCAGAATGGGCCAGCCCTTGAATATAGCCAAACAGACCATTGACTGCACCTGACACATAAAGATGCCAGATTTGTAGATGATCGGTTAGAAACAAAACCAGTAAGACAACAGTAGACAGTCCGGCGACGGTATCTCCCAGCAGCATTAAATATTTGCGATTAAATCGATCTACCCAAATACCAGCAAAAGGTGAAATTAACAGTCTAGGAATTTGAGTCACCGCCAGGATAAATGAGAGCGGTGTAGCTTGCCCTGTCACTTCCCAAGCCCAAATGGTAATGGCGAAGTTAGTCATCTCAGAGCCCAGCAGGGAAGCGAATTGTCCTAGCCAGATAATTAGGAAGGTTTGCACATGGCCCCCACGCTATTTGCCTCACCTAACGTAGGCAGTGACCTTATATAGGTTTTGGCTTCGAAACTGTCCCAAGCACATTTTGTTGACGGTTCTCTTTGATAGGCCCTCAGCACTACACAGATTTAAGGCCAAGCCTGCTTAGAACTCAATAGAGAAAGAGCCTACAATTGTAAATCCCTCACCCGGTCGATTTTCAAAATCTCTGGAACCCTCAGAGCTGTCAATATAGTCCACATCAAACAGATTGCGGAAATTGAGGGCTGCTCGCCAGTTATTTCTTCGGTAAGAGACCGCTGCATTGGTGAGAAAATAGTCTTCTAGCACATAGCTGTTCTCGTTATCACCAAACCGTTCATCCACATAGTTAATCCCAATACCAAACCCTAGACCGGCTAGGTTGCCTTGCTGAATTTCATAGTTTGTCCATAGGTTGACATTGTGCTCAGGCACTCCAAAGATGCGGTTGTCCTCTAGACCATTATTGTCCTCAGTAATATCGGCATCAGTATAGGCATAGTTGGCAACAATGTCCCATCCGGGCAGAACTTCACCGATTACGTCTAACTCCACCCCCTGACTCCGTTGTTCACCCGTGGCAATCGCAAACCCCTCTCCTGGTAGAGCATCTGGATCGGCTGTGGCAACATTTTGCTTGGTGATATTAAACAAAGCCAAATTAGCTGACAAACGCCCATCTAGCAAATCAGCTCTAGCCCCTAGTTCAAACTGTCGTCCTTCCTCGGGTTCTAGCAGATCACCAGAGCGATCTCTAGCTGAGTTGGGTACAAACGACGTACTGTAGCTGGTATACAAAGAGAGATTGTCAGTGGGCTGATATACTAACCCTATCCTGGGGGTAAAGGCGTCACTACTTTGACTGTCGCTAGTGTTTCGCTCTAGGTCATCAATATCTTCAGTCACTGTATCGTAACGAAGCCCGGCCAACAGAAACAGGTTGTCTAGCAAAGTAACTTGATCTTGGACATAGATACCAAGATTGTCAGTGTGAAAGTCAGTTATCTGCGGTGGCGGCTCATCAAAACTGTCGGGTCTAGACACCAATCCATACACCGGGTCAAACACATTGAATGGGGGCTGTGGTGTAACATCGGTGCGTCTGCGGTTTTCAGACTCCTGTCGATATAGATCGACACCGGCTAAAAGGGTGTGCTCAATCGAACCGGTGGCAAATTCACCGATTACGTTAGTTTGTAGTTCATAGCTGTCGCTGGGCTGAGCATTTTGAATCCAGACACGAAACAGATCGCCTGTGGCTTCATTGGTGCCAAAGGCCACGTTAGACACAAAATTATTATCGAAGCTGATATAGCGAAAGCTATTGCGCACCTTCCAGCTGTCGCTAAAGCGATGTTCAAACTGATAGCCGAGCCTCAAAAACTGGTTGGAAGCATCATCATCGGGTTCTCCCGTAATCCGATCAAACGGGACATCGGCTACGCGATCACCAATTACGGGGATGCCGCCAAAATCAGCTGGACGAGTTTCGTCGCTGTACTCTAGCTCAACGGTGAGGTCGGTGCGACCGCTAATGGCCCAGCTCAGCACTGGCGCAATAAAGAATCGCTCCACAGGCACGTCAAAATCTCGGTGATAGTCCTCATTGCGATACAGCGCATTCAGACGATATAGCAGTCGGCCATCTTCTGTCAGCGGTCCCGAGATATCAATACTTGGTTCAATCAGCTCTCGATTGCCCGCCCGCAGACCCAGCTCATAAAACGGTTCTGACAGCGGCTTCTCAGTGACCAAATTAATTGCACCGCCGGGTTCTACAGCCCCAGCCAAAATTGCGGCTGGCCCCTTTAATACCTCAATCTGTTCAATATTAGCCAGCTCCTGAAAACCTGCGTTACCAGAACTTCCATTAGTTTGGCGAAACCCATCCCGCAAAATAGACGAACTGCTAAACCCACGAATAATAAATCGTTGTCCCCGCTGGTCAAGCGAGTTGGATACAACACCGCTGGCATTACGCAGCGCATCGTTCAGACGAATTACCTGCTGATCGTCTAGCACCTCCTGAGGAATCACCTGAATCGATTGAGGAATTTCATCTAAGGGCGTATCGGTGCGGGTAGCGGTAGAGGCCCTGGGCACCAAATAGCGACTGTCTTGTTCCCCAGTTACCACTAGTCGTAGTGGTTCTTCTTCTGACGTAGAAACAGTTTGATTTTCTGTTCCCACAGTCAGACGCAGCGCTTGCGTCTCGACAGCCACATCCGCCACGGGGGGAGACTCTACGCCCGTAATCGAGAGCTGAACCCTATTTTCAGATAGGTTCACTGCCTGCACCAATGCAATCCCTTCAGCTGGCTCAGCTACTTGAAACTCACCTTGATTTGGCAACGCCAACACCGCATTCGCAATCTCGGCAGTTAACGTATTCTCAACAATATTTGTTTGAGGCAAAGAGAGTGTTCCAGACTCAGTCACCAAGAGTATGTCTAGACCTGTCTCAGTAACATTGAGCCGTATATCGATAATTTGAATGGTGTCAGGTGCTTGAGCCGTCGTGGAGACAGGAGGATGATCGGGTAATAATTCCCCTTGAACTGGCTCAATAAATAAAACAGAACTACCCAGGAGCGCTCCGATTAAAACAAGAGTCCTATACTGCAACACTTTCGTCATCATATCCCCCACACCAGTGTTCAACCCTATTAAGAATCTGAACAGTGCGTGGTTGGCACCATCCAAGTCAAAAATTGCAGTTGAAGCAAATTATTCTCAATTAGATTAGGGGAATTTTCAGGGGCTTTCTAGAGATTTTGGGCGGTTAACGCATTTTTTGCTGTGGCTATACCAAGGCTTCAAACCTAGCTGGCGCACTGCCATACCTGCATCTGAAAGGCTTTAGGATTGAGTCCCGTTTGCCGACGAAAGGCTTTAGCAAAATGATTACGGCTGCTGTAGCCCACAGCGGCCGCCACACTTTCTACCGACATATCGGTGGTCATTAATAGCCGCCGTGCCTGATTTAGGCGACAGTCTCGCAAATACTTAAAGGGCGTTGTGCCATACACCTGATGAAATCCCTGATTTAGCTTGAGTCGATTGGTGCCTACTTTGCGCGCAAGGATTTCGACCGTCGGTGGATTCACAATCTCACGTCTTAAGATAGAAGCCGCCTGATAAATACTGTTGAGATCCGCCTTATGCAGAGATGGATGGGCAATCGCCTGCAGACGCAACAGCACCAGCTCTAACGCTTTATGTTCTAAATAACGACGACGGGTTGTACCACGATAGGGACAGCTCAGAATCTCTCCGATGATTGTTTCCATAGGCGGCGTAATCAGAGCCCGGTTAGCATACCGAAGATCCACAGATTCACTGTAGAGAGCCTCAGACACAATATGCCCAAGGGTAAGATCACTGCAAGAAATCAACGTTCCTTTGGCAGAATAGGCTACCAGTCGGTTTAGTATTTCAGCTGTATCTAACCCTGAGCGACCTCCTTGAAACCGCCACAGGGCTTTTATAATGCCTTCTACAATCTGTTGTGTATGGATAGGAAACCGCTCCAAGCAAGCTTGAGCATAGGTTAAGATAGAAGAGCCTTCAAAAATAACTTCAATCTCAAAAACTCGTTTTTTAGGTTGGCCAGTCCCCAACATCCGAAAGCCAACAATCGGAACAAATTCGCTATAGCGAGGACCGACGCTTAGCGGAAACTCAAACTTGGTGCAAACATTCTCTCCAGGGATATCAAACAGAACATCACAGTTGAGTGCATAGTCCATAATGACAAGGGTCAGATCGTCTTGTAACCGAATTTTTTGCCGATACCCCTGACCCACAGAAGATGGATACAGCAAAATTTGGTCGGACAGGTCCGCATGAAACAGCCGCGAATCGTCAGGGCTGCCTGGTAACAGCCAATCTTCGCGATGACTTAGGACCAGTCTGGATTTCATGACAAACGCTGCTAATGAGAATAGATTGCATTATACGGCTTTCTTGCTATTCTCAGCTACTGGACGTATAGACGTTCCATGGAACGTCTCTTCAGCATTAAATTTTTGGACCTGATAAAACCCTTATCCCTTAGAAACGTACTGAGCCAGATCGTCTAGGACCCGATCGGCTGCAATATAGCCCACACCAAACCAGTAGGTATCTACCTCATAAACCTGGTTGTTTTGGACAGCGTTAAGGGTGTTCCAAAGGGGATTTGTCTTAATTTTCTCTAGGGCAGCTCGTACATCGCCCGCCAGTTCGGTCTGGCTTTGGGGATTCATGACAAATAATACATCTCCGTCAATCTCATTTAGCAGCTCGATGGAAATCTGAGCATTGCGACCTTCTCTTTGATTGGGTGGACGTGATAGCCCAGCAGCGTCTAGAACGGTGCCGATAAATGACTCCCTGCCATAAGTGGTAATTTGTTCTAGGTGAAATGAAGCGACCGATACCTGAAGCTGACTGGCGTTTACCTGGGATTTGAATGCCTGCAATTTTGCCTCGTAATCTGCTTTCAGCTGTTCGGCTTCGGTCTCTTTTCCCAGGGTTTCAGCGCATAGACGGGTGAGTGCTTGCCATTCGCTATGGCCATTGGCATCTAGCACAACGGTTGGTGCAATCTGTGAAAGCAGCGGATAGGTGTCGGCCGCAGCAAATAACTTGCTGGTGAGAATAAGATCAGGATTGAGGGCAGCAATTTTCTCAAGGTTAGGGTTGTTAGGTACACCAATATCTGCGATCGCACCCTCCACAGTTGGCAGATGGAGCAAGTTATCAGTAATCACAGCCGGCGCTGCAATGGGCTGCACCCCTAGAGCCATCATCGCCTCTACTGTGAAATACCCGACAACGACGATGCGGGTTGGCCTCACTGGCACATCTGTTTCACCCAACGCATGTGAAATCCGCTTGGTGGCCATCGATAGAGCGTTTTGCCCAGCAGGTCTGGTACAGGCAGATGCGATCGCCGTGCTTATGCCCATCAGCACAAAATATCGACGCTGACGATTAAATGCCCGCTTATGTAGCGGCGCTCCAATCCTAAAATTTTGCTTGGCCATGGCAGTCAGAATAGGTGCGCCAGAAACAACTAGATAGAATCAATCTCGTTAGATTAGAACGAAGTAGCAGCATCTTGCTAGTCATTTTGGGTGTAAAACGCATTTTATTTTTGGCATTGCTGAACCTCAAGATGGGTTTATCTGTAAGAGGTCTTTAAATAACCGCTGTTCTGGACTGATTCATTCTCTAAATCAGCAATGGTTGAAAAAACAAGCGGTTTGCTGTTACATCACAACAAACCGCTTGTTTTACAAAAGAATACCGATAAGCTACGGGCAAGCAGCGATGTTACCAACATCGTCAAAACTACCAATAGCTGGATTGAATATTACCCCCCCTGTATTCGCACCATCCACACCATCTCGATTGACCACGGTAAAGCGGCTAGACGTTATAAAAAATAGGGGCAAGGTTTCAGTCAGGGTATAACCACCATCGCTGGTATTGTTGTTGAGAGCCAGGCATAACCTGGTTTCAGGGGCACCATTGGTGTCGGTCGATATCGCTTCCAGACCACCACCAACATTGTTAGCCAGGGTATTCCCCTCTACAGAAACCACGATGTTGCTATTGTCTCCCAAGCTGCGTAATATTATTCCTTGTCCATTTAGACTGTCAGTAATCTCATTATTTCGAATCACAGCATTTAGTATTTGAGCATTACTGCTAGAAAGATTAGGATTAGGCATTAGGATTGTCGCCAATTGAGCCAACCCTGCACTGATATCAATGCCGTCATCAAAATTGCCGGTCAACGTATTGTCTTCAATTAAGAGACTATTGATCACCCCATCTTCTTCTACCGCTATCCTAATACCATCTCCCCGTAAGGGAACGGCTACACCATTGTTTTCTATCGTGTTATTGGTAATGGTAATATCAGCCGTCGCATCCCCAGGGCCAGTGGTGAATATATCAACTAAGGCGATACCAATACCGTCACCTTGGTTGTTGCTGACGGTATTGTTGTCAATTGTTAGAGCAATATCTCCTGTGGAGTTACCGATCGCAATCCCCTGACCATCAAACTCATTGGTGCCTGTAGTGCCTGTAACCGTGTTGCCGCTGATATTAACTTTGCCAACGACTTCCTGTAAGAAAATAGCCCCAGCAATTTCATCAGTAGTGATGTCAGTAGCCGTGTCTGTTACCTGGTTGTTTTGAATTGTGATGGTCTCACTGTCAAGCACAAAAATAGCACCGCTACCGCTGTCACTAATCGTATTACCTATTAAGCTAGCATTAGTGGCAGATATTAGTTCGATAGCAACGAGAGTACTGTCAGAAATCTGATTATTTTGCACCAGAGTACTCTCTGAGGTATCGATAAATATACCTACCTCATCGCTGTTACTAATTGTGTTACCCGTAACAGTGACATTGTTTGACTCAGCGATTTCTATGCTGGAGAATGCGATATTGGCAATGGTATTGTTCTGAATCACCGCATTGTCTGATTCACCAGCAAAGATACCAAAATTGCCCAAGTCGATTGAGTTGCCGTCTACAGTTGCATCAGTTGATGTGGATAGCTCAATACCTGTTTCAACAGCGCTAGTAACAGTATTGTTCTGAATCGATGCATTGTCTGAGCTGTCGAGATCGATGCCATCATCACCACTATTACTAATGATGTTGTTACTGATCACTGCACTGGCTGAGTCATCGAGATCGATGCCATCGCCACCGCTGTCACTAATGGTGTTGCCACTGATGATCGCGCTAGCTGAGCTATTGATGAATATACCGTCGTCAGTACTGCCACCAATGGTGTTATTGCTAATGGTCACGCTATCTGAGCTGTCGAGATCGATGGCATCATCGCCGCTGTTACTAAACGTATTACTGGTCAAAGTCACGCCGATGGAATTGAAGACCTCAATCCCATCGTCCAGATCGTCGCGGCTAAAATTATTCTCGACTAATGCGCCGTTAGAATTATCGACAAAAATATTAGCATCGCTGGCCCCAGTGATTTCAAACCCAGAAAGGCGGTTGTTTCCTCCGGTGAGGGTAATGCCAACGTCGCTGCCTGTGGCATCCACCAGGGTTAAAACGCCGGTTCCTGAGCCGGGTAAGGTAACATTCCCGGCTTGGGTTGCGATGGTTTCTATGTTCGCATCCGAAATCACCACCACATCGGCTGGCACGGTAAAGGGGGCCAGGGGATTTGTACGACTATCTCCTTCCCTGACATAGATAAGGTCACCCGCCTGAGCATTCACTAAATTGACATTCGCTGCAGGATTGTCGATCGTGCCATCCCCCGCTGTGGATGTGGCATCGGGAATAACATGCTGAAAAGAGTAGGCTTGCCCCGTCACTGGATTAATGGCAACCTCAGTCCCACCAGCGGTGAAGATTTCACTTTCTTTAACAACGATAGAACTATTTCGGGTGACGCTTTCTGCTGCCCGTGCCCAGAGTACGCCATCATTACTAGAGTCTACACGGGTGCCCCCTCCCCAGCTAACGCCAACAGAAAAGAACCCCCGGGTCCCAAAATTGTCGTCACTTTGCACACCTAGCCCCAGACGCAGCCAGTCCTGCACTCGATGATCAACTCGCACACGTCCGCCGATGGCATCCCCGTAGTAGTAAACGCCGCCGTAGCCCCAGAGTTGCCCCCAATCGGCCCAGTCCGCCAGCTGCATGCCGGCATCTAGGTCAATGCCACCCCATGCACTTTCTAAAAATTCTGAGCCACCCTCGGTGAAAAATACCAGCTGATTTCCTTGGAACTGGGTATCTGTTACCTGACCAGTACCACCGCTTCTACCAGCTGAGTCTTGGGTATCCCCCACTGGCAGGTAGCCATTTAGGTGGATGTCCCAGAGTTGGCCATAGGCTTCCACCCCCAGCCCGAGCTGATTAAACGTATTGTTACCAGTATCGCGAACATCGTAGGAAAGGTGGCCACCCAGCACCACATCACCTTGCAAAAATCGCTGCCCGACGGTGAGCGTTCCACCGAGTTCACCGGTGCTATTGAGACGAATGGCCGTGTCTAGAAACGTCAGTCCATTCCCAGGTGTTTGCCATAGGGGGATAAAGCCGGTAACCCGACCAAAACTGCGTTCATCATCGCCATTGCGAGGAGTATTGAAGTCGACACCAACCCGAGGAGACAGTGTAGCTGTCGATGTAGGCACCCCAGTTTCTTGAGCATTCACGACTGTGGGGTATAGTAATGCCGCTAAAAGAGCATATACGGATATCTTCTGGAGCTTATTCCAAGTCATAACAGGGCACACCAAATATTTAAAGCGTTATTTATAGACTCTAAAATACCCCTCTAACCGTAAAAATACCTGTAAATTAAGTTCTTGTAAGTGTTAGCGTCTTTATACGGTCAACAGTACGCCCTCAATATCAGTAAGAGGACTTAAGTTCAATTACGGTCTGATCGCAATCACTGGCCTCAGTGTGATCGGCTGGTGAGTTTTTAAACAATATTGAGAACGAGTGGCAATAATGTCATACTTTTAATAGAGTTCTACCGCTATGACATGGCTAAGGTGCTAACCGGTCCTGAAGTTGATGAAATCATAGATGAGTGTCGTGCTAACAAAGAGGTGGCATGGTACGAGGAAGGGCCTGAAGCTTTTTGGCAAATGCCCTCACCGTTAGGCTGGGGCTATGGGCGTGAAATAGAGCTGCGACCGGGGCTATGGCTAACGGTTACCGACTACAGGAAACGCCAAACCCATAGCTATGAGTTTCGACATTCATCAACTAGGCCATTAAGTCTGGCCTTTTATCTATCGGGCGGCAGCTGTGTGAATAATGGGGGTCTGAAACTGCCTCAAGAAGAGGTGGCGGGCAAAAGCTATTTGTATTGTTTACCTAACACACCTGAAATTGAGATATATCCGGCTGAACAGCACACCTGTGCCATTAGGGTTCGAGTTTTGCCGGAGCTGATGCCCACATTTAGCGATCGCATCCACGAACTCCCCACCGACCTAAGAACCGCCATCGAACACCCAAAAAATGCACTGCTGTACTACACGAGTCGCATTACACCAGCCCAATACCAAATACTGCAGCAAATCTTGCAGTGGCCCTATCAAGGCATTACGCGACAGTTTTATCTAGAAGCCAAGGCGCTAGAGCTAATCGCACTGCACTTTAACCAGATGCTGACAAAGTCAGCAACCCAAGGCAAACCACTGATTAATCGAGACATTGATCGAGTTTATCAAGCACGGGATATCCTAATCCAAAACATGGCGGCTCCACCGTCTCTGCCCGAGCTAGCCAAACAGGTCCAGCTAAATGAGCGCAAGCTTAAACAAGGATTTCGCCAAGTCTTTGATAATACAGTCTTTGGCTATCTCCACGACCATCGCATGGAGCAAGCGCGGCAGTTATTACAGGCCGGTCAGCTAAATATTCAAGAAACGGCTCGCTGGGTAGGCTATGCCAGCCGCAGCTCGTTTGTCGTTGCCTTTAAGAAAAAATTTCAGATGCCTCCTAGCCAATATCTTAAGAGCGTGGGGTAGGCAGACAAATACCTAGCGTTGGCAGCACCCCACCGATAATTACGTTTGATCAACCACTACCTGAGGTTTTTGCCCTTCATCCAATAAATGAGGAGACCGCTTTCTAAACTCTTGAGCCAATAACCCATATTTGGGCGCAAACACCATGGCCAAAATAAATAAGCAGGTAAGCAGCACCACAATGCTGCCGCCAGTGGAGACATCTAAGTGGTAGCTAAGGTAAGTACCAAACACACAAGAAAAAACGCTGGCAATGGTGGCAATGATTAACATGCGATCAAAGCGATCGGTGAGCAAATAGGCAATAGACCCCGGCGTGACTAACAGAGAAATCACCAAAATAATCCCGGCGGTCTGAAGTGCGGCAACAATGGTGAGCGCCAGCACCGACAACAGCGTGTAGTACATAGCCTGCACATTAAGCCCAATGGCCTTGGCCTGGTTTGGGTCAAAACAAAAGAGCAGTAAATCTTTACGCCGTAACAAAATGACTACCAGAGTAATGCCCCCTGCAATCAGGGTTTGAATAATATCTTGTGGAGAAATACCCAGAACATTGCCAAATAAAATATGAAACAAGTCAATATTGCTCGGGATTTTGGTAACCAGCACCAGACCAAAGGCAAAAAAGCCTGTGAATACGACACCAATGACGGCGTCTTCTTTTAAGCGGGTTTTAGATTTAACATAGCCAATGGCAACAGTAGCCCCAAACCCAAACAAAAAGGCCCCAATAGCAAAGGGAATATTCAGGGCATAGGCCACGACAACGCCCGGCACCACCGCATGGGAAATGGCATCCCCCATAAGAGACCAGCCCTTGAGAGTCACGTAGCAAGAGAGTACGGCGCACACCAGACCGA
>JBCDIX010000120.1:0-12516 GCA_038748405.1 Cyanobacteria bacterium P01_H01_bin.21 | reverse complement strand
TGAGTGTGAGTAAGGAGCCAAAGGAGGAAATTGTAGAGCTGAAGCTACGAATTCCTAGAAGCTTGCGCAGTGAATTTAAATCTATTTGTGCTGCCAGGGATGAAAATATGAAAGATGTGTTGGTTGCTTACATGCGGAAATATATAGAGCAACACAAGGCAGAAAAGAGTGAGTAAGTCTTTGGTTTCTTATAGAGCATCGTTAATAAGGTGATTGCAGTCAGGCTGTAATCACCTTATTCATCGATACCTAGCAGGCTAGATCTTCAACAAAGTAGACATCATTAGGAATCCAGCGTTTCAGACGCTTACTCACGTGATCGCGACGACCAATCACCACAACACGCCGTCCCTGCGCCAGATGGGCTTTAACCAGATATTCAAAGTCCTTGTCACCTGAAATCAGTACGATTATATCTGGCTGCCAACTGCGACACAGTTGTTGGTAATCTTTTATCAGAAGGTCATCAATTCGGTTTTTGATAGTGCCCGCAATATCAAGACATTGCCACCCATCAGTATGGAGTTTTTGCTGGGCGCTTTCCTTGACCTTACGCCAATAGTGATAGGCCCATAGAATAGACACATCTCCCAATTGTTCAGCAAAATGAATAATGGCCTGGCTGTATTTGGACAAGTCAACATTCTGGCCATCGGCAAATATTGCCACTCTGCATGGCGATAATACGGTTATTTGAGACATGATTCTTCATTAGAGACATCTCGCCCAGCAGCCATTTGCGGACACAACCGATAGCAAATGACAAGCACCCACAATAACGTCCTAGTAGGACATTATTGCTTTATGTATGAACGCATCTAAATCGACATAGCTGCCTTAGGGGCAAATAAGCTGCATCCAAGGCAGCTATGTTGATCTAGTTACGAAAGCACTTCGCGACATTGAGAACGGCTAGGCTTGCCCAACACTATAGCCATTCTTTTTTGAAAACGCCAATAGTCCTTAATGAGCAGCTTGGTGCTGGAATATATGGCCCACAAATGGCCCCTATGGTCTAATATGGGCTGTCTTACAACGAATCGAGCTGCTTTAAGCTTGCCTACTATGAACAAAGGTGAATTGATTGATGAGATCGCATCTTCGACTGAGCTACCTAAGAATGTCATCGATAACGTGGTATCAGCCACGATTGATACGGTGATGGAAACCGTTTCGGAAGGCGAGAAGGTCACTCTGATCGGCTTTGGTAGTTTTGAACCACGGGACCGTAAGGCCCGAGATGGGCGTAATCCTAAAACGGGCGAGGTGATCAAGATTCCAGCGACGACTGTTCCTGCGTTTTCTGCTGGGAAGGCGTTCAAAGAACGAGTCAAAGAGGCATAACGCTTTGAAGATTTAACGATTCATTGCTGGAGGTGCTCACAATGGGCACCTATCTTTCAAACTTAGTTCTAGCTAAATAGTTTATTTAGACAGCTAGAACATATCAATGAGTCGAAAGTATTGTCCGTTTAGTTTTTCCTGTGAGGCGATTACTCAAACACCAGGGTTATTGGCGGCTCAGTGTCCTAATTTAGCGGCTTGTTCAGAACTTGCTAAGTCGGATGTAGAGGGTGAAACGGTTAATCTTCAGGTGGGTGATGAAGCGGAGACACAGCATTCGGTATTGATGTCGGCTAATTCGGCTGCCACACTGATGTTACGACAGCGAGGGAACCCTCAAGACCTGGATTCGCTGGGGATTTCGTCGCTGATGGAGACACTCCAGGAATCCATGGCTAAGTTGGAAACCCAATTCACTCAGCTAGAATCGGATAACAGACAGTATATTGCTCCCGAGGGAACAGAAGTTCATGCTTATGCTGTTAAACGACCTTACGGTACGTATTGGTACAACAAACTGGCGGCACATAGGGAAATGTTTCATCCCCAGGCACAGCAACGATTGGTGCGGCACATTCATCTGGGTAAAACGGGTGAACCACGTCATCGGGAAGCACGGTTGGGAATTGAGCGACGCAATCAGTTGGTCAAAACTCGGACACAGCTGATGACGGCGGCCAAGGCATTGGAAGAAGCACTCTCGATCCTACAAAATCCACGTTCCTAAAACTCTATTCAGCCACAGGATTACTAGGAAAAATTTTGATACTCTTGTACCAGTATATCAGCACCCCATGGCTAAATCTGATCCACAACCCACATTTATTGAGTTCCAGGATGGCAGGCCCAAAAAGCCTGTGGTCTCTCAGGTAACTCGTGAGCCGGATTGGGTGGATCAGTTTCTTGAAGATCGGGAATTAAAACCCAATACAAAGAAAACCTACACTCGGCAGCTGCGGCAATTTCAGCGATGGTTAGCGGGAAGAGGATGGCCGGATGTCACGGAGCAGGATCTAACTCGCTACAAGACTCATCTAAAAACGATACCCAAGGCCAATTCATTAGACGAAACATTATCCCCAGCCAGTATCAACCAGGCGCTGGCGTCTATTCAGAGTTTCTTTAAGTGGCTGACGGCCAAACGACTCATTCAATACAATCCGGCCTTGAGTCTTGAGAAAGTGACGGATGCGCCGAGTCAGGTGAAGGATTTGGAGGTATCAATTATTCAAACACTGGAAGAGGTTTTGCCGTTTCGGGGTGAACGCTACAACCGGGACCGAGCAATTTTTGAATTGCTAAAGCATGGTCTGCGGGCGAATGAAGTAGCGGCTCGCAATGTGGGTGACTATGGAAATCAATCCATCACGATTCAAGGAGCTAAGTGGGGCAGTGATGGCATTGTGCCATTATCGGCTCAGGCCTGTGGGGCATTGGATAGCTACCTGGGATGGTGTTTAAGCGAAGGATTTGATACCAGTGTTGATGCGCCTTTGTTTATTAGTCTTTCCAATCGGAATCGCGGTCAGCGGATGGGCTACAAGGGTGTATACAACTGCATCAAGGATTTGGCTGAGTTAGCGGAACTGGACACCCAGATTCATCCTCACCAGCTGCGCCATACGTTTGGGACTCAGCTGATTTTGGAGGGGATGAACCCTGAATTTGTGCGCAGGCTAATGCGGATTAAGTCCATGGGGGTGTTTGGACGGTACACCAAACGAGCTCTGGAATTAAAGGCAAAAGAAAGTTTCTATGACACGTTACAGGCATCGGAGTCAGGTCTGTTTGGATCAGCGTCGGAATAGAGATCGCATCCGACAAAATCCACAAACGAAACGATTAGTCCAGCTCAGCGAGTAGCTCCCGTAGCGCTTCATCAATGCGATTAATGCGCACCTGCATTTTGCGAGTGACCTGTTTGTCCTTGCCCGATAGTTTCTTACTTACTTTGGAGTAGAGCTTTTGAACAGTATCAAATGTAGGTTGCTCAATAGTCCCATTTTTGTCTGTATCAGCTAGCTTACCCTGGGTTTTTAATTCAGCAATTCGTTTCCGCAACTGCTCTTTTGTCAAAGAATCTTGCAGAACTTCATCCACCAGCTGCTGCTGTAAATCTGATTGGGTACGGGCAACTAATAACGCCTTAGAAGGATCCAACTTTCCTTCACGCACGTTATCCATAATGAACTCAGGCAAATCCAGCAGGGGCAGACGATTGGATACAAAGCTTGCCAGGGAAATGCCAAATTCACCCAGGATTGCTTCCACATCTTTGAGGGTATCGATACTGATTATTCCGGAATAATCATTTTTTCTGGCCTGGGCATTGCGCACTTTTGTTAGTAACGAAGGCACCCCATCAGCTGTCAATTCTGTGCGTAAACTGATCAGCCCAATCAAACTATCGGTCTCTTCTACAGCAGTAATATTCTCACTGAGCAGATGGGCAATCAGGGCAATTTCCAACGCCTCTTCATCGGTCATTTCCTTAACCACACCAGGAATCTCGGTATGGTTCAACGCACAGGCACTGCGCCAGCGACGCTCTCCAGAAACAATTTCTAACTGGCCATCACTGGCAGGTCGGGTCAAAATTGGTTCACAAACACCGTGCTTATCGATGGATGCCTTTAGACGCTCCATCGCGTTGGGATCAAAATATTTCCGTGGCTGCTTCATGCCATCGGGCAACCGCAGTGGCAAGATTTTATCGACTGGCAATAGAGCAGAGGTTTCTTTTGGCTGGGCTTGGATGCGATTTAGTTCTGCCTTAAGTTGAGCAATTTCATGGGAGGGCTCGGTTTGGGAGGGACGTTCAGCGGATCCAAATACAAACTCGTTAGCTAATGTACTATCTAGGGTTTGACGGCCTTTACGGGTCATAGCTTACACAACCTCCATTAGCAGCTCTTTGAAAAGTCGATCAAATTCTCTGGCAGATTCAGTAGCAGCTCTGCCGGACAAGTTCCATACGGTACCCTGCTGACCAAAGGTATCAGCTACACACTGTTTTTGGTGGATAACTGTCTTAAGGATCGGGATATTGGATTTTGATAACAGGGACATCGCCTCATCTTTTAGTCGGGTGCCTTTGACAGCCCGAGCGAGAAATAGTGCAGCATTTGGAGGGCCATTACGAACAGACTGGGCTTGTCGGACCAGCTTGACGGCATCTGCTGCACTGCGAAGATCCACACCTGTGGGCTGACAGGGGATCACGGACACATCGGTTCTAAAGAGAATGGCTCGTGTGACTTCAGACAACCCGGCTGGCCCATCAACAATGGTGAAGTCATACTGACTGGCAATATCAGGCAGCTTATCAATCACTTCGTCAGCGGACTGTAAGACAACGACATCGATATCGGCATCTTCCAGACACTCAATCCAGATAGAACTGGATCGCTGAGCGTCTGAATCGACTAAACAGACGGTGTGACCTTTTTGGCGTAACCAATAGGCAAAGTGGACAGATGTGGTGGATTTGGAGCAACCACCTTTTTGATTGGTAAATGAGATGACTGTCATGGCTTTATGGGGTACTTGTAATCAAGGGCCAAAGGACATATCTGGCGTCCTAACCGTAAACTCTGACAACAAACGATTAAATTCTGTTGGCTTCTGAGACTTCGACAAAATCTATAAACACTGGGAGCAGGGCGATCCCAACTACAATGAACAATTCTTCTGAACAACAAGCTGCTGATTTTTGTCGTGGTTCTGACTGCTGCTGCGCTGAGTAATAGAAGTTTCAACAGACAAACCGATTCCAAATTCAACAACTGATTTTCCAAGGCTTTGGAAGAGTGTTTTAGCTTGAGATGTGATTATTCTGGAATAACCATGCTTGATTATTCCAGAATAATCACCATTGTCAACACCAAATTCGAATTCTTGTCAATTGAATGTTTTTGGAGAAACACTGGGATGCCAAGGGTTATAGATTTAGAAGTAAGTTGCAAGGACCGAAAAGGCAGATCATTTGAACTAAGTTCATAGGTACTATCCTACACTGGCTTTTCTAAAACTTTGCTCTTGCCGTGAAAATTTGGACATTCCTTCAGGAGCGAACCTGAAAATCAGTACATTCAAGCTAACCAGACAGCACAAACAGATTCATTTATAGTCATATTGGCTTCAACATAGACAGGAAAAAATTACACCCCCGGTTTCATCCCTCTTCCTTGGTGGAGAAATTGAGTTGGTTAAGCGAATCGCCTTGCAACAGGTAGCCCGCTTCTAAAACACGGAGGAAGGTCTGCCTCAGACGAATCTCCCCCGCTGTTTCTCCGCACCAAGGTCACATTTGCTAAAAGTCTTATCCATCTCACATGTTTTTCCGATAGTGACAATTACGAAAAAACTACTTCAAATTGAAATACATATCGTGAGCGTCTTCAGATTTTTGTCACATGTGGTCTTGCCATACAAGCTTTGATATCTTTTGACTTTGATATGTCATTAGATGGATATATCGAACCAGTAAGAAAGATAAGTGGCTGTCACATTGAGTTACAGCCCAACAGCCTCAATGTTCATACTACTGCGCCATAATATCTCACTAATTTTCGGCTGAATCTGTAAAACAGTAGTGCGCATGTACATAAATACGATCCCTACCCTGTTGCTTGGAATGCGAAAGTGCAAGTTCTGCAGCCCTAAAAAAATCTTCTGTACATATTGCTGTAGAAGGCACAATAGTCGCAATACCTATAGTGAAAGTAAATTTTTCAGAGATGTCCGACATATCATTTTGAATATTTAGCTCAGCAAGTTTTTGCTGTATGAGTAAAGCTGTTGCATGTGCTTCCTCAGTAGCAGCGTCTGACTTACAAATAGCAAAAAAGCCTCCGCCAAAATGCGCTACATAGTTATTTTCAGTTCTATGTAGCGATGTAAAAATCTCGCCTATTTGATTAAGACATTGCTCCCCAAAAAGATAACCATGGTGGTCGGTATATTCCTTGAAGTAGTCAAGATCTAACAAGATGAGAGACAATGGCAGCTTCTCCTGAAAAAGTTTCTGCCATTCTTTTTTAATATAAGTTTCATAACTGCGACGATTTGACAACTCGGTAACATAGTCTAAGCCACGCTCTTGAGAATTTATACAGCTTTCTTCATAAAATTGAATAACATCATTAGAAACAAAGCTGCAAATATGCTCCCAGTTTTCTCTAGCTTCAGCTAGTAGCCTACCAGTTAACAAATATTCTGAACTTTTACCTTCTTCCCACAACTGAAACTCATTTTCAATTTGATATGCTAATCTTCTGACTTTTGGATTTTCCTTTCTCCATTTTTTTAGACGTTCCCACCCATCCATAAGTGCTTCATGGGTTAGATCTACAAGACCATTTTTTCCTACCGAAATCAACCGTGCATTAACGAGAGCATCTAAAACTTCATTGAGTTCCTGTTTTGCGTTGCTTCCCTTTTCTATACTCAAAAGAGATGCTTTCGATTGACGCCAGCGCGTATCTTTCAAATCAATATCAGTCTTTATCAGTCTCAAAAAGATTCTTTTTGCTAGGTCCATTTGAGTAGATGAGAAGGACGAATATACTGCCTCTGCATGCTGATTTAAAGCTCCTTTCAGTCTACCCATAGTTAAATAGGAAGAGAAAGTTAATAATCGCTTATCTAAATCTCTGTCTTTCCATAGTTCAGTCAGAGCGAATTCGAGAAGAGGTAAACAATTCTGTTCTTCATTGACATCATTCTGAATAAGGTATAATAACTCTTTTTGAAGCTTATACCCTTGCTTTTGTGCTGGCTCAATAATTGCCTTTTGAAGTGAATTGCCACTCAACACATCTAGAAAAAAAGATTGATTTTGAATAATCTTTGCAGATTGACCGTGGGCTAACCATGCATCTAAAAAATCTGCTCTCATTGTACTTACGATTTTCATCTTCGCTTGGAAAATTTTATTCACTGACATTAGTAGCTGAACAAACCTATCTCTGTCTTTCTGAGAACGACAGAGTGTGAAAATTTCCTCGAATTGATCAATTATTAGTAAATATTTTTCCCCGCTTAGTTTCTCTAAAATTCCTTCTATGTTGTGATTATTCACATGCTGATATATGTCGTTGATTTCATGTTTTCCGAACAAACTGCGGAAAGCTCGCTTTAACTCATTCAGTGGTTCTGGACCTGGATATATTGGATCTAAGATTTGCCAGTGCTGGCTTTCTAAATAAGGAATCAATCCTGCTAAGACTAGAGAAGACTTACCACTACCAGAAGTACCAATTACTGGGACAAAATTAAATTTTGATAGCTTATCCGCTATTTCGATTATCTCTGCTTCTCTTCCAAAGAAAAACTCTTTTGTCTGTGACGTAAATGACTTTAATCCTTGATAAGGACACTCCTCATGACATACATCTCTTTGTGGTTTGGCTGGAAATCGTAGAAGTGGAAGTGAACGACCTATGCCAAATCGAACAGGTTCTTGACGGCTGTCCTTGAGAGATAACCTCAAGCTATCAAATAGACGATCACCAGTAATCAGGCCATCTGCATCAGCATTTTCTAATGCTAAAGCCTGTATAACAGCTCCCGTAAAAACACTATGATTTTCTTGTTTCTTGGCCCAAGCTTTTTCATAGCCCCTACAAGCGGTGATTAGAAAATAGTCTTGTTTAGCCTTGAAGGCTGAGAAACTTTTCTCTAAAATTTCCCGCTCGATAAACTTACCACTATGGCAAGTATCAAGGAGCATCACAAGATTGCTAAGTTGTGACTTGCAGAGCAAATTATTAAGTTCGGAAAATGAAATGGCATTCGTCTGATTAGTTGGCAGACCATTCTCTAAAACAATATGACAATCAGAAGTGGTTAAATATCCTGTATCGTCACCAAGGCAGCCTTTAACTGCAATGCTATGCCCTGTAAAGTAAATAAATACCTCATTTTTATCGGCTTGCTTAGTAATCAGGGTGATCAAGGCTTCTGCAAGCTGTTTATTAGAGACATATCCCTTCAGAACTTGGATCCGCTCACATTGACCATACTGTCTCAGTAAATCAGCTATGGCATCTGCACCCACAACTGTTTTAGAAAGCAACTGCAAATATTTAGATTCGTACTCAGAAATACCAATAACGAGGGCGTAACGAGCCATAGACAGCAGCGCTCTTGGAGCCAATCATACTAGACAACTTGCCTCTTCTAAGATAACTGGTATATCAAAAATTACTCCTTTTTCTGTAATCAGCACTAAAAATAATCGAATGTGCGACGCAAAATAAGTTCATTGTCTGCTGTAATTGTTCGAGTACCATTCTCCATCATCGAGATAAGCCCTTGACTAATCCCAGTTAGCATAGCCAACTTACGCTGACTCCAACCCTTTTCTGCCCTAAGACTCTTAATCTCCTCTGGAGTCAGCTTTGGTACCGCAGGTCCTATCTCTACAGATTCTTCTGCGGTCTCCGCAGATGGCAGATTTGCCGTATCCCAACTCTCAGGAGGAGAAATCAGCAATTGAGCCTTTAACAACTGATCAAAAAATCCCCTAGGCCGACGACTCGTATCCCGCCCAAACCCAGACGGTTGAATCTCAATCGGATACGTCTCAGCATCAAACGTAATCTGCCAACCCCGATCATGTAAAGCCAGCAAATCCTCATCCCACGTATTCGTCAGCTTCTTCCGCAGCTGATTATCCGACTGCGCATTGTGCACACGTTCCACCCCATAGGCCACCTCCAACAACGTACGCACCGGCAACGGATGACGTGGACTAAACTGCGCTTTGAACAAAAGCCATACCATCAATCGAGCAGCCCCCGCCCGGTGCTGCCAAATACTCATCACACTTTCCAAAAGTGACTTAGGCAGCACCCCTGGGTTAACCGGCAGCTCCTGTTCCTGAGCCGTTTCCTCATTCAAAAAGTACTTAGCCCACAGCCCCGCCTTCACCACAAAGGACATCCCGGTCAGCTCTTTATTCCCAAAAATATCCTGCTGGTAATGATGCCGAGTACCCAGGAGGTGCCACAGACGACCTTCCTCAACCGTAAACCCCTTTCGCTTACCGTGGCGCGGCCAGGAAATAAGCGTCGTAATCTTACAAGGCTGTTTAACAATCTCCTCAATCAGCGCTAGCTTCTCACGACGGTTCTTATCCGTACGTCGCTGCAAACCAAGATAAGCTTCAATTTGGCGATCATCAATCACCAGCTCCTCTTCCCAGGGCCGTTCCATCTGAGACGCATGGGCCGCCAGGATCAGGTGTATACACGCTGCCCGAATATCAAACGTATCAATAACCGCCAGGGCAGCTGCCCCCGCTAAGGCGGCAGGATGTTCTTCTTCCGTATTGTCCGCAACCCAGAAACAAATTGCCCCCTGGCCATCATTAACCTCACGGCTATAGATCAGCTTGCCATCGGGATCAGTGGTCCAAGGCAACTGCTGACGCTGGGTGAGGATATTACTCGCTTCCCAGATGGGCAATGAGGACGTTACTTTAGTCAGCGATCCCTGATCAAACAAATCTGGATTTGTTTTAGGACGCTCACCTGGGGCAGATTTAGTGGCAGGCTGTTTCTGCTGTGTCGCGACAGAACGACTTGCCCGCGTCTCAGCACCTAGTTTTTTGTTAGATTTTGAGGCCATTGGATTTCCTGACTTCAACATTGCCCACGTCCAGGACGACCATTTTTCCGTAAAAGAACCTGCAGACTTGGACGTGGGTTAGAGAGCATCGGACAAGCAAAAAGAAAACATGCCAAGCTTCACACCACGCGGTGAATTATAGCGCCATATTCACACATATGGGGACAACTTAGCGCAAATATTCTCATAGTCGTGATTACATTTAGCCCTAAAATCTCAATTTGATCACAAAAGTCTCTAAACCCTGGCACCTAAACTGAGACAACAATAGTCAACACACCATATGGCAAAGGCTTTAGATGATTACAAGAGACTCTAGAACTCAAGCTCGATTACAAGAGACTCTAGACCTTCGACCCTAAAAACAGACCACACAACCCCTTGAAGTGATTACATTTGGAGCTGGCAACGGCTGTAATTACAGATTTTCTCTAGAGCTTAAGCCCAAAGCTGATTACAGCAAAGCCTAGAGCCTCGACCTGATTACAAAATTCTCTAAAACCCAGGCCCGATTACATGATTTTCTAGAGCCCTACCCCTAGAAAATCGGTCAGAAGCCTCATTAAAGTGATTACATTTAGAGCTGATAACGGCTGTGATTACAAGTTTTCTCTAGAGCCTAAGCCCAAAGTTGATTACAGCAAAGCCTAAAGCCTCGACCTGATTACAAAATTCTCTAGAGCCCAGGCTTGATTACACGATTACTCTAGAACCTAGTCCCAGAACCTGATCGGAACCCTTGTGGCCTGATTACATTAGGGCTAATAACGACTATGATTACAGATTTTTTCTAGAGCCTAAGCCCAAAGCTGATTACAACACCGCCTAAACCCTCGACCTGATTGCAAAATTCTCTAGAGCCTAACACCTGTAATCACGCTAGAACATTCCAAGAAGGCGGCATCTAGGGTCCAATCCTCTGGTCTTGATTACATTCTTGTTCTAGAGCCCAATCCCAACGTGATTACAGAATTACAAACATACAGTTCTGATTACATCAATACTCTAGAGCCTGGCCCCTACAGTGATTACATCCATGGTGCCCAAAGGGATTGATTACACGATTTATCTAGAGCCTGGTACCCATAATGATTACAAAGTAACTCTAGAACATGGACCGGAAAATTCTAGGTCCCCTACCCCAAACTATCTAGACCCTATACCCAAAATTTTGATTGTCGTTATGTGATATTTCCCAACAACAAAAGAGTTTGATGTTTTTAGTCCTCTCAGAAACCAAGCCATGATTACAAATTTTCTATTATCAGAACAATCCAGGCAAGATTTTGTAATCAGACAGTCTGCTATAAGCAATGAAGTCAGTATGAGTAGTTTATTTGTATAAGGCACAAGCACACAATTAAAATTCAGCACTTGAAAGTGCTCTAGACCATTTTGAAGCAGAACATTTTTAGTTTTGTTCTTTTGGGTTCTTATCCTTAGCCTCTAAATAAAGTAGGGTTCCTGCTTATAGCTAGGGTTATTTTGTGTTGCCAAAATACAAGTCTACTCGTAGACAACGGGAATCACTCATCTAAGTGCAGCAACATCCCGATGTTATTAACGGAACTGTAGACCTAATCGTGACATTGGCTCTGCCAAATCCATTTGAATATGTGCAAGAACGAAGCAATCGATTTCTTGCACTATTTCCCCATCGTCACGATTACATCTATGCGAACCATCCATCACCGGGCAAACGCCCCCAATGGCAGACGGAAAGTCGGCATCCGCTATCAGACCGACTGATTGAACAGGGCACTTATCTATACGGTGTGCGGTTCGGGAAGGAAACCCAGTACGCCATGCTCGATATTGATATCGGTAGCGCGTACCATCCCAGGCGGGATCCGATTGCATTTCAAAAACTGACCGAGGCATTGGAACCATTAGGTCTGGTCTCAGCAATCACCTGTACCTCATCCGATAGCCAGGGTCTACACCTGTATTTCCCATTTTCAGAATCACTGACTGCCTGGGAAGTGGGCAGCGGCATCACATTGCTTTTAGAAAGTCAGGGGTTTAAGATCACTCCCGGTCAACTTGAAGTCTTTCCCAATACTCGGCTGTACACCATCGAAAGTACACCGAACTTATTTAATGCCCACCGGCTACCGCTACAGCGTGGGTCGTATTTACTCAATGATGCTCTAGAACCGATCTGGACGGACCAAACCACATTTGTCGAACAGTGGAGACAATGCCAGAGTCGAAACAATTTAAACAATGCGACACTGCAACAGATCATCAGACAAAAAAAAAGGCGCAGCTATCGTCTTTCGAATAAGGCCGACAAGTTTCTAAATGATCTCAATGCTGAAATCGAGCAAGGCTGGACCGATCATGGGCAAACAAATCGATTGCTGGGTCGAATCACCATGCGCACCTATGTGTTTAACCCTGACTGCCTGACACATCTTAAATACCCCCATTAATCTCTCAAGTTCGACATCGTATTGACCAAATACGGGAAAACCAAATCTGGTCATAGTAACGTTGCTCAGCCTTGTGGGAAGCAAAACAAGGGTCTGGGTCTTT
>JBCDIX010000119.1:0-12717 GCA_038748405.1 Cyanobacteria bacterium P01_H01_bin.21 | reverse complement strand
TTTTGCGATCGCATCCGGCGGTGGCAAAATCAACAGCTTCACATCGTTGTCTGGATCTAGACCACCTGTGGCTAGATAGTAGCGCAGCAGCAAATTGTGGTTGGAATAATCGTAAGGAATGCCGATGGTCATGCCCTTAAAATCAGCAGGGCCATTTATATTACCCAGGTGTTTCTTGGCAACGGCAATCCCCTGACCATTGTTGTTTTCGATGCTGGCGAGCTTAACCGAGAAAGGAGTAGAGCCCAGCCCCAGAGACATGGCAATGGGCATAGGAGCCAGCATGTGGTAAGCGTCAAGTTCACCTGCGATCGCCGCGTCCCTGACCACCGACCAGCTAGCGTATTTCATCAACTCCACATCAAGACCGTGCTTCTCATAGATGCCCAAGGGTTTGGACATAATAATGGGTGTGGCACAGGTGATGGGCAAAAAGGCTACCTTGAGGCTAGACTTTTCCAATGCTCCAGTCAGTGGAGCGTCTGCGGGTTCTTCTGCCACATCCGGCGTTGAGCCGCAGTTGGCCAGTGTGACCAAGGCAGCTCCAACAGCGATATTCTGCAGGAACTTGCGCCGTGTCACCTGACTCATGCGCTTAGCATCGGTGAAAAATTCTCCAGCCTTTGGACCAAACGCGGCACTAAACGCTTGGTCTAAACCTCCAGCCAGTTTGATTAAATCTCGAACAAGCTGCTCTCGCTTAGGCTCGCCCTTGCCGACCATGCTGACAAATAACGCTGTCCGTAGCTCAGCCTGACTGATGGCATCCGCTGTTTCAAGGGCTGCTGGCTGATACAGCCGCATCTTAACCAGATCATCGATCAAGTCAGCCGGACTCTGGGGCATCTCTGCCTCAGCCATTAAACGCCAGTGATCCTGTGTAGAGTGAAAACTTCCACAGATAACACAGCGTGTGGGGATAGTGTTGACCTGCTGACAGGAAAGATTCTCCCACTGCCGAGTCTGTCCGGAGATCGATACCATAGAGCAACCGCAATATAGAAGGGCTAATGCCCTCTATTAGAACGGTTATTCTAAAGGAGTTTTGTAAGTATCAATACCGTTTAACAGAGCTTAATTTCTGTTACAGTGCCCTCACACCGCTGGTAACGCAGTTTCTTTCATGCCCGCCAGCATCTTTTTAAGATGTTTTAAGGCAGGGGTGACAATTGCAACAAAATAAGCTTCTCGCAATTTACGTTCTGCCGGGCTGCCGTGAACATAGGCCCGTGCACCGGCATGGAGCATGGCTGCTTGAGAAGATCGCAACGACAGTTCAGCTGCGGTTATGCGAGCCTGAATAATCTCGCGATTTAGCTGGGCATCGGCCACACCTGTACAATTATTTAGCTGATCCGCTAAACGATAGGTGCGCAGACGAGCCATATTCAAATCATCGCTCAGATCTTCTACCTGATCATCTAAGTAGCGATTGACATGGCCTAGCCGCTTATTAGACCGTCTCATTAACTCAATGCAGCTGGCTGTTAACCCTAGCCCCATACCCACCTGGGTCAAAATAAAGCCAGGACGGATACAGGCAACATAACTCTCACAGGGAGCAGCCAAAACCCACTTATCAGGGACAAACGCATCGCGAAATACACAGCTATAGGTGCCCGTTCCCTCCAGGGCAATAAAGTGGGCATTGAGCCGCAGCGACATTCCCTCTAGCTCATCGGAGACAATGGCCATCATGTACTCATCTGAGTCACTCATCTGGGCAGCAATGCCAAAATAATGACCAGGCCCCAAATTAGAGACCCAGGGCAGCATACCGTTGATAACGTAGCCCCCATTTACCCGTGTGGCCGTTAGCGCAATTTTTTCAATATCGGCAAAGTGTTTCATCGGGTTCGACAGCCCAGTCCCTGCCAGTGTCTTTCCGGTAGCCACCTTGGGTAGCATCGCCGCCTTAAGCGCCGTGTTTTCAGTATTTTCTAGATACCAGGTACAAGCCACCTGACACCAGGCGATAAACCCAGTCGAAAGACAATCTTTAGAAATTTCTTCAATACTCTGGACAGCTGCTCTCAACCCTTTGCCAGAACCCTGATAATCAGTCGAAACAGCATGGGCAAAAGCATCGGCTGCACCCAGCTGATGCATAATCTCACCGGGATATTCTCCTTTCAGGTCAATGTCCTGCACCTTAGGCGTCAGCACTTGATTAATGACTGTGCGTAGTTCGGCAATCGCTGGATCTGACCCTAACGTTTCCAGAGATGCCCCACGGTTTATCGATTTTGAAACAGTTTGCATGGCGATGCTGATGTGTGTAGTACTAATCTCTGAGTGAGTTTTTAGAGAATGGTCTGTTTTCAATAGTGTTAAACCCCACACTGGGTCAAAAATCCAGCGCTAATTGAGGGCTGTCCACTAAACTCACATCTTGCACTAAATACTGGGGATAAACCTGAAGCCCGCGCCGGGTTCAAAACCCAGCGCTAATTGAGGGCTGTCTGCTAAAGCGACAACTTGGCTGTGAGGCTCTCAATATCGAGCATTGACCGATTTCTCAACTCCTTTAGCGGGTTTTGATTCGATTAGCCTTGCGACTTTGAGTCCAAGGCAGGATAGCGCTACCCCGCCAGGTGCAAGATCTAAGCTTAGTAAGTTTTGATTCAATTAGCCCTGCCACTCTGAATGCAAGGTGGGCTAACGCTTCTCGAACAGTTGCAAGATTGCAGAAATGTTGGAGGTAGCTTCAGATTTGAATTCAACAGCTCAAACCATGGACACCGATACCGGCATGGGATTGCTCAATGTCGCAGACACGGGCGACCAGGTGTTGGCATGGGCCACCATCTCTTCTAACACGGCACGGTCAGCGTCACCGTCGATATCTACCTTAACCCGCACGTCGGTGAACCCAATCTGGGGCTTCTCCAATTCCCCAGTTCCCCAGGTGCTAACAATGTTGATATCCCCTTCTAGCGCAATCTCAAGCTTAGTTAAGCTAACGCCTTTGGTGGCAGCGTTGGCCTGAATGCCCACTACCAAACAAGAGCCTAGTGCTCCAAGTACAATCTCTGAGGGGTTAGGAGCGGTGTTGTCACCTAACAGAACAGGAGGTTCATCAATGGCAAATGCTTCCAAGTCACGGGCGTAGTTAAGACTGCGAAACTTACCAGTACAAACAGTTTTAACCTTCAGAGTTTTGTCAGCAGGGTTGGCTTTATTTTTCGCTGCCAATTCTGTTAGGCCATCTTGGGGAATGGGCGTAAGCGGTGCTGTAACCTCAGCGGTCATCGTTGTTGCTTCAGCCATAGTTCTATCCAAATAGAATGATCACTCTATTTAAGATACAAGAAACTTCCAAGGTGGGGAAGGAAATGTCATCGGTTGCTAAGAATGCAGCAGAAGCATACGGCTGTATGGGCCTGCTGTTTTTCAGGACCCATCAAAATGTGAGAGTCTCAAGAAAATCCTAGTTTTTCAAAACTTTGTCCCATCTGACTGGCAACACATAAGGGTATATATGGTGACAATTCACCCTTAGGACGCCTACCCATGTCAGCTCTAAAACTGGTTCCTCCATTTACCTATGAGATCGCTGCTAAAAAGGTTCGTATGGCGGAAGATGCCTGGAACAGCCGAGATCCACAGAGGGTTTCTATGGCGTATTCAGAGAACAGCCACTGGCGAAATCGGTCTGAGATTTTTCAGGGAAGAGACGAAATTCGAGAATTTTTAACCCGCAAATGGGACAAAGAGCTGGATTATCGGTTAACCAAGGAGATGTGGGCCTTTGCTGAGAATCGGATCGCGGTGCGCTTTCAGTACGAATGGCACGATGATGCAGGTCAGTGGTATCGGGCCTATGGCAATGAGAATTGGGAATTTGATGATGAGGGGCTAATGCGACGACGAGAGGCCAGCATTAATGATAAGCCTATTACGGAAGAAGAGCGTCGCTTCTTCTGGCCTGCACCGGGGCCACGGCCAGAGGATGATCCCGGACTGATTGATTCTCCGGAGTAGTAGAGCCTTGCCTCTTAGATAAAAATCCCTCACCCACCCCGGAGTCCCTCCCAAGAGGGGAAAGGGTGTCGGTTCTTCCTTTGAATATTGCATTAAGAGATTCTGGGTTGGTGTCTTAGCGATCGCATCTTCCAGAAAATATTCCGCTATGGTGAAATATTCCTCCGTTCTTCCCCTCCTTGGAGGGGTGCCGTAGGCGGGGTGGGTCTCGATCGCTGGCGGTTGACCCACCCCGGAGCCCCTCCCAGGAGGGGAGAGATTATCCATACTGGCGTTAAGGTTTGCAGTTAACTGCCTTAAATTTTCTCAGCTTAAGCAGGCGACAACGCACTCTTTAATGTCTGTCTTGCCAGGTCAAAGCCGCGCTTGAGTCGAGTTTTGTCTCGGTGCAGCTTTCCCATCAGCATGGCACCTTCGATGGCCGTAATGATTTGTTCAGCCAGCTGTTCTGGCTCAATATCTGCCTTTAGCTGTGGTTTAGCCTGACGCAGCGTCTGAGCGATCGCACCTTCCCATTTGCTAAATACCTGCATCAGATGGTCGCGAAAGGAGGAATCTTGCTCCACCAGGTCAACAATCAAATTACCCAGCAAACACCCGCCACATTTGGGTTCTTTTAGCTGTTTTTCTTCTAGGCGATCCAAAATCCAGAAAATCTGCTGAACCGGTTCCTCGCTATGGGAAACAGCGGGTTCTAACACATTGGCCTGGAGCTGAGACCATTCAAAATCAATCAGGGCATGACCCAGCTCATGTTTTGAGTGAAAATAATTGTAAAAACTACCCGACGAGGCACCGCTCACCTCAAACAGTTTGCTTAACCCTGTTGCCGTCAGCCCCTGACGATGGACCGTGTTTACTACCGATTTTAAAATGTCCTCACGGGTGCGTTTGAGGTTGGCCATTGTAGCTTTGGGCGACGAGCTTACCTAGTATATCTTTTAGCCTTATGATTTTTGGAAGCCCTGACCTCGGTTTGGGGGTTTCCAAATTAAGATTTCTCCTTGATTACCTCCTGCCGCTAGATAGGTACCTTGAGGCTGCCACGCGATGGCAGAAAACCCTGAAGCGACACCCTTTAGGGTCTGTTGTAAGGATGTTGCATTTTTCCACAAACAGAGCTGACCGTCTTGGGCGGCAGATGCCAGCAGACGTGTAGTTGGGTGAAATGCGATCGCAACCACCACACCACCATGTTTCTCCAATACCCGACTCTCCCAGCCTTTACCCTGACGCTGCCACACCGTTACCCCATCCAAACAGGCCGCTGCCACCAGCGATGGCTTATTCGCGACAGGCATGGCCCAATCCACCTGTCTTACCTTGCCAGGAAACCCCTGCATTAACCACGGTGGCGGATTTCCCCACGACACCACCGTCAGTGTGCGATCCAGATTACCTGAGGCCAAATATCGGCCATCTGAGGACCAATCCACCGCAATGCTGGCACCAGGAACTTCAATAAACTCAGGGTGAGCATCCCAATTATTCCCATGCCAAACTTTCACGCCGGTATGACCGCTTACCGCAAGCAAATTTTGCTCAGGATGCCAGGCTAAGCCTAAAACTGATGATGCAGCAAACTCCAATTGAGTCAAAAACTGACCTTGAACCGCATCCCATACCTGAACCCGACTGCCCACACCAAAGGCCAACCAAGGATGCTTTGGATGCCAGGTTAGCTGGTCAATCCAACAGTGAGTGTTCTGTAGAACAGTTGGCAACTGGTCAAGTGCCTCAATCTTCCAGACAAAAACGTTTCCTTGCTGTCCAGCCGCAGCCAAATATTGTCCATCGGCTGAAAAGCCCAAGCAGTCAATGGCGCAGTCAGTTTTGTCTGACAACAGGGAAACGAGTTTAGCCTCACTCCAAAGAACAACTTCACCACTCGAAGCACTGACCGCCAGAGAGTCTCCATCAGGGGACCATGCCAACGCTGTTACATAGTCACCCAGTCTCCCCTGCCAGTAAAGCTTAAACGCATTCGACCGTGACCGATTCTTGCGCGTTTTTGTTGTCATACCAAACAAGCCCGAAACCCTTCTCTGAGTTCGGCTTCGTTTAGATTGCGACCAATAAAGACCAGCTCACTCTTGCGAGCTTCGGTGGGTTTCCAGGGGCGCTCGGTTTTACCGTCAAAAATCATATGTACCCCTTGAAAGACAAAGCGATTGTCCTCTCCTTGAATATTGAGAATCCCCTTCATTCGAAAGATATCTGGGCCTTTGGTCTGCAGTAACTCCGACATCCAAGTATTGAGCTTCTCTTTGTCTAACGCCCCATTCTCGACAAAGGCTAGAGAATAAACCGACTCATCGTGCTCGTGGGCATCTTCACTCAAAAACTCAGGATCAATCTCCAATGCTCGGTCTAGATCAAATGCCCGCACACCCAAAATAGAGTCCATCTGTAGCTGAGAATTTTGAGTACGATAGATTTTTACTAAAGCATTCATCTCATGGATCTTATTTTCTAAGCTATCCAACTCTTCTGGTGTGACCAGATCCACCTTATTTAATAAAATCACATCGGCAAAGGCAATTTGTTCCTGGGCTTCATCACTGTCCCAATGCTGGTGAATATGTTTAGCATCTACCACGGTGACCACTGCATCGAGCAACAGCTGAGATTGAATATCTTCATCCACAAAAAATGTCTGAATAACCGGTGCTGGATCTGCTAAACCTGTTGTTTCAATCACTAAATGGTCAAACTTATCTCGTCGTCGCATCAAATTACCAATAATGCGAATCAGGTCCCCTCTTACGGTGCAGCAAATGCAGCCGTTATTCATTTCAAAGATTTCTTCATCAGCATCAATAACCAGCTGATTGTCAATGCCTACTTCGCCAAATTCATTAACGATGACTGCCACCTTTTTGCCATGCTCATGGGTAAGAATATTGTTGAGCAATGTCGTCTTACCCGCTCCTAAATACCCAGTCAGTACGGTAACAGGAACAGTCTCTACCACTTCACGGGCTGCAGTGACCATAGGGCAGTCAATCCTTAAACACATTGCTTAAGATTATGAGAAGGCCACCAACCCAGAAAAGTTCACAGCAAACAAAATGCTCTATCTATTTGTTAAGATAGGCCGCATAGCGGTGTGTCCCTACACCCCAAATTCCTATCCTTCGGTTATTTTCTCACCCAACGCCTGCACGACATCGTCTTGATCAATTTCTGCCGCAGATTGGTGAATTTTATATGTTTTTGGCGGCTGCGTCATGACAGCGATAACGGTTTCCAACGGTGGACATCCCGGCTCTGTACAAGTCAGCTGACTAATCGAAACAGGAATAGACTCGTCTAGAGCTAGCGTCTGATATACCCAAGCCTTTAGCTGTTTGAGCTGTATAGGAGAGATTTTGCCAGCGTGAGACGAATCAAATAAACCCATGGTTAGACATCACTATTTAATCTCTAACTAACAGTAGCCTATGACCCCAAGGCTACGGCATTTACATTTCGGCCTAACTGTTGTGGCAATACTCTATTCTTTACGGCAATACAGTCAGCTAAATAGCTAGCATCCCGGGCAATGCCTGAAAAGCGCCCAGAGCCCCAGGTATAAAGCCAGGGCAGACCCAAGAAGTACAGCCCCTGTACAGAGGTAACACCGCGTTCATGGCCAGGGTAGCCTTTACCATCAAAGACAGGAATATCAATCCAGCTAAAGTCTGTGTGATAGCCAGTAGACCAGATTACGGTTGAGATATTGGCGGTTTCTAGGTCTAACGATAAAAGACTTGTTTGAGGTTCCCACACGGCCTGATAAGGCGGATCAACCGGAGCGTCTAGCTGATTTTTTTCGATATAGCTATCAATGGTTTGCTTAATACTCTCGGCGACAGCATCTGCCTGGTCCAGGTTGTGGCAAAGATCGTTCTTAAACGCTAAATCACTGCCTTGAATGGTGTCGAGTCTGCCATAGAGACGCATCCCTTCTAGGGCAAATCTTCGTAGGTCAATCTCTCGACCACCGTCTCGCCCTGTAACGTAGTGATTTGTTTTTGTGCGGACAGATTCTTTTTGAGGATGGTCGTCAATGGCCATATCGTAGTAGCCCATCTGGTCAAGCCAGTCCACCACGTCTTTACCCCGATATCGGCGCGGCGCGCGGGGGGCACCCCCGACACACAGATGGACCTGTTTACCAGCTAGATGTAAATCTTCTGCAATTTGACACCCGGATTGGCCTGTACCCACCACCAGCACCCCGCCCTCTGGGAGGGATTCAGAATTCTTGTATTCTGATGAATGCAGCTGCAGGAGAGTGCTGGGCAACCTCTCTGCCATTCTGGGGATCTTGGGGGTGTGGTAACCGCCTGTCGCGACTACCACCTGGTCTGCAACATAGTGCCCAATGGAGGTATCTAGATGAAATACATTTTCAGGCTTGCTGATGTGTGAAACTTCTACACCTTCTTTTAGCAGTGGGCCAAATGACTCGGCATAACTCTCTATATATTGAACGATCTCATCCCGCTGCATAAATCCGTGCGGATCGTTGCCATGATAAGGGTAGCCCGGCAGCACACATTGCCAGTTGGGGGTGACCAGACAAAAAGAATCCCGTCGCTTTGAGCGCCATGAATGGGCAACTTTATTCTTCTCAAAAATGATGTGGTCGATTCCTCGCTGCTTTAGGCAATAGCTAATGGATAGCCCTGCCTGGCCTCCACCAATGATGGCAACGGGAAAGTGGGAATTTGTAAGTACCTGCATGGGGGGACGCCAACAATAAGGAGTTATTTCTTAACCATAGGAATCAGAACCTGAATAACTTGTAGCACTGGCTACCAAACTCTAAGACCTCGGCTTATGGTCAGGATGTAGACTTGCCCCATAAGATAAGCATATCCAAAAAGGATATAGATTTTTACAGACCTACACTTTTTGACAGGTGGCTGTTACTTCTCATTATCTTTCATGAAGGTTAAATTGTTTTAGCTGTCTCATTCGTCAGGGTTGTCTTGTTTGTATCAACAGATACGAAGGATAGGTGCTGAGACCTTTTAAGCTGCTGACAAATTCATATTGGGAGTGACTCAAATGCCTGAAGTAACCACTCCAGCTCATAAGGCTGGCGATTTTTTCGTTGATTACGAAGAAAAGGTATTTCCCGATGTTCAAGCTGAACCCGGTGAGAAGGCACTGGTTGCGTTTCACACAGTTGCGTTTGAAGGTTCGATTGGTCTGGTTAATTTACTGCAGGCAACTCGGCTGATCCGTAAGGGGTTTGAAACATCGGTTTTACTGTATGGACCGGGTGTTACTTTGGGCGTGCAGCGTGGGTTTCCAAAAATTGGTGATGAGGCGTTTCCGGGTCATCTGGCGATGAATAACCAGCTGGTTAAGGTGATGGAAGAAGGTGGTAAGGTCTATGCCTGCCGGTTTGCACTCCAAGCGCTATACGGTCATGGTGAACCTTCTTTAATTCCTGGGATTACGCCCATTAATCCTTTAGATGTGTTGGATATTATTCTGATGCATCGTAAGGATGGCGCGTTTATTCTTGATACCTGGACAATGTAGACACCGTAAGGGGGCTTTAGCCAGGCAATCATCATGTATTGGCTGGTCGAGCCCCTCAGACAACTTTGAGCACCCTGTAGGGGAGAAAGTATCTATGGACTATTCTCGGACCGTAAGGGCAGCAGCAGTGCAGATTTCACCTGTGTTGTATAGCTGTGAAGGTACGATAGAAAAAGTTTTGAAGGCGATTGATGATGCGGCGGCTGAAGGTGCTGAGCTAATTGTCTTTCCTGAGACTTTTGTTCCCTACTATCCATATTTCTCGTTTGTGCTGCCCCCTGTGTTGATGGGAAAAGAGCACATGAGACTTTATGAGGAAGCTGTGGAGATTCCAGGGCCGGTTACGGAAGTGGTCAGTCGAGCTGCTCACAACCATGGAATGGTGGTTGTTTTGGGTGTAAACGAGCGGGATAAGGGGTCTCTTTACAACACTCAGTTAATCTTTGATGCAGATGGCTCCTGTCTGCTCAAGCGACGGAAAATTACGCCTACGTATCACGAGCGAATGGTGTGGGGGCAGGGCGATGGGTCTGGTCTGCAGGTGTGTGAGACTGCCGTTGGTCGTGTGGGGGCTCTGGCGTGTTGGGAGCATTACAATCCGCTGGCTCGCTACAGCCTGATGGCGAACCATGAACAGATTCACTGTGCCCAGTTTCCAGGCTCGATGGTGGGGGAGATTTTTGCGTCTCAAACAGAGGTTACTCTGCGACACCATGCCCTGGAGTCTGCCTGTTTTGTCGTGAATTCGACAGGGTGGCTGACGCCTGATCAAGTGGCTGAAATTGCCCCCAGCGAAGGGTTAGAGAAGGTTCTTCGAGGCGGGTGCTACACCGCTATTATCAGTCCAGAAGGGGTGCCGCTATGTGAGCCAATTCGAGAAGGAGAGGGAATTGCGATCGCAGACCTAGATTTCTCTCTCATCACCAAACGCAAACGCATGATGGACTCAGTGGGTCACTATGCCCGTCCCGATCTGCTACAGCTTACGGTTAATAACGCTCCCTATTCTGTTGTGTCGCCAGAACAGGCTACCTCAGCCGATGCTGCAACTCTCACAGTGTCGGACATATTCACTACACCAGAAACACTGTCTGAATAGATAGAAAGAGCGGGCAACACACTAATCTCCGACAACAAAAATTATTTCAATTTAGATATTCTTTTTTCCAGATCATGAACCCACAGCAGGTGATTACCGAGCTTCAGACCAAGGGCCTCAATTTAGCCACCGATACGATTGGTGCATCGGGTCGCAGGGGCGGGGCCGGACCATCCGACCATAAGGCCGTCACCATTGGTGAAACCACATTTATGGTCCCTGTCTATACAGATGGTGCAGCTCGCTCACCCTATGGTGTGGAGTGCGAGTCTGGCAAATCTCTTCTCACTAAAGACGATCAGGTTATCACCGAGCTAGATTTTCCAGAGAAACCGCAATTTTACGATCTTAAAACGGCTGACGGGATTCCCTACTGGAAGATTGCGTTACTCCATAGCCGCAATGTTCTCGCCACAACGGTGCTCCAAACCTGTATTCGCTATGAAAATCGTAAAACAGCCTGTCAGTTTTGCGCCATTGGCGAGTCTCTAGCTGCCGAGCGAACCATTGCCCAAAAGACACCGGAACAACTAGCCGAAGTAGCCGAAGCGGCCGTTCGTCTAGACGGGGTGGAGAACATGATTATGACCACAGGTACCCCTAACACAACCGATCGGGGGGCTGCCTATCTAACCAAATGCGCCCAGGCAATCCGTTCTCGGGTAGCTCTTCCCATTCAGGCCCAGTGTGAGCCCCCCGATGATTTTGTCTGGTTTGAGCGAATGCGGGCTGCTGGTATCGACAGTTTGGGTATGCATCTCGAAGCTGCTGACCCAGAGGTGCGGGCTAAAATTATGCCAGGTAAAGCAAGGGTACCTGTTTCCTACTATTTCAAAGCGTTTGAAGCAGCCACAAAAGTCTTTGGTCGTGGTCAGGTGAGCACCTACCTATTAGCCGGGTTAGGGGATAGTAAAGAGACCCTTTTAGACGTTAGTCAACGCCTGATTGATGTCGGTGTGTATCCGTTTGTGGTGCCCTTTGTGCCCATCGGCGGGACTCCGCTGGCCGACCATAAACCCCCTAGCAGTGAATTTATGTATGACCTGTATCAAGGCATTGGGCAAATGCTCAAACAAGCAAATTTATTGTCAAGTGAGATGAAGGCCGGCTGCGCTAAGTGTGGAGCCTGCTCAGCGCTGTCTTTGTTTGAGAGTTAAGAGAGAAGAGTAACGACGCGCAATCAAGTCCCCTCTCGGGAGGGGTGCCTGAAAGGCGGGGTGGGTTGACCGTTGGCGCTAGTAGCCGAGACCCACCCCGGAGCCCCTCCCAGGAGGGGATGGATTATTGGTTCTAGCTTTGTGTTTTGATTTTAGGTCCTAAGCCATGAAAAAACGTACCTATAGTTTTCAACTTGCCCTGTCTAAACCTGATATTGCTAATTATTTCAATCTACGGCAACAGATTTTTTGCGAAGAGCAGGGTCTTTTTCAAGAGGATGATCGCGATTCTATTGATGATGCATCGTATCCGATTGTGGCGATTGCCCATGCGCCTGACCAGGTGGTTGGTGTAGTTCGGATCTATGAAGAGAAATCTCGGCTTTGGTATGGGGGTCGTTTAGGGGTACATCCTGATTTTCGGCGGGTCGGTCGGATTGGTAAAGGATTGATTCAAAAAGCAGTGACAACAGCAAATACGTGGGGTTGCGATCGCTTTCTTGCCACCGTTCAGTTACAAAATGTTCGTTTTTTTACTCGTTTGCACTGGCAGAGTTTGGAGGAAATTGAAATTCTTGGTCGCCCTCATCATTTGATGGAGGCTGATTTGGACTATTATCCAGCGACAGATCAGCCGCGGCCAGCATTACCTCTTGCCAAGGTGGCCTAAGGGTGAAAAAACTCCCTAATCCAATAGAGTTAACCTGATTAATCGACCTCGCCGTAACCTAGTCATCACCTGTATATTCGCTATAAACAGCAACCTATTTTCCCGGCGTTATCTCTTGCCAAATCGACTTAAAAGGAGGCACAAAAATGCCCCTAACCTAACAGAGTTAACCTGATTAATCGACCTCGCCGTAACTCAGCCCTCGCCTGCATATTCGCTATCAAGAGCAACCTACTTTCGGGGGGTGTGGGGGAGTTCAGGCCCCC
>JBCDIX010000118.1:0-12892 GCA_038748405.1 Cyanobacteria bacterium P01_H01_bin.21 | reverse complement strand
GCAGAAATTGCATTCAATTCACCAAAAACAAAACCATTGGCATTTTGAGGAACACCGTCAATCAAGACTTGAAGACCACGCCCGCGCAGGGTAAAGCCGCGGTTGCCACTGCGTAGCGGCGGTGGCGAAAAGCCTGGCAGCAGCTGTCCTAAGACATTGTTCAAATTATTGCTGAGTTCTAGCTGTTGCTGAATCTCTTCTCGTTCAATCACCCGAACAGTTCGGGGCACATCGACAATATTTTCTTCTGTGCGTGTAGCGGTGACAACAATTCGCAGGGTATCGCTGCTGTCTTCGTCGCGATCAGTCTCACTTGCGACATCTTCTGCAGACGTTTGGGCCAGACTCTCGGCCATGTCCTCAGAATCATTGTCTAGGGTTAACGTCTTGGCCAGTGAGCTATTCGCTAAACTCAGTTGAAAAATGCTAGCCAAAAGTAAACCGGCTAGCGGCTTAATCAGCTTAGTTAAAGTTGTCATAATGCCTCACACCTTAATTGCGCATTCACACTAAACCTGTCAAACCATGCTGGGCAGATATTGGGTACAGAGATCCACCAGCTGCAACTGTTGCTTTACGCCCCCTGTACAGCTGAATTTATCTGTAGAAAATAACTGCTTTATAAATGCAGGTTAGTTGACCTAAATCATAAAATTTTGGTGGATGAGTTTCCAGTCCAGAACGTCTTCGAGAGCTAGCATTTGGTTCTTCAGCTGATCTCTGCTGTATTGACTGGTCCAGAAGCCATATTTTATTTTTTTAGATAAAAACTGGGAGCTACCTTAAATTTCTTTTTGAACGCTGTAAAGAAGGCACTGCGGCTAGTGTAGCCAATGGTCCGGGCGACTTCTTGAACATTGAGGCTCTCTGTCTGTAGTAGCTGACAGGCCCGCTCCATGCGGTAGTTATGTAAATAGTTAAAGACGGTAGTGTTAAAGACCTGGCGAAAGCCTCGGGTTAGTCTAATCGTACTCAGCTCCACCTGCTGGGCTAGCTCTGTAAGTGAAGGAGGAGCCGCTGCATTTTGAATCAAGATATCTCTAGCGGCATAAATACGGTCTATATCCTGGATTGGGGTAACGCGCTGAGGTGCCCTGCTTAGCACCTGACCTATGTGCAGTGCTATCAGCTCTAGGACTTTACCCTCAAGATAGAGGTGACGGGCTAGTCCATGGTAGGGCCATTCAAAGATCTGTTGTATAACCTGTTGCTGAGCTGGGGTGATACAGCTGGAATGATGCAGAATTGAATCTGTTGGATGGTCTAGGGTGTTTCTAAGGGGCTTGGGAAACTCATCGATGCGATCGCACAGCCCGTACATCAGCTCCGGTGCAACCTGAAGATGAAGAAAACATTGTCTCCCCGATATATGCTGTTCAATTTCACCTGTCTTAGGAAGGTGATACAGATAGCTTTTCCCAGCAACCTCCTCCACTTCTCCAGATAAACCATCATTATCTACGCGCCAGCCACCAGCCAAGTAATACTTAAACGTCAACGGCATGTTCAAAGAATGCTGTGACACTTCATTGATGGTTGTAAAATTTACAACGGCGTTCATAATCAAAAGCGTTAGTCCTGGACGTAGCTGTATAGTACGGCTCCATCCCTGACCTAAGGCAGGCGGGCTATAGATCAGATGCTCGGCTCCATGCCGATATTCTATGAGTTGACCATTAGCACAACATTCTCTTCTGATTGCGTCTGCCTCATGTCCTGTCAGAACTTTAGTCATTGCCCGATACTAGTCATACTCTGACTACTATGGCACTATTGGCAATGACTCTCAAAATTATGACTGCATAATGTTGATAGATCAGGCTGATACAGGTCTGATTTAGTCAACACGTTCAACCGTTTCCAGGTCTCCTGATTCTAGACATGTTTCAATATCAGTCAAAATTTGATTAACAGCCAAGATACTGCGACCAGCAATCCATACGTCGCCGTTGACCTCACACACCCTGTCCTGCTGGACTGCCTGCAGCTGAGACCAGATTGGATTGGATATAAAATCATCTTTTTGAAATCCGCCAGGTCGATAGGTAGAGTAAACCAGAAAAATATAATCGCCATCGAGTTCGTCCAATGTCTCAGGAGATAGCTCTAAGGCATAGCCTTTTGACTCCGCTTGAGCCAGAGGGCGAGAAAATCCCACATCCTGAAGAACTGAGCCTGAAAAACTCCCTGCTGTATAGGCTCTAACATTGTCGTTAACGATGAGTACAGAAACTTTCAATGCCTGGGGCTGGCTAATTGTTTCCTGTAGCTGCTGCACTCTTTGCCGATAACTTTGTAACAGTTGTTCGGCTTGCTCTACCTTACCCAACGCTTCGGCATAGAGTAAAAAATTGTCTTGCCATGCATCCTTTCCCACCTGACCGCCATTGTCTGTAAACACAGTTGGGGCTATCTGAGACAGTTTCTCATACAGATTTCCACCCGGTTGAGACCATAAGATCAAATCAGGGTTGAGTGCTAAAATCGCCTCTAAATTTGGCTGATTCGGGTCACCGACTAGAGTTATATTATCTACCCTGTCGCTAAGATAGGGGGGAAACTCTTTGTAAATAGCTGTCCCCACCGGTTGAATCTCCAATGCTAAAGCAGCATCCAGGGGGGCTGTATCCAGCACAACGACTCGCTCAGGGGCGATGGGCACTTGAGTAGTGCCCATCGCGTGCTTGAGCGTGCGGGTTGGTGTTGTTTGAGTTGTCTCTAGTGGAACCGGATAACAGGCCTGATTTGTCATCACAATAGCTAACAGTCCAACCCAGACGTACCTAAGCATAGAGCCTCTTTAAAATTCAAGAGCGTAGCGCAAACTCATCGTAATGCCAGGTGACGCAAAGCGAAAGCTGTCAAATGGGTCGGTGCTCTCTTGAGAAACCAGAGATAAATAATCATTATTTAACAGATTTTCAACGCCAAGGGTAAGACGACCTGGCCCGAGTCGCAAACTACTAATAAAGTCCAACGTCACGTAGCTTTCAACCTCAAAGAAGTCGACACCTTCATCAAAGGCGCGATCTCGATCCCCCACCCACAGCAGCTGTAGTCGATTGCTCCAACGCGGTGTGGTCTCATTTTCCACGTACAGCCCAAGCTGATAGGGAGGAACAGTTAACGACCCTAATGGTGTAAAGTCACCATCATCGTCGGCGTCATTCTCACCCTCGGCCCAGCTAAAGGTGCCTCCCAACCGCCAGGTATCACTGGGCTGCCAGTCAAGAGTCGCCTCAACACCATAGTTTCGCTGAGGCGCACGAACCAACTGTGTGCTGCCCTGTTCAGGATCAAATCTAAAGGACGCTCCTAGACTCGATTCGCTGTAAAATCCGGCAATGCTAGCTCGAATCGTATCAAACTCAGCCCGCGCACCAATCTCAAAGTTGTCCACCGACTGGGGCTGAAATTGCAAATCTGTATCCGGGTCAAAACTCTCATCTCTGACCTGACTCAAGGCTCGTCCAATATTGGGAATTGAAAACCCCTGGGAAAAATTGGCAAACAGCCCTACTTCTGGAATGGGCCGATAGAGCAGTCCGGCATTAAACGAGACATCATCATTGCTGCCGCTGCCGCCCTGGCGCTCACGGGGAAATCTAAAGGCTAGCTGATAGTCATCTGCCGAGAAATCAATGTTGTCATAGCGAAGACCACCGCTGAGTTGAAATTGTTTGCTAATATCCCATCGCGCCTGAGCAAAGAGTCCCAAACTCTCAACATCGTAGCGAGGAAACTGGGAAAACTCCTCAATAATGTTAAGCTCTCGATTGGCATCAAAAGCAACCGGGTCAATAAATGCCGCTATGTTTTCATTTTCCTCATAGGCGTAATCTGCACCCCACAGCAAGTTTGCAGAATTGCCCAGAGGGGTATCCACCTGTACCCGTGCCCCCACTTCTGAGAACTTGTTCAGGTTCTGAAAAATCTCTGGGAAAAAGTCCGGAATGCCTCGTGCTCTAAGGTCTCCAAAATCTTGAACAACTTCTAAATCGTTGTAGTAGATCTGGGCATCGAGCTGAGAACCAAACACGTCGCCATGACGATACGTTAGATTGATAATGTGACTAATCGTCTCGGGTTCCTGCTCAAAGTCAAACTCTCCTAAGAAGAGCGGTCTTGCTATCTGATCGCCTGGAATCGTTTCTACAATCGTGTCCGAAGTAAACTCAGTATCTATGGTGTCTTTGTAGTAACTGTAGGTAAATCCGATGCGCTGGTTTTCATCTATGTCGTATCCCAATTTAGCCAGTAGTCCTAAGCGATTTGCTTCACTGAGACCGGCCACCGGAACAATCCGGTTTCCGTCTGCATCAAATCGAGCATTGTCGATATCGTAGTTAATTGAAATTCGGGCGTCGCCGCCGTCTCCTGCTGCAGCCACACCAAGACCGCCTGTATAGCTAAAGCTACCATCATCACTGAGGTTAGTCAGACTGGCACGGGTGCCAAAGTCAGCATTGTATACAACTCCGTCCTCAACAGGAGCGCGCGTAATCAGGTTAACGGTACCACCGGTCGCACCATCGCCATAGATTGCACTTGCACCAGGCACTACCTCAATGCGCTCAAGGGAATCAGGGGAAATCGTATTTAACTCAAAAAAGAGAGGACCGTTGGGATTTTGAGGCACCCCATCAACCAGCACCTGAATATTACGACCTCGTAGTGTAAAGCCTCGAGTTTGCGATTGGATCAAGGGCGGAGAAAAACCAGGCACCAGTTTTGATAGGATATCAGGTATGTTGTTGCTTAATTCTAGCTGCTGTTGGATCTCTTCTCGTTCAATAATTCTGACAGAACGGGGCACGTCAACAACGTTTTCTTCTGTACGTGTGGCGGTGACAACAATGCGTAAATTATCATCAGCGCTTTGATCTTCGTCTCCTTCTGTGGATGTCTGAGCCAGTGTCGGTAGGTTCTCGTCTACAGTCAGACTCTCAAAACCGTTATCTGAATTTAAACTCTCAGCTAAAACCGGTTGAACAATACTCACCAAAATCAAACTGGCCAGAAAATTATGGCCAACCAGCCTACTTAAAGTTGTCATGATACCTCACACCTTAATTGCGCATCGAAAACCAAACTGTCAGAACATAATTGGCTTTGAGTTTAGAGATGGCGTTTACTGATTAAAAATATGGCCTTAAATCAGCGTTGGAATAAGACTTGTAAATCCATCTGCAAAAACAGTCGCCTATGAACAGAGTTATTTAACGATTGACTTAGATTGTAAATTTTGAATACATGGGTTTCTGCACCCTGGTGTCTTCGAGAGCTAGCATTGTGTTCTGTAACCGATCTTTGGCATATCAACTGTCACAAGGATCGGCATTTTATTTCCTCAAATACACACTGGGGAGCATATTGTATTTCTTCTTAAACGCTGCAATGAAAGCACTGCGACTGTTGTAGCCGATGCTGCGAGCCACTTCTTGAATATTAAGACTGCCTGTTTGCAACAGTTGACATGCCTTTTCCATACGATAGTCGTGTAAATAGTTAAAGACGCTGGTGCTAAACACCTGTCGAAAGCCTCGAGTTAGTTTGACTACACTGAGTTCCACATGCTGGGCTAGCTCTGTCAGCGAAGGAGGAGCCGCCACATTTTGAATCAAAATATCCCTGGCTGCATATATGCGATCGATGTCTCTTTTGTTAGCCGAAGTAATGCTTTGAGGTGAATTAAGCAGCACTTGGCCCAGGTGTAAAGCAATCAGCTCTAACACTTTACCCTCCAGGAAAAGATGGCGGGCTAGTCCCTGGTAAGGCCATTCTAAAATCTGTTGTATAATCTGGCTCTGAGCAGGAGTAATGCAGCCAGGATGATACAGGATTGAATCTGTTGGATTTTCTAGGCTATTTCTAAGCGGAATGGGAAATTCATCGATGCGATCGCTAAATCCATACATTAACTCCGGTGCGACATAAATGCGAAAACGCTGATGTCTGCCTGCCGGATGTCGTTCAACTTCACCGGTATTAGGTAAATGATATAAGTAACTTTTTCCAGCAGTTTCCTCTACTTCACCTGCTAAACCATCATTATCCACCCGACAACCACCGGCTAAATAGTAGCTAAAGACTAGCGGCATATCTGCAGAATGTTGGGGAATCTTGTCTATAAGTTCGTGATCTTTGACAGCATCTACAACACTAATACTCAGCCCTGGACGTAGCTTTATGGTGCGGATCCGACCCTGACCCAACGCGGGTGGAAGATAGACAAGATACTCCGACCGACCTCGATATTCTGAAAGTTGACCGTTAACACGATGCTCCCTCATGATTGAGCTTGCTTCATGCCACGTCAAAACCTTAACCATTGCCCAGCAGTCACTACACTTTGGTTAGTATGACACTATTGCAAATCATTCTCAATGCATGGCACTGCAGAGTCAGGCCGAGGCCGCAGCTATTTATTCACCACGGTTGGTCTTTGCTGCTGCTCCTACCCCCAAACACATCTCAATATCTGTCAAAATTTGATTAGCGGCCAGAATACTGCGACCACCTGCCCAGACTGCACCAGACACTTCACAAACCATGTCCCGCTCAACTGCATTGAGCGTTGCCCACAGTGGATCACTGACAAACTCTGTTTTGGCAATGCTGCCCTCAAAAGCCGCATCGTACATTAGAAAAATGATATCCCCGTCGATGGCGGCCAGCTCTTCCTTCGAGGGCTGAAGCGCATACTTCTTACTTTTTTCCTGAAATGGATTGCGCTTAAAGCCAAGGTCTTGCAAAATTGCTCCTGAAAAACTGTTGGTGGTATAGGTCAAAACACCGCCGCTCCAGTGGGTAACCACCGATGCTATTGTGGTTTGTGGTATCTGAGCCAGCTGAGATTTGACCCTATCTACACGCTGCTGGTAGTCGGCTAACAGGGCCTCGGCCTTTTCAGACTGTCCCAGAGCATCCCCATGGAGGAGAAAGTGATCTTTCCAGTTACCATAGCGTCCGTTATCCTGGGAAAATACGGTAGGCGCTATGCGTGACAGCTTTTTATAGGAACCACGTGCCATGACCTTTGTGCCTAAAATCAGATCTGGCTTAAGGTTGAAAATTGTTTCTATGTTGGGTTGAAAGCCCTGGCCCACTGATGGAATATCATTGTTGGCCTCTGGATAGATGGGGGAAGCTGACAACTCTGGTCTGCCAATGGGGGTGACATTTAGGGCAAATGCGGTATCTAAAGGCGAGTAATCTAAAACAACAACCCGCTGAGGGTCCACAGGAATTTGAGTCATGCCAATAGCGTGGTTAATGGGGCGCATGGGGGCATCGGAAGAAAGGGGTGGGGGGACTGACTGGCAGCTTGCTAACAATCCAACTGCAACCAATTCCATTAGTCGATTAGGCTTAAAGACCCGGTTAGGTAAGGACATAGAAAAAGAGAATGGGTACGAACGTTATCAAGCTGTGCTCTCTACGTCACCCTATTCTCTCGTATTTTAGTGACTACTAGGCAATTAAAACTCAACAGAGTAGCGTACACTCATTGTCGTGCCTGGAGATGCAAAGCGCCGGTCATCAAATGGTTCAATGCGTTCTTGGGCTGCCGCTGATAGATAGTCATTGTTTAACAAGTTTTCAATGCCCAGGGTAAGACGACCTGGCCCAAGACGTAAGCTGCTGATTAAGTCTAAGGTAACGTAGCTATCGACTTCAAACAGGTCAACGCCATCATCGAAAGCGCGATCACGATCGCCCACCAACTGCAGCTGTAGTCGATTGGACCAGCGGGGCGTGGTTTGATTTTCCACGTATAGTCCTAGCTTGTAAGGCGGAACATTAAGAGAGCCTAGGGCAACAAAATTACCATCATCGTCGGCATCATTTTCTCCTTCAGCCCAAGTGAAAGTCCCCCCTAATCGCCAAGTATTGCTGGGCTGCCAGTCAAGAGTGGTCTCTACACCATAATGGCGCTGAGGTGCACGTGAGGCTTCTGTAAAACCAGTTTCAGGGTCAAAATTAATTGAAGCCCCTAAACTAGACTCATTGTAGAACCCAGAAATAGTCGCTTGAATGCTGTCAAACTCGGCCCTTGCTCCAACTTCAAAGTTATCTACAGACTGGGGTTCAAGTAAAATACTATCAATCGTAAAGTCAGGATTAGGATCCGATACGGCAAACCCTATGTTGGGAATTGAAAAACCCTGGGAGAAATTTGCAAACAGATCTACTTCTGGAACAGGACGATAGAGCAGCCCAAAATTATACGAAACATCCTCTTCGCCACCGCTTCCCCCTTCACGTTCGCGGGGAAACGCAAATGCTAGCTGAAAGTCATCTAAGGAGTAATCAATATTGTCATAGCGAATACCGCCGCTAACCTGAAACTGATCGCTAATATCCCAGCGTGCCTGGGCAAACAGCCCCAAGTTTTGAATTTCATAAGGGGGGAAGAGGGAAAGCTCGTCAAAAATATTAGCTTCTTGATTAGCATCAAAAGCAACCGGATCGATAATCGCTGCTACAATCTCGTTCTCTTCTTCAGAGTAGTCCACGCCCCACAGTAAATTTCCAAAATCCCCTAGGGGCGTATCTACCTGTAGGCGGGCTCCTACTTCGGAAGTCTCAATGAGATTCTGAAAAATTTGAGGAAAGAATTCTGGGAAGCCAAAGGGTCTTAAATCAGCAACAGCTTGCGCCTCATCAATGTCTCTAAGATAAAACTGAGCATCTAGCTGAGAACCAAATACATCAGCATGACGATAGGTAAGGTTGAGATTGTGGTTTATTGATTGAGGCGTTTCTTCAAAGTCGAAACTTTCACCAACAAAGATGGCCCTAGCTACCTGAGTACCCGGCTCAACTCCTACAGCTGGATCAGAGCCGAAGTCTGTATCTCCGGTATCTTTGAAAAAGCTGTAAGTAATCCCGACTCGCTGATTGTCATCAACGTCATAGCCTATTTTCGCAAGTACTCCTACGCTATCGGATTCACCAATGCCAGGAATAATGCGATCTCCATCAGCGTCAAATCTAGCATTATCCTCCTCGTAACTAATCGAGAGGCGGGCATCACCGCCATCCCCAGCGGCAGCAACACCCAACCCACCTCTATAGCTAAAGGCCCCGTCGTCATCCAAGTTGGTTAACGCTGCAGTGACGCCAAAGTCTGCTTCGTATACAATCCCATCCTCAACGGGTGCGCGGGTGATGATGTTAACAACACCGCCAGTGGCTCCATCACCGTAAAGGGCGCTGGCCCCAGGAACTACCTCAATGCGCTCGATTGAGTCAGGGGCAATCGAGTTAAAGAAATTGACGCCTGCATTGGCATTCTGAGGAATGCCATCAATTAATACCAGCGCGTCACGTCCGCGTAGCGTAAAGCCGCGAGAGTCCGTCTGTAGTGGTGGTGGGGAAAACCCCGGCACTAGCTTGCCTAAAACATCCTGTAAATTATTACTGAGTTCTAACTGCTGCTGCAGGTCTTCTCGGTCAATCACCCTAACAGTACGGGGCACGTCATTGACATTTTCCTCTGTACGCGTAGCGGTAATAACAATGCGTAGGGTGTCTTCAGAGTCTTCCTCACTCTCCTCGCTGGGGGAGTCGGGTTCCTCTGCTTGGGCTAACGTTGGCAGGTTTTCTTCTACGTTTGCTGTTTCAGCAGGGCTGTTTAAACTCATCTCCTTGCCCAGAGGAGTGTCGGCTAAACTCGGTTGAATAATGCTTGCCAAGACTATGCCAGCCAATAGATTATGGCTAACCAGCTTATTTAAAGTTGTCATGATACCTCACACCTTAACTGCGCAGCAGAAACTAATCCCATGCCCGCAAACAGGACTTTGTTTAAGAATTACCAGTGATTATAAAACTTGAAGAGATACATTCTCAGTATCTGCTGTCTTCGAGAGCTAGCGACGCTTATCCCATCCACCCAAAGGATGTTCAAATCATAGAATCAAAGGCTCTTAAGGTAAGTGCTAGGGGGTACCTTAAACTTCTTTTTGAATGCTTTGGTAAATGAACTAAAGCTGCTGTAGCCAACGCTGCGGGCTATTTCCTGAATATTTAAGCTGTCTGTTTTGAGTAGCTGGCGGGCCTGTTCTAAACGGTAGTTGTGCAGATAATTAAAGACGCTGGTGTTAAAAGCCTGGCGAAAGCCTTGGGTGAGTTTGGTTTCAGATAGTTCTACCTGCTGGGCTAGATCCGCCAACAAAGGAGGACTGACCGCACTTTGAATCAGAATATCTCTGGCCGCGTAGATGCGCTCCATATCCTTCTGAGTCATTGAAGCCACTGACTGGGGTGAGCCGATCAGCACCTGACTGATATGAAGGGCGATCAGCTCTAACACTTTGCCTTCTAGATAGAGATGACGAGCCAATCCCTGATAGGGCCAGGCGAAAATCTGCTTGATAATCTGACGTTGAGCCGGGGTAATTGAACTGGAATGGTACAGGATTGAATTGGCTGGATTTTCTAGTGTCTTCTTAAGGGGCGTTGGCAAATCGTCGATGAGATCGCACAGTTCGTACATCAGCTCTGGTGCAACGCGAATACAGAGGTGGCTCTGTTTTCCTGGCATATCCTGTTCAATTTCTCCAGTCTTTGGGAGATGGTAGAGATAGCTTTTTCCAGCAATTTCTTCTACTTCACCAGATAGGCCACTATTGTTTACTCGCGAGCCACCGGTCAAATAATATTTAAATGTCAGCGGCATATCTAACGGATGCTGCTGCACTTTATTCTTACATATAAATTTTGTAGTATTGCTTGAAATCTCAAGTGTTAGTCCTGGACGTAGCTGCATATCACGTGTCCAACCTCGACCTAATACTGGAGGACAGTAAATAAGCGTTTCTGACTTATCTCGATATTCTGTGAGTTGACCTTTGGCACGGCACTCGATCAAAATTTCATTTACATCACATAGTGTCAGAACTTTAGCCATCGCCTAGCCGTGATTACGCTTTAGTTAGTATGACACTATTGGCAATGATTCTCAATATACTGCAGAAATTGTCTACCAGCTTATTGAGTGTGTTTAGTTTGTTATGGTTTATTGCGCCCTCAGGCACTGCTCAATATCAGTCAGTATTTGGTTGGCTGCCAAGAGGCTGCGCCCACCCGCCCAAATCGCACTAGAGACTTCACACACGATGCCCTGTTCAACTGCATTTAGTGTTGACCACAGCGGGTCACTGACAAATTCTGCCTTGGTAATGCTGCCTTCATTGCCTGAATTGTAAGCTAGAAAGATAATATCGCCATCAATGGCGGCCAGGTCTTCCTTTGATGGATGGATAGCATAGTTCTCGCTGGTGTCCTGGGCTGGATTACGCTTAAAGCCGAGATCCTGCAGGACTGCCCCTGAAAAACTGCTGGTTGTATAGGCGGAAGTGCCACCGGGCCAATTAAAAATAACCGAGGCTGTTAGGGTTTGGGGGAATGGCCTCAGGCTGTCCTTGAGTCTATCCACACGCTGTTGGTAAGCCACCAATAGCTCCTCTGCTTTTTTCAGCTGTCCCAAGGCATCGGCATGGAGAAGAAAGTGTGTTTGCCAATTGCCATAGCGCCCGTTGTCTTCAGTGAATACGGTGGGCGCTATGCGCGACAGGTTTTGATAGAAGCCCTCCTCTGCAAGCATTGATCCTAAAATCAGGTCTGGTCTCAGATTTAGGACCGTTTCTAAATCAGGTCTCCTGCCTACCCCTATAGATGTGATGTTTTTGTTGTCCTCCGGATAAAAGGAGGCGTCTGCAAATTCTGGTCTGCCAATGGGGGTAATGTCCAGAGCAAATGCGGTCATCAAAGGAGCGGAGTCTAGGACAACAACCCGCTTCGGTGAAATAGGAACCTGTGTGGTGCCCATGGCATGCTCAATAGAGCGCATGGGCACGTCAGAAGCATCAGGGGACAGGGCTCCTGGCTGGCAGCCCACCAACAAGCCGCCTACCAGTATCCCGATTAGCTCTCTACGACATCTGCTGACCATTTCTAAAACTCGACAGAATAGCGCAGACTTGCCGTAATGCCCGGTCTGGCAAAGCGTCGATCCTCGGTGAAACGAATGCGTTCTTGCGAATTTAGCACCAGCTCATCGCTGTTTAGTAAATTCTCAAGACCCAGGGTAAGCCGCCCCGGACCAACTTGCAAGCTGCTTAGAAAGTCTAGAGAGAAATAGCTCTCGACCTCAAAGCGGTCTACGCCTTCATCAAAGGCGCGATCGCGATCGCCCACAAACAGCAGCTGCAACCGATTGCTCCAGCGGGGTGTGGTTTCGTTTTCAACATACAGCCCCACTTTAATAGGAGGCACGCTCAGAGAGGTCAACGGCTCAAAATCACCATCATCATCACGGTCATTTTCCCCTTCAGACCAGGTAAAGTGTCCCCCTAACGCCCAAACATCGCTAGGCTGCCAGTCAACGGCAACTTCTACACCATAGTTACGCTGGGGCGCTCGATCCAGCGTCGTCAGATTAGTATCCGGGTCAAAGCGCAAAGTAGCCCCTAAATCTGATTCACTGTAAAATCCAGCAATGCTGGCTTGAATGGTGTCAAACTCGGCCCGCGCGCCAATCTCATAGTTATCGACCGTGATGGGCTCCAACTGGATGTTGTCAGGATCAAAGGTAGGGCCATTGTTTAAGCCTCTGCCGACGTTGGGAACTGAGAACCCCTGGGAGAAATTGGCAAACAGCCCGACCTCTGGAATCGGTCGATAGAGCAGACCGGCGTTAAATGAAACATCATCAAAGCCCCCACTGCCGCCCTGTCGTTCGCGAGGTAGCTCATCTTCATCGACAAATAAATCTATAAAATCATTGGCATCAAAGTTAACGTCGTCATAGCGTAAACCGCCGCTAATCTGAAACTGATCGCTAATATCCCAGCGTGCTTGGGCAAACAACCCTAAATTTTCT
>JBCDIX010000117.1:0-13141 GCA_038748405.1 Cyanobacteria bacterium P01_H01_bin.21 | reverse complement strand
GTACCATGTAGATAGGTTTTGATGGGTTGCTTAATATCTAGTAGACATCATTGATTAGTAGCGCTATCATTGCCATAGTTCAAATGTATCTACGGCTGTCATAACGGTATAACCGATGAAAATGCAGGCGCTGAAACAACGAGTTTGGAAGATCTGGAGCAAGCTAAATAGCTTCCGAGGCGAGCTTGTTGCAGTGCCGCAGAGCTACGTAGCCGAAATTAAAAGTTTTGGTGATCGTCGATATAAGAAGACCTGGGTAAAGGCGTTGGCACGTCTCCAAGCAATCTATCTACATCGGAACTGTTTAGACGCCTGGATGTTAATTACCGAGAACTTTAATTTCACTCCAGACCGTTGGGATTATGAGTTCCGCTACGAGATTTTAGATGAGTTCCTGCAGTATTCAGACGGTCTGGAACTTATTAAAACAGGGCTAGAACAGATTTTCACATCGACCGATTTCACTGCTGACGAACAACAGGAAACAAGTCGCAATGGCTTTTTTGAACTTTTGGCGGGAAGAGAAGGACAACATCGAGGGCTCAGCCTCTCAGTTGGATCTATCCGGCAACTCGCAGGAACTAATACCGCCGCGTGAGCGGGTAACTGGAGCAATTGTCTTTAAGCGTTTCACCAAATCCATTAAGGATAATGGCGGAGCTGGTGACGTGTATCCAGATGCGATCGCAGCCGAGACTGACGAACTATTCGGCTGCAACGTTGAAGAGCTCTACAGGGGGACCGGTGGCAAACCAGGCCGACGTGACACGTTGCCCCAACCTGCTCAAGAAGCCTACATGGTTAACGAGTCGATAACAGCAAACGAGCTTGAACGTCTGATCGGCACCATTGGAGGTGAGACCCAAGAGGAAGTAAACGACCGCATTGTAGGCGTTACACGTCAGCAAGCCAAACAAACTCGTAAGTGGCTACCTTGGTAATCTATTAGAGATAGTTCCGTCCGAATTACTAACTTGATGCCTAGCCCTGGCAATTGCCGGGGCTTTTTGCGAGTGGTAGATTGTGGAGATAAGCTGGCATGAGCGAAAAGCTGCAAACGACGTTAGAACGTATCGCTGAACAACAGCAGGCAAATAGGAATGCGATTTCGATCCTAATTGAGTGTCAAACCCAGAACGAAGTGATATCACACGGCTACTTCAAATAAGAGGTAATGCAAGCGTAGCTGTAAGCAAGTGCCATAGGCGCAAAACTATTGGTATATAAAGGTTTTGCTGTAGTTCAAAAGAACTATATTTTTCGGAAAATTTGATATTTTTGTCGATCGCTGAACGAGTTTACGTTGTTTCAGGCTTCGCCTATACCCTTATGGCACTTCGTTACAGCTATGCTCGTAGCACCCCTACATCGCACCGCTTGCAGCACCCCTATTGGGGGTACTCTGCTTCAGCAAACTATGCGAAAGAATAAATGTACTATTGAGACATCTAAAATCGTCCTTTAGTTAGTACTTTTCTGTGATGTCGAGATCTTAGGGGCTGTAACTCAACTATCACAACGCTTTTAGCCTTATGGCTGGATTTTGAAAGAGTCGGGGCCATACCCCTACTTCTCCATCTGAGAATTGCTGTTAGGTTGAGGAGTTTGCCCTAGGATGCGTAAAAACTGTAAGCAATTAGTGAGACCTTAATAGAGGTGCTGCGGTCCAGGGATTTAGGCATCTATGTACTAGTCACCGTTGATTGTATGAGCGAGCCCCCCAATGATCCGTTCCGCGCCCAGGTAGAGAAAGCTCAAGGGTATCCTGCTAATAGTCGAGAACGGCTAAATGCACTCAGAGAGCTGATTCAGCTGCTAAAGCAATCTGGACAATTAGCTCGTCCCTATAAGGACAAGTTTAAAGGGTTTTATCAGCAGATTTATGACGATGCCTTGAATCGAACGTTTGCCTTTGTGTGCGATCGCATCGATACCTATTCCCCTGAAATAAGACCTGTCATAGCTTGGGTCAATTTTTATCTGTGCAGACGATATTTCCCGGAAGCCAGTCGGGAATTTATGCGGACGCGCCATCGGGGCGTAGGGGCTGATGTCGACTATTGTAGTTTGACCGATCTGGACGTGGCTGACCCTAGTACTGAAGATGGAGGAACATCCTTGTTAGATGATTTGATTGGATACATTGAAGAAGACCCAGGGGATGTCTTTAAACACCATCATGTGCAAGGGCATCCCAACGCCAACTTTCAGTACATTGCCCTCCAGCGACTGAAGTATCGCACCCCTTGGGATGAGCTGGCGGCTGAACTGGGTGTTAGTGCTCAAACCCTTAGTAGCCTTTACCACAGAGGTGTCAAACGCTATCAGCAACAAATCAGAGACGACCTACGTTAGCCTCTTACATTATTTTTTATACACACTGTCACAACAAAAAAACTATCACGGATACCATGAACACCACTATTGACGATACAGACAGATTCATAATCACAATTCCGCCTGAAGCCCATCAAATAGCCCAGACTTTTCGGGCACACCAGTCCGATCGAGTTAAGGGTAAACAGGTTTATTTAAATACGTTGGCCGTGTATGCAGTCCATCAACATTTAGAGATTTTAGGCATTGATAGCCATCTAGATGCCAGCGATAGTTGGGATGTAGTGGCTCAGTCTCTGCTGGATACGGCGGGACTCTATTTGGATGACGCCCATCAGTTGGAATGTCGGCCTGTGCTACCGGATGCTGATCATTGCTACATTCCCATGGAGGTGTGGTCGGATCGGCAGGGATATATTGCGGTGCAGTTGGACGCTGAACTAATGCAGGCAACATTAGTGGGTTTTTTGCCCCAGGTGGCAACCAGCGAAGCGGGGATACCGGCCACTGAACATATTCCATTGAGTGCCTTTCATCAGTTAGATACTCTGATGGATGCCATTGCGCCGACGGCTGCTGCTATGGGAGCGGCTAGGTCTATTCCGTCAAGGGTAACCCCCATAGGACAGTGGTTGGACGCAGTGATTCAAGCTGGTTGGCAAACAGTAGAATCGTTGCTGGCTCCGGCTCAGCCTGCGATCTCATTCCGTAGTCGGCCTTCATCGCTACTACAAAAAATACTCAGAGAGCAGGCCCCCGGCGAAGTCACCCAGGGCAGGATGCTAGATTTTGGCATACCAGAAGCCGCCAACTCTCTGGCTCTGGTGGTGGGGATTGCTCCGATCAGTACTACAGCATTTGACATTCAAGTACGGGTGGTTCCGGTGGGAGGAGAGACCCACCTCCCCTCACGATTGAGTATGAGTATTTTAGATGAGCAGGGAGAACAGGTTTTATATGCTCAATCTCGTAACTCAGAAGACTTAAAACTACAGCTTGGCCTTGATCGTGGGGATCAGTTTGACGTGCATCTTCAGCTCCATGACATACAATTTGTTGAGCGTTTTATTATCTAATGGGAACGCAGGCTACTGATCGTGGAGGCTAATGGGTATGGAGGCTAGCTCACGTTCTGATCGGGACGCTAACAAACTCGTTGTCTTAAGGTTAACGGGTAATCCTGAATATCAGGAGATTCAAGTCGCCCTAGAGCTAGGAGCCGAGGGCAAGCGTCCCACGTTAGACAATAATACGGGGGGGCATCTACCCCCTGCCCCGCACTTCGTCAGACACCTGAAAACCAGGCAACAGCTCTATCAGCAATTCGACAATGCGCGCGCGCTTCGACCTTATTCAGCTAGCCGTCGAGAAAACACACAGAAGATTTTTGACCAGTGCACAGCCTGCGATCGCCAGCTTGTTGAAGACTTTATCGAATGGCTCAATGGGTCTCCATCGTTCCAAGTATTAGAGAAACAGTTGCGAGCGGCCTTGAGTCAAACCGATACCATTCGGGTACTCGTGCGATCTCAGGAACCAATTATTGAGCAGCTACCCTGGAACTGTTGGGACTTCATAAAACAGTATCCCTTATCAGAAGTCGTCTATGGGGCGCTGATAGCCGAACAGCCACACTATGGCCCACCCCGACCAAAAAACACCATTCGGATATTGGCCATTTTTGGAGATGATACTGGCTTAGACCTAGAGCTAGATCGTCAGCTGCTAGAGCAAAAGCTGACTAACGCTGAGATAATCTCGCTGGTACAGCCAGACCGAACTCAGGTTAGTCAACACCTATGGAAAGAAGCCTGGGATATTTTATTTTTTGCAGGTCACAGCGACACTGATCAGGGTCTGGGGCAATTGTACTTGAGTCCGACTGAAACACTGCCATTAAAAGAACTCAGTAACGGGCTTAGCAATGCGGTTAACCAGGGGCTTCAGCTGGCGATATTTAACTCCTGTAATGGGTTGGGACTAGCCCATGCCCTAGCAGACGTTAACCTGCCCTACGCCATTGTGATGCGGGAACTGCTACCTCAGAAGATAGCTCCCGAATTTCTCAAAGTACTCTTAGAAGAATTTGCGGCTGGATACCCGTTACACATCGCCCAGCGTCGCGCCAGAGAACAGCTAGAAGGCTGGGAGCATTTGTTTCCCCATGCGAGTTGGCTACCGGTGATCATTCAAAATCCGGCAGTTGGCCCGCTCACATGGCAACAGCTTTTAGGTTTAAAGCTATCCCAGTTCACTTCAGATGAATTTGAACAACCCGAAATCCATCAGTTAGAAAGAGGCTACAATCAATCTTTTTTAAGAAAGCTGTTGGGACCATGGCAAAGTTTCAAAAGAGCCATAAGTTTTGCTATTTTTGCAACTATTTGTGTGGTGGTCATAAGATCTTCTGGCATTCTACAAATTTCAGAACTTAAAGCCTACGATCGCTTTACTCAAATACGTCATAGCGTTAGCCAAAACCAGCCTGATCCTCGTTTACTGGTGATTACCATTGATGAAAATGACAAAAACTATCAGGGACTCACTGAAGAGGACAATCTATCGCTGAAAGATAGCATACTCAAAACATTATTAACCGACAAGATAATCCCCTTTTCACCAGCTGCCATTGGTCTTGATATCTACCATCCCGAACCCTATGAACCGGAATTAGTTCAAATTATCAAAAAGAATCAGAATTACGTGGGTATCTGCTTAATGGATGATGATCGCAATGAGGATCCAGAATTAAGTCAACCCACGCCTAACTTAACCAGCGAACAGATAGGATTTTCTGATTTTGTGCTAGACAAGGACGATGTAGTGCGTCGGCAAATTCTGATGATGACATCGGGAGACCTATGCAAAACATCGGTCTCATTTAATTTAAATGTTGTCAATCAGTTTTTACACCATTATTCTCCTAATACGGCTGAGGAGTATTTTTTTGAAACAGTCCCTCCATTGAGTAATGACCAGTTTTATCAGTACCAATCCAATGGCTATGTCAGACTGGGTGACTTTACATTTAAGCGTATAGAAACAAAGTCAGGTGGATATCACCTGCCATCAAGTGAAGCGCGTGGTTACCAAATTCTAATCAACAATCGCTACAGCCAGCCAGCCAGTATTTCCTTGACAGAATTATTAGAAGCACCGGATGAGTTTGATTTAAAAGAGCTGATGGAAAATCATATTGTCCTAATCGGTGGGATCCAAACATCCCAAGATCGTCATCGATTTAGTAACTCACCAGACAAACAGCCAGGGGTGATGATTCATGCCCATATGATTAGTCAGCTGTTAGATGCAGCTCAGGATAACAGGGGAATTATGACCTGGTGGCCTGAGTGGTTAGAGAACCTCTGGATATTTGCCTGGGCATTGATTGCAGTTAGGTATGTATCACATAATCGTTGGAAACATATTTCAAGGCGTTGGTTAAGTGTAGGCATTGCCAGTATTGTTGGGCTAGTATTTGTCACTTGCTTTACTTTTTTCTGCCTAGACACCTGGATTCCTCTGATTCCGACAGCACTAGCGATTATGATAGGAGCGATTGTTATGGTGATTTTTCCACAAAGGTTCACTGATTCTCGCAAACAAAATCTATGAATTCTACATGTCTATCGACAGCTTGCGGTCTATTTACAGCACTTACACTATCTGCGCTCACTCTACCAGCCAGTGCCCTAGAAACAGAGGCAGATGTGTGGCCATTCGGCCCAGGAGGTGATCAAGATTCTAATCGATCAGCCAACCCTGATGATGACGGACGCCCGACTCGGCGGGCAGGCGGGGGCAGCCGTGGAGAGTTTTTAGATGTGTACGCAAGTGGTGATCCATGCTTGATGGATATGATTTCCCTGGAGTCTAGTGAAGGTGTTATTGAGGCCCAGCTAGACGAGAATGGAGAAACCGTATGTTCTAACTCAACAGTTTCCGTAGCAGAGACCGGACTGTCACGGCTGAGAATTTGGGTGTATTTTCCAAACTTTAATTTTGATCAAAGTATTCCAGAACTTCCATTGTTAATTGGACTAGACGACGGAGAACAGCCAGTGGCAGCACCCTGGATAGTCAATGTGACAGCACCCTGGGGAATTCAATGCTTTGAGCTACCTTATACCCTAGAACGCAACACTGTCTACACTTGGAGATTGGAAGCATTGTTAACAGAGTCACCCGCTGATAATCCAATGCTAGAAGGACTTGTACAATACATGCCATCGACAACAAACTCCTGGAAAGATCGGCTAACAGAACTGGGTGAACAGGTGATAACAGCGCCTGATGAAGCCAACCGTGCTCAATGGAAAATGCACCTACAATCTCAAGGATTAAATGCTATTGCTGACATTTTGCCAAGTAAAACGTGTCAACTACTGGAGTCTCAATCAGAGCCAGTTCCCAACTAGGATATAGGGCGACCAATAAGGGATTGATTCGGGGCCAGGATATTCGCGATCCAAATCGTCTTTAAGTTGAAGCTGAGCCTGCTGCACTGCCTGCGCCCGGCTGATAGTTTGATTAGAGGTGATGGCCTGATAAAAATATTCACTAAACTTAGCCGTGGCCTCATCACTCACACTCCACAGTGATGCCAATGTGCTTTGGGCACCTGCTTTCAAAGCTAATCCGGCGATACCCAACGTTGCTCTATTATCTCCAGTTGCTGTTTTACATGCATTTAGGATCAACAACTCTAGTTCACTATCGACAGGAGTATCTTCCAATATTGCGTATAGGTCATTACTGGTAATTACACTATCCCAAGCTAGGATAAACGTCTGTTCTGGATCCGAGCTAAATTTCCCATGGGTCGCAAAATGAACAATGGAAACCGGATTTTCCGTGAGTGCTTTCTCAAGTGTCTCCCGGTCAAATTTATCATTTAGGAGAATTGTACTGTCCGGTAGAAAACGTTCTACATGCCTTGATTCATCGATAACCGCATCTAAATCTTTGAACCTTGATACCAAATCTTTGTCTGCTGTCGGAAACTCTTCAAAGTCAGGCATTTGGGGTAACCCAAAGAACAATGTGGATGGTTGGCGACTGCTTAGACGTTTGGGTTTCTCTATTTGTAATCGAGGGGTGAGGGCGGTGGCAAAATCTTCAACCAAGTAATGATAATTTCCATTGTTATCGGGTACCGGATTCTGTAACGCTGCCATGGGAATATTGCGTAATTCGCCATCTAACACAAAGACTAGGGTGTCGATACCTTGTTGTTGGAAGATAGACCCATAGCTGCCAATCAGCCAGCCATACACAGTTTTTAACTTATTTTCCAATGGATCTGATCGGTCTAATGAGCGCCCCCGTTGTAACCCATTCCTAAGTTTAGCCAACTCCAAGTTAATCGATTCTATGGGCAGGTTGACAGGGGTACCGCGTATAAGTTTGGGTTCTTCCTGGTCTGGTTGCTCTGTTTGGTAAATGACCTCTAGCCGGTCGTTTAGCAATATGGTGTAAATAATGGCCGATGTAGTAGGGAAATCTGCGTTAGTGAGCGTTGCAGTGCCTTGTAGGTTGCATTGTAAAAAGCTTTCTAGTTCTGAAAGCTGAATATTGTCAATTAATCCAACCACTTGCTTGAGACTATCTTTATCGACATTGTCTCCTGACAACAGTAAGTCGGCGAGTTCTCGATAGACAGGTTCGACATTATCGCGAAAAGAAAATTGTACCTCGGAATCTACCACCAGCAGGTTGTTTCTAACAGAGCTTAGGGTTGCTACCGCTTGCTGATAGCTAGCGATGGCTTGTTGCGGCTGGTCTGCGTTTTTGTATAACCGTCCTAGCTGCCACTGCCACTGATAGGCGATATCGGGAAAATTATAAGGTTGAGCCGTTATTAAGGCTTGATTGGTTAGGGTTAGGGCTTTAGCGATCGAGTCAGCTTTCTGTGATTGTTGAGTAACTAATTTTGTTGATTGAACCTCTGATGGGCTAGTCTGATCTGCAAGATATTCATAAAAACTTCCCAAACTTCCCAAGGCTTGGGAAAGAGAACTATCATCATCTATCTTTTTTGCAATGGATATAGCCTGATTTAGGATTTGAAGAAGGGTTGTCTGTTCAGGTGCTCCATCAACTTGTCGATGCAACAGACACACTCCTTGTCGTGCTAATTTGATATGGGCGTACACGCCAAAGCGATCCATAAAGCGATCTGCGGCCGCGTGGTCAGCCAGCGTAGCGTAAGCTTGATGCCACTGTTGTTGCACTGTTTCAACATCACCAAATGCATCAATATTTTTCAAGGCTAATGATGCGTCTAATAGAGTTTGTTGTGCCAACATGCGTTCACGTGGACTTGTCTCATGAGTAAGGATATGGAGATATATACGTCCCGCTGCTTCGTAGGGAGTGCGCAATTTAGCGTGTAGATTTTGTGCTTCACGGCTTCTTCCTTTGGGGGTGTCTGAAATAGGTGTGGGACATGCCCATGGCAGCTGATTTTGGCGACTTACACTCGTCTGACGTTCTCGTTCTCGAATACCAATGGCCAGATGAGTTTTTCCAAGGCTTAGGAGGGTGTTACTGGGGTAGTTTTGTCGGGCTTCTGGAACAGCAACTAAGCTGTTTTCCGTTAACTGTTCTAGAACCGGTTTCGAGCAAATTTCCTCATCGGTATTCTGCTGAGATGCAACACTGGAGACCCCCTGAGCAATCGCCAAATGTTCTAAAATCTCTTTTGAACAGGTGAGTTGGCCAATTGATCGATAGGTGTCTCCAAGGCTAAGTAACGTGCGGCTGAGCAGCAAAGGGGGGGAATCCTGAGAACGATGGATAGTTTGGGAAGAATCGACAGTCTGGGTGAGAATCTGGGCGAGCTGGGTTTCTAGGTGATCTGAGATCGCACCCGCTTGACCGTATAACCCCGAACTCTGCAGCGTCTGTATTTGTCGCGTTTGATTTGTAATTAATCCTTCTGTATCCTGCAACTTTTCGTAGATTTTTGCAGCTGCTTGCCAACGATTTAAAGCAGCGTCGAACTCACCCTGTTTAAACAACAGTTGGCCATCAATATCCAAAAGCGGTGCTAAAATTGCCAAATATTGATTAGATGAATTTAACCGATCAAAAATGGACCCAGTAGACAGTTGTTCATAGTCCATGTCTAATAACGCCAGTCCCATCTTAATTGCATCCTCAGCCATAGACCACTGGCGTAATGCTTGATGGCTCAAGGACAGATTGCCGAGAGCAATTGCTTGGGCGAGGACATTATCTTGGGCGGCAAATCCTTCAATTGCCTGGTTTAAGTCAGTCACCGCTGCCGAATAATTTTGTGCTTGATAGGCGGTCTGGCCTTGGTGAAACTGCTGCTCGGGCGCAGCAGCCAGCAAATCATCCGACGGCTGAGATAATACCGGGGCACTGGCTAAGGCAAATGTTAATGTAGCACCCGCTAATATCCACAACAGTTGACGACGTACATTCTTTGAATTAAAGCCCTTTAAAAAGGAGTGTACACGATAGAAAAGTAAACGCCGTTTTCTTGCCATGTGTCTCCCTCTGAGTTAACAGATATCAATGGAATGCCCCAGTCTAGGCGAGCCGTTAGCTGGTTGCGATCGCCTTGCAGTAGCAGCAATCCTAAGCCAGCTGCGGCCAATGCATTATCCTCTGGATCATTATTACCACCAGTATTCCACCCTGTCCCAAAATCGATAAAAGGTGTAATCTGCACTAATCCATCCCACTCTGGAAATCGAATAAACGGGATACGCGCTTCTGCCGACGCGATAAACCCATTGTCCGTCAATATCTGATCTTGACGATAGCCACGCACCGTTCTAAAACCACCAATACTAAACTGTTCTGACGAAAGTAGTTCTTGATCGGCAAGCTGTAGGCTACTGCGAAACAAAAATAGGGTATCAGGAGCTAGCACTCGGGTCCACTGAGCCTGTCCCTGCCAGGAGAAAAAACGGCTGTCGGGGATGGCTCCTACCCCTGGGACAGAGGAATTTACCGTGGAATCTAAAAAGTCAAGACCTACATTAAATTGGGAGCGAGCCGTTATTATTTGTCGTCGATCCCGGCGGGTATAGTCCTGGAAAAACCGTAGGGCAAACACGCGGGTTTTACCATCGGCAGAAGCCCCAGGACCTAATGGTAGTGGTTCGTCTAAAAAGAACGACTGGCTATTGCGTAAGGTGGAAGAAAGACCAATGGAAAATTCTTGAAAGGTTTGGTCTTTGATCTTTCTAATGATGGGCTGCCGATAGCTAAGGTCATACAGCTGGGAGCGAGACTGAATATCTGGTCCCTCACCATCGCGATTAATGTCAAAAAAGTCCGAGTCAACAATGTCATTCCAGGTGGGATCAAATCGAAAACTGAGGGTGCCGTTGTCGGCATTTAGGGGCACAGCATAGCCAAAACTCAGGGCATCACTGCCTTCGCTGTTGGTATAGCCGACACTTAGGCTATCGCCAATGCCAAACAGATTGGCCTCTCGGGCAAAGAGTTGACCTTGCACGGTGCCGACACTAGGGGGGCGACTGTTGTCCAGCGCCAGGGAGGCATTAAACGATCGGACTTCTTTGAGAGTGACTTCAAGCCGACTGTTGCCAGGTTCAGCACCAGCATTGAGGTCAGCCCGGACCTGTTGAATTAGGGGATCAATTTGTAGCAGCTGTAGGCTTTCTTGTAGCTGGTCTACGTTTAGAGGTTGGCCTGGGGTAGCGTTGAGTCGCGATCTCACATAGTCCTCATTCAGCCGCTGCAGCCCCATAATATCCACCGACACCAGCTCCCCTTCAATCACATTAATGTTGACTGGGCCCACTCCATCGGCAGTAACCTCTGAAATGTCAACCAGCGCCCCCGAGGTGGTGTAGCCTTCAGCTGCATAGCAGGCGGCCACCACCTCAGCAAAACGCAACAATTGAGCTACCGTCTGGGTCAAGGGCGTCCAAACAGGTTTTTGTGACGGTGGTTCACAGGTAAACTCGTCAGCGTCTAGGTTCTCAAAACCCTGTATTAGCGCATCCTGGATCGCCTGTTGTAAAGTCTCTTCACTGAGAAGTGTCGCATCGTTGAATTTTAGCTCAGTGATCTCAATTTCAGCCGTTAGCACTTCAGCGGGTAAATCTGAAGGCCGTTCTGCGTCTGAAGGCGATGTTGGCAACAGCTCGTCTGGCGAGTCAGGAGCTGCCGGTGGTGGATCAAGGGGTAATTCAGGGGAGGGAGGATCTACCCTTTCCAGCCTTTCTATTGGAGCTTGTGCCCAGCTAACTGAAGGCAGGAACATCATGCAAGTCACAGACGTTAAGACACCTCCTGACAGCATGGTTAAGCAGTAACTTAGCAGAGGATGCTCCATACTGAAGTAAGCACTAATAAATCGATTGCAAGTTTTCTAAAGCTGTTCGCATCAACTTAGAGTTAGTGTCTAGGCATTCGTACAAATTGCTGTTGATTTTTACATCAGTTTTTGCTTTCCGCAAGAAAAATTAATTTTGATCAACTCCATGGGGTGTTGCTCTTTGTCGAAATGCTAATAAGCTGCCTGCGATCGCAACAAATGCCATTGTGAGACCAGGTTCAGGTGTAGAGACTGGATTACCAATCCCTGGTGAGAATAACTTACGAGCGGCTAATCCATCACGATCGCCAGTGGAGAAAACTGGCTGTAGCTGCTTACCGATTCCTGTTACAGGATCAATGGTGACAATAGCACCTGCGCCGCCACCGATAGTATCCGATAGACCGTAGAGCACACCATCTAAACCAAATGTCATCCCCTCAATGCTGTTGAAATTAATCGGCCCAACGCTAGTACCAACACCAGTATCCTGATCGATGGTGATGAAGGTACCAGGGCCACCACCACCACCCACCATATCTGCACCCACTAACAGAGAATCCGAGAGGAATTCGATACCTCCCAGAAAGGGAAACCCTATTGAGCCTACTGAGCTTACGGCAGTACCAGCTCCCGTACTAATATCAATTTCAAATAACTCATCGGATGCAGCACTGACTCCAAAAAGTGTCCCATCTGGCCGAAAGGCCATGGCATCCACATCACGAAATCCAAACGAGCCTATTACCGTTACCTCAGCTGTGAGTGGATCAATCTGTGCCAAATGAGTTGCGCTAGTATGAACAGCACAGACATCTGGTTGGATACTTCCAAATAGCTCACCTGTAGGACTAAAGGCCATAGCTTCTACGCTGTGGCCAAGGGTACCTATGGTGGTTTGGGTCTCCAAGTCTGTATCTATCAACACCAGATCACAGGGATTAGTCATCGTGTACAATTCAACTGCACGAGCTTGAGAGACTAAAAGAGAAGATAGAGAGAAAAATGCAGCGCCGAATATAGCTACATTAGGCGCTGTTTTTTGGATATTTTTCATAATCTCAGGAAATTGTACGTAACGTTTGCGTCAACATATTGAGCGATTGAGTCCTGGGCGACGAAACCACATAAGAACGCTGAGAAAGACCATGCCTAGTGCAGTTGTAGGTTCCGGAACGTTTACGATCGGAGTCATGCCATCACCTACTTCAAAGCTGGCACCAATGTGGGATACCTTGTCTGGACTATAGGAAAATAGATTTTCAGAGATTGTTATTGTCCGGTTATCTCCATTGGCGTTTCAACGTCAAAAATACTACCGTCACCATAGGTGTTTAAAGGTAATTGCTCAACTCCCCCCGCTAGGGATTGCAACCATAAGAAAATATCGTAGTGTAGAAGGATGCAAAACCTTCCTGACCTAAGTAACCTAAGCCCTGAGGCAAAAGATGCCTTGATACGAGTGTTATGGGAAGAGTT
>JBCDIX010000116.1:0-13288 GCA_038748405.1 Cyanobacteria bacterium P01_H01_bin.21 | reverse complement strand
TGGCCAAAATACACTAGCAACCTGTGCCCTGGGTTGAGGTGTTTGTGCACACAGTATTAAGTACGCTAACAGTGATTGATATCGCTCTGCTTGTAACCCTTCAACAGGCTGATTATTAAATGTCAATCGAAAATGGCCCAATAAATTGATACGAAGCTGTTTAGAAGGGCACATTTCCGTACTTTTAGCTACCACCGCTACAATTAGAACAATAAAACTACTCTAGGTCAGGCTATCTGGTTAGATACCTATATTACCGTTCAATTAGAGGACAAAAAGCATCATTCTGGCACTCAAAACTGAACTTGAAATGGGTTACGTTGGGAGCAGAATTATGAGTGGTACGTTTAGGTTTATAGCAAACTGCTGAATGCATTTGGCATGTATCTCGGCCTGGAGTGAACAAACACTTGAAATTTCCTACATACACTCACAAGGAGAGGATTTCGAAAGCTTCCATGTCTCCATACCGAACTTGAATTTGATATTGTTCATTGGGTAAAGCTTCAAAAGGATTCAGTTGAATGAATTCATCTGGTGTCATAGAACGTGCCGTTTGAATTTCTAGGATATCTCCTTCATCAGACAACTTTGCAAGAACCAATCCTGAAGGCAGCGTTGGGCTATCTACATTCTTATTCTTCTCAGATGCCGCAGGACAAAGACGCACTAATACTTGGTAACTGTCGTTGTGCGATCGCACCGTGAGATGTAGCCCCACCCGTAGGGATAAGTCCGTGTATTTCCCAAGTTCTATAACTCTTGCTCTTTGCAATAGCGGATGCGATTGAGCCCTAAAACGAAAAGCGGGTTGACGACTGGCTAAAACAGTATCAGGTAGTTGCCAGACATCAGAAAATTTATTCTGAAACCATTGACTAATATAACTTTGGTGAAAGCGAGATAAATATTCCGGGAGTGCATCTAAAGGATGTAACTGCCCAACAGTCAGCATTCCTTGTTCATTAACTGGAGATTTGGCAAACCCCAGGATATGGGCAACTTTAAAGGGGGTTGCCACCTCAACCACCAGGTAAGCCAAGCGCCGAATCCGTGCTTCTAGAGGAATAGACGTGGCAGTTGTCCCCGGAGGAATGGGTAAACACTCTATGGTTCCGGTTTCAGTGATGGGCAAGTCAGCCATATTATCAGCTGCACGCATTTCACGATGCCAGGCATCGCTCTGTTCTAGATTGGTGGGAATACCGAGCAACGTCAGGTACTCGTTAACAGCGCCGACTGCCAGTGTGTTGAGATACACTTGGCGAGCTTTTTCTGACGTAACTTGTTCTGCCGCAAATGCTTCAGCAGTTTCGAGGACACGCTGTCTGAGATGTATAGGTACCGCCTCAGATATGTTTGAATTTTCAGGAGGATTCATAAAAATTAATGGGATTTAAGATGAGTAGTGTTTAGAAGCCTTAGACCTTAATTTGTAGGATACCTGAGGTGCCTCCAAAATCTTTCAGCAAGGGTTTGCAATACCGACTGTACCACTGCGAAAGTTGATGGGCGTCTTCAGAAGATAAACCAAAGTCTAAGGCGATGGTAGGCCAATCTTGAGACTGGGGGGGCAAACGACGCAGCAATAGAGATTGCGCGTTGATGTCAGAACGCTTGCGAAAGACACGGGTTTTGAGTTTTTCGTCTGGGTCAGCCTGTATCCAACAAAGGACTGGATTCAGTACCGACTCTAAAGCTTCTTTGGCATCTAGACGCCCTGGCAGATGCTCAACCACCGGGGTGGTTTGTCCATTTTCATCAATCCAATGGGTAATGTGCCGTTTGCAGTCTTGCTGAGCACGATAGCGATAACGCCGTAACGCTCGTTTCAGGCTGTCATTAAGCCAGGTGGTAACCTGCTGCAGATCTGGATTGTAGTCTTCTAGATGGGTAAAGCACTCATACCACATGTCATTAAGAGCATCTCCATAGTAGGGATTTTGTGGCTCTCGCCACAGTTTTCCTGATTTGGTAACTAACAAATAAAGGCGATGCAGGCGCTGTTGTCTTGGAGGACTTTTGACAGGAAAAGACAGGGCTTCACGAACAAGTTGCTTAAGCGTCTGGTTGAGGGCTTCCATAAACTCTGTTGCGTAGGAACTGCGAGTAGGCAGACACCACACTGACCGCTGATAGGGCAGGCGTGAATGGCATTACGCAAGACAACAAGGTCAAACACCTGGTTACAGAATATACACGGATTCATCGTGACACTTTTAGAAACGGCATAGATACCTTTGTTGAAAACTATAGCTTTGATTGCAGTTATCTACACGTTTTAGGGTGACAGTTTTCACAATGAGTATAAAGAAAAATTTCCTTGGAAAGAGTCTGTGAAGTCTGTGTCTGAGCTTCGTGTAATAGAAGTACCTGCTCAAATGGTTTCATAATGCCAATGCTTAAATACGGTTTGGACAAGCCTGTTTATTGAACAGTTACGGTCAGATTTTTTGATTTTTTAGGTCGCTTTGAGAAACCGTGATTCTCAAAGCGAGAAGTTGATAGGGTACCTCCACCAAATCGCTTTTGTAACACTTAGGTGAATCATCAAGGAAGTAGAGGCGACCTTTTATAAACGTAAAAATTCAGACTAAAAGCATGAAGTACAAAATTTTAGTTTTACCGGTTTTGAGTGGATTAATTGCGACAACGCTGGGATCGCTGAGCGCAGCTGCTAACCCAGGAAGATGTGCTGAAGTTGTGGGTAAATGGTCATGGGATAGCTGTCATTTTTCAGTGGAACTTCGCGCTAACAAAACGGTTGATGGTTATGACGGAGGAGACCTGAGCACAGGAACTTGGACCTGTGAGGATGCTCGAGGTGGTGGCATTAAAGTTAGGTGGAGTACCGGATTTACAGATCTGGGTTGGCTATCAAACAACGGTTAAAGCCTTAGTCTCTGCAACAATGTAGGAAGCTATTTCGATGCAGTTCGCCGTAACTGATTTATCTTGTCATTAATTAAATTCTGCATGAGGTTATCTGACAAGTGAGATGTATACATTTCACTTGTCAGATAACTCAAAGAGAAAACAGATTAAGCAAGTAGAAAATACCAAGATTCACCTGGGTAATCAGTAAAGGTAATTTTGATTTAGAAAATCATTCCAGATAAATACGGGTATCTACCAGTAGTTGATTGGAGCATAACGATGCTAAAGCTAAACCCTGCACAGCGTAATCATCATAGATGGAATAGCCGTTTCTCCTGGAAACTGAAATCCTTTCTAAAACTAGGTCTTGTATTAGTGTCAACAACCATTCCCATCTTGGGAATACAAACTGCAGCCAATGCGGAGGTCCAAAGAGTTCGTATTTGTAACAATGCACCTGAATCAGTCGGCACCATCGAAGTTGCAATTGGTTATTGGACAGGAGGACGTCTTCCGGAGAAAATTGCAGTTCCTGACACTGCAACTGAAGGATGGTGGCACATTGAGCCAGGAGATTGTGTAAATATCAATCCGGAAGAAAGGTTTTTGCTCCATGTTGAGTTTCCTTATCTCTACTACTATGCTCGCACAAGTAATGGACAACGCGTATGGGATGGTGACTATCCATTATGCGTCTCTAGATCAGCTTTTAGACTCCTTACTTATGGTGTCGGAGATCAAGAATCATGCCGTGGTCGGGGAAACTACATGCAGAATTTCCGAAGGGAGAGATATGACCATAACGCTGAAAGGTTAACTCTGAATCTCAACGCTAGGATTCGCTCTTCGCGAATTTCAGTGAATGCGAGATCACGTTGGGTAGACACGGGGATTGACCTAGCTGCTGGTCAAAGACTTTCAGTTCGTGCCAATGGAACCTGGACGAATGGAGGAGAAAACCCTCAGCGATTGGGACCACAAGGGTTTGAGAACTTCACCTTAGATAGTGCAGAAATGCCGTCAAAGAACTTTGCTGGCTTGATTGGAAGAGTTGGAAATCGACGTTTCTTTATCGGTGATGGAGGAACAGGTGAAAGTCCAGGATCAGGAAGACTTTATCTGCAAATTAACGATATTCCTGGAACCCTAAATGATAACAGTGGAACTCTAAATGTTGAAGTCGATTATTAGCAGCAACTAGACATCAGTACAAAACAAGTCAATAGACAAATAACAGTCTTAAAGACTTGATATTTGCGGTACCCCTTCTTAACTTTTTAGCTCAAAACCAAACTAAGGAGTATGTGATGACTTCTACAATCATCCTTCCATCTTCTGTGCTTAACTCTCTTGTCAATGGAGTAATTTCGGCAGCAAATCCCAGAATCCATCTCAATCAGGTCGATCCTGTCAAGCTCAGAAGAAATGTTAGGGGATCTATCTATTTGCCTGGAGATAACTGGATCAGCTTTAGTGATGGAAAAAGGATCGATTTAGGTGATTTTGCTCCCGTCGCGAGACCGCGTAGGAGTCACTATATCAGTGATTTCAACTCTAATAAATGGACGGTGCAGACTACTCAAAATGGCCTGAAACTACGTGTTGAATTTGAAACCTTTGGAAATGAAATCAAGGGTTATTGCAGAACTTGTCGGTTGGGTAGTCGAGACAGACGGGCTGCTGACGTCAATATTCTAGCACCCAAGGGGAATCCATATCCATTTGTAGAAGTAGAGGCTGGTTTTAATTTCTCCGGTGGTGAGGCAGACCTTGTCCTAAGAAATGTTGATGTTGGCATGGATGTCGACGGCAATGGATTTCTTGAGCTTGTTGAGGGGCTGATTGGTAAAGAGGTCCGCAAAGCTGTCCGAAAAGCCATTATCAAAGGCTGGAACGATATGGAGGACGATGTTGAGTCTGCTTTCGAAAAAGCAATTGGTTCTGAAACAGGTATTTTTAGCGGATTGGTGGACATCAAATCCATTCAGTTATCTGGAGGGAAAGCAACTATCGAATTTGATGCCGGAAATACTCCAGATGCAATTTACAGTCATTTCAGCCACACCTTAAATCCTTGGGCAAGCCAACTAAAACTTCTCGGCAACTCACCTGTTAGCGGGTATGGAAACAGCCTGAATAATATCCTGCAGGGTAATAATCACCGCAACTATCTCTCTGGAGGAGAAGGCAATGACGTACTCGATGGTCGTGGTGGTAACGATTATTTGATAGGTGGTAGAGGTGATGACAGTCTTACTCCAGGTAGTGGAGACGACAAAGTTTACGGGCAAAGCGGAAATGACATCATCACGGTTCGTGACTTCAATGGGACGGAACTTTTGGATGGGGGTACTGGCTACGACACTCTGATTTTGACACCAAATGACAACCGTAATTTAAATATCAGTTTGACTCGCGGCAACGTTCATGATGCTCGCGCCGGACTTCAAACCTTCCACAATGTTGAGCGCATTGTTGCTGGGACTGGCAATGACACGCTCACAGGTGATGACAAGGCCAATAGTCTCAATGGAGGTAGCGGCAATGACCTTATCTATGGTCGAGAAGGCGACGACACCTTAATCCCAGGCAGTGGGAACGACACCGTCTACGGTGAAGCAGGAAATGACACGATTATTGTCTACAACTTCGACGGCAATGACATCCTTGATGGCGGCGAAGGAATCGACAACCTTGTTCTCGATCCAACAGATGATCGCGATCTGGATGTCAGTCTGGAACGAGGGGAGGTTGAGGATGGCCAAGCCGGTAGCCAAGTACTCATTAGCATCGAAAATGTCAGCACCGGTCGCGGCAATGATGTGATTCGAGGCGATGGGGCTGACAACCATCTGTCTGGTGATGCTGGAAACGATACGGTCATCGGCGCAAAGAGGGATGATTCAGTCATCGGCGGTGATGGCGACGATCTTCTAATCGGAGATTCCACGGTCACCTACAACGGTCATCAGTACCTGATCACTGATGACCGCATAACCTGGCAAGCCGCCCAAGACCTAGCTGTAACCCTCGGCGGCAATCTTGTCACAATTAATAATGCTAGCGAGCAACAATGGCTCACCCAAACCTTTGGTCAGCATGGCCACTTATGGATTGGCCTCACCGATGAAAAGTCAGAAGGTAACTGGCAATGGGTCAGTGGTGAAACTACTACTTATCAAAACTGGTCTCCTGGAGAACCAAATAATTGGGGTGCAGGAGAAGACTATGCGCTGACCGGATGGACACAGTCTCGATGGAACGACGTCTCTGGAACCTGGATTGAGCGAGGCATCATTGAGATTCCCCATTTAGATCTTGTCTTCGAAGACGGCAATGACCGATTAGAAGGTGGAAATGGTAGCGATACTCTCTATGGTGGGGCTGGTAATGACACACTGACCCCTGGGAGCGGAAATGATCGCGTCTTCGGTGATAATGGCAACGACACCGTCAAGGTCCATGACTTCAACGGCACGGATTTCTTAGATGGTGGTGGCGGTCAAGATATTCTGATTCTCAATCCTACGGACAATCGCGACTTAGATGTTGACATTAGTCGCGGCACGGTCCTGGATAACCTTCCAGGTCTGCAAACTTTCCAGAATTTTGAGCGCATCATCACAGGAGCAGGCAACGATATTCTACGTGGTGATGAGACTAGTAACCAACTGGAAGCGGGTGATGGTAATGACACGATCTACGGTGGGGCTGGAGATGACTTCCTGAGTCCCGGAAAAGGGAACGACACAGTCTATGGCGAAGCCGGAGATGATGCTATTTCTGTTCATGATTTTAACGGACTGAAAACCATCGATGGCGGAGAAGGCATAGACACACTTATTCTTTTTCCATCTGACTTTCGAGATTTGGATGTAGATCTTGAAAGAGGAAACGTAGTTGATCGTCAGGCAGGCAACCAAAGTTTCAGCAGTATCGAAAACATTGTCACAGTGGATGGCAACGATACACTTCGAGGCAACACCAACAATAACCACTTTGATTCAGGCGCTGGTAACGACCTCCTCTATAGCAGCGCTGGCATTGATTCCTATGACGGTGGTGAAGGAGTTGATACCGTCGACTTTTCGGGTGAATCGGTAGGCATCAAAGCTGATCTAACAAATCACAATGTTGTCATTGGCTTGGGCCAGCCTACCGAAATTGTTGAAGACTTGAAAAACATTGAGAACATCATTGGCTCTCAGTTTACTGATCGTCTGATCGGTGATGCTACCGATAACCGTATTGAAGGTAGAGCTGATAACGACAGCATTTTCGGGCGTGAAGGAGATGATGTTCTTTTGGGGGGTGATGGTAACGATGGTATTCGTGGCAACCAGGGTAACGATATCCTTCGAGGCAATGAGGGTCGAGATGATTTGAGAGGCAATGAAGGTGACGATACCCTAATCGGGGGAGCCGACAATGATTACCTAGAAGGCAACGAAGGCAATGATGTGATTGAGGGTGGCGCAGGCCGAGATCGGTTGGCTGGACATGAAGGAGATGACGTACTGCTAGGTGGCGATGGCGACGATATCCTCTACATCAGTGAAGGAGCTGACCAAATTGATGGCGGTGCTGGCAATGATTTGATCGCTCTAAACGGCTTAACTTACGGCGTGGAAGCCGACTTGTCGCAACAGACACTGGCTAAAACAGACGGAACTGCTCTGCTGACCACGATCAAGAGCATTGAGCGCGCCACGGGCACTCAGTTTGATGATCTGCTTATTGGTGACGATGGAAACAATAGCCTATGGGCAAATGCAGGGAATGACACCATCGAAGGTGGAGCTGGCAACGACAACTTACGCGGACATAATGGCGATGACATTCTCTTTGGTGGGGTCGGAAACGACGGCTTGCAAGGGAATTTCGGAAACGACACCCTAAACGGTGATGTCGGAAATGATTCCCTATTTGGCAATGAAGGTGACGATATTCTTGCCGGTGGCGCAGGTAATGATCGCCTTGAAGGGGGGCAAGGATCAGACATCTTTGTTCTGGGAATAGGCTTGGGTCGCGATACCATCATCGATTTTGAACTAGGCACTGATCGTATCGGTTTGCAAGAGACACTGACCTTTGGTCAACTGTCCCTAACCCAAAAGAATAGCGATACCCATATTAGTTTTGGGGATGAGCTACTTGCGATCGCCCGGGAAGTCGATGCTAGCACTTTATCAGCAGTCTCTTTTATCGATAACTTTGCCTTAGTCTAGTCTGTTTGAGGCCATTTCAAACAGACTAGGTGCCGCGTGTGGAACCTTCTTATTGAGGTGGCCTCAAATACCCAAACGCTATTCTAAAATTTTGAGAAAAACATTCTTTAGGGTCGTGTAATAACTATGGGGAAGAGTTTAGTGAACGAAATAAAAGCTGACAGTTGCAGTAAACATTATTGGAGATTTAATTCGATGCGACCTCGTTTGATGATTAAAAACCTATCGATTTTGTTGGCAGTCGCTTCTGCCTTTTCTGTAGTAGAAGCACCAGCGATCGCATCTGCTGTGACATCTAGAGCGCTTAACAATACAAGTGCCGAAGTTACTCATCGCATTGAATGTCGCAATAACTCTCATATCACGGGAATGGTTGTGGACGAGCAATACAATTATGGCGTAATCGATGTGAGATTTAACTGCTCAAATGGCACTACAACTCTTTGGGCTACACGTAACCCCAATGCGGACAACCGATTTAGCTTAAGAGGAAGCTTAGTGGGTCTAGAAGTGTTTGAACAATACGGGTATGGTGTAATCGATTTTCGATACTTTAAGCGTTCCGGAAGGGTGGGGGAAGTAGGCCGATTTACTTATAATCCTCGTGAAAATAGAACGTCATACGTTGAATGCCCTAATAAAGCCTATGGGGCTGAAATTTATGAACAATCGGGATATGGAATTGTCGACATTGCGTTGTTATGCCGACCTGCATCAGAAGCAAGGCGGGGTACAAGAGTTCCTAATCCACGACAACCATAGGCTTAAAAGCCGAACCAGACATTAGATTTAAACTTACCTAGATGCCCAATCATGGGCAAAGAAAGACCCTTCAAATCTTCTTTTAGCTAGTGAGATAAAAAATACGTTCATTTCACTAGTTAAAAGAAGATTCAACCAAGACATCAAAGTAAGGAATCGTAAGGCATCAAACAAAGATCAAATGAATTAGCTATTGACAAAAATGACAGCACTAACTTTAGAAGAGCAGAAAAAGCAAGATAAGCTAAAACAACTGATAAAAACCCTGGCAGAATTAAGCATCAAGAAGAAAGAACTTAAGCGAAACAAGCGTAGCAAGAAGATTCTGATAAATGCCATAAAAGGAACCTTTCTAGCTGCCTTTCTATGGGCAAAGATTGGCGATCTTATGGCGTTAGAAGATGACGAACTGATTGAACTAGGTGAATCCGATTCCGATTCAATACTAAATGAAGCTTTATTAGACGAAGCTTTATTAGATGAAGCTTTTGATGGACTATTCTTAGCTTTTGAAGGTTTGGAAGCATCTGAGCTAGAGGCAATGATTGGCGAAATGGATTTGTGCGATTTGGAGATTTCCGAATTGGATGCAGCTCAGGATGAATTAAACATTTTGATGATTAAAATCGCTTAATTACTTAAAATACAGAAAGGAGAACCGCAGAAGTGAAAAAGACATCGAGACTTATCTCTTTGATGATGGCCATGGGTATAAGCATTGCCATTAGCTCTTGTGGCCTACTTAGATTAGGAAAATCAGCAATTAAATATGGCGACGATTTTGGTCAATTTATAGACGATATTGCAAGAATTGGGGGAAAAAATTCAGACGAATTAGGAGATATCGCCAAAGGCGCAAATGTAGCACAAGAGTTACACAAGTTTATCAAAGAGGCAGGGATACGCTCAAAAAGCAGAACAAAACTAAAGGTCATTACAGCTATAGAAGATGGCAATTTAAATATTTCCAGAAAATCCCTGTGGCAAGTTGCATATGAAACCTCCATTGAGGAGTTGAATAAGATACCTAAGAAAATCCAAAATCAACAAACCCTTAGTAATATTGGTCAGGAGATGGCAGATTTTATTAGCAATCAAATCGAAGAAGAAATTGATGAGGAATATGACGAAGAAGTGGTGTTCATCGATTAAGCTTCCAGATTGATCAGCGTACCCTCTTTAGGACTGTTCAAAAGAATACAATACCTGGCAAATCAAACCTAATTCTTCAAATCTCGTTAGCATCTTCAAATATTGCAGGTAACCAAGATGTCCAGGGAAAATCTAATTCTAGTCCCTGTAGCTGCTCGCGAGCGGCTTTTACGGCATGGGCAGTTGTTGTTTGTGTATTAAGATTTTCAACCAAATAGCGAAGGAACTGCTGTGCAATCTGATCTGGAACAGGCTCTCGCATGACGGTAATGCCTGTTGAAATAGCATTTGTGAATTGTTGAGCGAGTTTCAATCCCTGACAGCAGTTAAAAATGGAGAGCGATAGTCCCTGCTGGGTTGCTTGGCGCAGGGCATATTTGAGGTCATCCAGACTGAGGAATTCTTTCTCATTGAGCCAAATACGATCGCCCTGAAACGCACTGTGTCCCGAAAAACAAAAAATGTCCCATCCTTCAGCCTCCCACAGTGCTTCGTTCAGTTTCTGTACCGTTGGCCGTACCAAACACCTCACCGTCACAGACGGTAGCGATTGCCAAAGGGTTTTATCGGCCTCTACATCCAGCCCATCGGCCATACCTAACACCAATAGCACCCGCTTGTGCTGACGCTGTACCTTCACGGTCGGAATATGCCGCGTATTCAAAAAACTATACGTGAGAGCAGCCTTGGGGTAGTCATCAAAAAAGTGCCAGCTATGGAGGGGAAGTTGCTGTAAAGCCATATCATCCATCTGCCAGGTCATGGTGATGGCCTGGGCTGGCTCTAACGCTGAACGTAAACATTGATCGATGGGCTGAAATCCAGGAGAATTCAGCCAGGTGTTGATTCCTTGCAAGACGCTATCTGCTGTTTGGTTAAACTCAACTCTCGAAAAATTTGTGACGGTATTACACTCCATGCCGTCATAAAAAAACGGCTGCTGGGCCTGGTAGAGTTGTTGCCACCGCTGATAGGCAACCAGCAACTTTGGATTTCCGGGCAATGAACCTACCTGGGTTCGGAGCAGTGTCTGTGCCGCACTCCAAACCTGTACAAACACCGTAAATCCCTCTGATAAACTCCCATGTGGGAAAGTGATAATGACTGATTGGCCGATATTTTCCGGCACTTGCCGGGGCTGCTGTGCCAGCTGGGCCTGAATCTGTAGTATGGCTTGGGTTTGTTCCTGATATTTATTTAGCTGACTTTCCAATGCCTGACGATAGCTGCCTTCAAGTGCTTTTAACTGCGCTTCGTACTGCTGGGTCAATGTTTGATGAATGTCGGCTTTACTGTCAGGGCCTTCCACCTTCAGCTTGATGACCACGTAACCATCGCCTTTCGTTTCTATACTTTGCATGACCAGGTCTGTGGCCGGATTTGCCTGTCTGGCCTTTTCTAGAGAGGCATGGAAAGCTTTCCAGTCGATACCATCACGAAAAATTAGCTCCACCGTATCGACCACAGTTTGATAGAGCCGCACAAAATCTCCTGGTTCAAATTCACCCGTGGCCGGTTTGCGATCGCAATCATCAGTGCCGGGCTTAGGGTGCTCTCGAAGATAAACATAGCGACAGTCCACCCGGTCAAGTTGGGTCGATGCATCGATGCTCCAATTTTGAAGACAGGCTCCAGTTAGCCTTGCCTCGGTTAAATCAGCACCAATGGCCGTGACATTGGTGAGGGTTGTGCCCTCTAAATTGGCTCCCCTGAGATTGGCTCCGGTAAGATTTGCCTGTGCAAGATTCAGCTTACAAAGATCGGCCCCAGCCAAATCCGTAAAACTCAAGTCAACACTGCAGTATTCACGCCAGTGCCCTAGGTTTTGAGTCAGCAGTTCAACCACACGAGCGTCAGCCAGCTGACTCTCCCCCCAACGCGCCCAGCGCAATCCGGTGGCACCGCGCCAATTTACATACTTGAGAGTTGCTTGGCGAAAATCTGTTCCCGCAAGATGGGTGCCAGCAAAATTTGCAGTCGTCAGATTAGCTCTATAAAAGCTGGTATTACCCAGGGTTGACCAGGCGATGCCAAGGCGACGTAGTATCTGGTGCTGGGAAGAGTCAGATAGAACCGTTTTACTGATATGCCCACAGATCAAAGATAAGGCCAACACCAGGGATATTGTTATTGCTAACCCCGTATTACCTGCCTGCGCAATCGTAGTTGCAATGGGGCTTTGACCGAATCTTGGCACAAGCAAGACATTTAGAATGATGCCAAGGGCAAAGAGTAATACGCTGGCTCGCCCCACAACCAACTGCGTGCCGATCAAACTTGAAATCGCCCAAATTGTACCGCCGACAATGAGCGTGAAGGCCGATACCAACAGCAGGGTGCTCTCACTCACCTGGGCTGGGCTAAAGGCAACCGCAATAATACCCGCTAGCACACCATAGAGAACCACCGCTCCAGTGACGGTGGCTATTGCCCTACCTAAGCCTCTTTTCCAAAGAACCAGCCACAAAATTACCAATATGGCACAGGAACCTATCCCGGTAAGTTGATTGCTAAAGTTTTCACTCAATAGGAAATAGCTAACTAAAGCTGCAATAAATCCAATCAGATGCCCTGTGACATGGGCCAGCAGACCAGAAAATAATCTCCAGTGAGGTAATACACCACCGTAGCAGCCACTAAAGTTAGTCCCTTGCAAAGCCTGGTGGGCAAAGCTCTGGCCCTTTAAATCTTGCAAACTCTTTTCAGCAGAACGGCTGAAGGCATTTAAATTCAATTCCCACTCCTATTGAGCACTGAAGGAAAGCCATAGGATTAGAATAAAATCGGCTAACCTACTTTGTCATCAAAATTACCTGATAGTAAAGGTGTCATTGCGTTAGCCAGGCAAATAATACTTGGGGAGTACCCATAGGCAATGTCAATGGTGAACCCATCGCTAAACTCAACCGCCTAGCTGTACAAAAAAGCAGATAATCAAGGGTATTGATTTTCTGAGAATGAAACAGCCAACCATGTCTGATCTGCCGACTAGCCTTGAGGAAACCATCGATCAGGCCATTGCCGCCACCGGGGCTGCGATCGCAGATGGCCTTACCCGTCTACAGGTAGACATGGTGATCCCAGAACTCAAACAGCAGCCCATTGCCGAACGGTTTCTCAGCCTATTCCAGGACCTGGGTCTGCAGTTCAAGGTATTTTTCCCCGATGCGGGTGCTGCGGCCCTTGCCAAACGGGACTGGAACAATCCCGACTTTACCATTCGAGGCATCAACGAAATCCAGGCCACCGTTGAACCCGACGATGAGGCG
>JBCDIX010000115.1:0-14093 GCA_038748405.1 Cyanobacteria bacterium P01_H01_bin.21 | reverse complement strand
GCGTTTAGAATTACAGCGAGGGCAGGGCGGTAGAGCGGTAGACACAACGAATTCAGCTGACGATGTGTCTATCTTCACTGATATGACTAGGCGATGGCATCCCCTAAACGACTGAATATCCTTACACGTTAGGGACTACCCCAATCAGAATAGAGAAGCCCTTTGCATTTCGTTTGTAGACCCCTGAAGCTCTCTCCATAGATCGGTCATACCAAGCTTCCACTTCACCTTTTAGGTATAGGATTTGGTCCTCAGCCTGTTTTGCACTGGTCTTTGAGCGCCGAACTAACACAGCTAGACTTTGTTTAACTGAGCTAGGAATAAAGGCCAAGTCGATATCGGCATTTTCCAGCAAGAACCGTAAATAGTAACGCCGGAAACTGCGGCCAAGGTCCCGCATCTCAGCATACAGGTCGGATGGTTCCTCACTAATTTGCTGTAGGCGCTGAGAGATTTCTTGAGAGAATTGTTTAAGTTTCTGTTTGACTTTCTGTAAGCGAATTTCTGATATAATCTTTCGTGCAAGCACCTCTTTTTCTTCTTTTTTCAGAGATTCACCACGAGAAAAAGCCGCTTCTAATTCTTGAGTAAGCTCTACATCAGGTAAAAACTCACCGAGCTTCTTGTCAAGGACTATCTCCCCTGACTCATCAAAGCTACGTACACAATAGGCATTATCGATCTTTGCCACGATGATCACTTGTTTATCTTCCGAAGGCAGCTTCTCGATACGTTCAAGCGACATCAACTGTAAGTCACCCTCTTTAGAATTCTCTTGAGAAACCTTATCCTGGCTTTCAGGGAAACCTTCTAAAGCATTTTTATTAAAGGCTTCATTCGCGAAGTAATCGTCAAATATTCCTGCCAGAGACTTTCTAGAATCCAAGCCTAAACTTGATGTAATCTTTCGTGCAAGCTCCTCTTTTTCGTCTTTTGTTAGAGATTCACCACGAGAAAACGCTGTTTCTAATTCTTGGGTAAGCTTTGTATCAGGCAAAAACTTATCAGGTCCCTTGTCGAGGACTTTCTGCTTGGATTCATCAAAGCTACGCACATAGTAGTGATTATTGATTTTTGCTATGATGACGACCTGTTCACCTTCTGAAGGCAGCTCCTCAACACGTTCAAGTGACATCAGCTGTAAGTCACCGTCATCTTTGACTTGTAACTCAAGCACTTGTGCTCTACGTAGCTGACTCTCTTTTTTTTGATCAGATTGACGCTTGTTCAAGAGCCAATATATGACTCCTGGTATTGCTACCAATAAGAGCAAAGATATTGAGCCACCCCAGGGATGCAGCAAAAATTGCTGGCCTTTTCTGGAGAGCCCACCCAACATGCTTGGCTCTGCTAGGAAAGAAACGATTAGAATGCCCAAGCCAAAATATAGTGCCAGGGAGTATACCTTACACTGGAACGCGCTCTTCGGCCATAAACTCTTCGGCCATAAGATATCCTGAGGATAAAACAAATTTGTTTTCCCCTCAAATCCATCAATAAATGCCCTTAGACTATCTTTTAATTTCTGGGGTGATTGAAGTTTCTCCCCATTCATATTTGTAGGATCTGATATGGCGCTAGAAGATGTTTGAGAAGCTATTCTAGAGGTTTGCTTGTCTGCAGAATTATTGTCTGCTAGTGAATTGCTAACAGGCATTTGAGCTGTTACTTCAGAGTCCTGCCCATTGCCGCTACCTGTCGTATTTTCATCACGTTCAAAGCGTTCTATATCTCTAAGACAGCTCTTCAGTTTCTCTAAAATAACTTCGTTAATTTCTGATAACGGTCTTCTAGTTCTTCTAAATTCTGGACCCTCCTTACTATCTAATGGTATGAAAAATTCAGTATCCAAAGCATCTATCTTATGCAGATGCTTTTTGGATAGTACCTCCACCCCATCTTGATAGAACTCTTTGACTAATTCTTTTAGAAAGCGACTTAGAAAATTCTCAAACTGATTTAAGTCCTCGTGAACAGAATTAAATCTATTCTTTTCATATTCTTGAAACTTTTCTTTGTAAGTATTGTAGATCTTGCTACCTTTATCTATAGATTCTACAATTTCTCCAAGATTAGGTTTTAAGCCAAAGGTTTCAATTATTTGTTCCGTATTTATAGTTATGCCCTTTGCTTCTGCATCTGAGGCCCTACTGCCTTCTTCAACAAAAAAACGTGACTTCCATTCTCTCAATTCTTCACGAGTCGTCTCACTATCGTTAGAATTCTGAGATTCTAAAAACTTATCAAGATTATATGATACGCTACTTATCGCACTCTTTAAGTCGATTTTCTTACCTTTAAATTCACTTTCAATTTCTTTTATTTTCTTTTTGCATGAGTTTTTATACTCAACTGAAAGGTCCTGAGTATTTTTTTGAGAGTTTTCTATTTTTTCGTTGATCGTGTCAATAAACTTAGAGAATTTTGCTTCAACTAATCTTTCTACAAAATGCTTGGTTCCTAGCTGTTCGAGTAGGGCAGTGGCAAAGGCTTCTCGAGAGATATAGGAAGGGGCTGTTCGTTGATCATTAAACTCACCCTCTTCTTTTCGAATGATCCTACGATACGCGTTGGAAATAAACCAGGTGAATTTTCTGAACAAGTTAGGTACTCGCCCCATCGATTCTTGGTTCATTCCCTGTACTAGAGGATGTTGATAAACCTGTTTAGTTAATTGCTGGGCCTTTTGAATACTGTGCGTCGAGTGAATGTCCCCGGTAAATAGATTGATGATCGAGTCTTTGAGGTGCTTGGCTCGCCATTGTAATACGGTTGCAATTAATTCTTGTATCTCAGAAGCTAATAGGCTAAGCACTAGGTAGATAAATGCTAAACCAATTGCGATCTCAACAATAATTGGTAAACCCATTTCCCAGATATGTAATTTGAGTATTCACCCGTAGTTTCTCAGCCCTAAGTCTTATTTAGGGCCTATAACTCCTTGATTTGAGTTTAATTATGATTTTTCGGCCATATACTTACTAGTACCCCAGGGGGTACTTTGAGCATGAACTCGAGAAAAGCGCACACTCTTGAGCTAAAACTATTCCCTACGGTTGGGTCGCTGTGAAAGATAGCTGCCGATTAAGATGGCAATTAAAACAGTGGAGTACATTTGACCCACGATTGCTTCTAAATTTGTGAGTACCTGAGCTACTTCACTCAAGGGAACAATATCGCCATATCCCAGGGTGGTGAGTGTGGTAAAACTAAAATGAATTGTTCTCAGGTAAGAATCTACCCGTACAAGAGGCTGAGAGAAGGCATTGGCATCCAGGGTATTTACAATGCCATATAACAATGCCCAAACAAACCCAATCAGTAAATAAACACTGATGCCACCCCGCACAATATCTATGGTGACTTCAGGTGTCGTAAAGATATCTCGTCCAATCCAGTAGGCAGCCCCTGCTAAGTAAATAGCAAAAACGGTTTGAGATATGAGGCTGAAGGTTTGATTAAGATAAAAGCTCCCGTTTAGACTGGAAACGACTTCTAAACTAAATGCAATAATTGCGATCGCACCATAAATAGCCAACAACTTTCGAGGTAATGGAAAGCTACTGATAATCAGCATAATCGTATACAAAAGCAGCGAGATCAAGAAAATATTCCCAATCCCAGCTTGCAAAAATGGCGACACCACAAAGGTAAAAATCAGGACTATCAGTAGCTGTCGATACTTTTGATGCTTGTTTTTTTGAACAGATTTCATACAGGGCATTACATACAGCTCAACACCATTGCTCCTATTGGGGTCGCTGCAGGCACCCGCTACCACGAGGCAGCGATGGACACCCTAAACCAATAGTTACGCTATCGTTAAACCAACGATACCCAGGGTATACATTATGAAGACCAAATACTTTATTAATCTCCACAAGGGAACCACATTCTTTATTATTTTCGGATTAATGGTGGCCTATCAAAACTTTACTCTGGGTCCCTGGGTTTATCTGGCTCTACATGGCACCTATGGGTTTCTATGGCTGCTCAAAGACAGACTTTACCCCGATAAACAATGGGAGGAAGAAATTCCCTTAGCCACGGGAATATTTGGTTTTGGTTTCATTGGCCTCTACTGGGTTGCTCCTTTTATTTTGATCAGCAGCCGTGTTGTCCCGCCGCTTCCTCTAATATCGGCCGCCATTGCCATTAATATCTTTGGCGTCTTTTTACACTATGTCAGTGATGCTCAGAAGTATTACACCCTTAAATACAAATCAGGTTTGATTACCGAAGGCTTCTTTGAGCGCTGCCGCAATACAAACTATCTAGGTGAGATTTTAATTTATCTCGCCCTTGCTATGTTAGCCATGCACTGGCTTCCATTTGTTATTTTAGGAGGCTTTGCCGCCGGACTATTTATCCCCAACATGCTTAAAAAAGATAAGTCTCTCTCTCGCTATCCAGAATTTGCAGCTTATAAAGCAAAATCGGGGCTTATTATGCCCAAACTGTTTGCTAACGATCAACAATCTGTTGATACATCAGCTAACGTCTGATGCCTGACTGACTGAAAAAAGTTAGTCAGGGCAAGAGATCCAACCATTGCCTAAATTGTCCATGAGTAGCTTACGAGACAAGCGTGATCAGTTTGAGAAAATCTCCAAGAACATCAGTCTGGGATTTATCTCATTTTTTCAAAAAATCAATCGGGTTACCTGCCCTTGCTGCGGCTATCCCACCTTGGAAGAACGTAATGGCTATGACATATGTCAGCTTTGTAATTGGGAGGATGATGGTCACGACGATCATAATTCAGCTAAGACAGGAGGCCCTAACGGTTCCTATTCCTTGGATCAGGCTCGACAGAATTTCTTGCAATACGACATTATGTATTCCCCCGATAACGATACAAGGATTGCTCGTGGGGATTCAGAAGAACGCAAACGCTTGAAAAAAGACTTAATCTCTGTATTTGAAACAATGCTAATGTCCCCACAAGCCACCCTGCCAACGCTATGGCGACAGGCTTTGGGCATTGAGAAGAAGCTTGACCAAGAACTAGAGCAAGCAATCAAAACTTACGAAAAATCGATTAAGCCTAGGTCAACAACCAGTAACTAATAATTTCAGACAAGACTATCTAAATTGACGACGTGTTGCCGGTAAGAGTAAAACAACAATTGTTGACAACGCCAAAACGATAATTGACGCTAGTACAAGTAGGGCATACAACAGATCGTCTTCTAAATGTAGAATATCGATAAATTCTGTCGTGAAAAGTAGAATGGTGGGGATTTGGATTGCGATCGCACCCCACCAAACCCAAAACTGTCGAGTTGTTAGAGCAGCCGCAATTACTAGAAGCAAAGCGCCAACCACCACATTGGGCACACCGCCTCCATTAAGTCCATCCAGCAGCGCCAACGCTCCACTCAGAGTGTTAAAAATAATCGGTAGCAAAATACCCTTCACAGTAAAAGGCGTTTCAGACCTAGCCTGACTGGGCTGCCCCACTGGGAGGACAGCATTGCGCTTAGATACTGTAGTCACACCGCGCTCAGAAAAATAGTGCTGTAGCTTAGCGATCAAACGCTGCATATCACTATGAAAATCAGGATCATAGCGAACCTGGGCTGCGTTACGGCGGGCTAACGGCTGCAGCACCTCGGGTAAATCGCCAGGTCCCGGCATCACAGCCCCACCCAAGAGTACAGGAAGGACCAAAATATCTCGCTTGAGAGCCGCATCGATTTCAATGCGGACAAAATCATTAGGGTCGTCAATTCGTCGGTTGCCATGGGAGTCTGCCACCGTTAGCCAACTACGGCCAATTAAGGGAATTAGCACATCACATTGAGCAACAGCCTGGTCTAAATAGTCAACAAAATCAGCCCCATAGGGAATATTGTCGACATCCTTAAAGATATGTTCTGAGCCAAACGCTTCCACCAATTTGTCATAGACCCGACCGGCCTCGGCAATACTGTCACTACGGCGATAAGAAATAAAAATTGATCCAAACTCACTCATAGTTCCAGCTAACGTTGACAGAATGCTTTAATATTACCCTGAGTAGCCGCTAACCTGAGATATTAGCCAACTGTCAGGGAGCACTGGAGTATTGGTGCAAATTTCATCTAATACGGTTCTTATTATTATTGATGTCCAAAAGGCCATTGATCATCCCAGTTGGGGCCGGCGCAACAACCCAAAGGCTGAGGTTAATATCGCTAAGCTACTTGATGCCTGGCGTAGCACCCAACGCCCCATTGTTCATGTCCGACATCTTTCAACCGATCCTAGTTCCACCTACCGTCCAAACCAGGAAGGTGCTGAGTTTAAGAGCATTGTACGGCCCAAGAACAACGAAAAAATTGTTGATAAACACGTACATTGCGCCTTTATCGGAACCGACTTAGAACAGTGGCTTAGAACCAATCACTATCAGACATTAATCGTCACAGGTGTTATCACCAACAATTCAGTCGAGGCAACGGTTAGAGTTGCTGGCAATCTTGGGTTTGATACCTATGTTGTCTCAGATGCCACGGCCACCTTTGACAAACTAGATTTAGAACAAACACTGCATCCAGCAGAACGAGTCCATGCTCTAGCCCTAGCAAATATGCACCAAGAGTACGCGACAGTCATCGATACTCAGACGTTGTTAAACAGCCTGTAGCTGCTGTAGATCAGTGTCTCTCATTTTTGACCCACCTGCTGTCGGCTACCAGATCGTCACCCGCTTGTAAACAACCTTAGGAGAGAATTCAACAGATAACGCCTGAGGTCATGCACGTTACAATGCAACATAAAGTTATGTTTTATCAACAAGGAGTTTGCTAACATCCAGACATAGAGTACTGAAAATTTTCAAATAGTTTAATTAAGATCGATAAAATTAGGAGACTGTCATGACGGGAGCAACTATCAATGACTCTCAAAAAGGCTTTTTGGAGCAAGTCATGCAAAAGGCTAACTTCTCCGACATCTATGACGCTCGCGATAGCACTATCGTTGTGTTTCGCACTATGCGGGATATGATGCCTACAAAAATGTCGGATCGCGTTGAGGCAGCGTTTACTAATCGTGAGATTGCCAAGCTTTGGAAAGATGACAACCTAATTGTAAGGCTGCTCAGCCGGCTGCGCCCTCCGCTCAAGATTGAGTCTGACATCTTTATGCGGCGTATTGCTCAAGAAAGTAGTGTTCCAAAAGATGTCACAGCACAGGGGGTTGCGATCGCAGTTTTCTCAACGGTAAGAAATGAGCTACCGGCGGATATTGTGCAAGAAATATCCGAGTATCTTCCAGAAGGCGTTAAGGTACTGTGGGAACAGCTCTAGGGATATCGTTCGTTAGAAACACAGCTTTTTTGTACCTACAAAGCGATATTTAACCTTCTGTGACTGGGGTGCCTAGCTGACTGGCTAGGCACCCCAGTATTGTTGCACTGTAGAGAAACAGCTGCCCAGTCTATTCAATGGATGGAGTGCCTGAGGTTCCTCCTGATTGCCTTAACGCAATTGCCACCTCCTCATGTCCATGGCGAATGGCATCATCTAAAGGGGTAAAGCCCCAGCGATCTTGGATATTTGGATTAACTTGGTTAGCGAGTAGAAACTCAACCACGTTAAGTTGTCCTTCCGATGCAGCTAAGTGAATAGCTGTACGACCATCATAGTCAGCGGCCTCCATAGCAATACCACGAGCAATATAGGGCAGCATGGCATCTAATTTACCCTGGCTAGCGGCCCAGATCATTGCCGTAATATCGGTGGTTACAGAGCTGGGGAGATTGATATTAATTTGAGGGTAGGAGTCTTTACCTTTTTTAGCCCCTGCAGCTTTCAGAATAGAAACAACAGCCGTATGCCCCTGTTGTTCAGCATCATTAAGCGGTGTGCAACCCCAGCGATCTCGAACATTGATATCCACCCCATGGTCAAGCAAAAACGCCACAACATTTTTATGCCCACCGGCAGCGGCCAGGTGCAAAGGAGTGCGACTGTCGTAATCACCTGCATTGAGATTGGCACCCCGAATCTGATATTGGGTAATGGCCGTAAGATCCCCTCGGCTAGCGACCTCTATCAAACTAGTAATCTCTTCTGATTCTCGCTGAATTGGACTAACACGGGGATTCTTTTTCTCAGATTGAAAGTCAAGATTGTCGTAATTATGAACACTAAACTTCTTGACTAACTGCTTACAAAATTCCACACCACGAACGCTATTGCCCTGGGAGTCGAGCTTGGGCGACCAGATACATAACCCCAGCACATTTGGAATCACCACCATAACCGCGCCGGAAACACCTGATTTGGCTGGTAGACCCACCATAAAGGCCCATTCACCACTGTAGTCGTACATACCGCAAGAATACATTAGGGATAGGCAGTGTTGTATCGTACTGGTCTTAAAAATCTTTTCTCCCGTAATGGGGCAGGTCCCACCATTAGCCATAGTGGCAGCAACAACAGACATTTGGTCTGTATTTAGCTCAATTGAACAAGATTGAAAATAAAATTCTAGAGTCTCTTCGAGTTCAGCCCAAGTTGGAAATGCTTTTTTTTCCATCATATAGTGGCTGAGGGCACGATTACGATGGGCCGTCTCACGTTCTGATAGATAGACAGCATTGTTAAACGTAATGCGATCATTACCAGTTAGACGACTCCAGTGATTGAGCACATAGTCAAAGCGATCTGCATGATCGAGATCATGACGAATAAGGGAACAACACATGATTGCCCCAGCATTAATCATGGGGTTGTGGGGTAATCCCTGATTATTCAGAGTCAGCTCATTAAATCCCAATCCTGATGGCTCACGTCCCACATGTTGATGCACTAAGTCTGTACCAAGTTCTTCTAACGCGAGACAGTAAGCAATCGTCTTACTTGTGCTTTGGACTGTAAAATTTTCAAGCGTGTTGCCACGGGCATATCGCTGACCATCAATCGTACAGATAGAGACGGCATAATTGCGTTCATCTACTCTAGCTAGCTGTGGAATGTAATTGGCTAAGGTACCGCCATCGTGGGTGCTGACATTCTCATAGATAGTGTCAATATCTCGACAAAAATCCTGAAAATCAGGAATCACTAACTGGGCTTTGAGAACGCGGCGGATGAGATGAATATTGGGGCGGATGATTTTTTGGAAGCTAGGAAAATCAATCTCAGAATCACTGCGAGGACAGAGAAATTCTAATTCTTGAAGGCTTTCAGAAAAACGTCGATCCGTCAGCTTAAGCCCAGCACGGACAAAGGTTGTCAAAAACTCTTCACGCGTAATCATGCCATTGCCGTCGAGATCGGCGGCCTGAAATAGCCGTAAATCTTGCTCATCGACAGCAGTCGCGCCAGGGGTTGTGCGTTCTAAAGCAAAGGAGGGTGGCTTTGAGGGAGTCTCAACAGGCTTGTTAAGGACTTTCGCCCTACTTTTTGTTTTCTTTTCCATAGATGTGATATTCCATTAGCAATAGAAGCTTTATTAATCAGGTCAATGGCCGTTGGCTGGTGATGAATAGGTAACCAAAGCTGGTTTGAAAAGTAAAGTCGGAAAAGTCGAAAAATTTTGTTTACTTAATGATTTTGACACTTATCAATTTTGAACCCTTAAACACTAAGTTGTTGTTGAAAGTATGAACGATAGATATCACAACTAGGGATGGCCTGATATCCGTTGACTGTAATAAGGCCAAGGCTTTCTAAGCGATACATCGTAACAGCATCTAGTTCCACACCGGCTGCAGAAGAGACCACTTGTTTGAAAGCGCTCGCTAACTCTCGCTCTTCTTTTAAGAGCGCTAGATAGTTACGCAGGTGAGTCCCATAAATACCGGATGGCGTGGATACTGTTTTGAGTAGCGTATTGATAGATAAGGAATCTGCAGCAAGGTGATATAGAAAAATATTGACTAGATAAGGATGTCCGCCGACTAAATTTACCAAGATTTTTCCCACTGTATCATTGTTTTCTTTGACACCATAGCGAGTTGCTAATTCTGCCACCTGAGCAGCCGTGAATTTAGGTAATTTGATGGCCTGACCAATGTTAAAGGGTGATTGATGAATGTTTAATGGCGCATAAATCTCAGTAGCGTGCACAATGACAATACGGAGGTTGCGCCAAAGAAAGTTCCATCGGGCTTTTTCGTGCCAGGAACGCAGCAGGGGAAAAAAATCTTGAGCCACTTTAGGGTGTTCGATCAGCCTCTCAGCAGCACCAATAATCAATAGGATAGGCGTCTTCCTATTTTCTAGAAGATATTCCTGGTAATAGAGTTCACTGCTGACTTTATGTCCCATGGACGCATCCCAAAATTCAAGGAGTTTTGGCGCTAGCTTTAACGCTTGGCTACTGCGTGCACAAAACCATGTTAGAAACGTTTCAATATTGCTAAAAACATCGTGATCTACCGTTTGCAAATCAAGATGGATCGTTTGATAGTTATTTTGATGAGCACTTTCAATCAAGCGAAAGACCAGAGAGGTTTTGCCCATCTTTCGGGGTGCTTTGATCCGCAAAAACCCACCAGGACGATGAATTTCTGAATATGCCAAGTCTTCATTGGGAGGACGCTGGATATAGAAAGGAGAATCTGGTGGTAGGGGTCCAGATGGATATAGTCGTTGTGCTGATAGTACCTGTGTACTTAAAGGTGCAAAAGTCTCGGTTAGATTCGACGATGAGCACGGCTGTAAATATTCTTGTAATACGAAGAGCAAACTCTTTTTAGTGACTCGCTGCCCAAGAGCTTGAGATATGGCTCGCCACAGCTTGTAGCCTGTATCTTTGAGGTGAGCATCTCCATATCCTGAATGCTTGGCCATTTGATCGTAGGTTTGCTGGTTCCAGGTTTGTCCTAGAACGATCCGCTCTGCTGGAGTCAGCTTACGTTTAAGCAGTCGCTCTTCAATAGTCAGAAGAACTTCATTAGGATTCATGGGCGAGGACAGGAACTCTACAGGCAATCACCTAATCACATTCTCACATAAAACTTAAGCTCAGATAAGTCATTAGACGTCCACCGACTTTTCCGACTTTTCCGACTTTTCTTGCCTGCTATCTATTAATGATTTCGAAACATACTACATCTAGATGTCTATTTGTCTGGTAAGTCTTTGCAGAGGGTGCGATCGCTATCCGCCACGTCAGCATTCGTTCGCAAATAATCACCAATCCATGCGCAGGCATACTCCAGCTCGTTTAATGCCAACACCTCCTCTAGATTCCAACGGGCAAGGGTGCCATCTTCAGCCACTGTAACCAGTTCTCCCGTAGGGCTAAATTTCACGTCCTTAAAGCCAGGGCCGTGACCATACAACGTTTTGATTTTCTCTCCTTCTGGGGACCACAAAGTAACCGTGTTATCGGCACTGGCAGTGGCCAGTAGTTGACCATCGGCACTAAAATCCACTCCAAAAATGGCGTTGGTATGCCCTTCAAAAGTTCTGACCAAGGTGCCATCCCAGCGCCATAGCTTGGCGGTTGCATCTCTACTGGCAGACGCAAAAAACTGACCATCAGGGCTTACTGAAAGGCCAAAAACAGCGGCATCGTGGCCCTTAATCTCATGGAGAAGCGCGCCATCAGCCTGAAAAATCTGGAGCATCCCGCTGCCACTAGAGGCCACTAATTGCTCACCATCGCGGCTAAACGCAACCCTGAGCCCTAGATCCTTATTGCCCTGAAGCGTGTGAATGAGTTCACCACCTGTCGTCCACACAAGAATTCTCCCATCTTCAGCAATGGCAGCCAGACGCTGACTATCAGGGCTAAAGCTCGTACCCCAGGATTGTACGTCACCGAGACCTGGCAGGTCTTGCAACAGCTCCCCTGTGGGACTCCAGAGTTGGGCGGTACCATTAGCACCCACCGCTGCAATCATTTGCCCATCTGGACTGTAATCAAACCCAAATAGCGTGTTTTGTCCAGCATCCAGTGTGGCAACAATTTTGCGGTCTCGATCCCAGACATGCACAATCGGACTGTCTCCAGAGATAACTCGCTCACCATCTGGACTGATGGCAATATCCCAGACATCATCATCCAAAAAGATAGTTTGCAGCAGAGGAGACTCCCAGCGCCTCAGCTGAGCTGTGTTGCCGGTGTCTATCGTCACCATTGATTGAGCGTCGCTGCCAGCAAAGCTGATGCCACGCATATCGCCTGCCGTTTGAAGCAGACGCCAAGGAGACCCATCTATCCCCCGCATCCAGATCGTACGGTCTAGCCCAGCAGATGCGATCGCCCCACCATCGGGGCTAAAGTCGATGCCGCCGACACGCTTTGTATGGCCTGCCAACGTTGTCATCAACGTGCCATCCGGCCGCCAAAGCTGCACCATTCGGTCATCCCCGCCGATAGCGATGGTGTCGCCATTGGGGGTAACCGCGCCACTCCAGAGACTACCGCCGCTGGTAGCAGCGGGTAAAGTACTCAAAAGCTGACCGTCAAGCGTCCAAACATTGGCAATGTTATCCAACCCGGTTGAGAGAATCAGTTGCTTGGCAGCATTAACCGCAACTCGCAAAACACCACTTTGATGCCCAGACAAGGTATTGAGTAAGGTACCGTCCAGGTCCCATACTTTAACTGTTTGATCAGCCCCCCCTGACACTAAAAACTCGGTGCCGTCACTGTGGAAGGCTACATCCCAAGCTGGACCTGTGTGAGCCTGAATCGTTTGAACCAATGCCTTAGTGGCAATGTTCCAAAGTTTCAAGCTGCCATCCAAATTAGCGGTTGCAATTAGAGGACGTTGGGGATGAAACGCCACACCATAGCTGTCACCAGCCTCTTCAAAAATGTGTAATAACTGACCATCTCGAGCCCAGAGCTTGACGACGGAATCGCTGCTACTTGTGACAATCAAGTTCCCGTCTGGGCTGTAGTCAACGGCTAGAATCGACGTCGCATGTCCCGATAGTCGATTGCGTTCATTCATCCAGTAAACAATCTGGTGTAGCGCGCGCTCGGCTGCTGTTTCTAGCTCTGGATGAGGTTCGTCAAGCGCTTGGAGATTGTGCTTGGCCTTAATGGCATCAACGAGGGCGTCCAGTTCTTGGTGAGCCGCAAACTGCCCTTCCGCTGATGAGATGAGTGCCTGAACTTCATTCAAACGAGCCGTGTGCTCGCTGGAGATCGCCCGCCGATATTGCACAAATGCGGCAGTACCCAGCAGTGAAACAATTGCTAATGCTCCTGAGGTGATGCCTAAGAGGATCCGCTGCAAACGGGTTGTCCGTTTGGCAGCTTCTGCCTTTTCGAGGTCTAGCGATCTCTGAATTTCAGCCTGCTCTTGTTCTTGCCCTAGGGTTAAAAAACGATAGTCTAAATCGCTCAGGCTTTTGCCCCTGGACCAGGCTTGGGCATCCTGCAATGCCTGCCCCCGTAGCAGTCGCGACTCGTCCATTTGCTGAGAGATGATCCAAGCCTCGAAAGCTTCGGAATAGGGGCGCAGGGTATTGAGTTGCTTTTGCACCCAAGCTAAATCAAACACACTTTCATAGATGTGATTTTTACTGCGAAGTTGACCGGCCTGCTGCACCATCAGACCACTCAGCAACAGCTCAATTTGATCGCGACTATCGTCAGTAGGGATGGCTTGACCTTCTAGCCAGCGCTGATAGATGCCTAAGAGTCGCCCTGTACGGTGATTATCGTAGAGAAGGCGATCGCGAATCGTACGCAAATGTTCAGGTTCATCTTGCGATTCCCAATGATCGATGATGTGCGATCGCACCACACTATCTACCCAGAATTTCTCCATCCCAGTGGGGACATTTAATGGCTCCTTTACCGCCGCATTACTGGAAGTTACCAGTAATTGACAGACTTTCTGAGTCAAAAAGGGCTGTCCACCGGTCCAATTCAGCACTTCCTGCAAAATCGCTTGAGTATTCGGTGTTTGAATCTCTAACCCTGCAGCCAAGGGCGCAGCTTCCTCTAGGCTAAAGCCACTCAATACAATTGCTCGACCAATGTTGAACGGTGTGCGTTGCTTGTCGGCAATTAAGTCTGCAGGAGCCGCTACCCCAAAGATCGCGAAGGTCAATCGTTTATAGTCTGGCTCCACAGCGCGACGGTTATAGCAAAAGCGAATGAGGGCAAAAAAGTCATCAACGGAAAAG
>JBCDIX010000114.1:0-14388 GCA_038748405.1 Cyanobacteria bacterium P01_H01_bin.21 | reverse complement strand
GGCTTACTGCTTGTCTGTGGATGAGAACTATCTCTGGAATATGTCACCAGGTCAACAAAAAGCCTATGAGTTGCTGTTGTCATTGCAGCAGGGTTCAGTGTACGCAATGACAACAATCCGGAAGCTAGCCGAAGCAATGGGGCTGGAGGTGATTCGCGCAGCCTACAAACGACTTGAAAACCTACAAAGCATCGGAGCCATTGGTGGATTAAAGCAACTGTGAACTCTGAGCCCGGCGATACTTCTTTAGCCTAATGTGTAATAGTTAAGCTCCCTTCTTTAAAGTGCTACTGGTGAAGGCGTTGCCCTCTTTTACAGTGCTCAACGCCTTGTGGCATCAGAGGTTTGGACAGAATATCACCTGTTCTTTTTGCGATCGCTGCATATTGTGCTCAACGCCTTGTGGCATCAGAGGTTTGGACAGGGGGGTTTTCATATAACCAGCTGGTATCCCTTTTCGTGCTCAACGCCTTGTGGCATCAGAGGTTTGGACAGAATCCTGTGACACCGGCTGCGTCTACCAACACTCGTGCTCAACGCCTTGTGGCATCAGAGGTTTGGACAGTTCACGGGCAGCCTGTGATTTATTGCCACACTCTAGTGCTCAACGCCTTGTGGCATCAGAGGTTTGGACAGCAGCAACTCCTTAAAGCTGGCAGTGAGTAAGAATAGTGCTCAACGCCTTGTGGCATCAGAGGTTTGGACAGGAAACGCCCGCTCCGCAACCGCTTCAGAATTCCCGTGCTCAACGCCTTGTGGCATCAGAGGTTTGGACAGCTGTTTTTTGGTGCCACTACGGCGACCTTCAAAGGGTGCTCAACGCCTTGTGGCATCAGAGGTTTGGACAGCACCATCCACCCCGACTGGTCAAAGTGTTTTCACCAGTGCTCAACGCCTTGTGGCATCAGAGGTTTGGACAGACGTTTCATGATACCTTCAGCCGTCCCGCCCGTTAGTGCTCAACGCCTTGTGGCATCAGAGGTTTGGACAGCCATATAGCCCAACATAACCGCCCGCCCTGAGTCGTGCTCAACGCCTTGTGGCATCAGAGGTTTGGACAGACATGGTCACCGCAATGGCTAGAACGCCGGTCAGGTGCTCAACGCCTTGTGGCATCAGAGGTTTGGACAGTGGAGGATTTTAATGGTTGAACGTTCTTACATTCCCGTGCTCAACGCCTTGTGGCATCAGAGGTTTGGACAGGTCGGGATGCGACTGGGGGCCGTTGATGACGATGAGTGCTCAACGCCTTGTGGCATCAGAGGTTTGGACAGCAGTAGATCTTTAGCTTTAAGGTTGGTTTAATGGCAAAGTGCTCAACGCCTTGTGGCATCAGAGGTTTGGACAGAAGGGGTTGTTCCAGCTGTCCCGACGTGGTTATAAAGTGCTCAACGCCTTGTGGCATCAGAGGTTTGGACAGAGAATTACCTCGCCTTTTTTGTTGACTGCATTAAGAACGTGCTCAACGCCTTGTGGCATCAGATGTTTGGACAGACATTATGGATAGGCAATTTTAGACCCATTGGTAACAGTGCTCAACGCCTTGTGGCATCAGAGGTTTGGACAGCGGTCGAGTGGAATACAGTCTTGGAGCTTACGGAGGTGCTCAACGCCTTGTGGCATCAGAGGTTTGGACAGATCACGGAGTAGCGGATATATTTGCAGCATAGAGGGTGCTCAACGCCTTGTGGCATCAGAGGTTTGGACAGCTATAATCCCAACATGGTGCGGACGTGTACCCATGTGCTCAACGCCTTGTGGCATCAGAGGTTTGGACAGTCTACAAACAGAGCCGAAGCTCAGACCCCTTGTCCTGTGCTCAACGCCTTGTGGCATCAGAGGTTTGGACAGAGAAACAAGGATTTTTCTTTTGCCTTTTTGTCCAGTGCTCAACGCCTTGTGGCATCAGAGGTTTGGACAGGACGATGACAGAGTACAAGAGAAAAATCTATTATAGTGCTCAACGCCTTGTGGCATCAGAGGTTTGGACAGAGCGGCGGCTCAATCCCTGTCATAGCAAGCCTTGGTAACCAACTATGCAAGAATCCAACTATCATCCAGTCAAGTCCCATCTGTTCCGCCTATTCTACACATTTTTTCAACCCTGCAATACTTATCTAGCAAGCATTTCAGTCCTAAGCAAGTACCTTGAACAGCAATTGATAGCATTCGAACCTAGAGTTTTCAATGCATTTCAGGTCCATCTGGTAATTTCCTTGCCTCACAACCACAGGTCCCTGTCAAATTAATCGAAACCCTCCTTCCATTGCAGGCCATGCCTTCTTATGATTACACTGACCAATTCTCTCCACACAGCGATTACACAAACCCACCACCAACAAATCATCGTCTTCCGTGAGAATTTTGGCCAACTCCCAGCGTAGCTTTTCGCGATCTCTTTGACTTAGCCGACATCGAAAGATCGATAGTTGCACACTCTCACCATAGCCCTGCAACAATTTGTAAGTCTTACGCCAACGTTTTTGACTGCGAATGTCGTAGCAAACCAAATACCAATTTTTTGACTGGGCCATTATCTATCGCACCGTCAGCTGAGCAAACAGCCCTCCTTCTGCTGACCATTCTTTCTCCAATAGCCGTACCTCCAGCTCCAACAACCGCCGATAGGTCAGTGAATAACCTGTGACCGGATGCTTCCACTGATCAACTTTGCGCCGCTCATAAATTTCCACAAACTTACGACGCCCCTGATCACTCAGCCACACTTGTTGCCCCCGAATTGTAAAATCCTCAGCTACATGCCACTGTTGCCGATTAATAGAGGCCACAATCGGCATATCCACCAGCGGCACGCGGAAAATTTCCATCAGGTCTAATGCCAGCGGTGGTGCCTGGGTCCGGGGCTGGTGATAGAACCCTAAAGCCGGTTCCAGACCCACTGCCAGAATCGCATTCATCACATCCTTGAGTAGTAGTGCATAGCCAAACCCTAGCAGTGCATTAAACCGATCCTTCGGTGGGCGACGATTTCTACCACAAAAGTGAAGCTCCGTTGTTACTTGCTCTGCGACTAACCAGGGCAAGGCCCCAAAATACAGAGCAGCCATATTACCTTCCAAGCCTAGAAGAGTACCCAGTGACTTAGCATTGACCACCTGTTTCAATAGACGCTTAATTTGTTCAATTGCCTGGTCTAACTCTGCCGGTTTCTCCATCAGGCTCCGCCGTCCCCGCATCAAAAATTTTCGCTGCCCCTGACCACGGCAGGTCACCAACTGTCGAGCCAACTGTAAACAACGTTCCGGCTGGGTGAGTGCCTCATACTGCCGCAGCCGCCGTTGGATGCTGCCCTGGCGAGTATCAAAACTGCCCATGTAGCGCCCACCACCGGTCACCAGATGTACTCCAATATCCTGACCTACACAAGCATGAAGCGCCTGGGTAGACATCTGTGAAAAACTATGAAGCACCACCTGCCCCACTTGGCGCATGGGAATTTTTTCCACGGGCTGATCTCGTCGAGTGATTTTTAGCTGCTCACCGGTACGTCCGACGCGGGTACCGGGTTCTAACACATGCACAATCTCACGATCGTCATCATCTGGAAATAGCCTCACCGGCTGCCAGCTATCATCGTGGGCCAGTCGCGCCTCCTCTGGTAAACACACGGGCGCTAGCGAACATCGAGTACACAGGCGTTCATTGTCCGTCACGGGCGGACGATGGGTGGACACCCGCAGCTGCCGTGCCTGGTCTACCGATGTACGCACTTTGGCCCGCGCAGCATCATTTATCGGTACACGCACCAGCACATTATCCGCATGGTAGCGAATACGACCTTCGGCTACGGTAATGCCCAGGGCCATTTCCAATAGACAGGCGTAGGCCAAAATCTGGATGAGATCGCTATCCCAAGCTTGGGGTTGTTTGTGCTCATCGCGATCGCATCGACCCCGCTTATGCTCATAGGGAATAGTCTGACCATCACGGGTACGTAGGGCATCTACCCGCCCCCGCAGACCTAGCTCAACACTTTCTAAAAACAGATCTTCCCATTCACCATCTTCCTCGTTTTCCAACTCCACATGCAGCCGTCGTCCGGCAAATACGGCTGCATCCTGGGTGTAAAGTTCCTCTACTTCTTCGAGATAGTACAGCCGTTGGCAATAGGCCATGGCATGGAGGGCAGACACCCGAATTGTCGTTTGCTCGCGGATGGCTGACGTAGAATTAAGCTGTGCTGTAACCATGGAAATGCAATTTTCAATAAATGTCTGCAAAAGATGTGTTTCATCCCGTAGTCAAACGGGCCTTAGAAAAAGATGGCTGGCACATTACCCACGATCCCTACGCCATTAAGATAGGAAATGTGGAAATGGCCATTGATCTGGGGGCAGAACGGTTGGTTGCGGCAGAACGCAATGGTGAGAAAATAGCCGTTGAAGTTAAAAGTTTTCTGGCCAGTGCTTCAGCAATATCAGAATTCCATACGGCGCTGGGACAATTTATCAACTATCGAGGTGCCCTCAAACGCCGTGAGCCAGATAGAACCCTATACTTAGCGGTACCGAACCGAACCTATAAATCGTTTTTCCAGCTTGAGTTTCCCCAGGCTATTATTGAAGAAAACCAAGTCAAGCTGCTTGTCTATGATGTTCAGCAAGAAGCCATTGTGTTATGGAAAAGCTAGAGCACTATCGTCAAATTGTTCAAGATATGCTCCTCCAGCGAGAACCTATTAAGCTCGCCCACGGTGACGTGGAAACTCAAGTGGTTTTTGATAATGAGCGCGATCATTATCAGATTGTTCATGTGGGCTGGGATCAGGGGCAGTTTATCTACGGCTGTGCCATCCACATCGATATAAAAAACAACAAAATCTGGCTCCAGTGGAATAGCACGGAAGATGACCTTGCCAGTGAACTGGTAGAGGCTGGCGTACCCAAAGAAGATATTGTCCTTGGGCTCCAGGCTCCTGAGTTTAGACAGTTTACTGACTACGCAGTGGGTTAGCAGGCTGACTCTATTTCTTGTTTTTTATATTCTTTGGCTTTTTAGCAGCCGCTGGAGGCACAATAGAGACAAAACAGTCTTTACTAAACTGCTTAATCAAGCTAAACCTTTGGAAGGTGCCCCGTGTAGTTTTGCGATCAATCCAAATGGGTAATCCAATTAACCCACGAGAGTCTTTCTCTAACCATTGGATAGGACCATCCGCTTCACGATAGGCACGAATGCCGTTGAGCATTGCCCAAGACTCTCCCAGACTGAGACCACCAAAGCGATTGATTTGCCCCGGTGTAGACAAGGCAATAGCAACCCGCTCAATCAAATTTACTGAGGCCATTTCTGCCGATGCATCTAGCTTGAGTGCAATTTTTACATCGGTCAGCAGTTCCTGATGATTAGGCTTAGAAAACTTGCTGCTGGGATAAGTGCCCATGTGGGTCTTACTAAACTTATGGTGTCGTTGTTTTCTCACAATGCGAGAAATCGGTGAAACCTCATCCACCACACCCAGGGCAAGTTTAACTCCCACATGGGCCATCATATCGGTCTCCCCGACTAAAGATAACAACAGCCCATATACTGTCGAAGGAGGCGGATAGCGATAGGTTTCCTTAAAGTCCCTGGCAAAACTGCGGGGAAAGCTAGTACATGGGCAGTCTAGGTATAGCGTGTCGGTCATACGGTCACCCCTGCTTCACTCAACTTAGTTTTAGTAATAGAGATTGCATCTTTTATACCCCGATGTACAGATACACCCAACTCTTTTAACTGATCACCATAGGGGGTATCAACAATTTCGCCACCGACCACCAGTTCATTTGGCTTAATGTCACCCACTTCCACCAAGCGAATCAGACGAGCACAGCCGACAGTATCGCCTACTCGCTTAAAGCAATCCATAATCCACGGGCTAGCATCATCGGTGACTCGCAGTACAATCGACTCGGGCCGAAACTCATAGAGAAAACGGGAATGGTTACCCCCCACATGGCGGAGCGCAGGAATCGCGTCGATCAGTTGTGTCGCCCGCTCTGCTTGCTTAAGACTTTCTGGCGTCAGGGCCAGGGTATATTGATACGCAGTACAGTGAACCTCGGTATTATGAATAGACGTGTTGCTCTTAGTGCCTCCTTTAGATCCAAACACCACATCTCCCCAAAACGGATCGAGACTAATGGCACGGCTGACTTCTAAAACCCCACGTCGCTTAGTAGTAGCATCTTTGTTGTCCGATCCTTTTTTGGCATCCATATAGCCAAACAGGTCATCATCCACATATTTCGCCGGATCAAACCGTTCATCTTTAAAGTTGTATTGATCCTTATCGGGGTCAAAGGTGCGGTTCGTATCGTCAGGAAACTGGGTCTGAAAATATTCCCGGTAGGCCCAGCGAATGGCTTCGGCACTCACCGTGGTGTACTGATCGCTACCTCGTGTAATCTTTTGCAGGGTGGAAAGAGTGCTGCCATCTCCTTCACCTCGGTTATTAGCCGCAACAGCGGTAGGGGTAACAATCGTGGCAAAAAAGTGCTTAGTCATGATGTTAGTCTCCAAATAGTTTAGACGTTGATTTCAGTGGGTTCCATGTTTTCTTGGGATTTATCGTCTTCGCCATTACTTCCTTTACCTTGATAGGTAGCAATGGCCAACAGCGATAAATCTCTTGCCTGTTTCCAATTCGCTTCTCGATATAACCAATGAAAAATTTGAGGCCCAGAACCTTTAGCAGCTTTACCACGATACTGACTGAGAAAATCCACTAAAGCCGTAGCAAACTCTTGTTGAGTACTGGGTCGCTGCAAGCGGTAAATTACCTTGTCAGTGACCTGAGCATAGTCTAATGGTCTTCCCTGCTTCTGAGCTTGTTGGTTTTGGCCACGCAAGAAAATACGAAATGCGCCTTGAACAGTATCGAATAAGGTTTGTTCATCATCATTCAAGTACTGGGTCATCTTTATCAGTCCTTTGCGTTCATAGAGTTCATTAGCTTTCCGAAATTCAAAAAATCCTGCATACCAGAAACTTTGCTGAACTAGGTTTTGGGCAATCCAGGGCAGCACTTTAGACATGGCCAGCCAGGTTTCACCCTTATCTGTTTTCCTAATCTTGGAAGGAAACAGATAATAGGCTGACTGATATATATCCAACGTTTTGTCATCAGCTCGGACCCGATACACTGCCTGCTTTAAGTAGGATTGATTTCCATCCCAGGGCTGTTTACCCAGCTGATAGACTTCACAATACTCAATACGAAAATCTTGAGTATTTTCCAAGAATCTTTCCCTGAGCAGCATGGCCAAAGCTGACTCTGCCGCACTAGTGGTCCGATAGTTGCGATAGCTGCGCTCTAGCAGCAGCTTCTGCTTATCTGTCAGGTTTTGCACCGTCTTACCCGCTAATCGCTGACGTTGTTTCACCCATTGCACCAGGTTAGTCACCTCTGGCATGGCTACCGCTGAGCGATACCCTGGTAGCCGATAGTAGTTACAGGCAAGAGGCAGAAACAACAACGCCATATAGCCCTCTGGAGATTCCTTATAAGCTCCATTGGCAAAGCACTCCACCAAACCAGGTAGATGATGCCCCTTTAGGGGAATGGCAGACTTAAACTTACCCTTAGAACTAAATGCCTCCTTAAAGTCCCCAGCGTAGTAACAGTCTAATAATGGACGATAGCTAATGTTTAGCTCCGGCTGTCCATCATCAATTTGAAATGTTCGTGTTTTTGGCGTTTTCTCTTGCTTACGCTGTTTACTGTGCTGCAAAAATGTAGATGTCACCCCAGCGGTGAATGTGTATGTACCTTGATCGTCTAACTTAAGCGCAGGCACCTGGAGATAACCATCTTTGACATGATAAGTGTGTTCCAAAATCCATTGAATGGCTTCCTGATCAGTTCCTTGCCAGGTAAGCTGAACAGAATCTTCTGTAACATCCCAAGTTATTGGAGCATCATCAGTTGATAGGGCTGATAATGCCAATGCCAAACCAGCAATCCCTGCCCGATGAGGTAACAAACTATTTGGCTCAAAAATCGATAGTGTAAATTCCGTTGTCAATTAATCTCACCTCCTTGCTTTTTCATATGCGCCTTCTTCAGATGAATAGCCCCACCAATCGCTAGAGGCCACTGGATAGAACTTGTGTTTAACTGGGCAGTTGTGTTGATCCTTCTTCTGCCAATGCTTTAGTTTTTGATTGGGCAATGGCACAGTAAATTTCGGCAACTCCCGATTGGGTAAGGCCTTCACCGTTTCAAAGTCGGCTTCCAAAATGGCCGTGACATTATGGCCCCCTTCCCGCAACGGCGCTGAGTAAGTCCGCCATGCACCATCCAGCAACACCGAATCTCGACACGGGCTAGCTCGGTTATCGATTCCTTCTAGCCAGGTTGCCAGCTGCGCCTGGTTGATCTCCCCAGAAAAGGATTGAATCAGGGCTTTTCCATTTTCCAAATCCTCTGGGGAATAGGGATATCCAGGTTTATCATCTGGGTAAAAGATGGCATCTAGAGCATGGCCACAGTAACGACGATTTAGCCGTCCTAACCGTTGAATTAACCCAGCTGGATCGGCAACTTGGGTCACCAGCAGTGACGCCGATAGGTCCAAAGACATTTCCGCCACCTGGGTAGCAATGGCCAAAATCGGTGGTTTATCCTCACCAAATCCATCCACAACTGCCCGATGGTGATCCACCCGGTCCTGATAGCGAAATCGACTGTGGTAGACCACCGCATTCAGGCCACGTTTTTTGGCGTCTCGATAGGTATCAATGGCCTCATTAACCCGATTACAGACCCAAAGTACCTTACCGCCTGCATTTAGTTCTTCTTCTACTCGCTGCCAGTCTGGTTTATCTCGCTCATCAAACCGATATCGAGGCTTAGTTTCTATGTCCTTGGGGCCTTCAATTATCTGCACTGTTTCACCTACCGCTTGCTCGATAGCCTCTCGCTGCCAGGGTAAAAATGATGCCGACATTAACAAAACTGGCGCTTTGACGGTTTCTAGAAACCGTAACAATGCCCCAAAGAGCCGATCATCGTAGCAATGCACTTCATCAAAGACAAATGCAGCATTGGCAACCGCCGGAAAGCAATACAGCGCTCGACGGTTACATTGCAAAATGCCTAATACCGTATCCACCGTACAAACATTTACCTCCCGACCCCAGGCTTTGAAAGACTCTAACTTTTTAGCAATTTCGTTATCGCTGCTATCTCCTGAGTCTTCCTCTTCACCAGTAGTGTAAATATCCTTTAAAGCATTTTTCTCCTGTTCTTCTTCCCATCGAGCTAGGTCCACACCAGCCCTGGAGTGTAGCAAAGCAGCATCCGCTTGACCATGGACATAATCAATAAAGCCCTCAGTACTAGTGCCCGTGGTTGGATAGCAGAAAAACAGTTTGCGACCATCGGCATGGTGCTGAGCCCAGGCATAGGCTCCCAGGGTTTTACCCGTACCACAGCCTGCTCTGGCTAAGCTTACCCTGGCATTGCTTGCTGCCAGCTTTTCTTGAAATGGCCGTAATGCATGTCCAGCTAAACGTTCTTGAATAATCTGCTCTATTTTCTCATGATTTAATGTGCGATTGATTTCTTGCTCAATCCACTTTGCAATCGAGATATCCACGGATGGTGCTGCTGATCCAATAGAGTCCCCACAAATAAGTAATCCTTTCAAGACTGCTAATAAAGTAGAGTTTCTATTCCAGTCTTCAAAGGCGTTTCGGATTAATCGCTGATATTTTTCAATCTCATACACTTTCCAATTTCGGGGTGGCTTAAAATTACTCAAGCCATTTAAACCAAAGGTTTTGCGCCCATATTTCAGCAGACTGATAAAACTGTTATGGGTAGTAAACAAGTGGATTTGATCATCACCACATTGACGTAACTCACCAACATTATCTGTACGCTTGCCAGCCTTGCCACCAAGCTTGAGGTGATGTCCTCCAGCAGCAGCCAGGGCAGTCATAAAATCTCCTTCTGCCTGCCCTAGCCAATCCTTAAATTCCCAGGCTAACAGCACTGATAAGGCTTCATGTCTTATCAACTGGGGCGTCTGCATTGCGTTACGTTTGGGTGCAGCATCAGACATTTTATAACGAACCACACCCTGAAAATGATCGTTAGCTTTACCCCAGTCGTGAAGGTAGGCAGCTAACCGCGCCGTTGCTTTTAATTCACCTAGAGTACATTCAAGACCAAATTGAGTTATGAGTTTTTTGCCCAGGGTGTCTATTAATGTTGTTACTGCATTAACAACATCAGCTGTATGCCCAACTAAACTATAGGAACCTTTCCAGGAGCCCTCTACAGACTTTGCCAAAAGCAGATTGGGAACCAATTTAGGCGGCATCCTGCACCTCCCGGTAGGGATAAAACCACCCACAGCCAAAGTGTTGCCGTCCGCCTAGGCCATGCCATTGCAGCTTTAGCGAATCTGCTTCGCTCAGCCCTTCGACCGTAACCCCATAGCCCAAAACTTTTTTCTCACGGATTTGCAACGTTTTGCGTGCTAGATTCCCATCCATATTGCTATCAATAAAGGCTTTACCCTGGATTTCGAGTCGTTCTAAACCACGCTGACAAGATTCTAAAAAGTAACGAGGTACCTCAGGATGATCAATGGCTTCTAGCTTAAAGGTCACCATGCGAGACCTTAGAACCTCACCTGGCTCTGGCAGTGTTAATCGAGGACGAATCAGTCGAATTTTGTGTCCTCGGATATTCAACTCCTGGCTTTGCAGTAGTCGATACCAGGTCTGTACTTGATCAGCAGGACAGCGCACCCGCATTCGCGATCTTTTGTTTAGAAAAATCTTTCCCTGACGATTGGGAACCCCTGAAATACTACACAGCTTCACATCCTGAGGAACATTGTTAACATCATGTTGTTGAGCCAATTGTTTCACTGCTGAGTAGAGAGCATAGCCATGATCTGCCGGTAGTGTTTTAGTGGTGCCACCAAGCGCAAATTGAATTTCTAAAAAGTTCATTAGCATTCCTCGTTATCTAATCTATACAGATGTTTCATACCTTGCACCTCATCCCGTACCATCCCCACCAGCTCCGGTGGATCCAAAACCTTTGCTCCTCGCCCATAAAACAACACCCACCGCTTTACCTCATTCATCCCCCTCACCATAATTCGCAGCGTTAGTGAACTATCCGCATGCTCTTCAATCTGTTGCGTTGGATGCCAGCGCCGCTCGCGGATGTAGGGGGCGGTGGGAGCATCAAACCAAATCGCTACCTCTTGAGGCGTGCCTCCCACCTCGTGCTGAAATGCTGAAGCCACATGGGTCTGCCGATCAAAGCTCGGATCTACCTCAAACTGCTCGTCGAGTAGTTTGATTTCCTGGATCCGATCAATCCGAAACCATCGCGCCATATTACGCTTGTGGCACCATCCCGTTACATAAGGGTTATTTCGTGAAAAATGTAGTATGTACGGGTCCAACCGACGTGCCGAAATTGGCTTACCTGGTGTCGCATAGCGCATCCATACTTGCTGCTTTTTCTGACACGCTTGGGCGAGTATTTGCCACACCTCTGGATCCAGATCTAGTTCTGCTCCTGAGCGAAACATCACATGCTCATCTACCAGCTGATGTAAATCTACCCAGCTCTGTTCAGGCAGACGCTTCACCAACTGCTCAATTGCTGACTGTAGCTCTGTCCCATAGGCTGAACCACCATAGGCGGCTAGCATCCGTGCTCCTAATGTCAGTGCAAAAATTTCCCCTCGGGTTAGAGCCACCGACGATAGCCGCCAATCTGCATTGGTATAGTGCCAGCCCTGTTTACGGCTATATTCAATCGGTGCATCGAACCGATCGCGCATGTAGTTGATGTAAGTGCGTACCGTTTTTTCGTTGCACTCTAGCTCGTCAGCTAAGGTATTAGCAGTTTGGCAGTATCGCGATCTTAACAGTTCATCTAACTGCAACAGTCTTTCCAAATCGAGCATTCAGACAATCCCCTGAACCTGTACTTAGTACGATATAAAAACGACCCGGTAAAAGCATGCCCGACTTCTAAAAATGTCTGGATTTTTGCATCAGATCCAGACACTATAGGAAATATTCTGATTTCTGTGTTTTTTCTCTCAAGAGAGATACCTGTATCTTTAAATCACCTGTCTCAAAATAAAGACTGTCCAACCCTACAGCTAAATTTTCTCGGCCCATAATGGCGCTTGAGTTTTATGACCTTTAAAGGATTTGACATAGACTGCCTTGACCGGTTGCACCTTCAGCTTTGAGGAACCCTTGGTAAACATCTCTTGCGCATCCGTGAGGTAGCCAGGAATAATCAGCTTGCGGACATAGGTCAAAACCTTTTTACACTCCGTTTCAGACGAACCGTTCACAATCACACGGGTATTGTCGTTGAGTATGAGCGTCCCCCTGACCGGCCCTTTGGTGTATTGAGGAAATGAAAAACTGTACCCATGCTCGATACTGACCTTTGGGTGTGGGATATGCATGGACCATCGGCTAGCGCCCCCAGCCACCGGAGCCCACAAAACGATTAACTGGGGATGCTCGATCACTTTTACATCCCAAGCCATGGGCACAGCGGCTGTCATATCTGGGGGACATTTCACCTGGTCCCATAGGCGGGTCGTTGCCTCTGAGAGCGTTTCTAGCGCCTCATAGATACCGACTAGACCGGAACCCTGCCAAGGGAGCAGATAGGGGGCGGTCGCATTACAGTCCGGCATATTGAGCGTGGCAAAGCCTGAGGTGTGGAAGTGTGCCTTGATGGTTTCTACATCGTGTAGCAGCTGTTGGATGTGGAGGGCGGTGAGATCGCAGCATCCCAGCGCCGGATTCGGATTGACACCAGGCCCATCAGCCACAGGGGTCAGCCGAGGCTCTGGCAGGTCATCGGGTTTTGGTGGAGCATCCAGGGCCGGTCCGCCGGGGGAGGGGAGTCGGTCGCTCGTGGGTAACGGCTCACTGATGGGGGTTGGTGGAGCGTCTAGGGCTGGTCCGCCAGTCGGTGCAGGAAGTCCCGTGGGTGCTGGTAACGGTTTACCGGTGGGTAACGGAGCATCCAATCGAGGATACTCGATAGACGGGCTACCCACGGCCTTGGGATTGGCTATCTGCTCCGATGTCTCCTTATCTTTGAAAACAATATACCGACCGCTACCGGCCCTAGTTCCTGTTGACGAAGAGTCCCATATTTCACGACCAGAAACACCGGTCACATTGACGTGACAGTATTCTGTCCCCCCGGAATATTCACAGGTATGAAACGACATACTCGCGGGGGGCTCTCCCATCTCTAGAGCCCAAATTGTATACGCTTGCCTTCGATGGTTATAACTGCGAATGCCCCAGATAACACCAGTCAGTTCATAATTAGGTTCTCTCTGTTCTCCTTGAAATAGCAGACCGCCCAGCTGCCGCCCAAGCCACCCACCGACAAGAGACCCACCCAAAGCACCAACAGGCCCCAGAGTTGACCCCAGGGCACCACCAACCATCGAGCCCGCGATATCGCCAATCTCGTCAGCAGGATTATTCGTTGGGTCTACAATGGCATCGGCAACATTGTACAGATCTATGGCTGTTCCCACCGCTCCTGCAAACTGGGTACCTCTCCTAAGAGCCTGGTTAGCGGTAATTCTGGGAAGCGTAGCGGCTTGATTGGCCCGACTGGCCGCCAAATCATCCGTAACACTCTGGATGAGATCATCGAGCTGATGGTCGGTCATAGTATCAACAGCCCGACCAAAGCGTTCGGTCTCCAGCCCCCCAAACACATTTCGATAGCCCCTCAGCGCCACATCATCAATCGCAACCCCTGTTCTCGTAGTTGACCGAGCGCTATCCACCAGCGCCTGAGTTGACGCATTGCTGGGTCTGTTATCCAACAAGGCATTTCCCAAGGGCGGTGGCGAGCTAGAGGCGCTTGTGGGCACCAACACCCCTCCAGCATTCTCATACACCACCGTCCCATCAAGGAACGGGTTGTAGCTCAGAGGTTTTAGGTCAAGGACAGGGGATGATACGTCTGGGACTCCCATTTATGATGTGAATCCAGGGGGTAGGGTGATATCTCCGGTTAGCCCGTTAGCATGGCTCCAGAGCGTTTGCCCCTGGAGTGAATAGTTTGGATTTAACGGCACTGCCCCCCGAAAGATTATAAATTTTTGGCTGTTGTTCTCTTGACCAAACACATCGTCAATCGATATTTGCAAAAACGGGCGGCGGTCACTGTCGGAGCGCTCGCTGTAGGCGCGGCCAGCGGCTACGCGGCTATACATATCGACAGCGTAAACCACTAACTTTTCCACCGTATCGACGGAGGTGGGAATAGAGCCGGGCAACGAAGTAGGCATACTATCTAAAAACTCACTGCATATGGATTATTCCTACTCTAAACGCAGAAAAATT
>JBCDIX010000113.1:0-14552 GCA_038748405.1 Cyanobacteria bacterium P01_H01_bin.21 | reverse complement strand
CTCTCCTCCACGAAGCCGGTATCCCCAAAGATATTTTTGTCCCCATCATCGGTACTGGGTTAGCTGGGGCCACCCTGCTTGAACAACCTATCGATGGTGTGTTTTTTACAGGGTCTTATCCTACAGGACAAAAAATTGCCATGGCCGTAGCGCCTAAGCTAATCAAAGTGCAGCTAGAGCTAGGTGGCAAAGACCCGGCCTATGTGTGTAACGATGTCGATGTTTCCGCCGTGGCAGCAGGGTTAGCCGATGGCGCTTTCTATAACAACGGGCAAAGCTGCTGTGCGGTCGAGAGAATTTATGTCCATACAGATATCTATGACGCCTTTGTTGACAATTTTGTGCAGACAGTTCAGAGCTTTAAGCTAGGTGACCCGACTGATAGTGAGACTTATTTAGGGCCTCTTAGTCGTAAGCCTCAGCTGTCGGTTCTCGAACAGCAGCTAAAAGACGCTGTGGATAAAGGGGCTCAAGTTCTGGTCGGTGGTCAGCTACTGGACCGCCCTGGCTGGTATTTTGCACCTACGGTTTTGACCAACGTGACTCACGAAATGCCCGTTATGCGTGAAGAAACCTTTGGTCCAGTCATCGGGGTTCAACAGGTGAGCGGTGATGCTGAAGCCGTCTCTCTTATGAATGATACGGACTACGGGCTGACGGCTGCCGTGTATAGCTCTGATCGAGAGCGGGCTGTGAAGATTTTGGGTCAGGTGAGTAGTGGAAGCGCTTACTGGAACTGTTGCGATCGCGTTAGCCCCCGACTTCCCTGGACAGGCCGTAACCATTCAGGCATTGGCTCTACACTGTCTACCCTGGGAATATCCGCTTTTTTACAACCCCGTGGTTGGCATTTAAGGCCCTAATCATTGTTGTTCTAGCCAATTGACCAACCATTCAGCGTCCTCTTTTGTCAAAGGCGGAATTGGCTCTTCATCATAATTAATCACCAAGTCATACCCTGATTGGTCATAAATATCACCAAGCAACCCTTGTAAGTTAATAATGGGCTCCGGCTCCTCTTCTCGAAGTGGTAAAGGAAATGCCGGAATCGGCTCCTGTAAATTAAACGCATAAAGACTCGCCCGAGGCCGATTCACACTAGCACTCACCAACATTCGATAGTGTGTCCTCATCTGCTCAGGCAACTGCACAATCGAAGGCCACTGTCGTAACAAATCAATCTCTACCAGATTTGTCGAACTTGCTAAAACCGTTTGACGTTTTGCCTCATAGGTTCGTCTTCCTTCTCCAGGGCGTTTATTTGTTGGTGACAAAACTTCCATCACTGTCACCACTTCGCTGGTAGCAACATTCTGAATTTCTAGATACCCCTGACGCACCACTTCAGGCATCGGTAAATCCACTAAAATCGGTTGTGCAACTGTCACACCATTGGCTAATTCTTGCTTTGACTTAGGTTGATTACGTCGTGCCTTCTGCACCGTCACGTCAGGAATCCCGACTAATACTGAGTTCTGTCCCTCTGTCTGATAAATAGCCTCTTCAACCACCACACGATATTTAGGCCGTAATTTTGGACCTAAGCTAATTGCGATCGCCGTAATCAGCCTGTGATGAAAGTTGGGCCAGGATCGGGGATGCTCCAAATAAGGATCCATCCCAGGCAAAGGGGAAGGCATACCTGTATTCCCGTAGACAGTACCCTTCAATTCTAAGCAACTGAGTCAAATTAAGTCCTAACCTGCTAACGGGTTTGATCAATACTCATAAAGTTAAGCACTCTGTCTTAGGAATGAAGATTTAATTGGGTTCTATTTCCTGACGTACAGTCGCTCCATGGAACGACTCTGCGGATATAACGTTTGGATCTTATAAAATCCCTATCCCTTAATCTATTGCAATTCTACTGAAGGCATTCAGCAGATCACGCCGCACATAGCTGTTGCTACCTAACGCTTTCGGTGATGTTTTGAACTATGGGCGCAAAGCTATAAGATGAACCTAAACATTTTCAGGACGTTTATCTTATGTCTGTAGAAACCGTTGGTAATCCCCCACCCGAAGCTAACCAGTTACGTGTGGAAATTGAAAAGCAACTACCCGATATTATTGCTAGCTTTAGCCAGGTTCTACAAAAGCAGTTCGGTTTTGAAAGCGTTCGCGTAGGTGGGTTTACCCTAGTACCCGAAGAAGCCTTCACTGACCGTATTTCGTGTGATGAAGAGAGCTGTTCTATTGATTAAAAATCGATAACCTTAGAAATCAGGTTTCCTCGAAAATATCATCAACAGTGAAGATAATCGACAGAAACTTGATTTCTCAGTTGGCTAGCAGCTGATCAACCGCCTGCTTAATAAACGTCTCATCCTCAGGATTCTGATACGGATTCCCGGCCCGATGTCCCCAGATTGATGGAATTGGGATGTAGGTGCTGTTAGAAATTAGCTTGGCCTCAGCCTCGCAGTCTTCTGGCGTAAAGTATAAGTCCATTGTTGCAGGCATCACCAGCGTCTTCGCCGAGATCGCCCCCATCGCCTTAGCATAATCTCCCCCGTAAACTGGGTTATCCCCCACATCACAGTGTAGCCACGTCTCAATCATGGCCAGCAAATTATGCGGATCACGCCGCCGATAGCCTACTTCCCAGCTGCGCAACAAATAATCTTCTAACGATTCATACCCCCATTCCAAATAGGGTTTAGCCCGATAATAGGCTTGGGACGCCGCCCAGCTGGCATAAATCTGTGTAAACGTGTGAAAGCCCTTTTCTGGTACTCCCTCAAATCGTTCACCATTCCAGGCCGGATCGCCCTGCAGCGCGGCCCTCAAGCTATACAGAAAAATCCGATTATGATCAGTGGTCTTTGCCGTTCCACACAATGCCGCAACTCGCTGCACTCGCTCAGGATATAGCGCTCCCCAGTGGTACCCCTGCTGCGCCCCCATGGACCAACCATAAACTAAGGCTAACTGCTTAATACCTAAACTATCTAACAGCGCAGCCTGAGCCCGAATGTTGTCGTAGTGGGTAAAGTAAAATCCTGGCTTTTTAGCCGCCTCACAGTTACTAGGGGATGTGGAGAGACCATTGCCAAACATATTCGGCATGATTACAAACCAGTCCGTTGGGTCCAAGATTCCACCCGGACGAACTAACCAATCCACATCACTGTGCTGTGCACCATAAGATGTTGGATACAGTACTACATTGCTGCGCGCAGGGTTTAATTCTCCATAGGTTTGGTAGATGACCTCTGCTTTAGGTAATACCATCCCACACTGCACAGAAAAATCCTTTAAAGCAAATTTGTTAGGAGATGTCATTATTGTTGCCCGTAGAACAAAAATCAAAAGCAGTCTTTAACACACAAAGCAGCATCTTCATCCCCTCCTTGGAGGGGCAACGGGGTGGGTTACTTTAACTCTGCAACGATATCCCGATTCACTCGTACATATCCCGTATCAATCTGCCCCAAATACTCCTTTAGACCCTGATGCGCATTTGGTAACGCATGAAACGGAATCGACGGATACATGTGATGCTCGGCATGATAAGGCATATTCCACATTAGAAACCTTACAGGCCATAGTGTGAGTGTCGTACGCGTATTTGTTAATGGATTATTATCATCCGAACAACCTGTATGCTCAGCAATGAGAACAAATCTCAAAAATGGTTGTCCAACTGCCAGTGGCAGTAACCAATAGGTAACGATAAACAAAGGATGACCGAGCGCAGCTGTAACTAAGCCAATGACAGCGTAAGTCCCTAACTGCAGTCGAGTTGAGCGAATAACATCTGCATAAGAACTTTCTGGCAAATAGTAACAGCCCTCTACTCTACCTAGGGCCACTTTTATATGTCCTAAAACCTTGTCACGCCACCAGGGAATACCGCTTATTCTCCACAAATATTGCTGCCAGTTTTCTGGCTTGGGATCATCTAGCTCAGGATCTTTGCCGGCAATTTGCGTATAGCGATGGTGCCACTTATGGTAATACCGGTAAAACGTGCTGTTGTAAAACGACAGCAAACCTGCCCACCAACCCACAACATTGTTAACCTTAGCATTGGCAAATGCTGTGCGATGGACACACTCATGGGTTGGGCAGAACATCATGGCAAGACCAATCCCGTAGACCAAGAGTGCTGCCAGCTTAAGCCAACCGGACGTACTTCCCCATATAAACCCACTAACCCCAAGTACAGCCAAATGTACAGAAAATCTGACAAAACCTGCTGCATTAGAGCGTGTATTTAGCGCCTTAAGCTTATCAACGGCTAATATTTTATGAGGCTGTGACACTAGCACCTTGGGAGATTGAACCGAGTCAGTTAACATCTTCTAAATACTGAGGAAACAAGCGCTTGTAGACTGAGAGTATTCAATCTTTTTGCAGTACTTGTTATGACAAGTAAAAGCTAGCACACCCTAGCTGGTATAACAAGTCTACGCAATATTTTATCAACCCCTGACATACGCATGTCGTCTGTTCCCCTGCATATCAGTATCTCAGAAAAGCTTCGTCAGCAGATTGAAGCAGGTGATTACTTGCCTGGGGAAAAACTGCCCAGCGAGCATCAGCTAATGGCCACATTTAGTGTCAGCCGTATTACTGTTAGACGTGCCGTTGCTAACTTAGTCAATCAGGGTCTAGCCAAATCAAAGCAAGGTAAGGGTGTCTTTGTCACACCCCAGAAAAAAGTCGCTTACTCGTTGTCAAGTCCATTGGTGTTTATAGAGCAAGATCTTGCTGATAGAGGTATTCAGCTTACGTTTGAAAACCTTACCTTTAGAAAGGCAAAACCTTCTAAAGAGATAGAAACAATTTTGCAGCTAACAACCAAATCGATGGTTTATCTCCAAAAGAAACTGTTGTATATAGACAGCGCTGTTGGAGCAGTTGATATTAGCTATATTTTATTAGGGCTAGGGCAGGAATTTGGGCCTCAGCTTAAACAGCAGATGACATTCCCAATATTAGAGGCAAATGGCATAACCATTGAGCAGATTGATGCTGTAATTGAATGCACTCATGCTGATTATGAAATGAGTGGTTATTTAGAGGTGCCTCTGGGTCAGCCGCTCATTGTGTATCGATACACGGCTTATACGCGCAAGCAGCGTCCAATATTGTATGGCGAAACAGTCTCTCGGGCCGATCGTTTTTGTTATTCTCTTTCGCTACAGAGATAACGAAAATTTGCTTCAACATAAAACAAAAATCTAAACTACAGATAGGAACGAGATTTCACAAGAGTTCTTATGGAGGCTTTTTTGTTTGCGATCTCTTTCTCTAAGATTTGGATGGCCCATGTCAGTACTTGAAGTTATTGATGTCAGTTTTTTTTGAGATGCTTTATAAAAGCGTTTACCTTTCTTACACGATAGACGTGAATCGAATGGAGTTTACTGCGTTTATAATTTTGTTTGATCTGGATATTGTGCAGCCGGAGATAGGGACAGCCTTGCTGCTGCAGTGGCTTCCACAAGGCAAACCATAGAGAACACGTATTGAATAAACTCTATCAACGGTTATTCAATACGTGTTCTCTAGACGCTTTGAAATTTTGAGTTTTAGTGTAGATGCGTAAAGGGAGTGTGAAGTCATTGGAGTGCTTTGTTTCCTAATAAGTATCCTCTAGGTAGCTCTACGCACACCTCCATTTAAATCATGAACTGGTCTCTCGCACCCTCTGGTCTGGTATTAATGGCGAGCACTACCTTAGTGCTGGCTGCACCTCCCGCGCTGGCCGCAACGTTTACTCCCTCGCCAGTGTTTGATAGCTTTGATAGTTACACCACTATCAATCCGTTTAATGGTGACGTCACTGATATTTATTATCCAACCGATAGCAGTTCTGTTAATGATCTACCGGTTGTTCTGCTGCTGCAGGGAGCCTTGGTCGATAAAGCATTTTATTCAGACTATGCCAGTCAGGTAGCCCGTTACGGCTTTAGTGTCATTGTGCCGAACCACTTTCAGACTGTTCCCCCTTTGGGAGATGCCCTACTGTCTGAGACAACACAGGCCCAGGATGTGCTCGAACATCTTACGTTAGAAAACAACGATCCTAACTCTCCGCTTACGGGGCAGATTGATGTAGACACGCTGGGGCTGCTGGGTCATTCTTTTGGTGCTGCTGTTGGGCTCGCAACCATTGGTGAAATTTGTCTACCTCTTCAATGTCCTGCTCCCTTTGAGCGTCCAGAAGAACTCAGGGGCGGTGCCTTTTTTGGAGCTAACCTGCGGGATATGAATGATGTGTTCTTGCCAATTGACAACGATGGTATCGGTATTGCGCTGCTGCAGGGCAACCAGGATGGGCGAGCCCTGCCGTCTAGGGCTGAACGTACCTTTGAGCAAATTCAGACATCGCCCAGGGCACTGGTTGAGTTAGATGGAGTCAATCATTTTGGCATTACCAATACCAATTTTGTGCCGGGGGCAATTCCCGATCCAAATTCGCAAACACTTGATCAGGCGGTTGCGACTGAGCTAATTGCTCGGTGGAGCGGTTTGTTCTTACGAGGAACACTGCTTGACGACAGTGATGCCTTGGATTACGTCCTCAGAACGGGTGCTGATCAAGAGCCTAATGTGGTTAGCGTTCGGACTGAATCAATTCCTGAACCGATGAGTACAGCTGGCAGTTTGGGCATTGTCTTTGGCCTGATGTGGTTGAGACGACGACGCTCTGCTTGAGTCAAACTGTTAGCGAACGGTATGCCCGTATTGGCCTAGACCTATGGCCCTTTGCTTGTTGCCGAGGCATCTATGGCCTGTTGCACAGCCTGTTGCCGTCTAGCCTGGTCCCAGCGGATAGAGTTTAAGGTGTTGCCTAGACCCGGAGCATTCCATCGACCGCTGTCAGGGTCAAGAAAAGCACGAGTTCTGGCCCAGATAATGCGCTCTGGCTCATTCATCGGCTGTTGTCGTGCCAGGGTAAGCCAGTCAATATACCCTCGGTCCAATGCAGCCAGTGGTGCCTGATTGGCCAGATCGATGCCGTTGAGTTCTTCTGCTAAAGAGAGTTTAATCTGGTGTTGCCTCGCCTGTTGTCGTAGTGTCAGAACTTGTTGATACAGCCGTTTAAGCTGTTTAGCATCCGCCTCTGCAGGGGAGTTGGCCCCGTGCTGGTACGAAAAGCTGCCTAGATTCCACTTGTGGTTGCCAGGGTCCACATGACCATAGTAAGCGCTAGTGTAGCCACCATCGGCAGTACGGGTGCCCTCAGCACTACCCACAGCGCGAGCAACAAGAGACTCACTACCACCATGAAATAAGGCTTCTAATGTGTGGAGTACGACGTGGGTCACTGGTGTTGGAGCGGCTTCAGTTGACTTGGAGGGAGACTTAGGCACAAAGCTGAGGTTACTAGTGCTTGGTGTTTTGGATGTTTTTTCAAAAAGGCTATGTTGAGTAACGGCAGCCGAAGACGTGTCAAAGCTGAGGGCAATGTCTTTAGCCGAAGCCGGAGCAGCCAGGAGAAAAACAAGGCCCATAATTGCCCAGCGGTAGGTCATGGTGGTTTACTCCGTAAGAAATTGTTCAATTAAGTCGGTGGCCGGTTCGATGAGTGCCCAGGTGCCATTAGGTTCTTTGCGAAAGGCAGCAAAGACAAGTTGCTGTGCACGACCAATAGTATGACCTTGACCGTGCTGCCCCAGGCTGGGGCGACTGATGCCACAAAGACGAAACAGATAGGCGGGCACCTCTGGGCTAGTGAGGGCAATGCAGTGTTCATCCATCGGTTGGACTTTGCCACCAAAGGGCATTTTCACTGGGTCACCCCCCAGCTCTAAGGTGATATCGCCCAGGCCGCTACTAATGCGATAGTCGCCCACCTGGTTACCGACCTGCAGTTCCCAGGTTTGTTGAACGGTGATAGTGCGCGGTGGCGGTGGACCTGACTGGCAGGCGGCTAGCAAAGTGAGCATTGCCCCACCAGTTATCTGCAAAAGTCTAGTGTTGAAGCTTAAAGCCATAGCCGACATACTCCTCATCTTCGTACAGAACCACTAGCCAGGTGTTGGGGTCAAAGGCTAGCGGATAGGCAGCGCGTTCGGCCATAACTCCAGCCCGCACTTCGATAGCGGTCAAAGAACAGTAGGGTTCTTCAGCGATGGCTTCGATAGCCTGACGATTTTCTCGTTCAGGAACAGTGAGCAGCTGTGTCAGCTGTTGTCGTGAGAGAACAGCCTGACTGGATACGATATTCTGACAAAGGTTTGCTTTGGCAGAGGCCGCTCTAGCCTGAAAGCGCAGACCGATACCCAGACTAAAGCCGAGGAGTATGAGTAAGCTACTGCTGATGAGTCGATAGCGATGTTGTCGTCTGATGCGTCGTTTAGGGTGTTGTTTCATAAGGTGCTCCTTGCGTCTGGTTGAGTATAGCCACGCTTTTCTACAAAAGACAATAGCTAAATCCTTATGAGATAAGGGTTATAGGATTTGTGCAATAGTCTCTAAAAGCGTGGCAACAAGAGTAAACCAGGTGTGAAAAAAATTAGAATTATTTTTGCAACAGCTAGACCAATAAGAAGCCCCCACAAACACTGAGGTTCATGGAGGCTTCGGTTTAGATATAAAGGGTCAAGTAGCCGTCTACTTAGATATAGAGTTCGCGCTAGGACGTTAGTTAATAACGTACTTTGCCTGTGAGTCTACTGTATGCTGAGGGGTGACATACACTCCCCCTTTCTGGCATAAGCCTATGGTGTGCTTACACAACTATCAAGTTTCCCCAGTTTGGGTGTGTGATCACAGCGTAATGAGTTGCTTGGGTTTTAACTATAGGATTCAACCTCTGTTGCGTGCCGTAACCCAGTGAGTTGTAGCGTTGACTATGGGGTTTAAAGTGCAACAGCACCCAAACCAATCTACTGAGGGGCTCTTCTAAATCAAACAAGACTTTTTAGAGTTGTTTTAGATAGGGCAACCCTACTGTAAACAGTACTCTCTAGTGCAAGTAAGAAGAAATATCAGTGATGTATTTGGGTGCTATTTTTGAACTATCGGATGATTCTATCGAGATATCTATCGTTAGACCTCCTTTTGTTGAAACCATGAGCCTTTCAGCCCATGTCATTAGAATATTCCTAAAGTGGTTCAATATCTCTTCTCTGATACAAACGTTAATGTTGTTATTTGTCACTGTTGGTTCTGCCAGCCAGTGAGATAACTCTATAGATTAGCCCTAATGCTATGGCTGATTAGGTTTTTGCTGAATCCACTGTGATAAGCCTTTGGCGGCATCTTGATAATCTTTGAGCGCAATCAGTACCGCATTCAGTCTTTCTTGTGAATCATCACTGATAATCTATTACAACTAAACCAGGGATGGTCAAGATTATAACTGTCCTCTTGACTTTACCTGTTCGTATAGCGTTTCCATTGCTGTAATAAACGAATTATCCCGATGCCAAAAGGCAGGAAAATCTCCCTGCTTTTTTATCGGAATCGCTGACACAAGATTTTCTGGCAGAGCCTCCATTGTTTGAGGTAATCGCTTTGCTCCATGCCAAAATTCCTGCAGCTTAGCGTTGTCACTGACGTACACAGTTTCTAGAGGGGGATAATAAGAACTGACTGGCTGCAGTGTGGTCTTTTCCATCTGTAGCTCTGCCGATAGGGCCTGCCCCAGTGGAGTTTTTGCGAGTTCTTGTAGTAGCTCCTGTCTCGATAGACCCCGTAGCTCAAACAACAAAAACGGATCTTGATCTAGCTCTGCTGCTACCAGATAATATACTCCAGCAATATGCTTACAAGGATTACTCCAATCTGGGCAAGAACAGCTCGTCTTAAAATCTTTGCGGCTACCAGGTAACAGGTTAAGATTTAGCTGCTGAAACGTGTCTTCTATATTGTCTGGAATTTCGTTGAGCAGTAGTCGAGAAATGATACTGGCTTTGGATGCCATTAAAGCAACGGCCGCTGACCATTTAGCTGGGCTCAAAGGCTGAAACTCGATAGTAATGTGGTAAAGCGGTTCTTTATACACCCCAAAGTAAGGATTGACTGATCCTCTCACCTGGGCCGTTATTAAATTTCTGTCAATGTTAAACCCTTTTACCTTATTGCCACGTGCATAGGATCTTCCCCGACTTAGACGACCGGAATCTGTGAGTTTTTCAATGGCGGTGATAAACTGTTGGCCCCACCAGCTACGGCTAAATTGACCCATGATATTGCCCTCTTTATTCCATAATTGCACTTTTATTTAAAGAAATCAGCTGTCTAAAGGCGTTGTCATCTAACTCTGTTAGCCACGATTCATCGGAACCAACAATAGAGCCAGCCAATTTCTTTTTGTCTTCAATCATTTCGTCAATGCGTTCTTCCAAGGTACCGATAGCGACAAATTTATGGACAAACACATTCTTTTTTTGGCCAATGCGGAAGGCCCGATCGGTTGCTTGGTCTTCTACTGATGGATTCCACCAGCGGTCAAAGTGAAACACATGGTTGGCTTTGGTTAGGGTAATGCCTACACCACCCGCTTTTAGCGACAGCACAAACACGGATGGTTCTGTTTCTGGATCTTGGAATTTGGCAATCATGGCCTCACGTTTTTTCCGGGAGGTACCGCCATGGAGATAATAGGTATTGCAATGAAATGTGTGGCGGATATATTTCTCTAAAGCATCGCCGAGTTCGGTAAATTGGGTAAATACTAACAAGCTATCGCTTTCTGCCCTGGCTTCTTCGATCATTTCGGTGAGTCGGGTGAGTTTGTGCGATCGCATCGCCGTAAACTCACTATCATCCTGCAAAAACTGTCTGGGGTGGTTACACACCTGTTTTAGTTTGGTCAATGTGCTTAATATTAAGCCCTTGCGCTGAATGCCTTCTGCATTTTCTAGCTGCTGCTCCACATCTTTAACAACGGCTTCATACAGCGATGCTTGTTCTTTGGTCAGATTACAGAACAGTTTTTGTTCGACTTTATCCGGCAGGTCTTTAATAATCGACTGATCTGTTTTTACCCGTCGTAAAATAAAGGGCTCCACCAGTTTTTTTAGGGTGGCAGACTGGCGCAGATTATTGTTTTTCTGAATGGGTACTTCAAAGCTTTTGCGAAACTGGGTTTGATTACCCAAGTATCCCGGATTTAAAAAGTGAAAAATAGACCACAGATCTAGCAGTCGATTTTCAATGGGGGTGCCAGTGAGGGCCAGGCGATGGGAGGCAGAGAACTTACAAATGGCCTTGGTGAGAGCCGCCTTGGGGTTTTTAATATTTTGGGCTTCGTCTAGCACAATGCGGTGCCATTCGACGGCGTTAAACAGTTTGGCATCTTTGCGGGCTAGGGCAAAGGAGGTGATGATAATGTCGTGGTCGCGACAGCCTTGTTTAAAGGTTTTGGCATCCTTAGCCCGTTCGCTGCCATGGTGGACTGCTGCCGTAATATGGGGGGCAAATTTTTGGATCTCCCGTTGCCAGTTGCCAACAACAGAGGTGGGGGCAATCAGCAGCGTGGGGGGTAGTTGAACCGGTTTAGCTGTTTTACGCCCTCTTTTTGTTTTTTCCGGTTCGCGCTCTTGCACCAGCCGGGCAATCACCTGGACCGTTTTACCCAGACCCATGTCGTCGGCCAGACAGCCATTTAGACCCAGGTCTTCTAAATACTGCAGCCAGGAAACTCCACGCTTTTGGTATTCTCGCAGCTGTCCTTCAAAGCTGTCGGGGTTGTCCACCGGTTGGAGCTGGGTTTTATCGCCCAGCTTATTGAGCATGTCGGCAAGCATGTCTTTGCGATCGCACTCCACCTCCAGTTCGCCATCCTGACTCTTTGCCGTCAGTTTCATAAAGTCGAGCAGCGACAGTTCTGGATTCTCTGCCTGGTGCGTTTTCCAAAATTCCAGCATCTGCTGCATCTTGTCCTGGTCCAGCTCCATCCACTGTCCCCGGAATTGAACCATGGGTGTTTTAGCATTGACAAGCTGCTGCCATTCTTGTTCGCTAACCTTTTCACCGCCGATGGCCAGCTCATACTGATACTCTACCAGTCGCTCTAATGAGAAATAGCTCTTAGATTTATCTTTACCCTCTGATAGTGATTTCCCTTTAGCTTTTAGACGTACCTTAGCCCGCTGCCGCCCCTGCGGTGTCCACCAAGCCGGGACAACTATCTTGTAGCCTGCATTTTCCAAAATCCAGGCAGACTCTTTTAGAAAGGTGAATGCCTCATCTAACGCTAGCTGGATCCCCACCGGTTGATCGGTTTCTAACCCCTGCCATAGGGCTGGATAGATGCGAGACGCATAGCCTAAGTTAAGCAATAGGTTTTGTTCAAAGCTGTCCCCAAGTTGTTTTTGAATCTGTTTCTGTTGCCGGGTACCCATGCGCCAGTAGTCATCTAACGTCAGTTTGAGCGATGGGTCGTTCTTTGGGGCGACCTCAAACTGCAGCTGCCAGGGTTCTTCTGGCTTAAAGGGGTCTTGCAAATGAAAGTATAGATAAAAGGGCTGATCGGTTTGGGTGCGAACGATGCGATCGCGCCATGCCTGCCATTGTTGATATTGCTCCAGACCCTGCGACTGAGGCCAAACGTTCAAATTTAAACAATTCGCGAGGACAGAACCCACGATGGTACTTTCAAACCCTTTTGTAACCTGAGTATTAGTCACAACTTCAGTTAGCAAACAGTCAGAAAAATGTCGTAATAGTACCCCTCGATCGTACAGCTGTGGTTCCTCACAGGGGTCAGCAAACCCTGCTGCACACATTAGTGGCATATACTCGACATACTGCTCCAGAAGAGTCTCATACTCCTCTCCGATAAATTCCCAGCCCGAATAAATTTCAAAGGGCTCACTACTGGTTGACGATGCCCTGGTCGTCTTACGTTTGCGCTTGCCCAAGGTTCGATACTTGAGGGCAGGAATATAGTGATCCTTGAGCATCACCCGTTTTAACGCTTGGGTAAAATGAAACCAAAAGAGGAGGTCATTGCCTAACTGTAGTTCACTAAGATTATGCAACGTCAGAAAATGAAGTTCATTCAGTAATGGAATGAGAGACGTTGTTCCCGCCTTACTTTTTGCACGAACGGCGCAGGCCACAGGGCAGCAGTCGACTTCCCAATATTCAAATTCAAACGTTTCAGGTAGGTCTATCTCTAAGTATCGCGATAACTCTAAAGACGGTAGGGGCTGATTATCAACGGTGGGTAATAAAAAATAGCAGGGTTCTATCCAATCTTCTAGGGGCGTATTCTCCGGGGATCGCAGATGAAACTCCTGCGTGAGTGTGTCGGCTAGCTCATCACCCACCAGCTGTAGTGGATAGCAGCCTTGCTCTTCGAGTTCCGATTTCTTTTCGGTGGTCTCCACCCAAAGATAAAACTGGCCTGTTTGAATAAAATCAGCTCCAGGGTCAGGGATCCAGGTACCGTGAAGAATCTGCATAGCGATTAACGGACAGCGAGCAACCTATACATAAACCATGTCCATAGCTGAAGTCTTACCATAAAGGAAACTCCACTCAGAAACGGTTTAGCTTCAATTTAGCGCTCATACTAGCGTGCTTATGGATGCAAAAGTATTACAGTTAGTGATCAAACCTCATAGATTAATCAATTTTCTGACTGTTGTTCCAAGGCTTTGGGGATGCTGCTGTTAGCCGGTATCACAGATTTTTAGCAAATAAAATAGCCACTGTTGTCGTTGGTCAGCGGTGAGGTGAGCCAGGGAGGCGGTCGCAAATTGAGCCTGCAACGCTTCTTGTATGCGTTTCGGCTCCCAATTCAACCGCTGCAGCCGCTCCACTATCTCCACAACCGTCTCTAACGAGCGCTGCTGCCGGTCTGACAGCTCCGTATCCAAAAGTTCAGCACATAGTTCAGGTGGTTGTTGCTGCAGCCATGCCAGGGCCTCTGCCATTAAAATCGGATCATCCAATGTGAGCCAGTAAGCCATCTGCTGCAGATGAGCGGTCCTAGACTCCTGGGCCAGTATCTCCTCAACTTCCATGACCTCCTGAGCGACCTGTAAATCGACAGCGACCTGAGTCTTCGACAACCTCTCTCGGATGCGCTGAATCTCCTCTCGATGGGAATTACCACCTTCTGATTGAGATGCAACAGAGTTGAGATCGCTAGAGTCCTTGACTTCATTGGCATTACCATCTGTCTCTTGTAATAAGCTTGTGGAGCTGTGACAGTTTGGTGCGTTAGCATTTCCAAACTGTCTAGATTCATCATTAAGATGGGGGGTCTGGGGGGCTTTTTGCTGTGACTTCCAGAGCGGATGCCAGAGTTCTTTGTATCGGTATAGAGACCCTCCTCCAATGCCGAATTTTCTGAGGGCGTTAAATCTGGCGGTTGCCTGTTGTGGAAGTTTGTTGTTCTCTGAGAGTTCTTTGAGCGCTGTTTGGATCTTATCCTTGGTTTTCTGACTTTGTTGTTGGTTCCAGCTGGGTTCAGTTTTTTCAGCGTCTGGCTTTTCTTGTTTAGACTTGTATTTGCCAAATTGCTCTCCATAGTGAAAGTAGTGGCTCTTCTCGATACAGCTGACCCACTCTGAAATACGGTCTTCGATTTCATGCTGATGACGACACCAGAGTTCGTAACCGGGTAATGCTTT
>JBCDIX010000112.1:0-14681 GCA_038748405.1 Cyanobacteria bacterium P01_H01_bin.21 | reverse complement strand
GCAAAATACCCGTAGGCACCTCGTTTCCGCTGCATGGTGATCAGGCATCCTGGCAAAGCGTCACGAAAGAGCTTGGCATTGAAGTATGCATAGGCTCTATTTAGTTCGTCATAGGTTCGTTTTGTAGGAGTTGCAGCCGTTACGGTCATCAGAATGACTCATTCCAGAATTAATTAAATCGTACGATATAAATACTAGATTATGCATGACTTAGCTTGATTTAGCTACTTTGGTTGATTAATTAAATCGTACGATTTAATTAATCAACGTATTCATGATAGTTACTGGTCTTTGTATAGAGATAAATCCTAGCCAGCTACCAGGGCAAACGATTTCGGGTCTTCTTAGACTCATCCCTAACAATATTGAGAATTGCTTCGTTAACCGCTTCTTGTTCCTGGTGAGGCAAACTGCCAATCCACCTTTCGAGTTCTACAGCGGTGAGTACTTCGTTAGCCATATATGCCTGCTGAACTATTTCAGGCAAGGTTGATCGGTCTCTACGTTTTCCACCAGTTGCCTTGTACAGTTCACGGACTCCACATCCGAAAAGTTCAGCAGTTTCTTCTTGTACGGCATCGTTGTAACAATCTCCACCGTTAGCCTTGATGCTATCAGTGAAGCGTTTGAATATCTTGCCCCCATCAGTCCTACCTCGTTTGTCAGGTAGCCTCTCTGAATCACCTGATAGGGTTAACTGATGCTCCGATGGCTGCTTTTCCTGCTCCTGCCGCCAAAAGTCTAAGAACCCCATTATTTTTTACGTCCTCGCGTTCTTCGGTAGTGAAATCATCAGTCGTAAATACAACCTCTAACCCATGACGGATGATGTCTAAACCATCCTCGAACATTAGGAACTCATCTAAAATCTGATGTCTGTATGGGTATAGCGAATCGGACTCGTGGAAATTCAACCCGTGGGTAATCAACATATGGGAATCGAGCGTCGTTTCATACAGCCAGGTGGAGTACAACCGGCACAACGCATTGATCCAAGTCCGCTTATACCGTCGATCCCCGTAACTACGAATTTCAGTTACGTAATTTTCCGGCGGACTGGTCAATTCACCTTTCCAGGAATTGAGCTTCCGCCAAAGTTTGAATACCTGGTCTTTTAGGGCATACATCTTCATGGGCCAAGTATACCAAACGCTGAAACGTAGAGGCTACGTTACTTCGAAGTGTGAAGCAAATGACCCACCACCCCGTGGGAGCTGATGTATTCCCAATTTAGGCAATACATCTTCTATAAGCGCAAGTTGTTTGAGATCAGAAGCATTCTAACTATCTATTTTTTCGACAGCATTTCGGGCGCATCATCCCCTATTGCAGTTACTTTGCCATCCCGCCAGACTAAAACGTAGTGACCAAGCCGACGATTCTTCTCAAGTATCTCGGTTGCCACCTGCTTTAGCATGTCCAATATTTTTTGAGTATCTTCAGGAACTGTAGTCATTGTCTATTGCCTGCTCTAAAAGTTCGAATAGTTCATTATTCAAGATTAATTTCGACTACAAATAAGCGACTGACAGCAAAGAGTAGGAATTAAGGAGCCGATGATGCCAGCCATACTGCAATCAGATCACCACCACTGATGAAGTTCTGGCAATTAACGAGATTGGCGTAGTCACAATGTCTCATGACTGGATGTAGAAAGGCAATATATATGATTCGGAAATGAAACGATAGCCGATCCGAATCGATTATTTGCAAAGAACTCAAGATTGTTTTAACAACAAAATTATGCTGTACTGCTCAATGAAAAAATGCAGTGCATCTCTAATCTCATACATCAAAGTCACATAACTGTTAATCGAGGCTTAACCATACTCTGTTGACAGGCAGCGCGTGAGATTTTACAGAGTACTAAAAACAGAAATAACTCATTGATGGTTAAGTAACAGGATATTTGAAATGCAGAATCAAATCTTCATCACACAGGGAGTCAAATGACTTCCATTAAGCTTTCTGGAGATTCTGCATACCAGGATTTTCTACAGGCTATTAAACGTCAGGTAGTTCAAAGCCGTATTGGTGCAGCGCGGGCCGTCAATCGCTCATTGATAGAGTTTTATTGGTCGTTTGGGCACCTGATTGTAGAACGGCAAGAAGCTTTGGGGTGGGGTAAGGCCGTAGTAGAGCGTTTGTCGGCTGACCTTAAGCATGAGTTTCCTGAAATAAAGGGGTTTTCGCCTCAGAACCTGTGGTTGATTCGGCAGTTCTACACCGAGTATCAGCAGATGCCAAATCTCCAACAGCTTGTTGGAGAAATTCCCTGGGGCCATAACATCCTGATTATGCAGCGGATCAAAGGCAACGAAGCCCGACACTACTATCTGGAGGCAACAGCCCGTCTGGGTTGGACAAGGAAAGTGCTGCTGAACCAGATTAAGGCAGGTGCCTATGAGGTCAGTTTGCAGGATAAGAGCCATAATTTTAAGGCTGTACTGCCAGAGCATCTAATAGAGCAAGCTGAAGAAACACTCAAGAGCCAATATTGTCTAGATTTTTTAGGGATCTCTCAGGCCGTTCATGAAAGAGAGCTAGAAAGTAGTCTGATCAATCGGCTCAAGGATTTTCTTATCGCATTAGGCTACGGTTTTTGCTTTATTGGTAATCAATATCGACTAACATTAGGAAAGAATGAGTATTTTCTAGATTTACTGCTCTATCACCGCTTCTTGAAATGCCTGGTAGCAATAGAACTAAAAACAGGACGTTTTCGACCGGAATACACCGGAAAAATGGATTTTTATTTAGAAGTGCTGAATGAAAAGGAACGTGCCCCAGACGATAACCCCACAATTGGTATTATTTTGTGTGCTGAGAAGGATCGGTTGGAGGTTGAGTTTAGCCTGAAATCAAAGACGAATCCGATTGGAGTGGCAACCTATCAGCTCCATCCTCAAGTACCAGAGGAATATAGGGGTATGCTCCCCACTGATAAAGAGTGGCAAAAGTTACTGGAATTGGCACTATCAGCAAAGGATGCTCCCTAGAAAGTTGCTGCATAGGTCTGAAAAGAACGACTGAGCTAACTTTTGCCTAAATCTTAGTGGAAGCTATGTATGGGACTATTAGCTGATGTAGATTTTCAATGGATGCAATATTGATTGAGGAACTAGATGTTTCAGCCAACATTACAATGAATCCTTAAGCTTGGGGCTACCGATTTTTTCTCTGCAAAAGAATTAGTCTTGCCTCCCGAGAGGAGATAAACGTAGGACTGCTTTGCCCTGAGGAAGCTATTTTCTAGTCAATGCAGTTCTTGAATGCGTTAGTCAAGACTTTTTCTCTTGAGAGACGCTCTGAGGTAGGTGAACCATTGGCGCTACCAACCAATAAAGCCAATGATAATCTTAACGAATTCCGGAAAATTATCGATCAATGACTAATTTCAGTCGTAGTTAGCATAATAGCAAAGAGGCTCCCTGTCCCTGCCAGTTAGCAATGTTCTTGACCCAAGACTGCCAATGCCTATTCCAGATTCCATTATTGAAAAAGTCATTGATGCTGTTTTAGAAACCTCAGGTATCAAAGAAAAAGTGGGTCGTAATGAGTGTGTTATTCGCCTACTGCAGCACTTTGAACTGGATGATATTGAGTCACTGACAAAGTTTGAAGATGTCTATGCATATGCTTTGGTACAGTATGCCTTTGATGATATTGGGCAATGTAAGCCCAGGCAGCTGATCGAGTTTTTTAAGGCCAAGGAAGTTCGCGAGGTTTTTCAAGCGGCTTATCGTCAGAATGATCCAGGGGGGTGGCTGCGGAAGGGAGAAGAGATTGCTCACTTTCGATTGGGTAATAAGCTTCTAGACCTGAACCCAAGACGGGAGCTAGCCATCTTTGCTGGTGTCTTTATGGAGCTGGTCAGGCAAACTAGCTCTGTTAAGGAAATCCGAGCGGAACAAAAACAGCAAACAAGGTTTAACAGACTACAGAAGCAGTTGCAAGACATTCAAACTCAGATTCAGCATTTACCAAGTCTGGATGCTATTAATCATAAGGTAAACCAGTTAGCTGGAACTGAAGTCTTGGCGTTACCAGAAGTAGCACAGATGAGTAACGCAATTGACCTAGCCCACCAGTTGGGGGAATGGTTTGAGGTGTTGGACTATGATCGTGACCCAGACTATGAGGTTTGGAATACCAACTATTTTGAGTGGATTATTGATTTTCCTTTGACCCGTCGTAAGGTGTCTCGCACTTTAGTTCGTGGGGTGGCGGGAGAAGTTGGCATAAGTGATCTGCAGGATTTTCAGAAGAGAATTGAGACAACGGGTGTCAATGAAGGTTGGCTAGTAGGTAATCGACGGGTAAGCAAGGCAGCTCGCAAAGCAGTAGAAGATGAGGCCAGTTATGAGGATATTAGCTGTTACACCTTTGATGAGTTGCTGGATGAGGATGCTGACTTTAGCAAGTATTTGAAGTGGTTAGAGGAGGATATTAAAAGCAGGAAGGTGGATATGGACTACTTACCCCTCGCCTGCCGAAAGGATGAGTTAGATTCGTTGACTCATCGGAAAATTGGGGTGAGTGTCTATGAGAAAGAAGATGGCTGGATTGATGGTTACGTGGATCAGTGGTTGGATGATCCGGCGAAGGAGCATCTGTCAATTCTGGGGGAATTTGGTACAGGTAAAACCTGGTTTACATTGCACTATGCTTGGGTAGCACTACAGCGGTATCAGGATGCGAAAAAGCGTGGGTTAGAGAGACCACGGGTACCTATTGTGGTGCCGTTACGTGATTATGCCAAGTCGGTGACGGTTGAGTCTCTATTTTCAGAATTCTTTTTTCGTAAGCATGAGATTTTGAAAAAATATTCTGTTTTTGATCGACTCAACCGTATGGGAAAGCTGCTGCTGATTTTTGATGGGTTTGATGAGATGGCTGCCAGGGTTGACCGTCAGGCGATGATTGATAACTTTTGGGAATTGGCAAAGGTAGTGACTCCGGGGGCAAAAGTAATTCTCACTTGTCGAACGGAACATTTTCCGGACGCAATGGAAGGGCGGAAGTTATTAGGGGCAGAGCTAAAAGCTTCTCTTACTCATAAGACTGGAGAGCCACCTCAGTTTGAAGTGTTGGAACTAGAAAAATTTAGTGACGAACAAGTAGAGCAACTGTTAGGTCGTAAAGCTCAGATCGAAACGGTGCAGAAAATCATGAAGAACCAGCAATTACTGGATTTAACACGACGTCCAGTAATGTTAGATTTAGTTTTAGAGGCAATGCCAGAACTTGAGGCAGGCAAGCCAGTAGATATGGCGCGAGTGTATTTATATGCTGTGAAAAATAAAATGGAGCGAGATATCACCAGTCAACGAACATTTACATCACTGGCCGACAAGCTCTATTTTCTGTGTGAGTTGTCTTGGGAAATGCTTTCAACAGAGCAAATGAGTTTGAACTATCGTGTATTTCCTGCACGGTTACGGAGAATGTTTGCTGATCGTGTGACAGAAGATAAGGATTTGGATCACTGGCGTTACGATATGACGGGGCAAACGATTTTGATTCGTAATGCAGAAGGAGACTACAGTCCAGCTCATCGATCGCTTTTGGAATTTTTCGTAGCGTATAAGATAGTAGCTTCCCTGGGGACTATGGCAATAGATTTTATTGAAGTGGCACAGCAACAGTCTCATTTAGACGTATATTTATCTCCACAAGAACATACATGGGAGAGCTACTTCAAAAGAGAATGTGATGAACAGGGGGCACTAATAAAAATTTCTCCATTAAAGCAATTTAAAGGTCATGCAACAGTAGAATTGTTGCCACTGTTGGGACAGACGAAATTAACAAAAGCGGTACTTGATTTAGCCCACCCAATGTTAGATGAAGGAATGATGAGAGATCGACTATTGCCGTTATTGCAGTCAACACAAAAAACAATACTTCCAGATCTAGGATACTTCGGAGGCAATCTAGCACAGTTAATGCTAGCCAAGTCACCCTACGCACTTAGAAATACCAATCTGAGTAACACTAGGTTACGAGAAGTCGATTTTACCAACGCATATCTTCAGCAAACAAATTTTCAAGGTGCTCACTTAGAGGCATCTTCCTTTACTAAAGCGCTTGGTTGCGTTAACTCAATTGCATTTGACGCAACAGATAAATATCTCGTTGTTGGCGATAGTAAAGGTAGCTTGCAATTGTGGCATATCGACACTGAACAGGTATTGTGGATTTCTTCAGATCATGCAGATTGGGTTAGATCTATTGCTTTGAGTCCAGATGGCACTATGCTTGCTTCTGGAAGTGATGATGGAACGATTAAGCTGTGTTTTTTGCAAACTGGACAATGTCTATGCACACTTAAAGGGCATACAGGTAGAGTTAGAACCGTTGCTTTGAGTCCAGATGGCACTATGCTTGCTTCTGGAAGTCATGATAGAACAATTAAGCTATGGTCATTAGATAGGAAAAAGTGTCTGCATACTCTTGAAGACCATACGCATTGGGTTGAATCCGTAATCTTCAGTCCAGATGGTAACATACTGGCTTCTGGAAGCACTGATGGATCAATAAAACTGTGGTCTGTGGACACTGGAAAATGTCTACAGACATTTAAAGATGATCCAGATGAGATTTTGTCAATTACATTTAACTCGGATGGTACTATGCTCGCTTCTGGAAGTACTGGCGGGTCAATAAAACTGTGGTCTACAGAAACAGGTAAATGTCTTCGTACACTTGAAGGCCATCTAAATTCAATTTGGCACATAGCATTCAGCGCAGATAATAATATTCTTGCTTCTGCTAGTGACGACCAGATGGTGAAGCTATGGTCACTAACAACAGATCAATGTTTACGTACACTTAAGGGGCATTCAGACGGAGTTAGAGTTGTTGCATTCAGTTCAGATAATAACACCCTAGCCTCTGGAAGTCGTGATAGATCAGTTAGACTATGGTCCATAGATACAGGCGTCTGTTTTGGCGTACTCAAAGGGTATTCAAATGAGATTTTATCAATTACCTTTAGTCCACATGGTGATACTCTTGCTTTCGCAGGAGATAGTCAGACAATAAGGCTACTGCAACCCTTCGTATCTAGTGACTACAGCTTAACTTTAGAAGGACACTCGAACAAGATTAGATCTGTGAGTTTCAGCCCAGATGGCACTATCATTGCTTCCGGGTGTGATGACCAGACAGTAAAGGTATGGTCTGTGGACACTGGTATCTGTTTGCACACACTAGAAGGGCACTCAAGGGGAGTTAAATCAGTGAGTTTCAGCCCAGATGGTACCATTATTGCTTCTGGGAGTGATGACCAGACAATAAAGGTGTGGTCTGTGGACACTGGTGCCTGCTTGCAGACCTTAGAAGGGCATTCAAAGGGGATTAGATCTGTGAGTTTCAGCCCAGATGGCACCATCATTGCTTCTGGGAGCAATGACCAGACAGTAAAGGTGTGGTCTGTGGACACTGGTGTCTGTTTGCAGACATTAGAAGGGCATTCAAATGAGATTATGTCAATTTTCTTCCATCCAAGTAGTACTGTTCTTGCTTCTGGGAGCACCGATAAAACAGTAAAACTATGGTCCTTGAGAACAAACAAGTGCCTACAAACCTTTGAAGGGCATTCAGAGGGAATTTGGTCCGTCGCCTTTAGCCCAGATGGAAATATTCTTGCTTCTGGAAGTAGTGACCGAACAGTGAAACTATGGTCGTTAGATACTGGAAGATGTTTACAAACACTTAAAGACAATTCAAGTTGGGTCAGATCTGTAGCATTTAGTCCAGATGGTTTTATTATTGCCTTTACAAGTGCTAATGAAACTATCCAGATTCGAAGTGTTGAAGATGGTGAATATCTACAAATAATTGATGAGCGACCTTATTCAGGAATGGATATTACTAAAGTAACAGGATTAACAGAAGGGCAACGGACAGCATTAAAGTTGATGGGAGCTATTGATTGTATTGACGAAAAAAAATTGCCTTATGGCTGATTATATGGATTGATCATGTCATCATAGTCTAGAAAATCTAACTCTCCGCTTTGGTAACTAGCCAACATCAGAATCTAGCTAAGTTTTTGCGAATAGTTAGCTATGGAAGTGGCTTGATAAACTGCTATAAATACCAACTTTTTCACTAATCATATATCTGATAATTCCCCATTATCTAATACAAGACTGAGCCCCCACCCAGGACCCGCCATGACCAGCTCGCTTGTACCAAAGCAGCCATCGGCACCCCAAGCACCCACTAGGCCCCCCGACATTTATCTCCCCGCGCTGGTGACGGAAGCGGGACTCAAACTCTCTCGTCGGTATATCGAATTCTTTTTAGTCCACCTTCGCAACAAGAATACACGGGCCGCGTATGGGTCCGCCCTCAAACAATTCCTGGAGTGGTGCAACACCTATGAACTCTCCTTTGATTCCATCTCGGCGATCTCGATCTCAGCCTATGTCGAGTCCCACCGAGGCTCCCCCCCAAAGATTAACCAGCACCTAACGGCGATTCGATCGCTGTTTCGCTGGATGGTGGCCGGTGGCCTGCTTGATGAGAACCCAGCCGTTAAAGTCAAAGGTATCCGGCACAAGGTCAAAATTGGTAAGACGCCCGTGCTCTCGGATGATGAGGTCAAGGCGTTGTTAGCGGTTATTGATGTGTCCCATGTGGTGGGGCTACGTGATCGGGCGCTGATTGGGACGATGTTTTTTAGCTTTGCGCGCATCAGTGCGGTGCTGGCGATGGATGCCAAGGACTATTTCCCAAAAGGGAAACGCTACTGGCTGAGACTGCATGAAAAAGGGGGCCGGTATCACGAAGTCCCCGTGCACCATACCCTTGAGCAGTATCTGGATGAATATGTCGAGGCGGCTGGGTTGGTTGATCAATCATCATTCCCGCTATTTCAAACTACCCGAGGCCAGTCTCGGAAGCTAACGGGGCGGCGGCTTCAGCTCCAAGAGGCATTGGCGATGGTACAGCGGAAGGCAAAGGCCGCTGGGATTAGTACGAAGGTGTGTAACCACTCATTTCGGGCCAGTGGGATTACCAATTTTCTAACCCATGGGGGTAGTTTAGACAATGCACAGCGGATTGCTGCCCATGAGGATAGTCGGACGACGAAGCTGTATGACCGGCGCGGTGACGCTATTAGTCTTGATGAAATTGAGAGAATTCGCTTATGAGAGAGCTATCCCCCAACTATTAGATACGCTGCAGAAAACAGATTATTATGTTAAGCAGTCCCTACTAACTGAGAATCGTAATGACTGATGTAGCCTACGCAGATGACTTACTCTTTCAAATCCTTTCTGAGCAAGAGGATAAACGTGATGCAGACGAAAGGTTAGTGAAAGCGAAGCTACGGTATGGAGCAATTAGCCCGTAATGCTTATAGGTAAGGGAATACAACAAGGAATACAAGGTAGTTTATGTGTAGTATAAACTCTTAAGACGCATAGAAAATGCCACCTTTATTAATGAATTTACGCTTTTCAGCCTCTTGCCTGGACCTAATTCCCTGTCGTTTCAGCGTCGCTATTGTTGAGTCATTAATCGCTGTAAGAGGCTATTGCCAGTAGCGATGTCGTAGGCTTTTGCACTGATAACTATGACTGCATAGTTGTTAGGCCAGTTGACGAAGATGGGACTGTGATAGCGGTATTCGATTACCACATGACAGGGGAGCAAAAAGAAAATCAAGTTATTCTATTAGGGAGTATGAAGCACTAGATCCTTAAGAGGACATAGCAAGCAATTCAGTAGTTAACGGTACTAAACACTAATAGGGGTAGTGAAAGCATTGGTGCAACCAGGGGCAATTAGCCGGAAATTGATGTCTGAAATGACGGAATTTCGTTGCAAATAACCCCAAATAGGCTTGATTTTTGGATATTACTCCTATGAAAAAATTACTCCCTGAAAGTATGGATATATAAGGGTTTTAAAATTCTAATTGCCCCCGGTTTCAGCTTCGCTTTCATCAGACCTAATATCAATTAGTAACTATCAATTATCAATGGACACTATTATCGGCACTATTACAGTTGGTGACATAGCTTGGGTTATTCTGTGGGCTGGCATAGGATGTTTTTTGAGTGCGGTAACTTGGTCTCCTACTCCAAACTACAAAGATTTTCTGTCAAGCACTCTAGGAATTGGTATTGAAGCTTTTGGAATGGAAGTTTTGCGAGGAGGACAGACAATAGTAGCTCCATTGTTTATCGTTTTATTGCTTGGAATACATCTAAGATTCTTACCTCAAGATAGAGACGATTTAAAGGTTTTATGGTGGGAAAGTAAAATTGCTTTTAGGATTTTACTAGTTGGTTACCTTCTAATTCAAGTTTTTGTTTCACTGTTAGCTTATAAAAACTTACTTGGGGATATTCTCCCAGCCCCGAACGCACAATAGTAAGTAATAAGTACCTGAGCAATGAAAATTATAGAGATTTTCGTGTTATTGATTGCTGAGTAAGAGGGCTATCTATTCCGTTTTGTAATTAATTTTGTACGACTACTTATGTTGCAATTACCAAGAAAGTTCAAGCAAATAATGAGTAATGTATTATTAGCGCTCATTATACTTTTTTCTGTGTATTTAATGTTTCTGCTTTTTAGTACTGTACGATTCACAGGAGCAATCACTAGAAAGCCCTCTCTTTTTCTTCCGGTTCTTGATGGTGGAGTTCCATCTCCATTGTCATCTCCTGTAACTTTAATGGTTCCACCAGGTACGCGAGTCATCCTTAAAAAAAGAACGGCAAGTGATGCTGAAGAGTGGTCTTTAGTTGAAGTAAATCAAGATGTATGGATTGAATCAAGGTATTTGTCTTGTAAAAGGTCTATACCAGGCGATGTTTGTATAATAACCAACTAAAAAATTAGCGAAAAGCTCAATTATTTTAAGCTCTTTTCAGAAGAAATTATTGATAACGAGTTTTATCGTTAGTTACTAGCGAGCACCGATCCAGAGAAAATTGGCGATTCATGAGCTGAGCTTATCGGTGTAAATGATCGAAATTAGCGGCTTGGACTAAAGTTGGACTACTTTTCTAAAATTGTGTCGCGGATCAAATTCTCTGGTTGAAAATCGAGGGGTGTAACTCTGATTCTGCTGTTGAGTAGTTGCGCTCGCTGCAACTCTCAAGACCCGTTTGGGACATAAGCGAAGCTTATTGGTGAACCGCTTAGGGTGAGTGATTGCGCCCTCATTGATTTTGCCGCTCTTGTAGCTCTTGTAGATTTCCTCGCACTAGGTTGGTATGTGGGTGATCCGGTCCGAGAATCTGTTCAACAAGCGCCAATGCGTCTTGATAGAGGGGTTCCGCCTCGCTACAGCGCCCTTGATTGTCGTAGAGCAAGGCCAGATTGTAGAGGGCACAGGCGACATCGGGATGCTCGTCACCTAACAGCTGTTTACGCATCGCTAGGGAGTCTTGCAAGAGGGGTTCCGCCTCGCTATAGCGTTCTTGATCGGAGTAGAGCAAGGCCAGATTGTTGAGGCCGCGGGCGATATCGGGATGCTCGTCACCTAACAGTCGTTTCCACAGTGCCAGGGCATCTTGATAGAGGAGTTCCGCCTCGCTATAACGCTCTTGATTGTTGTAGAGTAAGGCCAGATTATTGAAGCTTTGAGCGACATCGGGATGCTCATCACCTAACAGTCGTTTACGCATCGCCAAGGCGTCTTGCAAGAGGGGTTCCGCCTCGCCATAACGCTCTTGATAGTAGTAAAATAGGCCCAGATTGTTAAGGCTTTCGGTCACATCGGGATGCTCGTCACCCAACAGCCGTTTACGCATCATCAGTGCGTCTCGATAGAGGGGTTCCGCCTCACTATAGCGCCCTTGATGGTGGTAAGCCTCGGCCAGATTGTTGAGGCTTTCGGCCACATCGGGATGCTTGTCGCCTAACAGCCGTTTACGCATCGCCAGAGTGTCTTGAAAGAGGGATTCCGCCTCGCTGTATTGTGCCCGTTCTTTCAAGTAAGAGCCCATTCGAGCGGAGAGCCGTGCAGTTGTTTCAGATTCAATTTGACTAGTCGTGGCTAAGTGAATCACGACTTTGGCATGGGGCAACAGGCGATCACAACTTGGCCAATTGCCATACTCTGCATTTGGGAATGCCTGGGTAACCGCACCTATTGTCCGCTCTGCCCATAGGCGGCATTGAGCTTCATCCATCTCAACTTTCACCACTTCCTGCACCAGGCGGTGAATCGTGAAACTGTCCGTGTCGGGATCTACTCGAATCAAGGAATACTGACTTAACGGTTCCAGTAACTCAGCGATGACAAACCGTGCGCCCTCCTGATCTTCTGACTCCAGAGCATTAGATAGGAAGTTTCCGAGCGATTCTCTACCCGAAATGAGCGATTCATAAGGAATCTTATCTGGTGCAACAAAGGCACTAACCTGTAACAATTCGGCTGAGGCTGGATTAATCTCTCGCACGGCCTCAAAATTCAGCTGCCAGGTGGTCTGAACAGAACGAGCAATTTGCTGTTCATTACCCACCGTTGGTTGTTGTCGCTCCAGGAGAGCTAATCGCTGCTTTCGATATTGACTGAAGTAGGTGCTAAACCGCAGCTTCCGGCGCAGAATAAAGGCTCCGGCCTGTTCAAGCGCTAGGGGGAGAAACCCCAGTTCGTCTGCCAGGGCAGTGGCAGCAGCTTGCTCGGCAGAGTCATTAGTATGCCGATTCGCACGTTTGAATAGAAAGGCAACAGCTTCGTCTGCAGGCATTTCCTGTAAGCTCACAGGCTGAGAAATACCGAGCATATCGAAGGTTTGGGCACGGGAGGTTACGAGGATATGACCTGAGGCCTGATTTGGACGAAAAGGCCTGAGCAGTGCAGGATGATCTGCGTTGTCAAAGATCAGCAACCAGTCTGAGTTTGTTTCTAACCAGTGCTTAACAGCCCGTAGGGTGTCATCGGGGTCTTGAGCATCCTGCTGGGAGAGGTTGAGTAACCGGGCAATCTCCACAAAGCCGGTGCGTACTTCCAGGTCTGTCTCTGCTCTGACCCAAAAGACAGCCTGATAATCTTGTCGATGGCGATAGGCATATTCAACAGCAGCTTGGGTTTTACCAATTCCTCCTAAACCATGAATCGCCTGGATCTGAGATAACCCGGCTGCCTTATCCTGGCTTAGGCGTTGGTGTAAGGTTTGTAGCACCTCCTCACGTCCCGTAAAGAATGAATTTCTCTCGTAAGGAACATTCCAAGGCTTTAATACGGGTTCGTTAGGAAATGCAGGCTGTTCATTGTTTTTTTCAGCCTGACGAGTTTTGGGAAAAGGAGGTTCAGAATAGGGCTTTAATCGTTCTGGCAATGCATTTAATACCACCTGTCGAGCAGCATCGGCATCAAGCTCTACCAGATCCACATAGACTATGGGGCGCAGCAAACCTCTGGGCTTACATTTCTGTACCCGGATGGGAATAACCTTACGCTGCAAGCTGGTGGGATCGTCAGCAAAGGCGGCGGCCCATTCAGGCTGGGTGAACTCAGCATTCAGATAGTCCTCTGATAACACTACGAGGGTCTTATCAGTTTCTGCGGCGGCTCGCTGCATATCGAGCACGAAATTCCCACCTGGTCGGAAATCCCACGCTTGGATAACGACTGTATGACCTGCTTCTTCCAGGGTCCAGGCGATCCACTCGGCCCAAGCTTTATCCGCTTTGTTGTAACTGACAAAGAAACTAGACATAGGAGGTTTGAGAGAGGCCGAACAGGAATTAACCCAGAGATATCGGCACGATCATAAGCTATAAATACTGTTTAGATAGGAAATTTCTATCCCTGTTATGCCAGTTGCCTAGTTGCTGCCCGGCACAGTTATGCAGTTCTAAAACTGGCATTAGCTGAGTTATTATTTGTGCCACGTTCTCATGGTCAAGACGTCGCTTCAGTCCTAGCGAGAGTTTCTGTACTGGGGTTATTTGCATATTCCCCCGAAAAAGTATATTTGGTAGTCCTAAACAGGTAATTAACTACTTCGGAATACACTAACTTCTGTTAAAAAGTTAGGCAGACTGATGATTTTTTGAAATCATTTCCTTCCAACTCTCAAAGGTCGCCTCTTTGACTGAAGTAGGAGAATAAGGATGCAGTTGATGATCTCTAAGCGAATCCAAAGATAGGAATCTTTCATCGAAGTGCCCGCATATCATATGCGCCTAAAGAGCCATGTCACCAACTCGATTGCCAATCAAATTTTAGAAGCCCAAAAGAACAGGGGATGAGCAAGTATAGCCCTTGTTCAAGCGCAGGCATCACCAATATTGTGAGGTAAGTATTCCAGTTTTATTTCGATCTTTTCCCGAAATCAGGGTTCTTTGCTCTCATCTTTTCAAGCCACTCTTTTCCATATATTTTTTTAGTGACAGTACTTTTCCAGCCGTGCCGTGTTGGGATATAAGCTGAGTCTTCTTCTGGAAGAAGTTCAAGCGGTATTAGATCATCATCATTTACCTTATGTTCATCTCGTAAGACTCTTCCTTTTCGTACCTCTTGTGTCTTTTTAACTTCCTCCTTACAAGGAACTTTGCGCCCAATGATTACGAGCCCATTTTCATCCTCATACTCTTCGTCAACGACGGCAAATCCATTCACACAATCATATGGACTATGATCCTTGGACAGGTCAGGGATCTCCTTTCTTGGATCAGTTTCTGAGGGTAAAATATGT
>JBCDIX010000111.1:0-14912 GCA_038748405.1 Cyanobacteria bacterium P01_H01_bin.21 | reverse complement strand
AGCAGGATTAACAATCGCTGAACTGCTCCATCGCCTTCGGCAACGTCAAACCGATGTTGAATCCAACCAGACATTGAACAATTACTTGCCTCGTTTCCTCTACGGGGAGTTTATGGATGTTTACCATACCCGCCTCCGGGCTATCACCCCAGCTATGCAGCAGGTCATTGCTCAAATCTTGGGCTGTCCTTATCGGGGAACAACCCGTCGCAGCTATTTGAAGCAAAAGGCTCTTAAACTGATTTCTCTTTATCTAAATGCACTGTACCAACCGCCCCTCCCCAAGGCTGATTTGGACTGCATCTATGATGCTGCAGCGATTTTACGAAATCAAATGACCTCTCCGCCCACGATGGAGCAGCTAGCCCGACAGGTCTACACCAATCGCTTCAAACTCTATCAGGGCTTCCATTCGGTTTATGGCACCACACCGGTGGGCTATTTGCATAACCACCGTATAGATTCTGCTTACTACCTATTGAGCACTTCAGATTGGTCAGTTAGCCAGGTGGCCGCCGCCGTTGGCCATAGCAATCGCAGCCGCTTTGCAACGGCCTTTCGTCAAAAAATTGGCTTTAAACCCAAAGCGTTTCAGCTACATCTGCAGCGCTATGCCAGTTAGTAGAAAATTGACATCGCTGATCCTCGCAGGATGGCGTTAACTGTCAAAGACTGTCAGATAGCAGCGGTTACCGATTGTCCTACCTTCAAAATCAGCGATCGCAAAAAATGCAAGTCTGTACCAAAATCCCTAGAAGGCCATCGCCAGTTCCCGTAAGCTAGCTGCAAATCATTCGCTTCTAGCCCATATAATCTCTCTGGCAGCGGGCCTACCGCTGTCACAGGTGCTTTATGGGCTGGAGCGGCGAGGTGTGTGAGGAATTATGGCAAAGTTGCAATCAAGTATCAATCTACTGGCATTATTAACCCTGATTGTTGGCGGAGCGGCCGAAGCGGGGCTGGCCCAACAGCAGAGTGCGGCGGAGTCTCATGTGGATCGGCTGGCCCAAGTTGAAATGTCTTCGGTGCAGATTACGGATATTCGAGTGGAGCCCACTGAAGCAGGCGTGCAGGTGATACTAGAAGCCGATAGTGAACTAGACACGCCTGCCCAATCAGTCTCAGGCAATGCCCTGGTTTTAGATATTCCCAATGCCACGCTAGCAGAACAATTTGAAGAGTTTGCACCCGCTGAAGGCATTGCTGTGGTACAGGTAACCGAGCTACCAGGTAACCAAGTACAATTGGTGTTAACGGGGTCAGATGCGGTGCCAGTGGCAGAGATTGTTACAACCGGGATGGGCTTATCAGCAACCGTGACACCGGGAGTAGCTCAGGCAGGCGAAGCTGATGAACTCCTAAGACTGGTGGTGACCGGTGAAGAAAACAGCCGCTATGTGGAGCCTAATGCGACTACTGCTACCCGCACCGACACCCCTCTGCGAGATATTCCTCAGTCGATTCAGGTGATTCCCCAGGAAGTGTTGGAAGACCAGCAGGTGATTCGTTTGGAAGACGCACTGCGCAATGCCAGTGGTGCCATCGTCACCTCTTCAGGGACTGAAGATCGGCGCTTTATTCTGCGGGGTTTTGGTAACCCAACCGTGTTGCGAGATGGGTTTCGACTCTTTGCTGGCGGTACTGATAATCCGGGTAGCCCAGAACTGGCCAATATCGAAAGGGTAGAGGTGCTCAAGGGACCAGCGTCGGTATTGTTTGGATCGGCTGAGCCCGGTGGGGTCATTAACTTGGTCACCAAGCAACCCTTGAGCGAACCGTTTAGTGAATTGGGTTTGCGGGTAGGTAACCGCGAATTAGTGGAGCCCAGCTTAGATGTTTCAGGGCCGCTGACGGAAGATGGCCGCTCTCTTTATCGCCTCAACGTTCTCTACCGCACTGAAAATAGCTTTCAAGGTCGAGATTTTGATACGGACTTTGAAAAATTCTTTATTGCTCCGATTATTACCTGGCAAATTAGCGATCGCACCGATTTCACCGCCTATTTTGAATACGAAGATTCCACAGGCCCTCTCGATATCGGTTTAGTCGCCATCAATGATGAGGTAGCTGATATTCCCGTCGATCGCATCCTCACCAACCCTGGTGATAGCGTCGACAGCGAAAAGCTGCAAGCTGGTTATGACTTCGAACATCGATTTAGTGATAACTGGAAAATCCGCAACGCCTTCCGATTCAATCGCTTTGAAACAGAATCTTCAGGATTTGCCATTGCTAACTTTATCGAGCCGACTGGAGATCTCTTTTTATTGCCAGCATTGACTGGGCAAACGGACTTCGATTATGAACTTCAAACCAATGTGGTAGGGGAATATAGCACTGGCTCGATTGATCACACCCTACTGGCTGGGATTGATTTGTACCGCCGGGATAATCCCCTCTTTGCTCAGGGAAATTTCTCTGATGTGCGGCCGCTGAATATTTTTAATCCCGTCTATGGTTCCCTTCCTGATCTGTCAACTACACCTACCCTTGTTGATTTCACTACCCGCATAGATTCTCTGGGGATCTATCTCCAAAATCAAATTGATTTGGCAGATAATCTGCTCTTGCTGCTGGGTGGGCGTTACGAAACGACTGAACAAACCATCACGGACAACATCACTGATACTGAAACCAGCAATCAAAATGATGATGCCTTTAGCCCTCGTGTTGGCTTGGTCTATCAGCCCATTGAAGCGTTGTCGCTCTATGGTAGCTACAGCACCTCATTTGTCCCTAACTCAGCCACAACGATTGATGGCGACCTGCTTGACCCCGAAGAAGGTGAACAATTTGAAGTTGGGGCTAAGGCCGAGCTGTTAGACGGTAGACTCACTGCCACCCTGGCGCTGTTTCATATCACCAAACAAAATGTCGCCACTCCCGATCCTAACGATCCGCTGGGTATTGCTTCTGTTTCCACGGGCGAACAACGCAGTCAGGGTGTGGAGCTAGATGTGGCAGGTGAGATTCTCCCTGGCTGGAATATTATTGCCAACTATGCCTACACCGATGCCGATGTTACCGAAGATAATAGCGGTTTAGAGGGAAACCAATTGTTTGGCGTGCCGGAGCATAACGTCAACCTGTGGACCACCTACGATATTCAATCGGGGCCACTGGAGGGATTAGGCTTTGGTTTGGGGGTGAATTATGTGGATGACCGGTTTGGTGATAATGCCAACACATTTACATTAGATGATTACTTTCTTACCAATGCTGCTATTTCATACCAGCAAGATGATTGGCAGGCAGGTTTGAACTTCCGCAACCTGTTTGATGTAGATTACTTTAACCCTAGTAACAATAGGAGATCCATTTTTATCGGTGAAGGCTTCACAGTGATTGGCTCCTTCTCTATCACATTTTGATAGTTAGGAGATGTTCCTGTCCGATTTATTGGATAGGGATTCCAAGCTGTCAACAAAAAAATGCGTTTTGGACCCAAAATCTATAGGAGATTTTTTGCGCTGCCCATAGGCTGGAGCTAACAGAAAGCTTAGGGGCAGCGTGCGGACTTTTTTAATTATCTGGCTGGGGCAATTCGTCTCTTTACTGGGGTCTGAAATGACAAACTTTGCCATTTCTATTTGGGCCTGGGAGGTGACGGGCCAGGCCACCCCGTTTTCGCTAATTTTGGTGGCCACCAAAATTCCAAGATTATTGATTTCTCCCTTTGCTGGGGTTTGGGTCGATCGCTTTAACCGTAAATATCTGATGGTGCTGGGGGACTTGGTGGCAGGGCTCTCCACCATCGTTCTACTCATCCTGGTACTTAGCGATCAGCTCCAAGTGTGGCACCTGTATCTCTCAGGGGCTGTCAATGGTCTGTTTGGCTATATTCAGAATTTGGCGTACTCTGCCTCAGTGTCATTGCTGGTGCCAGAGAAGCACTATACCCGCGCTGCTGCTTTTGAGGCGGCGCTCACATCAGGGAGCTTTATTGTAGCTCCGGCCGCCGCAGGGGTGATGTATGCCGCCACTGGCCTGAGGGGGATTTTGGCTATTGACTTAGTTACGTTTGCGATCGCAATTACCACCCTCAGCCTGGTCACCATTCCCCACCCTGCTCTGTCTGATGCTCGACCTGATGCCGATACCGCTATCCAAAGACTGACCTTCGGGGCTCGCTATCTATGGCGTCATCCTGGGCTAAAATCTTTGCTGTGCTTTTTTCTTATTAGCAATTTTATCGATGGTCTTTGTTTCACCATTCTGTTTCCCATGGTGTTATCTCGCTTAGATAACAACACCTCGATTTTAGGGACGCTATCGTCATTTTTTGGAATTGGCGGATTGATTGGTGGCTCGATTCTAAGTGTCTGGGGAGGTCCCAAACGACGCATTCATGGCGTGTTGATGGGAAACACGCTGTGGAAAATTACCTTAATTGTTTTGGGTCTGGCTCAACGCACCCAAACTTACTTAGGAACGGCCTTAATTGGCGGGTTATTTGCTCCCTTATCCGGTAGCTGTGGCTCAGCCATTTGGCGCTCTAAAGTCGAGCCGGGCATACAAGGCCGGGTATTCGCTGCTCGATATCTTATTACCCAACTGTCGACCACATTGGGCGCTGCGCTTTCAGGGCTCCTAGCTGATGGCATTTTTGAACCGGCCATGCAACCTGGAGAACCATTGGCTCAGATACTAGGAAACATTTTTGGAGTGGGCGCTGGTGCTGGTATGGCAGTACAGGTAGCCTTATTTGCTATTTGTGGTGTATTAGTTGCCCTAGGGGCATATGGTTTTAAACGATTAAGACGAATTGAAGAGAGTGATAGCTTGCCTGCCTAGGAAAATGTAGAAGATTCTGAACGCAATACTAGCGATAGTCAAAGCAACAATAGCAACCGTGTGATAAAAGACTCTTTTCTGAGCAATGTTGCTGTCTTTTGTCTTCTATTGAGTTTTCAGTGTGTCTATTTCGCTGGGAACAGTGTGCTAGTTGTGAAGTTGAAATGAATAATGATGCAAGCTATTCTCATTAACAGCAGCTATTTGCATTTACTGTCACCATGGCAACGCGACTGGTTCTAAATTCTTGGAAAGATTGGCTCCTGCCCGGTAGTCCGAGCGATACGCGACTGCTGCATGTAGATGCATCGGACCGTGTTGTGGTTTGTCCACCTGATTTGGGCCAGGGCTATTTTCAAGCAATCATGTTGCGAGATGATTTGGTCCTTTTTATCCATGACTACACCTTGAACCAGGATTTGATGATGGATCTGCAAAGTGAGGGTGATTGCCTGGAGTTTGAATTTCCAACGCTTAAATAGCTTTGTTTAAGCCAATTCTAATCTTCGAAGATCAATAGATTTAGTGGCACAGGCTCTCCGAGCCAGGAAGCATGTTTCGTATGATCGTCAAGATCGTTTCCTGTCAGCCCATGGACAAGCAACGTTAAATCTCCTCGGTTGTTTTCCAGCCATGGGATCAACTCAGCAAATTGAGTTTTATCAAATGCTAGTTGACAGCTCCGGCAAGGGTGCGGTCCAACGGGCTTCTGATGTAATCGACCTACTTTCACTCCAAATAGTTCTCCAGCCTTCTGACATAGTGAGGAGGCTTCTGCCAAAGAACTGCCATCGAAATAAACGTGGGCGTGGTATTGGTCGAAAATGTTGGTGGGTCGTTTTATCATCAGTGAGTAGGTTTCTGAATAAAAGTATCTAAAGTGCCAGTGCGTTCGTCCAATAGTTGTTAGCTGACAAGCATTGGGGAATCTGCCTTGTGTCGTGCATCCAGGCTTGCAGACGATCGTAGTAATCTGCACTCATGGAAAAGTCGTGGGTAAAACAAGAGATTGTTGCATCGTAGATGGCTTGTCCGGTCTGATCGCCTGCATAGGCTCCGGTACGCTGGTCGTAAATAGCTTGGGCCGCTTTAGGATGCTGGTGAATAAAGTCAATCCCTCGTCGTAGTACCTTCAAAAATGCTTGCAGGTCCTGTTGCCGCTGTTGCAACAATTTTGGCGTTGCAATCAGAATAAGTTGGCAAAAATCAGGAACGCCCCAATCTTTGAGTGCAAAAAACTGAGCATCATAACCGCGCTGTCGAGCTTCGATTACTTCAAAGTTGTAGAACACCAGCGTTGCCAGATCGGCCTTGTCCTCAATCAGGGCGTCGGTATGCAAAAAACCATTATCGACTGAAGTGATAGCATCTTCAGTAAAATCACCGCTATCTGCCTCAATCATGGTTTTGGCGATGGCTCGCCCCAACGCAGACGGAGCACCGGGGTACTGTAAGCGCTTGCCTACCATATCCTTAGGCCGCTCGATACCGCGTCCTGTAAAGTACATGACTCCACCGTTGGTATGCAAAAAGCGCGCCCAGCCCATCACGGCATGGCCATTACCTCGGTCTTCTACCAAATGAACCGGCTCAGTAACTGCGATATCCAGGGTGCCAGCTCGAAGTTCTGCGATCGCATCCACATGCTCTGAGGGTTCAACCAGTTCTAAGTCCAAACCAACGTCCGCAAACCATCCTTGCTCAAGTCCTACCAACAGAGGCACATGATCCGGATTTAAAAACCACTCTAAGCCCAAACGTAATTTAGTCATCAGCTACCCAACAATCAATTTTTGTCTTAGAGGCGTTGTCCAATCTTTGATACAGAGAATATTGGATTAGACAGAGTGTCTGAAACTGTGGGCTTGGACTTTTCTGAGATATGTTGCAGCATTGTTTATTCCAGCTGGTTTTGTTGGCATTTAACTGTTCACCACTCACTAGTCTAACTTTTTAGCATAGTTTACTGGCACTATAAACAGTGGCAGGGGCTGACACAATTGAAAAACTGATGATGGTGTTATACAGACAGGTGCGTATCCAGGGTACAAAAAACTAACCAGTGCATCAGCTGTCAAACTAAAATGCTTTATAATGCAACTTATTCTCAGTAATCGCTTGCACTGAAACCGAAAGTTCTATGGCAAAACGGTTGGTCTTGAATCGGTGGGAAGATTACTTTTCACCCGGTAACGTCAGTGATTCTCAGCTGTTTCATGCCGATGCGTCAGATCGCATCCTGGTATGTCCACCTTGGTTTGGAGAAGGATATATCCAGGAAATTCCGCTGGAAGACAGTTTTAATCTGGTTATCCATGACTTTACCCTCAATCAGGATGTCGTGATTGATACACGGGGAAAGAGTAAACATCTAAAATTTGAGTTTCAGATTATCAGCATTGATTCCAGGTACAGCTACTTTAGCCCTTCATTTGGCCTGAAGTATTTTGAAATCACACCTGCTCAACAACGTTTTTTTGAGATTGAGATTGTCTTTAGAGAGTCGACACTTATTAAGTATTTTCAAGCATTTATAGAACGTCTGTCTCCTCAACTACATGGTGATGTTGCAAACGTTTTACAGGCTATATATCGTCATCGGGGTGGCGGTTCAACATTAACAACGACTGGATTTTTAAATCAAATTTACAAAGGTGAAAGCCGTTCTGATGCTGATGAAATCTTGGAATATTTGCTGACGAATGATTCCTATTCTGCGGCAGTCTCTCTTATGAAGGCAGCTCGCCATCTGATAACGGCTGCAATGGAGCAAGTGATTGGACAGATTCTCAGCTGCCCCTACCAGGGGGCAGTTCGTCGTGCCTATTTAAAGGGTAAAGCGCTGGAACTTGTCTCCCTTTATTTTGAAACCATGGTGCGGCCACATATTAGTAACATTGACCTACACTGCATTTATGAAGCTGCCGCCATCTTGAGAAAACAGTTTGTCAATCCGCCAACTGTAGAGACCCTGGCTCGTCAAGTGAGTACAAATCGGCTCTATTTAAATCAAGGTTTTCATCAAGTGTTTGGTACGACGCCCTATGGTTATCTGCGTGACTACCGTCTGTGGCATGCTCGACGACTATTAATAACCTCAGATTTGTCGATTAGTAGCGTGGCTACTGCAGTAGGCTATACCTGTCGTAGTCACTTTGCCACAGCCTTTCGCCAGCGCATGGGGATTAATCCTAAACCTTTTCAGATAGGGGCTTGGCAATACGCTAGTTAGAGACTGACAATAAAAAATTGCGTTTGGGCTTCAAAATCCCTAGAACGAAATCGACTTGTCTCGTAACCTAATTGAGAATTATTTGCTTCAAGCTCAATGCTAGGCGGTAGCTATCCTGCTGCCAATGGAGCTTTAGTCGTGGTGTAAGGACATGATGGGAAAGTTGTTACTAAATTGGAATTTTGGTGTGATAGTTGCATTGGTCAGCTGTCTATCGGTATCACAGACAGCATTGGGCCAAGAGGCTGAACTATTACAGAATACCGAAGAAATTCTGTTGGCTCAAGCAATTGAAGCTGTAGAAGACACTGAAGGATCAGAGGACGACGAAGCAGACGAAACACAAGGAGAATCTCTACGGATTGTTGTAACGGGTGAAGAGGGCAGTCGCTACGTAGAACCCGCTGCCACCACCGGCACCCGCACTGATACGCCGCTGCGGGATATTCCTCAATCGATTCAGGTGATTCCTCGAGAGGTGCTCGAAGACCAGCAGGTGATTCGGCTCAATGATGCGCTTCGAAATGTAAGTGGGGTAATACCGTCTGGAAATGACCCGAGAGGGCAACGATTTAATGTACGGGGTTTCAATGACACTACTCAATTGCGGGATGGATTTCGCATCAGTGTTGGGGCTCAGAATATTGGCTTTCAAGAATTATCAAATATTGAACAGATTGAGGTGCTAAAAGGTCCTGCTTCCATTTTGTTTGGCGCTGTGGAGCCAGGGGGGGTAATTAACCTCGTAAGTGAGCAACCCTTGAGTGAACCGTTCTATGAGCTCGGTTTGCGAGTAGGAAATAGAGGGTTACTTGAGCCGAGCCTTGATTTTTCAGGGCCGCTGACTGAGGATGGTCGTTTGCTGTATCGTTTGAACGCCCTTTATCGTACTGAAGATACCTTTCGAGACGACTTTGATACCGATATTGAACGTTCTTTCTTCGCACCGACAATCAGTTGGCAAATCAACGATCGCACCGATTTAAACCTTTACTTTGAATATAGTGAAGATGAAAGACCAGCAGACTTTGGGTTAGTAGCATTTGATGACGGAGTGGTAGACGTCCCATTTGACCGTAATCTTGGGGAACCAGAAGATTTCCTCACTTCTGAATTTCTGAGAACGGGCTACCAATTTGAGCATCGTTTTAGTGACAACTGGAAATTTCGTAATGCCTTTAGCTACGCTCGTTACGATAACGTATTCTTTTCAGCCAACAATGTCTTGGGGGGACCCCTAGATGAGACAACTGGCAACTTGGCTCGCAACTTTACAACCTTTGATGTCCTGCAAGACTTTTACGAGCTACAAACGAACGTGGTGGGCGAGTTTTCAACGGGGCCAATTAACCATACGCTGATGTTTGGGGCCGATCTTTTTCGGCGAGAGCGTGAGAGTGTTCTCCAAGCAGATGTCTTCAATCCCCTACCTCCCTTCAATGTTTTTAATCCAGTTTATGGTCAGACCCCTCGACCAGACTTCGATAAATTACCCGTTCTTAGTGATAGTGATGTGCGACTCGATCTTCTGGGCGTCTATCTACAAGATCAAATTGCCTTCTCAGACAGTCTTAAGCTCTTAGCGGGCTTGCGCTATGAAACCTTTGAACAGAAAACCACCACTACCCCATCGTTCTTTTCCTCAACGAGCTCTGAGGCCAGGATATCTGAAGATGCCTTTAGCCCACGGATTGGGCTGGTCTATCAGCCCATCGAACCAGTGTCGCTCTTTACCAGCTACAGCCGCTCGTTTTCCCCTAACACGGGAACAACGGTTGACGGTAACCTCCTGGAACCAGAGGAGGGTGAGCAGTTTGAAGTCGGGGTTAAGGCGGAATTGCTGGAGGGACGATTGTCTGCCAGCCTAGCCTATTTCGATATTACCTTGGAGAATGTCCAGACGCGGGACCCAGATAATTCAAGGTTTTTTATTGCTACGGGGCAAGAACGGAGTCAGGGGGTAGAGCTAGATGTGATTGGCGAGATTCTACCGGGATGGAACCTGGTGGCAAATTATGCCTACATCGACGCCAGAATTACAGAAGACGATCAAGGACTCCTTGAAGGAAATCGACGCTTCAATGTACCTAACCATAACTTTAATCTGTGGACTAGTTATGACATTCAGGACGGCTCACTAGAAGGATTAGGATTTGGCTTGGGATTTAACTTTGTGGGTGAGCGTTTTGGTGATAACGCTAATACCTATGAGCTGGATAGCTCTTTCTTGACCAACGCAGCACTTTCATATCGGCGTGATAATTGGCGGGCTGGTTTGAATATGCGCAATTTGTTTGACGTTGACTATATCGAAAGTACTAATGGCAATAGATTGTCAGTTTTTCCTGGTGAAGGGTTTACCCTGATCGGCTCCTTTTCTATTGAGTTTTAACCCGTTGAGGCTCTACATGGATTTATATAGAAGGGTAGGATATGTCTGGGTTTAACCGATGTTGACTTGGAATCGCATAGCTGGCTGGCTAGTTTTAGCACTCTTAACGACAGGTCTTATTGTTGGATGTGGTCGGGCAACTCGCGATGATTTGAAAGACAGTTACACCGCCGATACTTCCATCGAGTCACTAGCGTCTGATTGTCGCGTGATTGAGCATGATCTGGGCGAAACTGAGGTCTGCGGGCAGCCTCAGAAAGTGGTTACGATCAACGCCTATGCCCTCGATCTGCTGTTGTCACTGGGTGTTCAACCTGCGGGCAGTACGATCACACTCAATGTCCATCAGGGAGAAATCTTTGACAATCCAGCCCAGCAGATTCCCTACCTGGGCGATCGCGTCACCACCCAACCGATGAACTTGGGCAATGCCAGCGAGCCCTCTTTGGAAAAACTGACGCTGCTGAAGCCAGACCTGATTGTGGGACAAGCAGGACGCGTTGACAATTATGATTTGCTGTCTCAAATTGCCCCTACCCTTCTATGGCGGAATCGCACAGCGAAAGGCCAATGGCAGGAGAGCCTGCGAGATCTAGCTATCGCCCTGGAGCAGAGTGAAAAAGCAGAAGCCATGATTCAGCAGTATGAGACTCGCATTGTCGATGCACGGGCTGACTTGGCCAATGTGGTTGCAACATATCCGAAGCTATTGCTGCTGGGAGCCAGTCGTCTAGATGAGGGTGTTTTTGCCATTAACGCTGATAGTTATCTAGGTGAATTGCTAGAAAGTATAGGGTTTCAGCTCATTTCTCCATCTGTTGCAAAGGCCAATGCGCCGATTTCAATCGAAGCTTTGCCAGAGTTAGATGATGCGGATAGCATCATTATTTTGGGCTATAACTTTGATGTAAGTGATGGGCGGTTGGAGAATCCAGCTTCCTCTGCTGATACGACGATGGGGGACTTGCTTGAGACACATCAGGTTCAACCCATTCAACAAGACTGGCAAGAGAGTGCGATCGCACAGTCCCTCACCGCCAGTCAAGAAAACCGCGTTTACTTTGCCACCTTCTACAAGTGGAATGGACTCAATGGCCCCATTGGTGCCGAGCTGATCTTAGAGCAGCTGCGTCAGTTTCTTTTGGAAGGGTAATTTGATGGTCTTAAACCAATACAGAGACAGTGTCGTAGCCAGTGAGCTAAGGGTCTGAAATACTATGGCGTGGAGGCTTCCTTCTAGTGTAAACGACGGCTTATAATGCAATTGATTCTCATCAGTGTGTCGATTTTGCGCCGAGTTCTCCCATGGCAACACGACTGGTTTTAGATCATTGGAATGATTGGCTTGAGCCCGGCAGCTCAAATGATTCACGCCTGTTACATGCAGACCCATCTGATCGCATCCTGGTGTGCCCATCTCACTTGGGTCAAGGCTATTTCCAAGAAATCGTGCTGCGTGATGATGTAACTCTCTTTATCCATGATTTCACACTAAATCAGGATATAATAATCGATGCACCAGATGAGAGCAATCGTCTCGAATTTGCGTTCCATCTTGCTGGCAAAGCGACCGGGTACAGCTTCCTTGTCCCCTATTTTGCTTTGAGGGGACTGGCCGTAAAATCAGCCCGACAACGGTTTTTCAAAGTCGAGATTTTCTTTAAGCCTCCGGCACTGATGACCTATCTTCAGGCATTTCTAGAGCGGCTGTCGTCCCAGACTTATAATGTCGCCGAGCGCATTACTCGAGCTATGTATCGTCATCAGGGGGGCGGCTCAAAGTTAACCCTGGCTGGTATGCTAGACCAGCTTTTATGGGGCATGACTTCCCCCAGTCAGTACTTATTTGCAGAAAATATTCTGGCAGATAACCTATTCACTGAAGCGACTGCCCTTGCCTATGCTGCCCGCAGTCCTATGACACCCACAATGGAGCAAGTAATGGGGCGGCTACTCAGCTGCCCTTACCAGGGTGCAACCCGTCGGATCTATTTAGAACGTCAGGTTTTAAAGTTGATTGCACTTCGCATTGAAACCATGGTGCAGCCCCATCTTAACCAGATTGATCTTGAGTGTATTTACCAAGCAGCCACTATTTTGAGAGAACAGATCGCTCATCCCCCGACTATCGAAGCATTGGCCCGACAGGTTGGCACAAATCGGCTAAAACTGAATCAGGGCTTTCGCCAGGTATATGGAACAACTCCCTACGGCTATCTCCGTGACTGCCGACTGGGGCAAGCTCGGCGGCTATTGATGGTGTCAGACCTTTCAGTTGTTGAGGTCGCAGCCGCTGTGGGTTATAAAAATCGCAGCCATTTTGCCTTAGCCTTTCGCCAGACATTTGGTATCAACCCTAAATCGTTTCAGATGCAATTGTGGCAGCAAGCCAGCTAAAAAATGCGTCTACCGTTCAAAATTGCTAGTCAGTAGCTGTCCATTCTTTTACGCTAATCGAGAATAATTCGCTTCAGTCTCAACGATCGAGTTGCAGTAATGGTGATTGACTATTGCTGCCGGACGGTTGTTGAGCGTCAGCAACCGTGTGAGGGATATGATGGGTAAACAGCACTGGCATTACTTCTGGATTTTAATTCTAACTAGCGCACAGATTATGGTAGCAAAAGCTGCGCTAGCGCAGCCTCAATCTGAGGGAAAAAATGTCGGCAGGGTAGGCACTAAAGCAATGGAGTTGTTCCCATTCTCCTACTCTCCTATCCGTGCTTTCTCTTCTGCGCCCAATGTTACACAATGGCTGGCTCAAACTCTCCCAGTGCAGATTACAGACGTACGGATAGAAACAACCGAGGCGGGTTTTCAGATTTTCCTAGACAGTGCTGGGAGTGAGTTAAATGTGCCAACCACTGGCGTATCTGTCGATGCTCTGACTGCTGAGATTCCAAATGCAGTGCTGGCACTCCCCGAAGGAAATGAGTTTCTGGAGTTCGACCCTGCTGAGGGTATTGCCCTGGTGCAGGTGACGGCACTCCCCGATAACCGTGTGCAGGTTGTGATTACGGGAACAGAGACAGCCCCGATCGTAGACATTAGCAGCGCTACAACAGGGCTGGCGTTGAGTGTAGCGCCAGGGATTGCTCAGATCGATGCGTCAATTGATGCATCAGAGGAGGATACGCTCCAGATTGTTGTCACAGGTGAGCAGGCTGGCAGTCGTTACTTTGAGCCGACTTCTACCACCGGTACCCGAACAGATACACCGCTGCGCGATATTCCTCAATCGATTCAAGTGATTCCTCGCGAAGTGCTAGAAGATCAGCAAGTGACTGAGTTAGACGACGCCCTGCGAAATGTGAGTGGTGTAACACCGTCTAGAAGTGGTAACGATGGGACAGGGCTGAGACTGAACGTGCGGGGTTTTGAAGATGCTTCTGTGTTGCGAGATGGCTTTCGCCTTACCTTTGGTGGCAGTGGGGCGATTAGTTCTCAAGATTTATCCAACATTGAACAGATTGAGGTGCTTAAAGGCCCGGCTGCTATCCTATTTGGGGTGACTGAGCCGGGTGGTGTGGTTAACCTGGTTACCGAGCAGCCGTTGAGTGAACCGTTTTATGAACTTGGGCTGAGGGCCGGCAATCGAAATTTTCTTGAGCCTAGTCTTGATATTTCTGGACCACTCACAGAGGATGGTCGCTTGCTTTATCGCTTAAACGCCTCCTACAGAACTGAAGACTACTTTCGAGATTTTGATACAGACATTGAGCGCGTTTTTATTGCACCTGTTGTGAGCGCGCAAATTAGCGATCGCACTGATCTCAGCCTCTACCTGGAATATCTAAACGAAGAGCGCCCTGCCGATTTTGGTCTAGTCGCCATCGGTGACGAAGTGGCCGATATCCCCTTCGACTGGGCCTTAGGAGAACCCGATGATTTCTCCGATAATGAAACACTGCGAGTGGGATATACCTTTGAGCATCGCTTTAGCGATAGCTTGACATTGCGAAACGCTTTCAGCTACTACAACGTTGACTTTGACTCTCTAAATACCTCTACCTTTGGCTTTTTAGGATTCGACGAGTCAACAGGAGATTTATTTCGAGCTACTACCTTTTTGGGAGACGATGATCCTCCTTTGGAAAACTTTGATCTGCAGACAAATCTCGTTGCCGAATTCAATACAGGCAGCATTGAGCACACTATATTGGCGGGGGTGGATCTATTTCGACAGAATGATGGCGCTTTTCTACGCGGCAATTTCTTCTCGCCTGTTCCTCTTAATATCTTTGACCCTATTTACGGCAACGTTCCTGATCAAGATCCAGCCGATCTTCCACTCATTTCTAGTACTGAAAGTCAGATAGACGCGCTTGGTGTATACCTGCAAGACCAGGTATTGTTGTCGGATAATCTTAAGCTTCTGCTCGGAATTCGCTATGACACCTTTGAGCAAGACAACACTACCAATCCATCACTCTTTGCTCCAACAGCATCCGAGTCTTCTCTTTCAGATGATGCCTTCAGCCCAAGAGTTGGGGT
>JBCDIX010000110.1:0-15176 GCA_038748405.1 Cyanobacteria bacterium P01_H01_bin.21 | reverse complement strand
TGATGCCTCCCACACACGTTTTCGAAACAAGGGAGCAAACAGCGACAGTAAACTCAGGATTTCCATTTGCAGCAAGTTGGTTCTGACAAACCTATTGTGCTTGCTGCTTTCCTAAATATCAGAAATGGATAAAGTGGAGCTAAGAGCCTTGCTTTCTCCATCGCGATCGCCATTGTCCTGGGCCGTTTTTAACCACTTTTGGTAACAACCAACGGCTTCTGTATACTTGCCTTGATGAGAATAAACATTTGCCAGCCCTCCATTGGCTCGGCTTTCAGTCATAGAATCGCTAATTTCTGCTGCAATGGTCAAACACTGTTGATAATAAGAAATTGCCTGTTCATAGCGTCCTAAGGATTCGTTAATATCCCCTAAATTGCCCAGTGCTTTAGCTTTACCTTGGCAATCGCCGACATCTTGAGTAATGCCCAGCCACTGCTGATAACAATGAGTTGCTTCAGGATAGTTTGCCAGAGCATTGTAGGCATTACCCAGTCCTCCCAACGCACTGCCTTCACCTTTTCGATTTCCTGTTTTTCGAGCTAGCTCCAAGTCTTGTTGATGACAGTCAATCGCTTGTTGATACCGTCCTAGGGAATGATACGCGCCTCCTAGACCATTCAAGCAAACAGAATCGATGGCAGGGGTCAGTTTGCCCAGTAGCTGCTTGTAAAGTTCGATTTGTTCGTTATAATATCCCCATATGCCCAGATGTTCTTGCAGCTCTACTTTAGCTGACAGGTTTAGCGGAATAGCCAGTGTTAGTGCGGCTCTTCTCCACTCTTCCAATTGGCAAAAATGGTAAAAGACCTCCAACAATCCTTTGACATAGTCAATGCTGCTTGAACTGGAGGATGTTTGATAACGCATTATCCAATTCAGGATTGCCCGATAATGGGTACGCTTAGACCGTGGCTTGATAGTTCTAACCGTTAATTGTTCAAGCTCAAGTTCAGCTAAAATTGATTTTCCGGAAGGAAGAATATCGGTATCTTTCATCTTGATTTCAGCAAGGGAACGTATCTGAAAAGCGACTGGCTACCTTAGGAAGCTTTTGCTTCCATTCTAATCACTAGACAATGTTTCCTGAATCATCATTCAGCTTGCTCGATCATCTCCCTAAGCTTTCTAGAATCTTCGATTAAAGGAAGACTCGCTTGAGCAGCCAGCTCAATGGCCTTATCACAGTATTCTAAAGCTGCTTCATGCAGCTCTACCGAGAAATAAACAATCGCCAGCTTATGGGCCGTAATCGCCTCAGCAGAAAGCTGCTTAATTTCCTCAAAAATCTCTATGGCTGATAGCAAATACTCCTCAGCTTCCTCGTAGTTTTCAGTCACTAGAAAGACGCTTCCCATATTTGCCAGGGCCGAAGCAATACCATGCTGATCCCCCAACTCCTCAGAAATTTGGAAGCTTGCCTGATAAACCTCCAGTGCCTTTTCGTACTCCTCTAAATCCTCATAAACATTCCCCAAATTTCCTAACGTCAGACCCTCACCATGGATATCACCAATGTCCCTGGCAATATCCAACGCCTCTTGATAGGCAGTAAGCGCCTGCTCATAGTCCATCATTACAGTGTAGGCACTGGCTAAATTCGTTAAAGCCGTTCCTTCCGCATATCTGCGCCCAGTCTGTTTTGCAATTTCAAGATGCTTCTGGTGAGCCTCTATCGCCTCATCATAGTCACCCAAACTAAAATAAAAGTTACCCAAACTGCCTTGTGTCGCTGCTTCACCAGGCAAATCCCCAATCTTTTTGGCTACCTGTAAACTATCTTGAAAACACTCCAACGCTTTCGATACATCCCCCAACGCCCCATGGACATGACCTAAGTTCTTGAGGGCAGTGCCTTCCCCATACTGATCTCTAATTTCCTGGGAACGTTCCAGATGTTGTTGTAGAAATGTCAAAGCCGTTTCATAGTCCCCTTTGGCAATATAAACCAGACCTATATTGCCAAAAGCACCGGCCTCTCCGAGACGATTGCCCAATTTCTGGGCCAGTCCTAAACTTTTCTGATGTGAGACAATAGCCTCTTCATACCGCCCTAACGCATAGCTCACAAGGCCCAGATTAGTAAAGCTCGTCTGCCGCCCATACTGATCGCCAATCTCTTCAGCAATTGCCAGGTGCTGCTCATGAAACTCCTGAGCCTTAGCATACTCTCCTAACGAATAGTAAGCATTTCCCAAGTTACTGTAAGCAGAACCCTCCCCATATCGATCACCTACATCACGATCAATCTCTAACTTCTGCTCTTGCAACTCGATACATTTCTGATAGTCACCCAATACCTGATAAACATTACCCAGACTGCCTAAAGCCGTGCTTTGCTGGCGAACGTCATTGATTTTCTCCGATAACTCCAACTGCTTTTCAAGATAGTCAAGGGCTGTTGTGTATTCTCCCAGAGAGTCATAGGCAATCCCTAAGTTTCCAAGTGCCTTGACCTCTTCTTCTGGTTCAGAAATCTCTTGAAAGATTTGCAGACTCTCATTATGCCGATCAATGGCATCGTTATAGTTTCCTAATGCTTCATAGGCATTGCCTAGGTTACCAAGGGCACAAGCCTGACCATACATATCCTCACAGACTTGGGCCATTTGTAGGCTTTGCTCATAAACCCCAATAGCCTGTTGATAATTTCCAAGGGAACTCAGAGCATTGCCCACACCTCGTAAAATCCACACCTCTCGTGACTGTTCTAACTTACCCAGCAACTGCTGAAAGAGTTTTAATTGTTCTTGATAATATCCCCATACATCAAGCTGGGATGACAGGTTATCATCCCTATCAGGATAAAGCTGGAGTAACAGCAAGTTGGCCGATTCTTGCCATTGATCGATCTCACATAGATGAAAAAATGCCTCTAAATATCCCCGGACACATTCTAAATTAGTTGCTTCGTGGGGTGCTGCATAGTGATATAGCCAGTTTCTGATCGCTGTAATATGGGATCTCCTCTTCGCAGAAGGTCTTTTTCCATCCTTTGATAATACCTGCTTGATTTGTGGAAAAAGCTTCTGACCAGCAGCCGTTAAATCATAATCAGAATTTGAATTACCTTCGGAAGAAACAGAGAATTGGGCCATGGCTGATCTTTCACTCCTTCACCTGGGACAATAACGCCGCTCGCAACTGTCGGCATTCCTCAGCTAAAGGCATCCCCAATTTGTCTAACAGCGCAATAGCCTGATCAAAATAGTCAGCCGCCTGCTGACTATCCCCTATCGCCTGATACAACATCCCCAAATACTTATAAGTCGAAGCCTCCACCGATTGCGCCTGCTGCCCTCTAACAATTTCGAGCCCCGTCTGCAACACTTCCAAAGCCTCATCATATCGCCCCAGCTTAGTCAGCGTCTCACCCAAATTCGACAGAGTTATTCCCTCACCCCAAGGATCGCCTATTTCTCGTGCAATCACCAATGCCCGCTGATAATTATCAGCCGCCCCATGCCAATCCCCCGAGTCACTCTGAGCATTAGCCAAATTCACCAACGCCCCCTCCTCCGCCCGCCGTTCACCAATCTGCCGCGCAATCGCCAAATCCTGCTGATGGTACTCTATCGCCCGAGCATAGTCATGCATCTGATCGTACACATTGCCAATGCTTCCCAGAGTGGCCCCTTCCCCAGCAACATCCCCCATACGTCGGGTTAACTCCAAGTTTTGCAAATGATACTCCAGCGCCAGTTCATAGTTACCCAGCTTTAAATACACACTGCCCAACTCTCCCAGCGCCCGGCTCTCACCCGGAAGATCCCCCAACGCTTTAGCCAGGTCCCAATGCTTTTGGTAATGCTCAAGCGCTTTTTGAAATTGGCCCAGCGCACAAAACAGATTTCCCAAATAACCAAAAGCATTCGCCTCACCCGGCTTATCCCCCACCTCCCTAGCAATGCTAATCGCCTGTTCAAAACATTCAATCGCCTTAGCATTGTCACCCGTTAAACGATAAACATTCCCCAGATTCCCCAGCGCCTGACCTTCCCGGTAGCGATCCCCTATTCTCCGCACAATCACAAGCTGCCGCTCAATCGACTGCTGTGCCTCCCCATAGTTACCCAAAACATGGTCAATCACCCCCAAATTGCCATGGGCCACACTTTCTCCCAGAGAATCTCCAATGTCCTGAGCAATAGCTAATTGTTGCCGATAGTAATCAGCCGCCTGGCCATATTGACCAATAGCACTATAAATATTCCCCAAGTCTCCAAGAGCATGGAGCGTACTTTGTTGATGACCCAGATTCTGCACCATCGATAGATGCTGACAATGAAATCTGAGGGCATTGTCATAGTCTCCGGTGGCAAAGCATACATTCCCCAGTCCCCCAAATGCATTCCCCTCACTCACTGCATCCTTAATCTCCTGAGCAATCTGCCGCTGCTGTTCAAAGTAGGCTCTAGCATCACCATACTCACCCAGACTATAACAAGCACTCCCCAGCCCCGCCAGCGCGTTACTTTCTCCCTGACGATTACCAATCTCCTGGGCCAGATTAAGATGCTGTTGATGGTAGTTTCTAGCCTGCTCATAATCACCCAGAGAATGATAACAACTCCCCAGATTTCCCAGGGCCGTCCCTTTCATCTCCAGATCCGTCATCTCACGGGCAATGGCTAAATGTTGTCGATGGTAATCAATCGCCCTGGCATACTCTCCTTGAGACTCATAAATGTTGCCAAGACTGCCCAGGGCAATGCCCTCGCCACCCCGCACACCCTCCTGCCGAGCAATGACCAACCACTGCTCTTGATGGTTAATGGCCTGATCATAGTCTCCCAGGGCATAGTAAATATCCCCCAGGCTGCTAATCACCATGCCCCGATCTATTTCATTTCCAGCTTCTTGGGTGATTTCTAGGCTGCGATCGCAGCACCTTTTCGCCTCCTGATAATTCCCCTGGGTATAGTGGGTCGTCCCCAAAAAGTGCAGAAACATCCCATTCCACTCAGGGTTCACATGGTCAATCACCGCTTCGTAGAGGTCAATTCGTTCTTGGGAATATCCCCAAATCTTTAGCTGATAGTGCAAATGAGCATCCGCCGCCGTATTCAGCTTCGTAGAAATCAAACTGGCCGCCCGTTCATGCTCCCCCATCTCACACAGATGGTAAAACGCCTCAAGATAGCCCTTGACCTGCTCTAGATTAGTGGCACCAGCTGCTGGTTCATATTTAGTCAGCCAGTTCATCACCGCTCGACAGTGGGTACGACGACTGCGAGGCTCAACATACCGCACATTGTCAGGCGTAATCCCTAACAATTCCAATCTTGGTAATGGGGATGGCAATAAAGTCTCCGTCATCATACTCCCCCGTTAACATCTATCGAGGTCTGCAATTCCTGTTGTATCTGAGCGCAGTCTTCTGCAATCTCCAGCCCCCATTCCTTAGCCAAGGCCAACGCTCGGTTGCAATAGTTCAAGGCCACCTCATACTGTTCTAATTGACCATGCAGTTCAGCCAGTCCTAGCAGAGTCATCGCCTCACCATAGGGCTCTCCCAGTTGACTGAGCATCGTAGCTGACGCCTCTAGACAGGTTTGAGCCTCGTCATACTGCTCCAGGCTAGTGAGCACCAGCCCCATATTACTCATGACCGATGCCTGCCCAGAATAGTCGTCCATATCCTGTGCGATCGCAAAGCTACGACGCAGATAGTCCCAGGCTGTTTCATAGTCCTCTAGCTCACTATGGGCGATGCCCAAACCCAACAGGGCAATTCCCTGGGTTTGACGGATTCCTAATTCCTCAGCAATGGCCACAACCTCCTGGTAGTATCCAATCGCGGTTTCAATATCATCAGCTTCCAAATGAATATTGGCGAGGGTGCCCAACCCGTTTAGCTCACCCTGGCGATAACCAATTTCTCTGGACAGTGCCAAACTCTCACCGCAAAAATCCAGGGTCCGATCCAGGTCCCCTTGAGTAAGGTACACATTGGCAATACTCCCCGTTGCGATCGCCTGGCCCTGCAAATCACCCTTCGCCTTGGCCAGCTTTAAATGTTGTCGATGACAGTGTAGTGCTTTGCGCATATGGCCCAGGGCTAAATGCGCCAGACCCAAACCACTCAACGCATTCCCTTCCCCAGGAATATCCTTGATCTTACGAGCCACCTTCAGATGTTGTTCATGGGACTGAATCGCAGTCTCATATTCCCCAATGGAATAGTAGATAACGCCCAGGTTACCAAGGGACGCGCCCACCCCTTGCATCTGGCCCAACTCCTCATCAATTGCCAGACTCTGTTTGTGATAATCAATGGCTTTGTCATAGTCCCCCAGGTCTGTCCATAGGCGACCCAAAGAGTTAAGGATAATGGCATTCAGCTTAGGTGAAATCTGATTGACCACCCGAGAGTAGACCTGATTAAGTTCGGCATGGTGCCCCCAGAGGTTTAACTGATCGTGCAGTTCCTCGCGGGTTTCTGTTTCTAGTCGGCTAAACAGCAGGATCGCTCCCTTTTCCCAAGCCTCCAACTCACAGAGGTGATGAAAGGCTTCTAACCAGCCCCGCACCTGCTCTAAGTTACCTGCTCTATCCGGGGAACTATAGCGCGTCAGCCAATTGACGACAGCCCGATATTGACTACGTTCTTGAGCAGACTTAATGGTTCTAAGTGACTTCGGCTCAATCTCAAGCTTCTCCAAGATGGAATCGGCAGGCGGCAGAATACTATCCATGGGGCTCCTCCTGAGCAATGCTCTCTTGCAGCTTCTGACAGTCCTCAATTAAAGGAATTTCCAGGTCTATCGCCAGCGTCAACGCCTCGCTACATTGCCCACGGGCCAAGCTGCAATTACCTAAACACCTGTTTAATTCTGCCAGCCGCATCAGCACTTCTGCCTTGGTTGCCAAGTTCTCCAATTCCTCACACAGCGACAACGACATATCCAGAAATTCCTGGGCCTCGACATACTGTTCTAGTTTGATGGAGGTTGCCCCCAAGTTACAAAGGGCATTGCTTGTTTCCCAAGGATCTTGAATCTCTTCAGAAATTACTAAATGTTGAGATTGAAACTGATAGGCCTGTTGATAATCTTCCAAGCAGTAGTAGCTGAAGCCGATGTTACCAAGGGATTGGCCCTGACCTTGGCGATCACCAATATCTTCAGCTATGGCATGGCTTTGATAATACAAATCAATGGCCTTTTCATACTCCCCCATGGCATCATAGGCCACACCGAGATTACCTAATGCTTGGGATTCGCCACTGGGGTCTTCCAAGTCCCGTGCGATCGCTAAATGCTGTTGATGGAACTTAGCCGCATCGCCATACTCGCCCAAGTGGTAATGGATATTGCCCAAGTTTCCATAAGACAACGCCTGGCCTTCACGGTTACCGATTTCCTCTGCAATCTGAAGGCTCTGTTGGAACAAGGTTAGCGCCTTTCTGTAAGCCCCAAGGTCATCGTAAATTAACCCTAGATTTCCCAGCGCATTTCCCTCTTTACGCCGATCTCCAATCGTTCTTGCTAGATCTAGACTCGCTTCTTGATAGTGCAGGGCTTTTTGCGTATCCCCCATGGTCTGCCAAAGGATACCAAGGGCAATCATGGCTTGCAAAATTCCTGCTTGGCTACCATTTTCCCGCGCGATGGCCAGACTTCGTTGTTGATAGCCAAGGGCAGTTGAGTAGTCCGATAGCTTAAAGTACGTTAAGCCCAGGTTATGAAGAGATTTCTCCTGATTATCGGTATCGTTCCTAGATAGCGCTAGCTCTAAACTTTGTTCCTGATATTCAATCGCCTTTGGATAGTTGCCAATCGCATCATAGGCAGCTGCCAAATTGCATAGGAGTTGGCTTTGACTCTGGATCGTGTCCAGCGTTTCTGCGATCGCAAGTCCTTTCTCGTAGGTTGAGATCGCGTCTTTATACCTGCCCAGATACTGGAAACTAAGCCCTAGCTCACTTAGGGCACGTGCTTCCCGTTTACGATCGCCAATTTCAGAAAAACGAGCAACACTTTTTCCCAACAGTTCCACAGCATCATCGTACTGGGCCATCGCTTGATGAGTTTTTCCCAGAAATCTAAACGCATCCGCCTGAATAGACTTTGAGTTCAGGCGTAGGGCAATATTTAAGCTTGCTTGATGTAACTCAAGGGCTTTGGCACTATCTCCTGTTGCCAAATACCCATTACCCAAACTGATTAACGCCGAAGCTTTACCTCTCTCATCACCAATATCTTCTGAAAGGCGAAGATATTTTTGAAAGCAATCAATCGCTTCGTCATATCGGCCAGCAGTATAGTAGTTCTCGCCTATATTGCCTTGCGCAGTTCCCAGATGATATAAACTGCCAATCTCCTCACCAATACGTAAATGATGTTGATAACACTCTGCAGCCTTTGAATATTGCCCCAAGCCTTGATAGACAATACCTAAATTCCCCCAGGCAGATGCTTCCTCTTCCAAGTTTTGGATATCCTGTGCAATTTCTAGGCCTCTCTCCAAAGACTCAATTGCCTGTTGGGATTCCCCCAATGCAGAATAGATACTACCCAGTAAACTCAATGCTCTTCATTCATTCTCAAGGCTTTGGACTTCCCTTGCAATTGCTAAATACTTGTTGTAATGATCCACCGCTTGACCATAATAGCCTTGCGAATTGAAGACATTACCCAAGTTACAAAAAGCTTCGGCTTGAATCATTGGATGTTCAAGGTTTTGAGCAATTTTTAAACATTTTTGATAACACTCAATTGCTCGGTCATAGTGTCCCAATACGTCATACGATGCCCCCATACCATTTAGGAGCACCGAATCTAGCATTTCACTCCCCTTAGCTAACAGTTGTTCATAGAGGCCAATAACATCGCGATAGTAACCCCAGGTAAACAGCTGATTGTGGACTTCCTCACGAGGTGGTGTATTCAGCGGCATGTATAACAAATAAGCCGCATTTCGCCATTCTTCCAGAGCGCAAAAGTGATGGAATGCTTCAAGAATGCCTTGCAGTCTCTCTTTATTTGTCTTGGCTATGGAAAGGTCATATTTGGTCAGCCAGTTTGTGATTGCCCGGTAATGCGCCCGCTGTGAGCATGGAATATCCCGATGCTTCAAGCCAGCTGCATCAATACCCAGATTAGATAGCGTAGTCTTGCCAGGGGGAATCAGACCTATCGATTGATTCATACTGGGAACCTAGACTCTGGCTACAAATCCTTTGCTATTATAGCCACTCAACTTCAAATCGACTTACGGGAAGATGCTATCTTCAGCTCAAATCTCAGCTATCACCGCTAATCTCTCAAGAGTTTGTAGGTAAACAAAAGAAATACATAACTAGTCTTTTTACGCTCTATAAGGTTACTTTCGGCAATTGAAATCTCGACCTCACCATTATCCTGTAGTGCCGTATTAAGGGCAGTCATATCCAAGTTACTCAAGGATTCTAAGATCAAGTTATTTTCTGCAATATTCTCTATGGCATAAAGTTCTGCTTTTTGAAGTGCAATCTTTTTCGTTTGGGCAAGGTATGGAAAATAGCTTTTCTTGACAGTTGCAGTAAAGTCTTCTTCACTGGCTGTAAACCGATGCCATTCTGTTGCGAAATCATGCCTTAGACTAAACAATTGAACTAACTTGGTATCTTCTTCAAGAAAAGCTTTAATAGAACTTTCTGCTCCTTTTCTTAAGAGATTTCCACCCTGACGGGCTGTATAGCTCATGTGAATAATCACATCTGAGATCGAGTTGTAGTCAAATTGCCGAAATTCTGCGGGCAGTTCTAGACGCCAGGTGCTAACAACCCCCTGCCCTTCAAAGGGGAGAAAACGCTCATCCCGCAGGTTTGTTTCAAACATACCGCTGTCATTCTGGCCATTGCTGGTAACAATAGATTGGATAGTGCCGTAATAGTCTATGAATCGAGTATCTTCTTCGTCTGTTACTCTTGGATATTCGTCATCTCGAAGCAATGATGAGCGACGCAGCGTACTTTTTTGTAAGGACAGGGTGCAGTTGATACTGGTATAGGGGCCGGTGACGGCTGGGATGGAAAGGCTTACGTTTTTGATGCGGCGCATGTAATGGCCAGGGGTATCTAAGTCGAAAAGCCATTCTGGAATGGTTACTTCACAACTGCCATTGACTTTAAGGTTTAGTAAAGCAACTGGATCAAGCTGTCGTAGGGAAATGTGTTTGGTTAATTCGTACTCACGCTTGTTATGGTCGTGATAGGCCATTTCCATGCGCTTAAGGTCAAGGTGTAGGGCTTCGCCAGAGAGTAGTCCTTTTCGTCCACTGTCCCAGTAGTTGAATTTGATGAAGTTTAGGTCGTCTAGTTCTGGGCGCATGAGTTCATGCTTCATGGTTTGCTCGGCTTTGCGAGCTATGTCAAAGGCGAATTTGTAATATTCGTAATAGAGTTTGGATAGTTCGCCCTGCATCCAGCCGTAGAGGGCTCCGTTGGTGAATTTTTCTTGTAGGAACTGATCGACTTCTTTGGCTTGTTCGATTTGTGTTTTTAGGTTTTCGTATTCGTGGCGGGCGATTTGTTCACGAATTAGGGAAGAGATGATTTGTTGCCCGATTTGGGTTAGTTCTCGTGCTGCTAGGTTGCTTTGTAACTTCCAGTCATCAGCACGACGCTCATACCCAGCTCTACGTGCAGCAATCTGAGCTTGATCACGTTGCCAAGCAGAATGCATCCGAAGGATACTTGCAGCTGTTTCCACCGTTTTTGTTATAGCCGTCCCTACAGGAGTGTTTACTGTTAGCCCGGTTCCCCAGAACTGCAAATTTCCGTCAATATCTGGAGTAAAAACAAGTGTAGAGGCTAAAGTTTGCACTATGGAAGCTGCTAGCCCCGTATCTCTGGCATTACGCATCTTCCTAAACTCATCTTCTTCATTTTGGTTTAGAAATAAAGAACCCTCTTCAATTACGTCAAAATTTGCGTATTCTTCTAAAAGACTACTTTGCTCTGACTCCGATAAAACATGTTGTGTAATTAATTGAGTGTGAATCTCTTCAAAATTTTACTCTGTCAATTCTTGACGCTCAAAGGATAAACTCTCAATTTTTTTCTCTTGACCACCATGCAGTAATTTTTGATAGAAGCCATATCTTTCCAAAGCACTCTCTCGACTTTTCAAAAGTGAATCAGTTGTAGATTCTGCTTCTTTCCACTGTAAATAACGAACGTCCGCTGCGAGTTCCTGGATGTTGATTTCATGCTTCTGACGCAGCAGAATAAGCGCTTCGTTGTCTCGCTTTTCTAAGGCAGATAGTAAAGCACTCCCTAAACTCCGAACTTCATTACATAGTTCGAGTGCTTTTTGCATAAGAAACACAGAACGCACAGGTGCAAGCGGTTGATTCAACCCACTGACTACGCTGCTGATATCAATACCTGCCGCTGCTGCTTTGACCAGCATACCTGGATCAATAGGTGGTTGAAACAATGGAAGCTGGCGTACGATACCCTCAATATTCATGCAATGACGAATTTTGAAGAGTCGGTCGGCTACGGTATCCCAATAGCCTAATAGCTTTTCATTTCTTGGAATGCAAAAGTAGAGGGTTCGGAAGAGTCCAAATATTTGGTTGGTTTGATTTATATCTGTACCTTTAGTTTTTGGCAGTGAGAGATTTGCGAAAATGTTCTCACCTTCCACTACAGCATTGCTGAGCTTATCTAGTCCCTTAGCCCGTAGTTGTGCAAATGTTTTAGGGCGAGTAGTTCCACGTTGGGGAATCCGTTGAGGTTTTGGACCAAGCAGGTTAGCCGCTAACACGTATAGCTGTGTAGCCTCGTTTATAGTTTCGATCGTATCTTGGCGAAAGAGACTATCTCCCCATGTAATGAGATTATCTAGATATTTCATTACAACACAGAGTTGATAAGCCTCGAAGCGTGTGCGCGCTACGGTATGGGGCCGAAAAGGATTATTAAGCAAGGATTCGTAACCACTTAAAATCGCTTCTTTACGTCTCAATTCATTATCATCAAGCTCACTTTCGGGTTTGCTAATTAGATGTAACAGCTCATCTATTTGTTTGATATCCTGTTGTCTAAATGCGATAAACTTCCAGACCGTCTCAGTAGCGGTTGGGTTAAAGATATAGTGGAACCAGCGTTGAGCTTCAGCAAAGCGTTGATTTTTACTGAGATGAACCGCAATAGCTAATGGAGCATGAAAAAACAGCTCCCAATTGTAGATCGAATAAGCACCATTTTGGCTGACATCAATCTCTTTTGGAAAAGATTTTATAGTGACCTTTAAATCATTTTCATCTAGCTTATAAGTCTCATCAAAAAAAACTTCACTAAGCGTCTCATGAAAATCTGCATCTAGTAGCCCTTGGATTGATTCCTTATTTAGTTGTTTTAATAAGTCCCCTACAAGCGGATGAAAATGGGTATTAAATGTATATTTGGTTTTATAGAGACCTAATAAATAGTTCTCTGGCGATAAAGCTTCTAAAAGCTTGAGAGTATCTGAGCTGTTTTCAAGGTTTTGGAAAGAATTATTAGGAGCCATGTCTATCCTCCAGATATTTAAGTTTTGATATACCTTACCGACCTTCAAACTTTAAATAATTGATACTATCGCTTTTTCCAATCAGCTGGTCGCCAAATCTTATACTCTCTCGTTGTTTTAGGAATTGTTCTATATGATGATCATCATGATCATTGATCATATCAATAAAACCATTATTTTCTTTGTTTAATTTTGAACGAAACAAACGATTTTCTAAATCATCAAGGTGTGGGAAATCAGATCGAGTTATTAATTCATCCTCCAGATTAAATTCCATAGGGAATAACTTATATATAAATATATTTTTTTCCCTCTCCTCTATTGAAAGAGGAACATCATCTTTGAGCTTAACAAAGAACACTCCTTTATTGTCTTGGAAGAAGAAGAAGTCCTCTTTACGTATCCAATAACCTGTCCAAATTAATTGATAAGAGTGCGATTGAATGGGGATTTTATGCATAAACTCTTGGTCCCAGTTCCCTTTCGAGTATCCCCATGACTGAATAATACTAGCTTCATAACTACCAACAAAAGAACGTGTTTCTGGAAGACTATGAGTGTTATTTAATATAAAAAATCCATTTCTAATAAAGTTATAATTGACAGAAATTATCAATTCCTTTCCTACTTCTATAACATCTAAATTCAACTTATCTCGATTAAATTTACCATTTTCAGAAGTATTAAATTCAGCGTTTATAAGCGATTTTTTTAAATCATTGGAGGATGCGCGTGCAAGCGGTAAAGGTTGATTGATATCAGACGTACGTGGCGGTTGCCATTTGCTATGGTAGTACTCACTCCAATACAGAACAACTGAAATTTTGGTTTGAGCTTCACCCATTTCATTACGTAATTTCGATATCGAGGCATTCCAAAGAATAGTCTGATTACTATCTTCTGATACAGTATTTTCTGCCGCTGATTGCAATACACTAAGCCAAAAAAGAAAGAGTCTCCCTTGCCATACGACTGGTAATACTGGAGTATCCTCAATATTGAGATCAATTTTCTCCCAGGGTGTCCATGAGATCCCTTCCTGACGACGATAGTAGTAAGTTCGACGTGCCCCAGCAGTGCGGGCAATCACATGCACAACATCATCTGCCTTATTGTTAAGCTCGTTCTCTTCATAATACATGCCACAGATTTCTAGCTTAGCCACTTCGTCTAGCTTTTCTAGGTAATGCACCAGGGCCGTAGCAGCGGCATCATCTGTGATATCACTCTGCAGCAGTTCACTTTCAAAATCTTTGAAGAAAGAAGATTTATTGTCCCTCAGTTCTGGCTCCAGCCAGTTTTCAGGATAGAGGAACACCTTACGGTTGGCTTCCCATACGCGATAACGCTTCATCCATTCCCACTGTTTAGCATTGATAGTAGAAGCAGCAACCTTAGGTTCCAGATTCATCAGACAACGCTGAACAAAAAGCTGCACACTAGCAATGGCCTGTTTGATTCGGGAAGTTTTCATACAGGGATCCATCTGCACATCAATGAGAAAATATTCAAAGAGTCTGTCCGGTGTATCAATGTGCCGGGTTATTTCATTCTGCTCTAGCCGATGCAGCACATAGGCCACCAGAGCATCCCGTTGAAGACTACGTAGCTCATCGTTAATGGGTTGCATCACCTTTAACCAGGCGTCACGGTCATATCGGACTCGCAGTGCAGACTGTAGAGCACGCAGGTTATCTGCCGTAGGGTCATTGGTGGTGTTAGTTACTAGAACACTGGCTCCAATACCTAATGTCTTTACTATCGAAACTGCGTTGTAAAGGCGGCTAAAGTTTTCAAGATGGATCAAATCGTCTATCGCCAATCTCAAATGATTACTCAGAGCGGTAACCTCACTCTCTAACAAGCCAGTCACTTGAGATAAAACAGGCATCTGACCATCATCTACTCTCGATGGTTCTTGCAGTAGTTGTAGCAGGCTATCATCACTAACCTGGAGGGATTCCTTAAGGTTGCGATACTGTAGCAAAGTCGATACATTCCTGAACAACTCTTGCACGATTGCCTCATCGGATAAGGTGTTCACAGGTAAGGCATTCAGCCACTCTGCATCCCCAATACGGTAATCATTATGGGTTGCAAAGTGGGCCAGCTCTTCGTTGGACAATTCCAATATATCGACAATAGTGAGAATCTTTAGTAACCGCAGATAGGTTGCCTGGAAATTTTCTAGAGATAATGCTGGGTAAATCTGCGCTTTGGGAATCGCAACTTTCCCCATGCTTTCTGTTTCCCATTTTAGGATCGGCAACGTCTCAACGTTATTTGCAGCAATTCTCAGCTCATACAGTTGTCCTGCTTCGAGTTCAATAGGCTCATCAGTTTGTTTAACATTGCTATTAGTTGCTAAATTTTTGATCTCTCCATCTAACATAAGACTAATTTCAGCAGCAAAGTCTATTTGGGGTGCTGCAAGCGTAGCTGCAACGAAGTGCCATAAGCGCAGTGCTGCCTCCAAAACACCGAAAATAGGGGGCAGTTTTATAAGTTTGGCTTATATTTTCGGAGACGTATGGGGTGACAATTAGATAGACCGCTAATTACCCCACAATGCCAACTATGTAGTCCGCGAACATCAGCTCAATTGAGCAGGATCAGTGTTAAGGCTTTCCCCACATTCGCCAGGCTCATTACAAGTCAATAAAGAAAGAC
>JBCDIX010000109.1:0-15190 GCA_038748405.1 Cyanobacteria bacterium P01_H01_bin.21 | reverse complement strand
GCCAAACAGTATAAGAAAAAATTATCTTTTAAGCGTTTGACGGGTTTCTGTAACGGCAAAAATCGATAGCTGCAGCCCATATATATCAGCTATTTTGAGCTTATGGCACTTCGTTACAGCTACGCTTGCAGCACCCCTATTTCGATGTAGAAGTTATAAAAGCCATTATCAGGTGCTTCTATAAAGCCACGCCATACACCATTAGTTTCAGCTGATAGCCCCTGCTGCTCCAGATTGTTGAAATCAATATAGGCGGAGCTTTCGGGCGTACCGACAGCATGTAATAGGGATGCATCCTCCAGATGGGGACGAGATAGCAGGAGTTTTAGCAAGGTTAAGTCTGCACCTGTCTGTCCGCTAAGCGTCTGCAAAATTTGCTGCTGCTTTAGTTTGCTACGTAGGTCAGGTAAAAACTCCACCAAGAGTTCTGACCATTTCGTTTTTTTAGGTGCTTCGGTTTCTGGAGATGTCTTACCACTTTTGTAATTGACAAAATTATCGTAGAGTTCTTTTAGCTTAGGATGACGGTTGAAAAAGTCTGAAAATGCTGTTTGAGATATTTCAAAAAGTATTTCTATAGCTTGCTGCAATTCAGGGGTTGCACTAGCAACTGCCTTAAGATTTATTCTCTCTTCATCTGTCATAATCCCCCTAAAACCAAGCTGCTTCTGGAAATGATCGTAGATAATACGGTTCTTAGCCAGGTCAGCAATTTCCTGGGCCAGCTTTGGGGCCACTTGAGTATATTCAGTAATGTTGAATGGAGCAGTGTTATTTAATAAACCAAAGAAAACATCTGTCACCTCAACACCGTAAACCAAGGCCATCTTCGTTTTGGCGATTTCTCCAGTGGGGTCATCTTCAACAATATGTTCACGCTCAATACGTAGTAGATCGTCGCGAAGAGTTTGGGCAAAGGCGAGAATATCACTGTTTGCAGGTGATGCACTACCACTAAGATCAATATGCTGCAGAAAATAGAGCAGCTGGATAATATTGAGGGGTGAGTCTTTAATGCTATTCGCTAATTCAATAAAGCGAATAGCACTAGGCCGGACTGAACCAAATGTTTGTGGATTGTCGCCGGACAGTTCGCCCAGATCTAGTGGCAAGAATGGGTCCAGTCCCGACATGCGTTTCAGCGAGAGAAACTCCTGGATGCTCAGGCGTAGCTTTCGTGCTAGATATCCATAGCGGAAAATCTTACTAAGATCCTCTAAAGTTAGAGCAGTATTACTACCGAAGTTTAACTCTTGAAGAATCAGAGTAAACTCTGCTTGGGTGAGATTAAAAGCCGCACGCAATGATTCACCATGCGCTTCTACTTTTAGCTCATTATTTTGTAAGTAGTTGCCATAAACGTCTTCTTGAAAAACCTGAAAGACATCATCTAAAGATCGCATTGCCGGGTTAAGGAACATTTGCCGATACAGCGAATGATGTCCCTGGGTATCAATGGTTGACCAGCAGGCTAATAGTTCTAGCAAATCACGCCTTGGGTTTAGGTTTAGCTGCTCCATTACGGTCTGCAGATGGGCAAGGCGCATAAGCAAAGCCTGAAAGCCTTCGTCAAGTTTAGTCCTGGCGGCTTCGGCATTATCAGCAGAGTCAACCTCTTGTTCAGTTGGGTAAAGTGCTGTCAGAGCTTTGTCGGTTTGTTCAATGCTCCAACCTAATTTCCGCCACAACCGAATAAAGCGCACTAGCTTCAGCAACTCGATTGGTTTTAGCTTGTTGCTATCAAGCTCAGGGCGAGCATAGCGCAGTTCCACATGGTCAAAGCTGCAAATATCTTCAGTATCAGCAGGATGCCAAAGTACGATCAAACCCATAATCGCATCAGCATTGTTTTGCAGCCATTGGACAAGTTGGGTAACTTTTTGCTCTACTGACTGGTCTGCTGTGCCACCATACTGCACCATATCTAGCTCATTGAGCGGAAATAGCTTAGCAAGGTCAGTATTCGTTGAACCATTGAGAATATTTTGTATAGTGACAAAATCAACCCCTAACTTTTTTAACTTAGGAATTAAATGACTATGGGGGTTAATAAATCGAGTGCGAATAATTTCGTTTAACTCTTCATAGGAGAGGTCAAACCAGCGGGCAAATGTCTTCGCATTGGAAAACTGATCGATTAACTGACTCTCAGCAGTATTATCAGGTTTTCCATATAGCGTCTGGAGTGACAAATTTTCATCGGTAAAGATGGCATACTCAAGACGGGAAATATTCAGTCTTTCCATCAAGATATCTTGCCATCCATAGGCAGAATCAGTTTCACTACCAGATCGCTCCAGATCATCATTTTGTCGTAATCGCGCCAGAGCACGATGGAGCGGAATATCAATATGTTCGAAATACCGGCGTAATTCTTCTAACGGTTGATGAAATGGCAATGGAGCTGGAAAGATTTGGTTACGCAATTCTAGATAAGCACTGTCATTGACGAACTGTGGATTTGCCAGTAACTCTTCTGTTGTTAAATTTTCTTCAATATTAAAGCCAGTGAATTCATCCAGGGAGCCATTCACAACATAGTGTTCCAAGATCTCATTCACCAGGTCGATGTAAGGTATGACCGTATTAGTGTTCTCACAGGTTAATTGCAAATGCTGAATATCGGGTCGTCGCTGCTCCAACAGTACATTTAATGGATTTTCCTTTTCATAAGTAGGGGGATCTATAAACTGAAGCAGATCAACCAGATAGGCGGCTGGGCTGAGTACTGAGCGACAGTGCTGACAGGCGCAGTAATCCATCTCGCCAAAGATTTCTTCCAGAGTAGAATAGGCGAGTACGCCCGTGTCTTCGGGGGTTAATGCATTACTAGCCACTATCGAGCTGGTGCTACTCCCGTTGCCAACAGCGGTTCCGTTACCATTCCCGTTGTTCAGTCCAGCGATTGGATGTGAGTTATGAATGATTCCTAGGGGAGGATTAGACTTAGATTGCAAATATTGAGTGGTGATATTGAGAACCGCATTGTGAACCTGGTGAGCCTTGGCATAGGTCAATTTAGCTAACTTCTCATCACCAAAGGCTTCCTTAAAGCTTTCGATAAATGTCGCTTCATCAAAGCGAGCGACGGCAAAGGCAGAATCAATTTTGTGCTCCAGGAGTTTGCCCATGATTTCTTCTGATGGGCTGATTTGACGGACACGTTCAAGTTTATTGACTTCTGCTAATGCTGATTTTTCAAGTGAGAGATTATTTTTATGTAAATACTGGGCGATAGGATAAACACCCAGTTCAAATTTATCCTGGTGCTCATTCAGAAAGCCTGTAACTTCATTTTTGACAGCGGCATCAACATTCAAAGGGATAGCATCCGTACGAACCATCTCAGCAACAACTGCCGTGGGATAACTCAAGCGCAACTGGCTGGACATCACAGCAGCATAGTTGGCCTTCTTCTCCTCAGCTTTTTCACCAACGATCTCGTTAGGAATGGGGATTTCCTCATCTAGTAGCTCTGTCCAGGCTTCTTGACGATAAAGACCCCGCCGAACGAGATCCAAGGGAGTTGTAAGGCCACCGTCCTGGGTATGTAGCTTTCGGATCAATGGCGCATTATTAGTGGTTAAAAAGCTTAGCTTACTGTCCAGCTGTAAGCGTTCAGCGACATCTGGGCCAAATTCCTGACGTGTTTGCTCCCACAGGGCATCTGGATTTTCACGCTGATCATGATATAAAGTAGCAAACTGTTGCTGTAGGGCACGCAGCTGATCAGGCTTTTGGTCAGGATCAACCTCTCTGAGGGCAACGTCTTCTAGAGCACCTGCAATCAGGTCTGGTAAGTTGGAGACTCCAATTTGGGCAGGCTCCTCTAATAAACAATTAACACTGCATACCTTAAACCGAGCCAGGTTTTCTGGAATTTTTTCTTGCAGTGCGGCGGGCACAATTTTTTGTTCCACCGCCTGTTCCCAGGTGCGCTGCACGGTCTCTAGGGACATCTGAGCTAATACAGCCTCATTGGCTGGGGCACCGGCTCGAAACAGGGCATAGTAAAACTCGGGGTCAATATTGCTACGCTCACCAAACTGGTTAGCCAGGGAAGTCATGGCAACCATACGGGCATCCCAGCCGGTTTTATTGGCTAGGTAGGTGATATCTTGCTGGTCATCATCTTCCTTAAGCTGAGCCAGGCGTTGTTTGAGCTGTGTTTCATTTGGGTTACCGAGTTGGGCTCCCAACTCACCAATCAAGCGTTGGTATTCGACCGGTTGCGGTAACTTACCAGCTGGGATCAAGATATTTAGCTCGTTCTCAATCGGTGCAGCATCATAACGAATAGCCGAAACTGCTAGGGTCTCACCGCTGTCATTAATGGCTTTAACTTGAACGTCTGGTTTACTCTTTTGTAGAGTAGCTACTGAATAGCGGATTTCATAGGCTCCCCGCTCCCCTGAGGTATTCTGGCCCAGCTGCACCTCTTGACCGACATTTTTATCGACAGCGACTACGGTGACTCCGCTTACGCCCCGTAGTTCGTGGCTAATAATGTTGCCGCTGACGGTATAGATAGTTGCCTTATCAGGTTGTTTGATAGGTGTTAAGTCTGGTTCCTGATTAGAAACTCTTTGGCCTTGCCAAGGTTGGCGGTCTTCACCTGCTGAGGCAGGAATGATTTCTGTGAATCGCCATTCACCAGCCTCTGTTTTCTCAATCCTAATGCTGAAATTTTCTTCTGAATTTTGATCTATTAGCTTACCTTCGATACTTCTGAAAGATTCAGTGTTTTCAGTTTCTGCATTGAAGGTATATTGACCTGTTAAAGTTTTATTCTCTCCAAGGGTACCGGTGATATCAGTACCTACCTGACGAAATTTGAGGGTACCTCGATTGGTTTCCCAGGTGCCAATGGCTGCATAGGAAGTAAGTTCGGGTAGATCATCAGATTGTTTTTCTCCGGTCCAATCACCCCGTTGAGGTTCACCATTTTGCTCCCAGGTGACTTCACCCGTAAAGCGAGTGTCATTAAGGGTGAAATTGATCTGTCCTTGAGTGCCGACTATATATATTCCTTGGAGGACTTTTGTCTCGGGATTATAGGTGGCTTCTATAAGGCCGATATGGGCGTAGTCGCCGTAGACTCGGTTGTCTTTTTGGTAAAATCTGAGCTCACCGCGAGAGCTGTTCCAGGTACCTTGCCAAGAAGTATTCATGATGGGGCCTCAAATTTTTGGAGAAATAGTGGTGAGAAAGCTAAATAATATTGGGTTTCGGATTCTCTACCCAACCTACAAGATCGGGTATTCGCTCCAGGTACCAATAGAGGTATGAGAAATGAGTTCAGGAAGATCGGAAGATTGTTTTTCATTATTCCAATCAGCACCGCTAAGTTGACTATTTATCCCCCAGGTCCCTTCACCAGTAAAGCTATTGCCGTTGTCATTGAGAGTGAATGTGATTTGGTCTCGACTACCTACCACAAATATGCCCTGGAGGATTTTAGGCTCAAGGTAGTAGGTGGCTTCTATGAGACCGATATCTCCGACTTCGCCATAGATGCGGCTACCTCTTTGGCGAAGTCGGAGTTCGCCATGGGTACTGTTCCAGGTGCCTTACCAGGGAGTTCTCATGGATGGTTCTCAAGGGATGGGGAAAATTCGAAAATGAGCTGTTAGATAATGTTGGGTTTCGTGACCTTATTCCAACCTACAAGATCTACAAGATCAAGCTACCATCACTAGATAATTTCGCGACGAAGCAAAGCTATAAACGGGTTACAGCTTAGCAACTCACGTAGCTCGTCAGCTCGATTTGATTCATTGACGTAAAGTAAAAATATAAAGTCCTTGTGCCTTGCTTCTGTCCAGTCGTCCTCATGTTCGTTATAGTTATACTGGACGATAAAATGTTCTTTACCTGTACCATTGAGTCGGCAATAATCTCCACCTCTATAACTGCTTTCGTGAAGGTTCAGACGAATTGACAATGTCTCTTCTACGATCATCTGAGCTTTGTTAAGAGAGGTAGTGTTAATTCCATACAAATCATACTTTTTCATTATGGCATCCTTACGCTTGGACCACGGTTTCTCACGGCGTTGGCATCTCTGAATATCTTGAAGTTGACTGGGCGATTAGCCTGCTGACTAAGTTTTGCTTGAAGGTCAGAGAGCCCTAATGCTTCAATCTGAGCAGAATTTAATACTGCTGTTCTCGTGCCAGTTCCTTTGATGTCTACTCCAATGTTGCGAGCACTGTCGAGCAGTGAAGGACTTGCCAATCCGATATCGAAGTCGCTGCTTCGATTGACATCGAAGCCAACTCCTGTCCGGGAATTCCGACCAGTAACAGCACTTCCTTGAAAAAACAGTTCAACATCCTTGTACCCTGCACGTCTAAGACCGGCACGTAGCATTTGTGAGAACTGGCGAAACTGGCCAAAGCTCTTAAATCCGTAAGGCGCTCCTCCTTTAGCAGGATTGCCTCTTAGAGAGCGAGCTAAGAATGCAGAGGCAGCCAACTTTGTAGTTTCCTCTGCAGCCTTTTCATAGTCTCCCTCTTTAAAAGCTTCGTAAACCTCATTGGCAACTAAAACACCCTGGGTCACAGGATTTAGTGTTAAGTTTAGACCAACAAAAAGTCCATAATCTTTTACATTTTTGTATCCGGAAACAAGAATATCCACTGCCCATTTTCCTGATATTGTATTATAGTAACCTTCAATAAGTCCCCCAAGGCCTTTTCCAACCCCTTGGAAGACTTGCAAAGCAATATCCAACCTTGTGGTGCCAGAGGCTAAATCCTCTTGTAGCTTGGCATCTGATGCATCAAGCATTGCAGAAAGTTCCTTGACAGTGGGTGGTTTGTTTGGTGGTGGAGGTTTGGGCTTAGCAATTAAAGGGTCATCTGGAAAATGATATTCGCTATAAACTGCTTTATATTGGTTTTTTCCATTTGCCACACCGCTGTCTACTGCCCAGACTTCTCTGAGCCCTGGAGCTGAAATTATTACTGTTCCAGTCTTTTGGTTTTCATAGTATTTAGCATTAGTATCATCAGTATCAACTTCTTGCCAATTTCTCTTGTCAGATCCAAACGGATCATGCAGATTTATCGGATTATTCGACACATAAATAAAAATATTCACCCCATCCATAATCCCGATCGGATCAGCTGCTGTCCATCTTCCCAGCCATGGTGCATAATACCTTGCTCCATGATAAGAAAGTCTCGTCTCCTCATCCCGCTCTTTCCCCGTATACCGATACCGCTTCGCTGCTGCCCTCAACGCCTCACTTGTTGCCTGATACGCAGTAGTTCCATAGGGATGATATTCCTCATAGGAAATCACTTCTGCATCCTCGTCTAGCTCTAATCCTGCAGATCCCAGATGATTACTGTATTGGTATCGAAACAAAACACCTTCAGAGAGCCTCTCATTATCAGTTTCTAAAACATTCTCAACCAACAAAATACGCTGCTCATTAGCAAACAGATGATACGTTTCGATTTCTTCTACTAACGTGTTACTTTTCCATCGACGGTAAAGCTCCATCCCATCCAAATACAGCCTTTCTTCCACCTGGTTACCAATCCGCTCAATACGCTTTCGAGCCCGCTGCTTATCAGCATCATAGCTATACCAAACCTGCCCACCACCACCCAGATTGGAATGGTAGATCATGTCACGATAATCCCAGCACAGGCGATACTCACTTGCTGTGCGATTAAGAGTAAGCATATTGCCATGAGTGTCATACTCATAGCGCTGAGAAAGAGTAGGTTCTGTAACGCTAGGTGATTGGCAGGGATCGCTAAGAGCACTCAAGTCCCCTGGCCTACCTGTAGCTAAAAGACGATTGCTATCCGTAGCGTACTGATAACATCGTTTCCAACGCAGATCCCTACCACCTGTATGGGCTAAGCTCAAAATATTACCTACAGAGTCGTAAACATAATCCTCGGCATATCTTTGTAGTGCTTCCGGGCTATTAGGGAAAGGAATCTGGGTAACTGTTTCAAAAGAAGTATTATCTCGCTGAATATTATTTTGCCTTGCATGTTCGCGCCCCTCTGCACGCATCAATCGGTAGAGTGCATCATATGTATACAAGCAGTTAGGTTCTACACGAGTATTGTCAAAATAAACCGTTTGCTGAGCATTGTCTCTAATGCCAGTGATATTTCCGACTGGGTCGTAGGTGTAGTGTAAGTCTTGGAAAAGTCGATTTCCACCTGTTCGAGTAGTCCTTAAGTTCGTTAGCCGAAACGTTGCTGCATCGTAGGTATAATTCGTTATCGTCCCGTTGCCATACTGGATTCTGAGCCGTTGTCCCTTTGCATTGTAGGTAATCTGTCGAATAGCATCCTCTGGCTCATTTCCATGGACAGACAGGTCTTCACTGACCAGCACTCCCCGCTGGTTATATTGTGGCGTGTAGACGGCTGGAGGACGATCTGTGCGGTTTGCTCGATGCCAATTCTCCTGATACACCATCCGGTTTAGAGCGTCGTATTTCATGCGTTGCGTAAATACCTCAGAAGCGGGAATCTCAACATCCCAATCAATAATTGGTTGATCGTAGGTTTCTGTCAGTTGCCGTTGTGCTTCTCGCAAGTTGCCCTTAAAGTCAAATCGTTCATTTGTTATAAGCCCGCCAGGATCATAGTGCTGATAGCCTTGCCCCCCTAGATTCAGCTCGGCAGCTTCTGGCTCTCTCTTAGCAGGATCAGGGTTATCAGGGGCAGGATCTCGGTACACAAAACGCTCAATCACATATTTTAAATTACCAATATGCAGCTCTTGAGCAACTGGGCGACGGAGTGAGTCATAAACAGTATGAAACCGTCTCTGCTCCGGCTCCGTCAGTAGCCCATTCTCCAGCACTCGCTCATTCTCATCCCAGGCATAGAAAGGTTGACCCGCTGCATCCATCAGCATCCAGCGATCACCCGCATCCATACTGTGCTGAAACAACAAATTACCCGCAATGTCATAACAAGGCACAAAGCCCGTTTCCGCCCCAGGACTGTTGATATACTCCATCACCCGATTGCCCCGTGCATCTTGAATCCACAGAGGCTTACCCTCAATATCCAGCTTTGTATACGTCAGATACTTCTCATCGTCAGTCCACGGATGTCGTGAAGCAGGATGATTTCTATGCTCCGGCGCTTTACTGGGTACCCGATTATGGGCAATGGCAACCACCTCACGTCCAAAACTATCTAAATGCGTTATGGCCGGTGTATTCGCATGCTGCGCCGCAAGCCAGGCTGCTCTTTGATCGACGGTCACAGGCGTATCTGTCGGCAGGGGCTGTTGATGATCAACTGGCTCTCGGTCTGAATACCAACGACTGTCTAAAACCGTGTCGTTAGCATCAAAGCTGCTCATATGCCAGGGAGAGAACTCTACTCGGCTAAACGTCCCATCCGGCATATCCGTCCGCACCGTCCGATCCACCGCATCGTAATAAACAACAGAGGTTACCCCAACCTGCCGAGGCTCTTCAAACCGATGGTCCGGGTCCCCTTGATCATTCTCACTAAAGTACGGCTCATACTGCTTAACCGGATTGCCCTTATTGTTCAAAACCGTCTTACCACTAGCAATCCAACGCAGTCGCCCTCCATCTTCCCCTGGCTCAGCCTGCACCTTCTTCACCAAGACAGCACCCATCCCATCCGAATACTCAAACGCTGTTTGAATCGGGGGTGCCTCCACCTTGTGCCGCTCACGCACAATGCTACAGGCACAGGCAGGATGCTTACCCCAAACTACGTTCTCATTCTCCTGCTTTTCTTCTCTGTCTTCTTGTTGTTCTTCACCAAAGAAATAAACATACCGAGCCGTTGCGCTGCCCAGCCATTCTCTAGCCCGTAGCTCACCAAACCCTTCATAATCATTCTCTATAAAATACTCCTTAAGTTCAGCCACATTGGGATTGGCCAACCTATCCGTAAATGAGTTCAGATCATCAGCCTGATAAGTCTCTTCCCCAAGCTCCTTCTTACCCATCACCGCCATCGCTGTCGGCAGGCCCAAAACATCAAAATAAACCTGCGAAAAATTGTTATTGATGTCCTGCATCTGACTAGGAGCCAATACCCGAAAGTCAAACTGTGTCACTCGGGTCGTATTGCCCACCGGATCGGTACTCGATTGCACGTAGAGATCCCGCGCATCGTATACCTGTGTAGTGGTTTGACCAAAGGGGTTCGTATAGCTCTCAGGCAAATAGAAATGTTCTTTTGCATCTTCAGCAAATCCAGCAGTACCAGATCGCACCCAATACTGTTTTCTGATCCCCTCATCTGAACTATTTTCTATATCTGGGAAGCGTTCGTTCAAAGTGCCTCCACTCAAATAGCCACTTGAGGCAGCGTCGTTCAAATTACTCACAACCTCATTAGATGTTAATTGCCACGATTCAAAAACAACAGTTAACAGGTCATCAGTGATTGCCAGCTTATACGTCTCGTAAGGTAAGCCTAGATAATTTATCTCTCTCCAAGTCAGTGGCGTTTTTAGATCATCGCTAAAATACAGCATCCGTACATGTTCCACTAGCCGCTTTTGTAAAACGTCCCCGTCAGCTACAACATGATAAGAAATCTCTAAATCAGGATTTTCAAGATTTGCATCTTTTAGCTGCTGCAATGAGTAATAAAAACTCTCTTCAGGGTCAATGCCCGTTAGTTCATAGGTTTTAACCTCACATAGAAGGCGCAAGCGATAATGGTCGTCTTCAACAACATCACCTGTAAAAGTATTCTCCGTCAAAACCAGATGACGTTCCTGCTGAACCTTTGAAATCAATTTCTCAGCACCGTCAGGCAAACTGTCATCCTCATGCTTTACAAGACGAGGATAGGCAACAGCCACCGACTGCAACACATTGCCATACTTATCAATATTCAAATTCAACGTATGGGCAATACGGGGATCAATTTCCGAAACATCTGAGCGCAAATCCCACTCATAGTGATACGTAATTGCCTCACTTTCTGTTACCAGAAAAACCCCATGACGATTATCCAATCGAGGCTGTAGCTGCTGAATATGACAATTATGAAACGCCGTCGAAAACAGCTTTACTCGCCGCTCTTCACCCTGCGTCAGTGCATCCACATCCAGCTCATACACCTCCTGCCGCAGCATCATGCCTTTACAAGCCCGCAATGCCTCCTGCCATTCTTCAGCAGACAAGTTCAGCTCTTTAATATCCGGCTCTGTTAGTTCACGTTCAGCAAAGCCATTCAACGAAGGCTGAAAATATTCTTGCTTAAACTGAGATAAAATCCGTTCTCGATCTAAAAACGCCCCCGTATGAAACCAGGTAATCGTTTTAACTGGTGGTTGATACAGCGTCTGATCATCCGTAATATAAGGACTTTCCACATTCCCATCGGCAAACGTGCCAAAATCCTCAACATCCATTTGCTCAACTCGACCAAAGCCCCGAAACTCTCGCTCTACACCATCAAAATAACCATGGTGGTAACTGTAGGTATTGCTAAAGCGGCTTTGTCGCCACTTATCCGTAACGGTTACCCTCTCCACCACATGTACCGGAAACGGCAGTTTAGTAACCCAGGGCTTACCCGCCAATTTATCTTGCAAATAAAACTTGGTGGAAGGCGCATACTGAATCTGGGTTTCTGCCCCTAAGTTATTCACCGTCTTAATCAATAGGTGGGGCTTCTGGCCCCCCATCAAATCGAGATAGCGCATCACCCGGCCACCATTCCCCGGCAACGAACAAGACCACACTAGACAGGCTGTACCATTCCCCAACAAGTCAACCACCGTCACAGAGGCCACACTATCAATAGCTGGAAAACTCTCTATTAGCTGCTTGTCAGCCCATCCATTACCCGACTGATTAAAATAAATCTGCACACCGGCTTCACCCAGATACAGAATATCCGTTGTCCCAGAACCATCAATATCCGCTAGCTGGATACGTCGCTGATTAAAAATATCCGGTGCATCAAACCAGGGCGCATTGTCCATGGTCACTTTCTTGCCAAACCGTCCATAGCCCAGGTTTGGCCAGTAACAGACCTCCCCATTACGAATCCGCACAATATCCGTCAACCCATCCCCAGACATATCCGCCAGATAGATCGACTGAGTCCCATCCGCAAACACTACGCGTGGCCCCTCTTCCTCATCCCAGGGTTGACGAGTCTGCTCAGCACTACCAAAACCATCTTCTGCCAGGGACGGATGCCAGACAAAACACTCATCCTCAGTGACCAAAATGTCACTATGACCGTCCCCATTCAGGTCAACAAACTTAAGGTTAGGATTATCCCAGTCCAATGTCGGCAACAATTTAAAGGGAACAAACGTTTCCCAATTTTCTGTCTGAGTCCGTTCATAAAAACCTGGTGTCATACCTCGTAGAGCCACCAGGTCGGGCCGACCATCCCCCGCCAAATCCAGAAATTGCGCCCCATTTGCCAATGCCATAGCTGGCTGACTGGCAACCTGTTCCACCGCTGCAAAGCGAGCCTCAAGATGCTCCGAGCCATCTTCCTTAACCAGATTTATGGGGCTCAAATTTCGCTTATAAAGCCACCCCTCTCCCTGCTCAGTCAAAATGCCCGATAGCCCTTCCCCGTCAAAATCTACCCATTGATAACGAGCCCCATCCAATCCCTCAGGTAAGTTCTCCAGGCTTCCAGGATCCACATCCCGCACAATGGCACTAATCCTGGGTTCGCTATAGGTAAACTCCAACGGTGGTAATGATCTTTGAAGATAGCTCCCATCCAACTGCTTCTTATAACCTCGTTGCATCACAGCAAGTAGTTGTGTATAAATCGGATCACGAGCCTCTAACAGCTCATTATCAGAGGAATAGATAAAATCAGTCGAACGTACTAAACCGTCATACCCTGACGCACCATCTTCAGCATTTGAAAAGTGGTGAAACATCAACACCCGCTGACACAGGCGATAGTTGCGTACTTCAAACCCCGCACGATAAGAAGAAAATGGATCAGCTCGCACAGGCCATGGTTTGACTTCCTGGGGAGAAGGCGTTGCCCCACCATGTTCTCCATAGTCAAACACCACTTCAAAGAACCATTTATCGTCTCCAGGTAAGACTGGCCAGGAATCCTCTGTCTCTAACGTTGGCAAGTAGGGAGCATGATTGCCATACTGTATCCGCTTGAGATAACGATTAGCGGAGCGACTTGTCTCCGTACGGTTACGTTCGTGAGCATCGACAAGGGCCTCAACCTGGGTAGAATCTTCTTCTTTATAGCGATAGACAATGACATTTCCCTTATCATCGTAACTTTCGCAAATCAACCAGCTAAAAATCCGAGCCCCATTAGCGGGATCAGCAATACGACTATTGGCATCTTTGCCATACCAAGTCGTAATATTCTCCTTCGAGATGGATCGCCAAAACACATCCTGAGGATTGCCTTGATTCGTCCAGCGCTCAATTCGAGCAAACAGTCCTGCAACCCGAGGTCTGTATCGCTGAATCGTATAGGCAGTTCCAGCAACTGTCCGAGAAGAAACCCTATCTGGCTGCCAATTATCCTGCTCATCCTGCACTAGAGCCGGTACCAGATCCTCAGCCCCTGCCAGGATAAAAGTATCTAACTCTTTCCCATGATCAAAATAGCGAGGTAACCCCTTATCCGTTTTACGCGTAATAGCTGGAATAGACAGGTTCCAACCTAAGCCAAAAACACTATTACCAGCCCCAGAATCATAAGAGAGGGAAAGCTGTGGCCCAAAGCCAGAACGCCCAGGACTGGTAGCAATAGGCACCGACATCGTCCCTGTACCCGTCACCGGGTTAGCCGCAAACTTCTCTCCCATACCCTTAATCGCCCCGCCCCCTTTTGGCAGTGAAATAGCAGGCACAGAGGTAAAATAATCACTGTTATCAGTTCTAGATTTTTCGCTCTGATCTGTTACCGCAGAGTGAGACCTGGCACTGACAGAAGGGTCTTGGCTGTTCATGAACACGCTCCAGGGGACTACAGAGATGTGATCGAACACAAATAGACAAACAACAAATGCTGAAAATGCAAGCCTCTGGCAATAAACAAGAGCGAGAGACGGAATCAACGTCTATGCTACATCCACTTTTATAAGCGTTAACTTTAACATTTTCAGAATTGCTCTGATTGAAAAAAAGACATTTATTACCGTCAATACTTAAACTCCTGGAAACCTCTGGACCTAATCCATGGTATTTCCTGGATTAGGACATGTGGCTTATACAATTAGCTAAGAAAGTTAAACTTCCTTAAGACTTACTCTAAGGCTTATGTCACAATTTTTATAGGAATAAGTCTCCCAAATGACTTAAAAATCGGGATAATTGCCTAGAATCTGCTATCAAGCAAATATAGAATAAAAAATTCTATTTTTTTTACGTCTTAACTACGCCATGCTTAAATAGTATTCTTCGTAAACACCTATTGCGATCTGTCTTGTGATGAAATGGGAGCAATGGCTTGATACCGCAAATATCGCTGTCCTGCATCAAACCATTAGGAATCTAAATGATGTAGAAAGGGCTATCCTACAAGGGGGCTATGCGACCAGCTATCTTGAACGTGATTTCGGTCCTAAGCTATAGCGTCTATTGTCAAAAGCCATAGGTAAAAAAGTTAGCAAAACCAACTTTCGAACAACTCTAGAACACCATCAACAATCGTTTTCAGGGTCTTCGCTAAACGTTTTATCCTCGGAAGTTGACCTTGTCGAGACTCCAAACCTTTCAAAATTTTATGGACGCGAGACGAAGCTTGCTACCGTACAACAATAGATCATAAGAACTGAATCAGGTTCCCCTATCGATTAGTTGCTGTTTTAGGAATGGGTGGAATTGTTAAAACCGCCTTTACAGCGATCTTAACTCAACAAACGCTAAGCAGCTTTCAGAAAGTTATTTGGCGCGGTCTCAGTAATGCGCCTCCGCTTAGAATTCTGTTACAAGAGAGCATCACATTTCTTTCAGAGGAAAAAATCTTACAGACTAACTGCCTACAATTAGTTAGGGTTTGCTGTTAAAGTCCGGTCTTCATAGCTAGCAAAGGTTTCATTCTATTGAGATTTGCTTAAGTGCAAGGGAAACTGGCTAAACTGCTTAAAACCCTTGCACCTAATCAGGGACATGTACCGACAATCTTCACCCGGTCAGCTATCGTTCCAAGATTTTTATCTGCCGTTTGGGGGCAAATTATCG
>JBCDIX010000108.1:0-15494 GCA_038748405.1 Cyanobacteria bacterium P01_H01_bin.21 | reverse complement strand
TCTGCCCCAGCTGACATCATGGTTAAAAAAAGAGATTGCCCCTGACTGGGTTGATCGAGTTCAGGCCATGAATAATCTCTTAAAACAAGGGGACAGCATTTATCAGATGATGCAGGTTACGGGTGAAGACGGCGTCACTCTAGATGACTATGTGACATACCAAAAATCTCTATTTCTAGATATGGTCTATCTCCAACAGGATGCCTTTGATGCGGTTGATTCCAGTACACCTCTGGTACGGCAAAAAGAGAGTTTTGATTTGGTCAATGACTTGGTAAATAGAAGCTATCAGTTTGAAAATAAGCCAGCAGCCCGAGATTATTTTACCCACCTCACAGGACTGTGCAAGAACCTCAACTATACTCGAAAAAAATCCCCTGAGTATAGGGACTACTTACAGCAAATTCATCAGTTAGCAGACGCTGTTACCCTCAGTGAACTTTCACAATTAGAATGATCTGTCTGGATATGATGCTAAATAGAAACATTTAGAACAGGTGTTTCGTCGACGTACGCAACGCCTAAGAGCTAATCCAACAATCCGACAGGAGAACGCTTGAACGGTAAAGTTGTGCGACAGTCAGTAGCTCTGGTGCTAATCTATAGCCTTTAGCCTGTCCGCTTCACTCTGTATGTTAGCTGGCTGGCTACAAATATTACCATCGCACAGTTCGCAAGCCTTCTACATACTGAAAATGGGCATCGCGTGTAACCAGCACTAAATCATACTGTAGAGCCAGTGCTGCAATCCAAATGTCATTTTCAGGTAGTGGACGTCCTTTTACTCTCAACCGATTTTTAATGTCACCATACTACCGGGCTGTGGCAGCATCGCAGTCAATGATCGTGACATCTGCAACAAACTCTTCAATCCGTTCTAGATTTTGCTGAACTCGCCCAGACTTTCGCGCTCCATAATGAAGCTCTCCAAGGGCAATGCTGGGGATAAAAATTTCATCAGCTTGCTGAAGATGGTTAATAATCGATGCTTGCCCAGCAAATAGACCAATGATGATATTGGTATCGAGTAAATAGCTACCACTCATCCAAGTCTACCTGTTCGCAACCTTCCTCAATAGCATCCTGTATTAGGGTTAGATCATCTAACTGGATAGAACCAGCAAACTTAACCAATTTGTAGCCAGGTGTACCTTGAACTCTGACTTGGCCCAACATACGAGCAAATTGAAGAACTTGCTGCTGCAGAGACTGCGGCATATTGCTTAACTGCTCAATGACTTGATCAATGATGATAAGCTCATTTTTATCTCCTCCTTACAAACAATTTTACAGGCTTTCAAAGGGCTATACCCATATGTTAGCCTCCTATTTCTTTCCATTCCTGAAATTGTCCTGGCACCTTATCAGCGATAGCATAATGCTTAACTTTTTCACCTTGAAAAGATTCAATCAATACAGTTTTCAAAGATGTTGCTATCTCATAATCAGGTTTCTTTTTCCCAGGAATTGTAGAGACTTCAATTCGAGATAACTGGATTTTATTTTCTTTGCAAAATCTTTCAAACAGTTCCTCTGAGATCGTTTGTTTACTCATATCTGAAGAATCTTAAAGTTCTTAAGCAAGATATATCTGACTGTTAGCGTTGTACATCACCCGTCGTAGATGATCTCTGTATCATGTCGATTCACCTTCGACGATCGGTATGCATGGGCGTTGTTAGGCTGCGATCTCTTGCTTTAAAGCCAAGCTTGGTGCGTTTCCAGGAATTTATTTGCAGAGAGTTTAGGAGTTGCATTAAGGTAAAGTCTCAGACGATTGCACTTTACACATGGGTGTCGCCTCAGGGCCTATGTTAATCTTCAGAAAATCGAAAAATCATGATTTCGTCTTCGCCTTTCATCTTGCCCGTTGCTTGCCAGCCGAGCTTCCGATAAAAACCATATGCTCGAAGAGTTGGGTCGGGATTTGTACCGAGCCAGATTTCCCTATAGCCTGCTGAGTATAGCCAATTTTGCACTTGGCTCAAAAGGGTTTTCCCAATGCCATTTCCTTCATATTCAGGAAATACGGCTACCACCTGTACTTCTCCGTTGGAACGGTCACCCATTGAAAATCCAACTACAACCCCAGAATCTTCACATAACCAACCGCAAACATGCGATCTCATTGCTTCTGCTAGAGAATGAGGAGTAATGTCATAGTCCTCATCTAGTTCCTCCATCGTAATTGCATTTTCGATTGTAGATAGTCTTACTGAAAAGACCGCTGGCAGATCTTCAACAGTCATCTTGCGGTATTGCAGTTCCACGGTAGCCTCCAAGTGCTAAGAACATATTCACCCATCAAAAAGCGGTCTAACTATGTATAAGGAAAGTTTTTGGACAACACTCTTCAGACCGAAGTTATCCAGTGCCCCTCATATTGACAACAGTGGGCTTTGGTAGTCCTAAAGAGGTAAGGATAAGCTAATGTATAGCCATTCAATCGTGCATCGGTGTCATTATGTCATCCTCATTGCCTAAGTGTCCTGATTGTGAATCTACGCATGTCGTTAAGAATGGCATGATTCATAACGGAAAACAAAATCACAAATGCAAAGAGTGTGGTCGTCAGTTTGTCAAAGACCCCCAGAACAAAATCATTGATGAGGCAACGAAAGCCTTGATCGATAAGCTGTTACTTGAAAAACTGCCTTTGGCCGGGATTGCACGGGTGGTCGATGTCTCAGAACCTTGGTTACAACAATACGTGAATGCTAAATATGAGCAAGTCCCTCGTGAGGCCAAGGTGAGTCAGGTAAAAAAGGGCGACTAACCCTGGAGTGCGATGAGGCGTGGTCGTTTGTCGGCCATAAAGGCAACAAACAGTGGATTTGGTTGGCAATTAATCGAGAGACACGTGAGATCGTCGGCATGCATATTGGAGACCGCAGCCGCGAAGGGGCCAAAGCACTCTGGCAATCGATACCGCCTGTCTACCGTCAGTGTGCTGTCTGCTATACCGACTTTTGGGAGGCGTATGAGACCATTTTTCCGAGCAACCGGCATCGAGCAGTCGGCAAAGACACTGGGCACACCAGTCACATTGAGCGATTCAACTGCACCTTACGGCAACGGGTATCTCGGCTAGTCAGAAAAACCTTATCTTTTTCCAAGAAGTTAGAAAATCATATTGGCGCTATCTGGTATTTCATCCATCATTACAATGCATCCTTACCTGTTTAGCACTACCTGGGCTTTAAATACTGGCTTCAAATGTACCTGACGCAATGCTTTTAGACCTGCGATGACTGCTCCAATGCTAGAAGCTTCTACCTTACGAGTTTCTTCCCAATGAACTTTATCTTCATCTTGCTAACATCAGACAAACTTGGAGAGCACTAGCTCTGGTAGGGGTTGGACGCTTTTGAGACGCCTTAGAGACACTGGTTTTCTTACAGTTAAACCATCAAATCACCTGTGGAGGGCACGGCAATGGCTAATCCTAAACATATCCGGCGGCTTAAGCAGGGAACTCTAGCCTGGAATCAGTGGCGACCAAAGACACCAACCTTCCGTCCCGACTTTAATTGTGGTTATTGCCGAGGCTATCAGCTAGCTGGGGCTCAATTGGGTAACAGCGATTTCCATGGTAATGATTTACTCAAAGCCAACCTCAGCGGCGCTCAACTGGAGCAAGCTAACTTGAGTAATGCTTCCTTAAGAAAGACTGATTTCAATGGAGCCTATGCGCAACGAGCCAACCTCATGCAAACAGATTCACGGCAGGCTGATTTTAGCCGTGCTGACCTCACCCAGGCCGTTTTGATTATGGCAAATCTGACCCAGGCCCGGTTTGTTGAAACTAATCTTAGCCAGGCGACTTTGACCAAATCAGATTTAACCCAGGCAATTTTGATTAGGGCAAACCTTCACGAGACTGATTTTACAGGTGCTAACCTCAGCGGAGCCGATCTCAGTGAAGCCGACCTACGAGGAACAAATTTCTCAGGCGCTGATTTAAGTGGAGCTAGCCTAATGGGTGCTTGTCTTGACCAAGCAATATTTGACGACGCTAATTTGGAAGGCACTGATTTTACAGGTGCTTTCTTTAGCCATCGTTTCGATGTTTCTCGTCGTGATTCTATTGAGAAATTATTTAGACAGCATTTTGCCAAAATGTCTGATGGACCGCTGCAATCTCAGCTTCTACTGCAGCCACAGGACCAATAACAGAAATGTTCTTTTGGCCTCGCTGAAAAATCTCGCGACAGGGTAAATCAAGTGTGGGATTTTCAGCATGATTGCCCGTTAACGTCAACAGCCGGGACTCTGAAAGACCATAGACTAACCGACCCACATTGCCCCAATATTGTGTGGCGGCGCACATGGCACAGGGTTCCACTGTTGTGTAGAGCGTACAGTGCCACAGATAGTCTGACCCAAAGTTAGTAGCCGCTGTGCGGATCAAGACAGATTCGGCATGGTTAACCGTATCTACATTGCCCTGGGTCAGCAAGGTGGTTTCATGATCTGGGGCGACCAATGTGGCCCCAAAGGGGTGGTGACCGAAGGACTTAGCCCGCAGGGCAATTTGATTGGCATAGCGGAGATGACGGATAACTTGCTCGGGGGTGGGGTCTTTTCTAGTAGGAGGTGGGGTAGGCAAAGGGCTAGTAAACTGAGTCATAAACTATCTTGGAGGGTTGGGGCTAGAACGCTGCACAATTTGTGTATCCCTTAGGGACAAGGATTTTATAAGGTCCAAAAATCATTACTGGAGAGACGTTCCATGGAACGTCTCTCCAGTAGTGGAGCCTAATTAATTTTGTTTCCTTAGTAAATTTGGGCACTGAATTCTGGGGCGGGCTTGTTTATGGTATTGCCAAGATAAAGAGACTTAACATTACCCCATATAGCGGACTCTCCCCACTTGAGCGATGACAAATTCCTTTAACCGACGTAAGTTTCTCAGCTATGGTGCAGCTACGGCGGCTACCAGCATTTTGCTAAAAGCTTGCTCTCCGGGTGCAACACCGGAAGCAACGACTGATACTGCCACAGCGGATAAATCAGCCTCCAGTCTGGCGATTGTGTTGCCGGGAACCATTACAGATGGCGGCTGGAATCAGCTGGGCTATGAGGGGGTGAAACGAGCAGGTGACGAGCTGGGCATTGATGTGGCCTATGTGGAGCAGGTGAAAAATGCCGACCAGACTGAGGCACTGGCAGATTTTGCCCGTCAGGGGTACTCGCTAGTGGTGGGGCATGGTGGTCAGTTTGATGCTGCGATTGAGCAGGTGGCGGTCCAGTTTCCTGACACATTCTTTTTAGGCGTTAACGGCGATGTTGTGGGTGACAACTATGCCTGTGTGCGCACAAATTATAACCAGATGCTCTACCTCAGTGGCATGATGGGAGCCGCCATGAGCACCACGAAAAAAATGGCCTACCTGGCAGGGATGGAGTTTAAGTCGACGCAACAACAGGGGGTGGCTATGGACCTGGGGGCGAAAGCGATGGACCCCAGTGCTGAGGTGATCTCTAGTTTTGTGGGAGATTTTAACGATATTGCAAAGGCAAAAGAGTCGGCCTTGGCGCTGATCTCTAGCGGAGTGGATGTGATCTTTCACAACCTGGATAAATCTGCTCCAGCGGTGCTCAAGGCGTGTGAAGAGGCGGGTATCTATGCCTTTGGTAATAATGTTGATCAGTTTGAGCTGGCACCGGAAGCGATTCTGACCAGTGCAATTCAGGATATCGGCGGGGCCATTACCATGGTGGCGGCTTTAGCAGGCAAGGGAGAGATTGAGAGTAAGAAATATGTGATTGGTTTGGAAACGCCTGAGCTGGTACGGTTTGGTACATTTAGTGAGGCAATACCGACTGAGGTTCGCGGCCAAGTGGAAGCCGTGGCAGAGGATATGGTGGCTGGCAAACTGACGTTTGAAGATATTGAAGAGAACGGTAAGGCGGCGGTTCGTTTAGTCAGTTCATGAACAGTCTGGAGCTGGTTGAGATTACCAAGCGATTTGGCAGCGTTACCGCGAATGATCGGATCAGTCTGACGGTACGTATGGGATCCATTCACGGTCTCTTAGGTGAGAATGGTGCAGGCAAGTCTACGCTTATGAACATTCTCTCGGGTCTGTACCAGCCGGATAGTGGGCAAATTTTGCTGGATGGTCAACCCGTAACGATCCAGACACCGGCAGATGCGATTCGTCATGGAATTGGTATGATCCATCAGCATTTTATGCTGGTGCCGCAGCTAACGGTCACGGAGAATATTATTCTAGGGTGTCCTGGCGGGATACATTTAGATGTGCGATCGCAAGCCCAACGCATTACCAAGCTAAGCCAAACCTATGGACTGGATGTTCCACCTCTGGCCCGAGTAGAGGATCTACCTGTTGGTATTCAACAGCGGGTGGAGATTCTCAAGGTGCTGTATCGTCAGGCCCGAATTCTGATCCTGGATGAGCCCACCGCAGTGCTCACCCCGACAGAAATCCAGAGTTTTTTAGAAACACTAAAACAGCTGGCCAGCCGTAACCATACGATTATTTTTATCAGCCATAAGCTGGATGAGGTGATGTCGGTGTGCGACCAGGTGACGATTCTGCGGCGGGGCCAGCGGGTGGCCTCTTGCCCTACGGCAGAAACAGACCGTACCGAGCTGGCCCGGCTGATGGTGGACCGAGATGTGGAGATTAACACTCGCCCAGCCCCACAGCCTGCGGGCAACGTGGTGCTTGATGTGCGCGACCTATGGGTGACAACAGAACAACACGTAGATGCCCTGCGGGGGCTGTCGCTGCAGGTCAGGGCCGGGGAAATTGTTGGTATTGCGGGGGTGGATGGCAATGGTCAACGACAGCTAGCGGATGCTGTTGCCGGGCTCATTCCCATTCAGAAAGGAACCGTAACGCTAAATACAAAAGAGACAGCGACCAAAAAAATTGCCTACATTCCTGAAGATCGTCAGAAACAAGGACTGGTGCTGGGGTTTTCCATTGCCCGCAACCTGATTCTCAAGGCGTTTACTAGGCTACCCTTTTGTCGCCGCTGGCTGTTGCAAGGTGAGGTGATTAATAGCAACGCTCAGCAGGCCGTTGAGACATTTGATATTCGCACCTCTAGCGCGCAGCTACCGGTGCGTCAGCTCTCCGGGGGTAACCAACAAAAGGTGATCCTGGCGCGAGAACTGAGGGGGGAGCCAGGGCTGATTGTTGCCATGCAACCCACCCGAGGCTTAGACATTGGTGCCACAGCGGAGGTGCAACAGTCTCTGCTAGCCCAGCGAGCACGGGGGGTAGCCATTCTCTACATTTCCACTGAGCTAGAGGAGGTGATGGCCATGAGCGATCGTCTCGGTGTACTTTATCGGGGGCAGCTGGTGGATATGTTGGATGCTGACACCGCCACCCTGGAACAGGTCGGTTTATTGATGGCGGGTATTCACCCAGGAGAGTCCCGTGGTGCGATGGCAGAATCTTTATAAGTCTTGGGTGCTGACGCACCGGTGGCGCGGGGCGCTGCTGCCGCTGCTAGCCGTGCTTAGTGCCCTACTGGTGGGGGCTGGGCTGATGGTGGTGGCGGGTGCGAACCCATTGACGGCCTACGGGGCGCTGTTTCGGCAGGCGCTGACCACCTATTTTGGCTTTGCCGATACGCTCACCAAAACCACACCGCTATTGTTGGTGAGCCTGGGGGTGCTGGTAGCCCTGAGGGCGGGGCAGTTTAACCTGGGTGGCGAGGGCCAAATCTATATGGGCGGTTTGGGCAGTTTGTTACTGGGGCTTGCCTGGCCAGACTTACCCCTAGTGATTCATCTGCCCCTGGCTCTGGCTGGGGGCTTTGGTTTTGGTGCTGTGTGGGGTGCGATCGCAGGGTATCTCAAAGTAGCGCGAGGGTTAAACGAAGTTCTGACCACGCTGCTGCTTAACTACGTGGCTCAGTATCTAATTAGCTATTTAGTCAACGGTCCTCTCAAGGCTGCCAATGCCCCCAGCCCCTTTTCTGAGCTGGTGCCCGTATCCGCCCGGCTGCCAGCAATCTTGCCTAAGACCCAGGCCCATGCTGGTATTTTTCTAGGATTGTTTTTAGCCGGGCTATTGACCGTTGCCTTTGCCATCAGTGCCTGGGGCTATCGTGTGGATGCGGTGGGTCAAAACCCTGTTGCCGCGACCTATGCTGGCATCCGGGTTAATCGCACCATTTTGAGCGTAATGGCCCTATCTGGCGGCCTGGCTGGCTTAGCCGGCAGTAGTGAAGTCCTAGGTTTAAAGTATCGACTGTTTGAAGACTTTTCCCCCGGCTACGGCTTTGATGCAGTTGCGATCGCGCTGCTTAGCCGAGGCAATCCTGTTGCCGTCATTATCACCGCCTTTTTCTTTGGCATTCTCCGCAGCGGTGCCAACGTTATGCAGCGCAGTGCCTCAGTCCCCGTGGCCATTATTTATGCCATCCAGGGTCTCACCGTCCTGTTTGTCGCCATTAGTCTCGCCGTTGACCAGAAAAAAACAATCCAGAAACAAAGAGCCAATTAGGTTCTATTTTTTTAACGTAGAGGCGTTCCACGGAACGCCTCTAACAAGTTCCCTCTTACCCCCTTTCCCATGCCCCCTGTTGACTTTCTCTCTGATTTTCTCTCCGCCTGTCTTCGCCTGTCTGTTCCCCTGGCGTTTGCCGCCATCGGTGGCCTGTTTTCCGAACGATCTGGGGTGCTCAACATTGGTCTAGAAGGCATGATGCTGACAGGGGCCTTTGTTAGCGCGGCGGTAGCATTACAAACCGGGCAAGTGTGGCTGGCAGTGGTGGTGGCTCTGGGGGCGAGTGCCCTGGTGGGAATGGTGCATGCTTACCTGTGTGTCAGCCTGGGGGTAAATCAGCTAGTGTCTGGATTGGCCATTAATCTCACCGCTGCCGGGATGACCACCTATGGGGCAAGACTGTTGTTTGATAGCGGCACCGTAGAGCTACCCAGCATTACTCCCATAGAGATTCCGGGCTTGAGCCAGCTGCCAGTGGCCGGTGTGCTGTTTAGCCAAGACCTGTTGTTTTATCTGTTGCTGCTGTTGATTCCCCTCAGCACCTATAGCTTATTTCGCACTCGCTGGGGGTTAGTATTACGGGCCGTGGGCAATGCCCCCCAGGCGGCAGATACTGCTGGAGTTTCAGTCAGCCGTGTTCGCTATGTCAGTGTGATGTTATGCGGTGGGCTATGCGGCATTGCCGGGGCCTATCTGGCACTGGTCCACGTACGTTTCTTCACCGAAGGCATGAGTGCAGGTAAGGGATTTATTGCTCTGGCGGCGCTGATTTTTGGTCGCTGGCATCCGCTAGCCACGGCCCTAGTTTGTTTGTTGTTTGGTGCCACTGAGGCCCTACAGCTAAGAATTCAAGCCCTCAATCTCAATATCCCCTATCAGTTTTTAGCCATGCTGCCCTATGTTACGGCCCTGTTGGCCCTTATGGGCATTGCTGGTAAGTCAACTCCCCCAGCTGCCCTGGGTTTGCCCTACAAAGAGAAATCATGACTGCTATCCATCATCCCCCCGCCCTGCCTCAGGATTTTAACCCCAAAGAGTTTTGGACGCTGCCCAATCGCTTGCTGGATGCTGATCAGCGGCTGCAGCAGCTAGCCGACAACATCACTGCCGATCTAGAACTGCTGAGCTACCCCAGCCGCACCTGGGACTACGGTCGTGACAGTCTGGAGGTGGCCATTATTGGCGCTGGCTATGTGGGTAAATCCGCTGCGTTTGGGCTGCGCCGTCACGGCATCCATCAGGTGCGTATTTTTGATCGCTGCGGGCCAGGGCAAGCTGGTCCCTGGCGCACCTATGCCCGTAATGCCACATTGAGAACACCGAAAGATGTGACCGGGGGGTTGGACTGGGGCATTCCTAATCTCAATTTTCGTCGTTGGTGTGGAGCCTGTTATGGCGAAGACTATTGGCACAGCATTCGCTATATTCCCCGGCTGTTGTGGGCCGACTATCTTGACTGGTATGGTGATGTGTTGGCTCTGCCCATGCAATACCACACCGACATAGTTGATATTCACTGGCGGGCAGACGAGAACTGTTTCTGGCTAAAAACCCTTGAGGGCGGTAGGTCAAAACTACAAAAGGCTCGGTTTATCATTTTTGCCACTGGCATGGACTGTGCAGGCGGACGCAACATTCCCAAAATTGTACGCAACAGTCTGCCTGAAGATTGTTATCACCACACTATGGATGCGATTGATTTTTCCGCCTTAATAAATCAGCGTGTGGGAATTATTGGCGGCGGGGCCAGCGCCTTTGATAATGCAATTTTGGCTTTGCGCGCCGGAGCGGCTTCTGTGGATATCATGATTCGTCGGTCTGCCTTGCCCAATATAAACCGGATTCGCTGGAGTGAATGGAATGGCTACCATCGCCATTTTATTGATCTGCCCGATGAGATGAAATGGGCCTACAGTCTAGCGGAGGCTCGCACAGGGCAATTGCCACCGTCCCACACCTATCATCAGGCCATGAGCTATCCGCAGCTGACACTGTACACTGATGCTCCGGTCAAACAGCTTAGCCATACTAGAGAAGAGATTGTTGGCCAGTATGGTGATATGACGCTCCACCACGATGTGCTAATTTGCGGCACGGGTTTTGTTACCGACCTGGACACTCAGCCCGAGCTTACTACACTAGCCAGCCATATTGCTCGCTGGTGTGATCGCTATACCCCACCCTCTGGTGACGAGCATCCAGAAATGGCCCGCTATCCCTATTTGGGCAAAAACCTAGAATTTTTGCCCCAGCAGCCAGAGCATGATTATCTGCGTCGCTGTTACTATCTCTCCTCAAGCGCGGCTCTTCTCAGCGGCTATCGCGCCAATCTCTCGGGGCTGCAGTTTGCCTTACCCAGAGTCGCCTACGACATTGGCCGACAGCTTTTCCTAGGGCACAAAGACGAAATCTGGTCCGCCTATAATGCTTACGATATCAGAGAATATTAGACATCAGCCCGAGAAGACTCCCACAGACTAGATGGCGACCAGGACAGAATTGCTTGTGAGTCTCGACGCTGATTGAGTTTCTGATTATTGCAGAATAAAAAGTGCCACAGTTGCTCTCTTACACGCCAAATTTGACTTAATTTTTACTTACTTGAATGTGAATTCCTTGAGTTTTCACTCTAGTAACAAAGCTGATTCGGGATAATCAGACCAAAGTACTATTCCATGAGGTTTACGACATCAGTGACATCTATTTTTCTAAAGCAATTTAATCGATGTTCAATGCTTTCCTGTAAACTTTTATTCCGTCTTTAGGAGCTAAATGTCCCTGAATAAAACCATATCGTATGCTTGTCTGGGCCTGCTTGTTTGTACTCCAATAGTAGCCGTCCCGTCAGCCGCTTTCTCTAGAGAACTCTCTAACTTAGAAAGAAGTCGGAACGAGCAAACATCAATAGTTCGAGAAATTGATGTCTTTGGTACTGAGCAAATTACAGCTTGGCAAGTCCGTCAAGCGTTAGGAGATGAGATTACTCAGTTTGCAGAAGCGATATATAGCGAGCACCCAAATACAGACAGCTCTCTTGAAGAGCTGTATCAGAAGATAATTGACAGTATCCAGACAATGGGTGATTTTGCCTACGTTGACATCTCCCCGATTATGTATTTTGAGGAAGAAAATCCTATCTACGTTACGATCGATGTTGTTGATAGGGTCGATGCCTCTGTACGCATGCCGTTTCATCCAAAACCTACCCAAACATTTTCTGATCCAGATAGTCTTCTTCAGACATGGACAGACTATGAGATGACTGGATTTGAACTCTCTAGGGCAGGCGAGCTGCGAGAAGGCATTAACAACTGTCCGGCATTAGCCTGCACAGTTGGATTCGACCATCCTAACTTGGAAGGGTTCTTATCTTTCTTTGAGACAGAAATACTCCACAATCGCGACCAACTTATACAGATTTTGCAAGCAGATGAAAATGAAGTGCATCGTGGAAACGCTGTATATCTGCTAGCGTTTGCGTTTTTGGATGACCCCGAAAGCTACGTAGAGACAATTACGCCTGCAATTAAAGATTCAAGTTCACTTGTCCGTAACAATGCTCTGCGAGTGCTTGGCGATATCAGCCATAATTATCCAGAAGTTGATTTACCCGTTGCGGCCATCATTGAGGCACTGCAATACCCAGCCACAACCGATCGCAATAAAGCAAGCTGGCGGCTGTTGGAGTTAGCCAAACAAGACAGATATCACCAGCTAATAATTGAGCAAGCTGTTCCTGTTTTACTTGAGATGCTAAAGCTGCAGCAGCCCAACAATCACGATCCTGCTTATGCAACTTTAAAAGCTATCAGCGGTGAACAGTACGGATCACGAGACTACGCTGCTTGGGAACAATGGGCAGCACACCAGTAGTGTTCATATTCAATCAGTCTATAAAAATCGTGCGGCTAGTTGGCTTTCTTGGGCAAGGTTGGTACAATTGACCTATGAAGATGTCCCAACTCAAACAACATGTTCTAACTCAGTGGAAGTCCCTCCACAGTTGGTGCGGTGAACTAACCTCACCGCTAGAGCAGTTTGACTCGGATATCCGTAAGCAATTTGGTGATCGTCGATATAAAACAACCTGGGTAAGAGCACTGGCTTACTATCAGGCCCAACGGGTATATGAATCCTGTATTGACAGCACCCTTTTAATTACCCATACTCTCAATTTCAGTCCTCAGGACCGGCTATACGAATATCGAAATGAGATTCTGGATGCCTTTCTTCAGTACGAAAATGGCCTAGACCTAATTAAGCAAGGGTTAGAAAATCTCTATTTCAATGGGTTTACTGCACAAGATAGCGAAAGCGCCTATGGGATTCTTAAACTTTTGGAAGCAAGAGAAGGACAACGAAGCAAGCCAAGAGCCCTCTCAGCAACTTGATCTATTACGAAAAAGTGAATTAGCAAATCGCGAACGTTCCACTAGTGCAACTGTATTTCGCAAGTTTACAGATTCAATTAAAGCCAACGGTGGTGATGCCGATGCCATCATCGACTCGATTACGGTTGAAACTGAAGAACTCTTTGGCTGCAGCGTTCGTGATCTATATAAGGCAACCGGTGGAAAAAAGAATGACCGTAGTACGTTGCCAGAGATTGTGCAGCGCTCCTATATTGCTAACGAAGCGCTATCTTCATTCGAACTGGAGCGTCTCGAAGGCACTGTCGGTGGCGATGATCAGCAAGAAACGAACGATCGTATTTCTGGTACCGTGCGAGATGTTAGTAAGAAAACTCGTAAGTGGTTACCTTGGTAAGGTGTTAATCGGTGTACTTAGTCCAGCCTTAAGCAATAAAACTCAAAACGGAGATGTTCAGCTAAGCAATTGAACATCTCCGTTTTGAGTTTTCTGTGAGTGCAGACGTCTGCACCTGATTGCACAGATTCACAATTTTGTGGTTCAAAATTGCAATACTGATGTATCCTATGCGGTGTACAGTTGTGCAATTGTGGAATAAGACCATGATTATCGCGATCGCAGCAATTAAAGGAGGCGTTGGCAAAACTACTATTACGTTCTGTCTAGCCGCAACATTGGCCCATTTGGGCAAAAAAGTTTTATGCATTGATTTAGACCACCAGGGAGATCTTTCCTCAGCAATGGGGGCTGAACGTGATGCGTCATCCCCTGATATTGGTCAAATTCTCTATGCCCCCAAGCGAGACCAGGCTGACCTGATGGCCCAGGGAATTATTGATGTGCAAGGATGGTGCCACTTGATTACCCCAGGTATGGATTTAGGTGGCTATCAAACCGAGATTGAAAAAGGGTTATCTAGCGAGAATCGCTTAAAGGATGCTTTGGCTCAGTTCAACAGCGTGTATGAGAACTACGATTACGTTCTGTTGGACACACCCAAGGGTGAAGGGTTATTTACTAAAAATGCCCTGGTCGCCTGTGATGACGTGTTAGTACCTGTGCAAACTGAGTACTTCGCGCTTAAAAATATTCCAGAGCTATTGCAGTTAGTGAGTCAGATTGCGGATCGGGCGAATCCTGATTTGCGAGTCTCTACCTTAGTGCCAAATCGGATGAAGGCGACCAGTTTACACAAGAGTATTCACCAGCAGATTGTTGATTGGGATGTGCGTACCCATTTGCATCATCAAACCGAAGAGTCTTGGACATCTCCTGCGATCCGTGATTTGACTGTGTATTCCGAGCTGTCGGCTCAGGGTGAGTCGCTGTATACCTACAGCTCTGTAAAAGAAGAGCATCGTGCGCCATTCGTTGCGATCGCACAGCATCTAGAATCCCTTCGCAATCAATCTAATAGTCGTGAGGTAGAGACCGTTGGCTAAAAAGAGTTTCTCCAGGGTAGCAAGCGTTGCTGACAAGGCCCCCCTGCCACGAAAACTAGCTGTAGTCCCTAAGCGAAAGCCAGATGAAATCGTCAACTTAGAGCGAGTTGACCTAGCCGATCGTGAAAATTGGCTGCGAGCACTCGAGATTTGTCAGGCTAACAATGCTCAGCCATTAACTGCACTGCTACATGAAATTGAGACCTATCAAGGTCAAATCGATCAGGCCCTCCAAACGGCTCAGGCCCAGAGCACTATCTATGCCTATGCCATTGGCAGTCGCTTAGATGTAATTGAAGAAAAGCATCTATATAGAGAGAAAGACTACGATAATCTCACAGCGTTTATTAAAGGTGGTGAGGTGCGTCGACCCAATGGCTCTCCGATTACGACCCGCCAGGTGTGGGCCTATCGCCGAGTAACGCGTGGGTTAAAAGAATTTTTGCAAATTGCAGAATCCATTCGAGATGGAAAGTCGTTATCCCCTGAATTCGAACAGCATCTTGAGTCTTTAGGGCAACAGGTCAATAAAGATATTGTTGAATCCTTTTTAGACTCCTATGCCGATAGCATTGCGGGAGTTCTCGAGCTGGGCGTATCTAAGCTAGAACAGGTTTATCGTTTACCTGAGCCGGTTGCATTGACCGGGTTACTTGCAGGTAAGCTACCCCTTGAAGAAGACATTATTGAAGTGCATGAGGTGTCGTTTTCTCAATTGAGAAAAGCGATCAGCACCCACGAAAAACACCGCAAAGCCAATGGTGGAAAGAAGACGATCACCAGGGTTACTAAGGCTGATCGAATGTTGGATAGTCTAAACAATTCTATTGAAGAGTTAGATGCGTTAGTTCTAAGCGATCTTCAGCTACAAAGACTGAGTGCTCTTAGAGATGCGATTGAGCGTATTCTTTCTTAGGCTTGGTTAACGTGTCGATTTTATAGCCGCATATACCCAAGTGCAGACGTCTGCACTTGAATGCGCACAGTTACAGCGATTGCTGATTTAAAGAGATGAATTGGTCTGGAGTAGTGGCTATTTAACGGTCTAGTGCAGCGTCAAAGCTTAATTTTAGGGTAAACGGAAGCTAATTTACAGCGCGCATCATCGACCTTCATCTGCCAGTCAACCCCACGTTGTCGGTTGTTGATATCGTTCGACCAAGCGGTCGTTTCAGCCCGTAGCGTA
>JBCDIX010000107.1:0-16044 GCA_038748405.1 Cyanobacteria bacterium P01_H01_bin.21 | reverse complement strand
TCTTCTAAATTACAGTCGCTTCAACAGTCCCTTCAAGACCAGGGCGTAAAGTATGCCATGGCCAGTTTTGTCGATATTCACGGTATGTGTAAAGGCAAAGTTGTCCCCATGAGTCATTTTGACCGCATGATGCAGGGCTCAGAACTGTTTACCGGGGCAGCTCTAGATGGCGTACCGCAAGAAATCAATGATGATGAAGTGGGCACCATGCCTGACCCAGACAGTGCCACCGTATTACCGTGGAATTCAGAAATAGTCTGGTTTGCCAGCGATCTACATTTGGTGGGTCAGCCCTTCGAAGCCTGTTGTCGCACCATTCTTAGAAATGTGCTTAAGCAGGCGGCAGCGATGGGCTTTAGTTTTAACTTAGGCATTGAGACAGAGTTTTTTATCTTTAAGGAAACTGAAGCAGGGTTTGGCCCGGTTAGCGATCGCGACACGCTACCTAAGGCGGCCTATGCGTTACCCACGGTTCTAGATAATTACAAGATTCTAGACAAGATCGTCAGTGCCATGAACGGTCTGGGTTGGGATGTATATTCCTTTGACCATGAGGACGCCCAGGGACAGTTTGAGACAGATTTCACCTACTGCGATGCGCTAACGATGGCGGATCGACTCACATTCTTCCGGTTTATGGTGAAAGAACTGGCGCGAGAAGAAGGATATTTTGCCAGCTTTATGCCAAAGCCGTTTGCAAATCAGACCGGCAGCGGTGCCCATTACAACATGTCTCTGGCAGATCTAGAGACTGGGAAAAATCTGTTTGAAGATGCCAGCGACCCAAATGGTCTCTCTAAACTGGGGTATCAGTTTATTGCTGGGGTGCTTAAACATGCCAAGGCAATTGTGTCGGTAACTTGCCCCACGGTCAACAGCTACAAACGGCTGGTGCGTAAGGGTAGTATGTCGGGCTTTACCTGGGCTCCGGTTTATATTTGCTACGGCAACAACAACCGCACCAACATGCTGCGGATTCCCTTAGGAGGTGGTCGGGTGGAATGTCGCGCGGCGGATATTTCGACCAATCTCTATCTGGGTGCTGCCATGATTTTGGCAGCGGGTTTAGAAGGGATTCGTGAAGGGCTAAATCCCGGTGAACCCCACACGGAGAACATGTATCTCTACTCACTGGAAGAGCTAAAGACAATGGGGATTGAGACTTTGCCAAAAACGTTAGGGGAAGCCGTCTCAGCCTTTGCCGCCGACCCACTTAGTAAAGAGGTGATGGGTCCGCTAATGTATCAGACCTATGTGGATTTCAAAACCCAGGAGTGGGAAGAGTATCACTGTCATATATCTGACTGGGAAATGCAGCGCTATCTAAAGTTTTTTTAGTAATACACCAACAACCTAACCAACGGCATAGAAAACTCAAGCTTCTAACTTGGATATGGTTTAAACAGCCAGTGCCAACAACGGTTAACTATACTGAAACTTTCCACATATCTACTCAACATGAGCGGGCTATATGGAAAGCTTTCAGTCTATCCACCCGAATCAGCAGGATAGACTGAAAGTTTTCAGTGTAGTATGCCGATAAAGGGAGATAAACTGAAAAAATCGATCTAATAATAGTTAGGCGGCATTGCTGATGAGCGTCCCTTTATGCGTTGACGAAGTCTGCTGATGGAGGACCTTTTGAGAGGTCACGACTTGTCTCTGCTTTCACGGTATCTGAATGTCTTCGGTGCAATGAAAAGTAACGGGATCAAATTGACAAATCACAGTAGACACACGCAGAGATTGGTGATGTAATTAATTAGCTGCATTAGATTACGCGCTGTGAGCCTTGACGTGTTTGATGAATTCACAACCGATTGACTTTGCGAGTTTTACCGGAACGGCATTTCCAATGAGACGACCCAAAATATAAAAAATAACTTTTTCATCCTTCGGAAGAAATTTATACGATCGTGGAAACGTTTGAAGCATCGCTGCCTCGCGCAGTGTAATAGCTCTATCTTGCTTTGGGTGACCGAAACGACCGTTACCATAGCCAAAACATTGTGTCGTTATTGTTGGTGCAAGGCTATCCCACTCCATTCGTCCATAAACACTAGGATATGTTTCCCCACTGGCTTTCCTATGACAATCTGCTAAAAGTTCCTCAGGCCAATCCCTCCAGCTTCCACCAGGCTTAGACGCTTGAATTCGTTTGAGGTTGAGGGGAGATAAATGGCAAGCATGGTGAATGGGATCAAACCCATCTACATCGCCTGCATTTAGAGCTGGTAACCTACGAATAACTTGCCCTACAGTTACAGGTTTAGACAGGCGTTGCTTTGCCAACGAGATGGGGCCTAACTTGGAAGCCATCAATACAAGTCGCTTTCGCGTTTGTGGCACACCATATTCGCTACAATCAACAACTGAGTACCAGATATGATAGTCTGACAGACTCTCAAGAAACTCTTGGAATACCTTGTGTCGAACGAGTTGTGACACATTTTCCATCGTAACTAGATCAGGTTGTGACTCTCCGACGAGTCGAGCAAACTCCCTGACGAGATCCCATTTCTGATTCGGCTTCGATTTTCTACTGGCTCTGCTATAAGTGGAAAATGGCTGACACGGCGCACATCCTGCAAGAAGTGTGATTTTCGCATCACCCCATACTCTCCTGATGTCAGTGCCACTGAGTTGGATGACATCACGATGTACGAATTGTGCCTTGTTGTTTGATCGATACGGAAACTCACAAGCTGGATCGACGTCAATGCCTAGTCTAACGTCTATTCCGGCCTGTTGTAATCCGTGCGTGAGGCCTCCAACGCCGCAAAAAAGGTCAATGCCAGCAATCACTTAGCTATCTCCTCTGCCAGGACGGGCATTGGCTTCTAGGAACATAAAAGTCGATATATAAGTACTAAACGACTGCACTACTTCATCTAGGTAATTAACTGTTCTTTCCTTCAATTCCTTCAAATCACTTACCGTTAAGTTTTCTCCCGATTGCTCAAATGAAATTGATCCGTGTGCTAATTGGTTACGCAGGTCTTTTATGTATAAGAGAGAGTTTTTTTCATCTCGAAAATGTCTCTTAGCGGCCCTATACACGTCTGGACTAATCTGTAACGTACATCCAATACGGTTTGAGATAGTCTCGATTGCCGTAATATCCCAGTTACCGCCACCACCCTTCTCTATGTCCCATTCAGAGATATTTCCACCCTGCAAGAGCAAGTCGCAGAAAGTGATGCTAGTCGTATGTCGGTTATCGGGATTGAGTATGTCATGGGTGCGGGCCGTGGTCCGTACCCATTCCTTGCGAACGAGGGGGTCTAGTTGAGCAACAGTCCATATTCCGGAGGATGTGGTTGCTGTAGTGACCGCCGATACACACCAAGTTGCAGTAGCTTCAACTAAGTTGTATAGCTGTAAAAAAACAGCCGAATAAAGCATTCGCTGCTGACGGGTCGTAACTACCTCTCCATCTATTTTTGGGGGACCATCCTGTGCTGATCGTTCGATTATTTCTAACAATTTAATGTACGCCTCGATCTCGTCTACTCGTTCCTCAAATGCTACGGTATTATCCATTTCTAGCCAGCAATCAGTTTATCTCGTACGAACTCCACTCGTCCGCGCAATCTGCTTTTAACATTTGCTCCGCCAGACTTACTATATGTCTGAAATTCATCACTATCAATCCAACTGGATACATCAGGTGGACTTTCCTTTAACTCAGGTTTATCTAAAATTGCTAGATAGCTGCCAATTGCCATTGACTCAAAGCGTGTGTAGTAAGTTTCTGTCGCATTTTCAGTCTTCCTGAAACCGAAAGGAAAAGTCTCCTCGACGAACTCCATTGTTTCCGAGAACCTTTGTCTCATTTCCGAAACAACCTCATTGTCTTCACATTTCTGATTTGCCGACTTAGCGTAATCGAATAAATATTCAGCTGGTCGGTCTTTATATCCCTCAAATGGTTGGTCTCCATCTCCTTCCGATGATCGATCTTTACCTCCTTTAAATATATTGAGGTATCCATCTGAGTAAGCAAAAAAACGAGTAACCATTTCTTCTCGTTTACGAAGACTAACGGATCTCGGTGGGACCGGTGTTAATTTTACAAACAGGTCGTCCTCTGCTAAATCAATTACAAGATCGAGGAATGGACCGGAGAGCGCACCTCGTCTGACCTCTGCTTTGTTTGCAATTTTGCTGCCAGTATTTATCCTCTCGAAAAGATCGAAACGAGCTTGTTCGTCAGCATGCTCATTTAAAATAATTCCTCGAATTGAGCGATTTGCAATCTTACGTTGCCTAGAATCAAGCAAGTCTTTGAACTTTAAACCTTCAAGTTCGGTTAACTCGGTAAGTTCTCCAATCTGGAGCTGATCACCCAAAAACTGTTGAATTGTTCTCAGTCTTTGCGAGCCATCAACGACTTCCAGCTTACCATCGGGCCGTTCCCAAAAGAATAAGAATGGAATAGGTAAACCCATTAAGAGAGATTCTATGAAGCGAGATTTTCGTTCGTCTTCCCAGGTGTCGTCACGCTGATACCTGGGAATCAGAAAGTCCTCTCTGTCCATTTTTAATGCAAGCAGCTCAACTGAATAGTCAGTCAGGTAAAATTCTATCCTTTTGGATTGCTCGATAATTTGATTTTCGGCACGCTCAATCTGCGCTTTTTTTTCAGTTTCCGACACAGAGTTAGCTTCGTTATGTGTGACCATAGGACTTCCCTACAAAGTTGAGTAGTCGAGCGTGTGAGAGGCATTATACAACCCAGTAGCTGGGTGCGATCCTGAATGAAACTTAATATTATTCCATCAATAAATTTTTAGGGCTGCATCATCTTATTTTATCGAGCACGAAGACGACGTTTTCCGCATCGTTTCAGCTCGTAAAGCTACACGAAATGCAAGGTAATACTATGAAAACTGACGCATTAAAAAAGCGGTTAGATAAAAATTGCCCAATGACACCCATTACGATTCTGGATGCCCGAAGATGTGATCAAAGACTTGAAAAGAGTTGTGCTCTTGCTCGAGTTTTCAGGGTATCAACCTCTAGCTCACGCCTACATCGGGCAATTGCTTCGGACTGACTTAGAGCGCTTAGAAGGAGATACTGTCTCTACATTGATTGTCAGTTTGAAGCGTCATGGTGTCAGCGATGAAATTCTGCAAGAAGCTCTTGGCAAAGTAACTCAAAAACAGCTACACCAGCCCGGCCTGGCTGAGTCGCCTAACACTGCGTCGGTGCGGACGGAGCAAAAGCTATTGGCTAAAATCAGAGTTACTGACCGCCGCACAACTTCAACGTTAGCTGTTGTTGCTGAATTTGTGTTTAGTGCGGTGCAGTTATCGCTGGCTGAACATATGCCTCCTAGGGGTATAGATCTTCTTTAGATGATTTGATAGCTTGTGGCTGTGTTAATCGCAGTATCAAGCTTAGGCTGTCGCACAGTTGAAATGCTGCATAGATTCATTGTTTGAACTGTTGACTGCGTCTCAGTTCTGCCTGTCCATAGACAGCCTATTTCGTTTTGTTGAGAGAGGATACAGAACTTATGGCTTATGAGCTTCCGGTTTTACCTTACGACTACACCGCTCTTGAACCCTACATCTCAAAGAGTACCTTGGAGTTTCACCACGACAAGCATCATGCAGCTTACGTCAGTAAGTTCAATACCGCTGTTCAAGGGACAGACTTAGACAGCAAACCCATTGAAGATGTCATCAAAGCAATCGCAGGCGATGCTGAAAAAGCCGGAGTGTTTAACAATGCTGCCCAGGCTTGGAACCATACCTTTTATTGGAACAGTATGAAGCCAAATGGTGGCGGTATGCCCACAGGCGATTTGGGCAAGAAAATTGAGACTGATTTTGGCAGTCTTGAGAAATTTACAGAAGCCTTTAAAGCTGCTGGAGCCACTCAGTTTGGCAGTGGCTGGGCTTGGTTAGTCCTGGATAACGGCACACTTAAGGTGACAAAAACCCTGAATGCCGATAATCCCCTCACCAGTGGAGAGGTTCCTCTATTGACTATGGATGTTTGGGAGCACGCTTACTATTTGGATTACCAAAATAAGCGACCTGACTATATTGGAGCTTTCTTAAATAACCTGGTGAATTGGGATTTTGTTGCTCAAAACCTCGCAGCGGCCTAAGGAATACAGAGTCTATATTATCTTCTTCAAATCCTAGTACCAATCTGACTCTGTAGTTTGGCTTGAGATCTTACTACGCAGCTCTACCTCGCTGAGGTAGAGCTGTTCAATAATGCTTATACAACCTAGTCATGATGCTGAACCCTGATTTCCCTCATATTATTTGGTCGTTTACTTACCGGGGATGGCAGCTAGATGTAGACCAAAGTGAGGAAAATGGTCAAATCTTTTATTCCGTATGGGCGAATTACAAGATGGGCTGCGCTGTCGCTGTCCCCTGTGCTTTAACCCGCACAGATGCTATCAAGAGAGCTAAGAAATATGTTGATGCTCGATTGAGGACCCCTTCTATCAATATTGTTTGAGTCGGTTATTCTGAAAATTTAACCATGCCTTCGACAAAGAAGAGAAACGGCTGATAGCTTATCTGCAAAAGCTTGGTGGTATCGCTGTGTTAATGACTGTCGCTGTTGCGATCGCAACATTGGCGGTGGTGACTATGCTGATTGGCTTCACAGCAATGTCTGACCCAAACAAACTGGCAGAAGTAGCCGTTCACAATCCTAAACCGTTACTCATCCAGGACAGTTTGAAGTTTGTTTCAGCAGTCATTTCTACTGTAGTCATTTTGGCATTGGCAAACTATTTGCATCGCGACACCTCAGCTTTGCTCTTAATTGCAACTGGGTTCGGTTTTTTCTCCGTTTTCTGCTTAGTAGTTAATGCTACGTTGAGTCTGTATGCAATTTCTCAGGCGACAGCTTTTGAGCAAGGGTCAGGGGGCGGTGAGCGACTCAATCGTATAATTGGCATGCTGGCAATGGCTGTACTGATCTGTGATGGGGTATGGCATTTATTGATAAGTTGGACAGCACTCAAGAGCCAGGGATTACCGAAATGCTTATGTTATCTGGGTTTAGGGATGGGGACGTTCAGTTTAGTTCCACCGCTAGGAATAATCGTGTTGTTGTTGAGTATAGTTTGGTCAGTATGGGTTGGACGAGTGCTCTTACAGAAGAAGCCAGCTTATCTAGCCAGTTTTCGGGATTAAGTGGTGGTGGGCAGCAGCACGCCTCATTCAGTTTCTAGATAGAATGGTGATCAGTTTTTGATCTGGTAGGCAGAAGGATAAACCTATATGGTACAAGCACCATCTAAAACACTGACCTTAGCGGAGTTTTTACAACTACCAGAAACAAAACCTGCCAGTGAATACATTGATGGCCAAATTATTCAAAAGCCGATGCCCCAAGGGAAACATAGCGTTATTCAAGGAGAACTTGTAACTGCTATCAATGGAGTAGTGAAGTCTAAGCGTATTGCTCGTGCGTTTCCTGAGCTACGCTGTACCTTTGGTGGCCGTTCAACTGTTCCTGATATTGCAGTTTTTCTTTGGAACCGAATTCCCCGTGATGAAAATGGGGAAGTTGCCAACACGTTTCCTGCTGCGCCAGATTGGACAATTGAAATTCTGTCTCCCGATCAAAGCCAAACAAAAGTAACGAAGAATATTCTGCACTGTCTGCGGCACGGAACCGCAGTAGGTTGGTTAATTGATCCAGGTGAACAAACCGTGTTTATCTACCGTCCAAAACAAGAACCTGAAGTATTGGATGAGCCAGATGAAGTTGTTTCTGTACCATCGTTTGCAAGCGAATTACAGCTTACGATCAAAGAACTGTTTGCTTGGCTATTAGAGTAAGATTTGAGTGGTGAGTTGCCAGTAAGCTAATACTGTGTCGATGCCGAGATTGCTGGTAGAATTCAAAGTTCCTTACCACCGCTCAACACTACTGTTAACTATCTTATGGGCTACTAAACACGATCTACTACACTCTCCTCAAGAACCCATGCAGTAGATCGATCCTTAAGGGTTATGAATCACTCAGTAAAGAAACGTCCAGAATATTCATTACTACGCGGCTAACGCCGGATAATCCACATATCCTTTGGGTTCGTGAGTATAAAATGTGTTCGGGTCAGCTTCATTTAATGCTGCACCTTGCCGATAGCGTTCTACCAAATCAGGATTGGCAATAAACGGAATCCCATAGGCGATCGCATCTGCTTCATTGTCACGAATTGCAGCCGCACCCAGTTGAGCATCATAGCCACCATTTAGAATAATCGGATGCTTAAATTCTTGGCGCATATAGGGTGTGGCTGGTTCAGACCCCTCTAACGCTAAAAAGTGTCCTGGCAATGCTTCAACAATATGCAGATACGCCAGACCAAACGAATTCAAAGCCTTTGCAACATAGGTAAAGGTGGCAATCGGATCGCTATCGCGCATGTCGTTAAAGGGATTGTAAGGCGATAGGCGCACCCCGACCCGATCGCGACTCCATTCGCTTACAACCGCTTCTGTCACTTCAAGCAAGAACCGCGCCCGGTTTTCAATACTGCCGCCATAGGCATCGGTGCGCTGATTTGAACCGTCCCGCAAAAACTGGTCAATCAGATAGCCGTTAGCCCCATGGATCTCCACCCCATCAAAGCCTGCTGCTTTAGCGTTGCGGGTTGCGATCGCATATTGCTCAACCACGCCTGGAATTTCATCCAGCCTCAACGCCCGTGGTGCCACTCGGGTCTTTTTCCCCTGAGGAGTGTGGATTTCACCTTCGGCAGCTATTGCAGACGCCGACACCGGTAATATCCCACCAGGCTGAAAATCTGGATGGGACGCCCGCCCTGTATGCCATAGCTGCAGCACAATTTTGCCGCCCTTTTGATGGACCGCTTCAGTAATCTTTTTCCACCCTTCAACTTGCTCAGAGGTATGAATCCCAGGCGTTTGAGTCCAACCTGCCCCCTGTTCAGAGATTTGAGTAGCTTCTGTAATAATCAGTCCGGCACTGGCCCGCTGAACGTAGTGCTCCAGCATCAGGTCATTGGGAATGCGGGATTCCCCAGACCGCGCTCGGGTCAGGGGGGCCATAATAATGCGATTTGGCAGTGCGATCGCGCCTAGATTGATGGGGTCGAAGAGCTGAGCGATAGACTTAGCCAATGGGGTAACCGTGGACATGGTGTTCTCCTTTGTTCAGTTATTCGAAAAAATTGAACAATGAAACTATAGCTAACCCTGTGGCATAATGCAACTATGAAACCTCTCTATCATCCAAAGCCTGATCAAATAACACTTACAGGCGTTTTATATGCCCTGGGAGATCCGGTGCGTCTAGAGATCGTTAAATTGCTGGCAACCGGAGGAGAACACTCCTGTAGTGCCTTTGACTGTGATTTAGCTAGATCAACTGTGTCGCACCATTTCAAAATTTTGCGTGAGTCCGGTGTGGTTTATTCTCGAAAATCTGGCACACAACATCTAAATTCTCTTCGACGTAAGGAACTGGAACAGCTGTTTCCAGGTGTGTTGAAATCAGTGTTGGACAATTGTGACATCGCACAAAAGTAAAGGTGATTTAAAGATTCCTCTTCTGTCTCTTCCTTGGTATCACATTTTTGTGGTTCATGGTGTTCCTTATCTTTGTTGCACCTAATGGAACAAAAATTTCTAGTTAAAATTGAAAAGTGATGTAATGAAAGCGGACCAAAACATGACGAACAATAACGTAGACCCCATTCTCCTTAACTCAACGGACCAAGACGCAGTAGAGAATTTGGTGATGTCTCTCATACAGACCGAGCCCACCGAATACACTGTCCTCAATGAGCATCAAGAAGACATCACCTATGAGATCAAGAAGCTTGTCTCACTCAAAACAAGAATGCTCAAAGGCCGATAGCCTGAGATCTGCGACTCGCGCGCGTAACCTGCAAACCCATAAAGCAGCAGAGGCCGTCTGTTGCTTTATGGCTTCTCTACATCAAACTCAGCTCTGTCACAAGTCCATAATGGCTTGATAGTTAGCATTTCGTAATCTGAAAGAGGACTCAACCATCTCTACTGTACGCATCCCACTGGGTACAGTAGAGATGACGTTTACTCTGCTCAATTTCCTATGGTGAGATAACCTCAATTGGATCTCCTGCTTTGACAACACCTTCTACTAGGACAGCTCCATAAACGCCAGCAAATCCTTCATGGGCATTATTCACATGTTTGATAACCGCAGGGTTTGCTTCGGATGTATCTGGGTCAAGGGTGATCATTTTGCAGCGAGGGTCTCGCTCAAGTACAGTGATCTCTAACATCTCGCCAATCTTTAACCGTTTTCCGATTAGTTCGGTCTCATAGGGTCTATCTTCGTTCCAGTTCACATAAAAGTTGGCACGAAATCGACGTTTGTCAATTTCCATCTCTAACTCTTGCGTAAGAAGATCGCACAGCTGCAAAGAAAACAAAGCCAAAGGTCGACAATCGTACTGACTTCTCTGAGTGAATTTCAGACTGAGTGTCTGATCGTCCGTTAAAGTTTTGAGATGCTCTAAAAATGAACCATCTCCCAGGTTATAGGTTTCACCCCCAGGTGTTTCCACCTCGACCGAGAATTGCTCTGTTTCTGGATACAGCGGATTAATGCCAGGAGCCATACCTTGAGACGCTTTTAGATGTTCTGGCTTAAGGGTGGCATCTTTATTTTTGTAGCGCGGCTGATAAAGCAATAGTGATTCTTGATCACGAGCGGTGTGCCATGGAAAACCAGGGTTACCGCTGCCTCTAACAATACCGTAAACGAGATCGCCCATCACACCAGCAAAGGCAACAAAGGCTTCATCCAATTCTTCGCCTCGCATACTTTTGACGGGGTATCGCCAAATGCTATCTATCGTTCCAACAACAGACATAGTATTTTCCTCGATTAGCTAACAGGCCAAAAATCTGTTGTTAAAGAATCCGCTAAACTGGGTGCTGTTTCAATGATGTCGTAGGTTGCAAACCGTTCAGCCATACGCATCCAGCGATCGCTATCGATAGTCCCCAAGGCCGCTGGTTCAATGCCCAGCATCATATACTCTGCAATCAGCTCTAGAGAACGCGTTTGATAGCTCACATCCTCGTACTTACTACCGGGTTCAACATAGCTAGCCACCACAGCCTCAGCCGCGGCTGAAATATCTTCTAGAGTTATGGACCAACCGCCAAAGGTGGCCTTTAAGAACCCGCTAATCTGTTCTGGGGCAGTCTCGATCAGATCATTATTGGCAACAATGACCTGGGCATAGGCTTCATAACCATAGTCTGCCAGGTTCAACACAGCAGGAGCAGTACCATAAGTCCCCTCAAACCCAATGGGCTCATCCACGGCATAGCATTGAATTGCGGCGAACTCTCCCGAAAGAAGTTTGTCGTATTTGTTTTCATAGGGTATCTCGACCACTTCAATCGCACCTTTAGGCAAATCGCTCACCCCCTGCACCAGCTCCATCACAGCCAGACCATCGACGTGCATTCCGACCTTTTTACCCACCAAATCTTCCAAGGAAGTGACGTTAGCATCAGGTAGGGTCATCAAAGCCAGGGGAGATGCCTGAAACATGGTGGCAACGGCTTGAATGGGGGCACCGGCTGCCTGGGCGGCCAGAATCAGGTTTTGCTCAGCACAGCCAATTACCATAGGGTTAGCGGCCACCACATCAGGTACAACAATGCCTGATTCCCAGGGGAGAAGCTCAACGGCAAGATTTTCGTTGGTATATAAATTGGCCTTGTCAGCTAACAACAATCCTGCAACCTGAACATTAAACTTCCAGTCCAGCTGCATTGTCAGAGGCATGGTGTCAGCCTTTGCAGAAGCATATGGTTTTAGCAGTTGGCCGGTGGCTAAACCCAACCCACTATAGCCAGAGAGCCGTAATAGCTGACGGCGAGAAAGAGGCATAATTGTTCACTCAACGTTTGAGGCTAGATTTTCGGGCCAGACGATCAGGGCAGACAGTGCATGTAGTTCTCCACATCCCAGTCACTGGTTGTGGCCAAGAAGCGAATCCACTCGTCGCGTTTGTACTCATCAAAGAGACGATACATTTCACCCGGCAGTGCAGATTTAATTACCTCATCGTCTGCCAGACGTTCCAACGCTTCCCCTAAAGACATGGGTAATTTTTTCACCTGCTTGCCTTCTTCCATCGCTTCATAAATATTGCGCTGTTCAGGCTCGCCAGGGTCAAGGTTGTTGCTGATGCCATCATCAAACGCCTTAAGCATGGCAGAGGCCATCAGATAAGGATTCACCATGGAGTCTACGGCGCGATATTCAAATCGACCTGGTGCCGAGACCCTGAGACCACAGGTACGATTTTGATAGCCCCAGTCTGAGTAAACCGGTGCCCAAAAACCTGCGTCCCACAGACGACGATAAGAATTTACCGTAGAACAACCAATGGCGGTAAGTGCCCCCAAGTGGGCAATTACACCCCCGATACAGTTGAGACCTACCGGACCCGGCACCCTAGGAGAGCCCCCTTTAACCGGCATAAAGGTGTTCTCTCCACCCTGGCTGTAGGTGTAGTTACCTTCCATGCCAAGTAATGTTTCTAGACCAAAGGTTTTAAGGGTGTCCTCACCGTTCCTCCATAAGGAGAGATTATGGTGACAGCCCGACGCCGAGACTCCCAAAAAGGGCTTCGACATAAAACAGGCAATTAGGTTAAACTCACGGGCGACTTGGGCACAGATTTGACGATAGGTAGTTAAGCGATCGCACGTCCTCAACGCATCGTCAAACATAAAGTTTAGCTCTAGCTGTCCTGGTGCATCCTCATGGTCGCCCTGGATCATATCCAGCCCCATGGCGCGGCTATATTCAATCACCCGCAAGAAAACGGGGCGTAGCTCCTCAAACTGATCGATGTGATAACAGTTTGGCTTTGTTACCCCCCCGTTAGGCTTGCCATCAGGCCCTTTCTTGAGCCACATCATCTCTGGCTCACAGCCGTGGCGCAGCTGTAGCCCATGCTTTAGCTGAAACGCATCATGGATACGCTTAAGATTACCGCGACAGTCGCTGGTGAGAAAAGCACCTGGATCGTCAACCTCTTCGCGATTACGAAAACAGAAACAGTAAACTCTAGCAACACGTTTATCCCACGGTAGCTGACAAAACGTGTCCGGGTCGGGAATAGCCACCAGCTCTGCAGATTCTGGACCGTAGCCCAAATAATTTTGAGTCCGGTCAATGGCCAGATTCACCGTTGCCCCATAGACCAGCTGAATCCCCTTCTCTGCCATGGTTTCCCAATGGTCAGCCGGTGCACCCTTACCAGTGATTTTGCCAGTGATAGAGATGAACTGATAGTAGATATATTGAATACCAAGCTCGTCGATTTTAGCCCGAACCTGCTTCACCAACTCGGCTCGACCGTCTGCCTGAACGTAAGCCTCTACATCCGTTAACGTTACATCTGTCGAAGAGGGCACCTGGGTGAGAACTCCAGTCACTATCGGAATCTCCAGCTATGGGGCAATCTCTACAGTAAAGCCAACTTGTTATAATATGTTTGTGTCGAACGTTACTAAATCATATCCAAATCCTGTTGTTTCTTATACGTCAAAACTCTAAAAAAACAATTTCATATCCAGGCCGTATGCTCCAAATTCTCACAGGAGACAGTCCAGAACAGATTCTATTTGCTGACGTACAGACGTTCCATGGAACGTCTTTGCAGATATACATCGTTGGATTTTATAAAATTCCTACCCCTTATTTCTAGCAACTCCTCAAAATGGAAATGGCTTATAAGGAATCCACTTTTCCCAAAGCTTAGCCACCGTGCCATCTGCAATCAAAACAGAAAGCACATTATCTAATTTCTCTGACAATTCAGGCCGATCTTTCGCAACACCGATAGCAAAAGGCGCTCGGGTCGGCAAACTAAATGCCATGCGCAAGTTAGGATCTTCTGCTTCAGCCACCAAGAGTACTAGCTCATCATCGATTAAAGCGTCAATCTCTCCCGCTCTGAGAGCTGCCAGCATTTCAGGCAAAACCTTGTCACTACCAGGGTAGGGAACCGCTGTCGCCCCTGGAAAATCTTCAACCAGAGCAATGTTCGTACTATCCGCCAATCCTCCCACACGCTGACCGGCTAAATCCTCTGGAGAGTTCGCCGTGCTAGTGGTCTTAACTAAAACAGACTCATCAAATAAACCATAGGGTTGGGTAAAGGTGACAGACTGTTGTCGCTCTGGTGTAATGGCCTGATTAAACCACACCACATCATAGCTGCCCGTTTCCATAGAACTGTAGAATTCGGCCATTGGTAAATTGTGCCAAATCGGGGTTAGCTCTAAGTGTTTGCAGATGGCGCGGGCTAATTCAGGTTCATATCCTGTGCGGTCTCCATCAGCGGTCAGATAGCTCATAGGACGAGCATCAAAATCACTCGCCACAATGTTGAGATAGCCCGGCTGGACAGTGAGTTCAGCTGTTAATAATTCTTGAGATTTCATAAAGGGTAACAAAGCGCACATCCTGAATAAGCTTAGAACTTATTATGACAAGTAGATGGTGTTCAGATTGTTTTGTCAACTCTTAGTCAACGAGATGCTTAAAGCGACAGGATGCTTTTATGGTCTATCAACCAGTTCACCTCTCTCTGGAGCAGATTAATCAGTTCCAAGAGGATGGCTTTTTAATATTAGAAAACTTTCTACCGTCTGAGTTTGTCGGACGACTGGTAGGTCGTTTGAGCCCTCTGTTTCACGGAGAGTTTGAAACAGGAATCTACCCAGATGAGTGGTATTGGCGTCCGGGGTTGAGCCTACCCGATGTGACTCGGGAAATGTGTAACGCCTGGAAGTGCGATCGCACCATAGCCAGTCTCGTTCTCTCCTCTGAAATTGGTCGTCTCAGTGCTACCTTGGCCGGTTGGCCAGGAGCCCGCATTGGTCAAGACAGCATGTGGATGAAACCACCCCAGGCTAAGCCCGTCGCCATGCATCAGGACGGTGCCTATATCGACTATTTAGACCCAGCTGCCATGATGACCTGCTGGATTGCCTTGGACAATGCCACAGCTGCTGATGGCACCCTGGTCTACGTCAAAGGCTCTCACAAGTGGCCCCTAGTCAATGTCGAAGGTGAGTTTCACGCACCCACCAAAGACTATCGCTGGGCCATGTTACAAGCCGCTGAGAATGCTGGTGTGGATGAGCCAGAGTTAGTAGTAGTCGAAGTGCCGGCAGGGGGCTGTGCATTTCATCATGGCCGCACCTGGCATGGGCTATGTCAAACAACACGGACTGAGGGTACATTCCACAGTATTGGGTTACATACAATCCCATCCAATGCAAAATTCCATCCAGTGAATGAGCCAGGATATATTTATGGGCGTTATAAGCGGGTAGGAGATACTCATATGGATGAGAGTTTTTTCCCAATTCTTTGGCAAGAGGATGGATATCGGAGTCCACATTTGGTTGATTATTGTGAGGATCCGTTGGCTGAAGTGGGAGCTGTTGTTGTTTGATAATATGGGTCGACGAGAGGCGATGGGGGCTGCTCAGGGCTTTCCTCCTTTTCGGAAGTATCCAAGCTATCCTATTTAGGCCTACTGGGGTTTACCCTCCTGTTCGTGGGGGCCTGAACTCCCCCACACCCCCCGACAGGGTTGCCGCTGGTAGCAAACATTTAGGTGGGGGCTAGTTACGGCGAGGTTATGTGAAAGGTTGAACCCTAATCACGCAGTGATTTTCTAACCCGCAGACATTAATTCAGAACATTTATAATCGACCCCGCCGTAACCCCAACTTAAAGCCACTGGGGACACCCCAGTACGCTGGGTCGTAGGGCGGCGTCCCGGCCCTACCCAGGGGGTTTGGGGAACTCGGAGGGACCCCAAGCAACATCTTTAACCACCCCACCAACACCCAAAAAATCATCCAAGAAACCTACTTTTACTCTCTTTTATGACAATCGAAACCCCAACCGATCAACCCCCCAATAACCCTTTCAATGGCCTAAGCGAAGACTTCAACCCACAATGGCTACTCACACCAAACCAGCAAACACTGC